>NZ_JBIAGM010000002.1:389089-697306 GCF_042869815.1 Streptomyces sp. NPDC006739
GGTCAACCCCTATGCTGCTGCTGACCAACCGGGGTCCCCCCCCCCGGCGTTTAAAAAAACGCAAACCCAACCCTCCCGGGGGTGGGGGGGGCGGTAATGGTGGTGGGGGGGGGGTTTTTTTTGTGACCCCCCCCCCACCGCCATGACCCACGGGTCACTGGTCGCGGTACATCTCCGCGACGAGGAACGCCAGGTCGAGGGACTGGCTGCGGTTCAGACGCGGGTCGCAGGCCGTCTCATAGCGCTGGTGCAGGTCGTCGACGAAGATCTCGTCGCCGCCGCCCACGCACTCGGTGACGTCGTCACCGGTCAGCTCCACATGGATGCCGCCGGGGTGGGTGCCCAGGCCCTTGTGGACCTCGAAGAAGCCCTTGACCTCGTCGAGCACGTCGTCGAAGCGGCGGGTCTTGTGTCCGGAGGCCGCCTCGAAGGTGTTGCCGTGCATCGGGTCGGTCACCCAGGCAACGGTCGCGCCGGAGGCGGTGACCTTCTCGACCAGCTCGGGCAGCTTGTCGCGGACCTTGTCGGCGCCCATACGGACGACGAAGGTCAGCCGGCCCGGCTCGCGGTCGGGGTCGAGGCGGTCGATGTAGCGCAGCGCCTCCTCGGCCGTCGTGCTCGGACCCAGCTTGATCCCGACGGGGTTGCGGATCCGGGAGGCGAACTCGATGTGCGCGTGGTCCAGCTGCCGGGTGCGCTCACCGATCCACACCATGTGCGCGGAGACGTCGTACAGCCGGCCGGTGCGGGAGTCGACCCTGGTCAGGGCGGACTCGTAGTCCAGCAGCAGCGCCTCGTGCGAGGAGTAGAACTCGACGGTCTTGAACTCCTCCGGGTCCGTGCCGCAGGCCCGCATGAAATTCAGCGCGTTGTCGATCTCCCGCGCCAGCTGCTCGTAGCGCTGCCCGGACGGGGAGGACCTCACGAAGTCCTGGTTCCAGGCGTGCACCTGCCGCAGGTCCGCGTAACCGCCGGTGGTGAAGGCGCGCACCAGGTTCAGCGTGGACGCCGAGGCGTGGTACATGCGCTTGAGGCGCTCGGGGTCCGGGACGCGGGCGGCCTCGGTGAAGTCGAAGCCGTTGACGGAGTCGCCGCGGTAGGTCGGCAGGGTCACGCCGTCGCGAGTCTCGGTCGGCTTGGAGCGCGGCTTGGAGTACTGGCCGGCGATCCGGCCGACCTTCACGACCGGCACCGAGGCGGCGTAGGTGAGGACGGCGCCCATCTGCAGCAGCGTCTTGAGCTTGTTGCGGATGTGGTCGGCGGACACCGCGTCGAAGGCCTCGGCGCAGTCGCCGCCCTGGAGGAGGAACGCCTCTCCCTTGGCGACGGCCGCCATCCGGGCGCGCAGCTGGTCGCACTCGCCCGCGAAGACGAGCGGCGGATACGACTCCAGCTCCGCGACGACTGCGCGCAGAGCCTCGGCGTCGGGGTACTCGGGCTGCTGCGCCGCGGGCAGGTCTCGCCAGGTGTTGCCAGCGCTCGGGCTGGTCTTAGCGTTCACGGTCACCCCGTAAACATTACGGGGTCGTGTCGACCGATTTTCCTCCGGTTCGACTGGTGAGACAGAGCGATCACGTGTCGGACCGGGCTCGGACGGGCCGGTGGTGCGGTAGGGTGCGGGACATGTTCGCGCTTTCGATCCAGAACTGGTGGTGGACCGCTCATCCGGCGGCCCACTGACTGCGCGTACGCAAGACTTCGCGAAGGCCGCCCGAGGGGCGGCCTTCGGCGTTTCCGGGGTCGTTCCTCTCCGTCAGAAGACCGAGAAGGGTCACCCGCCCATGAACCTGCTGGACCTGCTGTCCGACCCCCGTCCCTTCGCCCTGCTCCGCCGGCGCACCCCGGGCCGCGACGAGAGCACGGTGGAGCTGCTGATCGGCCCGGTCGCCACCCGCGACCGGCTCGCCGACCTGCCCGAGGAGTGCCTCGCTCTCGTCCCCTTCCGGCAGATCCGCGAGCGGGGCTTCGACGTCCGCGACGACGGCACCCCGCTGACGGTGCTGGTGCCCGAGGAGTCGTACGAGATGCCACTCGCCGAGGCGCTCAGAACGCTGCCGGCGCACGAGGTGCGGGTTCAAGGGGGCGGCTTCGACGTCGGTGACGAGGAGTACGGCGAGATCGTCGGCCGGGTGCTGCGGGAGGAGATCGGGCGCGGCGAGGGCGCGAACTTCGTGATCCGGCGGACGTACGAGGGTCGGGTCCCGGGCTTCGGGCGGGCCGACGCGCTGGCGCTGTTCCGGCGGCTGCTGGAGGGCGAGCGGGGCGCGTACTGGACGTTCGTGGTGCACACCGGGGACCGCACGCTGGTGGGTGCCAGTCCCGAGGTGCACGTGCGGATGTCGGGCGGAACCGTCGTGATGAACCCGATCAGCGGCACGTACCGCTATCCGGACGGGGGGCCGACGCCGGAGCATCTGCTGGACTTCCTCGCCGACGGCAAGGAGATCGAGGAGCTGTCGATGGTGGTCGACGAGGAGCTGAAGATGATGTGCACCGTCGGCGACATGGGCGGGGTGGTCGTCGGGCCCCGGCTGAAGGAGATGGCTCACCTCGCGCACACCGAGTACGAGCTGCGCGGACGCTCCTCGCTGGACGTGCGGGAGGTGCTGCGGGAGACCATGTTCGCGGCGACGGTCACCGGGTCGCCGGTGCAGAACGCCTGCCGGGTCATCGAACGCCACGAGGTCGGGGGGCGTGGCTACTACGCGGGCGCGCTGGCCCTGCTCGGCCGGGACTCCGGCGGCGCCCAGACCCTGGACTCCCCGATCCTCATCCGCACCGCCGACATCGACGCGGACGGACGCCTTCGGGTGCCGGTCGGCGCGACGCTGGTGCGCGGCTCGGACCCGGCCGGCGAGGTGGCCGAGACGCACGCGAAGGCGGCCGGGGTGCTGGCGGCCCTCGGGGTGCGGCCGTCCCGGCCCCGGGCGGAGCGGACCCTTCCGCGGCTGGCCGACGATCCCCGGGTGCGGGCGGCGCTCGACGGGCGCCGGGCCTCGCTGGCGCCGTTCTGGCTGCGGATGCAGGAGCGGTCCGCGGAGCTGACCGGGCACGCTCTGGTCGTGGACGGCGAGGACACCTTCACGGCGATGCTCGCGCACGTGCTGCGGTCGGGCGGTCTCGAGGTGACCGTCCGCCGGTACGACGAGCCGGGGCTGCGGGAGGCGGCGCTCGGGCACCGGGGGCCGCTGGTGCTGGGTCCCGGGCCGGGCGACCCGGCGGACCTCACCGACCCGAAGATGCGGTTCCTGCGGGAGCTGACCGCGCGGGTGCTCGGGGAGCACCGGCACGGCGTGCTCGGCGTCTGCCTGGGGCACGAGCTGATCGCGGCGGAGCTGGGGCTGGAGATCGTCCGCAAGGAAGTGCCCTACCAGGGGGCGCAGACCGTCATCGACCTGTTCGGGCGGCAGCGGACGGTCGGCTTCTACAACAGCTTCGTGGCCCGCTGCGACGACGAGGCGGCCCGGGAGCTGGCGGCGCACGGGGTCGAGGTGAGCCGGGCCGCGAGCGGCGAGGTGCACGCGCTGCGCGGGCCCGGCTTCTCGGGGATCCAGTTCCATCCGGAGTCGGTGCTGACCCTGGACGGGGCGGCGGTCGTGCGGGAGCTGATCGGCGGGCTGCGCGGGGCAGGCGCGTCCCGCGAGCGGCGGCCGGCCGGATAGGTCCGCCGGCCGGTCAGCCGAAGAAAACGCCGACCTCCTCGTACAGCGCGGGGTCGACCGTCTTCAGCCTGGCCGTGGCCTCGGAGATCGGGACGCGGACGATGTCGGTGCCGCGCAGGGCGACCATCTTGCCGAAGTCGCCGTCGCGGACGGCCTCGATGGCGTGCAGCCCGAAGCGGGTGGCGAGCCAGCGGTCGAAGGCGCTCGGGGTGCCGCCGCGCTGGATGTGCCCGAGGACGGTCGTGCGGGCCTCCTTGCCGGTGCGCTTCTCGATCTCCTTGGCCAGCCACTCGCCGATGCCGGAGAGACGGACGTGGCCGAAGGAGTCGAGGGACCCGTCCTTGAGGACCACGTCGCCGTCCTTCGGCATCGCGCCCTCGGCGACGACCACGATGGGGGCGTAGGACGCCTTGAAGCGGGAGGTGATCCAGGAGCACACCTGCTCCAGGTCGAAGCGCTGTTCGGGGATGAGGATGACGTTGGCGCCGCCGGCCAGGCCGGAGTGCAGGGCGATCCAGCCCGCGTGACGGCCCATCACCTCGCAGACCAGGACCCGCATGTGGGACTCGGCGGTGGTGTGCAGACGGTCGATGGCCTCGGTGGCGATGCCGACCGCGGTGTCGAAGCCGAAGGTGTAGTCGGTGGCGGACAGATCGTTGTCGATGGTCTTCGGGACGCCGACGCAGGGCACGCCGTACTCGTCCGAGAGGCGCGCGGCGACGCCCAGGGTGTCCTCGCCGCCGATCGCGATCAGCGCCGTGACCTCGTGCTTGGCGAGGTTGTCCTTGATCCGGCGGATGCCGTTCTCCTGCTTGAGGGGGTTGGTCCGCGAGGAGCCGAGGATGGTGCCGCCCCGGGGCAGGATGCCGCGCACCGCGGGGATGTCGAGGCGCACGACGTCGCCTTCGAGGGGTCCGCGCCAGCCGTCCCGGAAGCCGACGAAGTCATAGCCGTACTCCTGTACGCCCTTGCGCACGACGCCCCGGATGACGGCGTTGAGGCCGGGGCAGTCGCCGCCTCCGGTCAGTACTCCCACCCGCATGGAAATGTCCCTTCGCCCGGTTGCCTGGTGAGAGCCACGCTAATGGTGAGCCAGGTCACACGGGGATGGGCAGGAACGGCAATTCCGGTGAATTGTCGGGCCCTTGGTTTACGTCTCGTCAAGCCCGCGCTCTATCGCGTACCGGACCAGCTCCACCCGGTTGTGCAACTGGAGCTTGCCGAGGGTGTTCTGGACGTGGTTCTGGACCGTGCGGTGGGAGATGACCAGTCGCTCGGCGATCTGCTTGTAGCTCAGCCCCTTGGCGACCAGGCGCAGCACCTCGGTCTCCCGGTCGGTGAGCCGGGGGGCGTCCGAGGCGCCGGTGTCGGGGGCGGGCGCGGGCTCGGAGGCGAGGCGCCGGTACTCGCCGAGGACCAGGCCGGCCAGGCCGGGCGTGAACACCGGGTCGCCGACGGCCGTGCGGCGCACCGCGTCCAGCAGTTCCTCCGTGGACGCCGACTTCAGCAGATAGCCGGTGGCGCCGGACTTCACGGCCTCCAGCACGTCGGCGTGCTCGCCGCTCGCGGACAGCACCAGGACGCGCAACGCCGGGTCGTGGCCGACGAGTTCCCTGCAGACCTGGACGCCGGGCTTGGCGGGCAGGTTGAGGTCCAGGACGAGGACGTCGGGCGCGGCGGCCCTGGCTCGGCGCACCGCCTGTTCGCCGTCCCCGGCGGTGGCGACCACCTCGAAGCCGGACTCGGCCAGGTCCCGGGCGACCGCGTCGCGCCACATCGGGTGGTCGTCGACCACCATGACCCTGATCGGGCCCGGCTGGTTGGTCATCGTCTCTCCGCCCTGCTCCGCGCCCGCCCGGCGCTCTTCGGTACCGTCAACTCGACTTCCGTGCCCTGCCCGGGGACCGACACCAGCTCGGCGCCGCCCCCGAGGTCGCGCAACCGGCCCCGGATCGACTGGGCGACCCCGAGCCGCCCCTCGCCCTCGGCCTGTGCGAGCCGTCCCTCGGGGATGCCGGGGCCGTCGTCCCGTACGGTCACCACGATGGTGTCGGGCTCGTCCTCGACCAGGATCCAGGCCCGGGCGTCCGGCCCGGCGTGCCGGCGCACGTTGTCCAGCGCGGCCCCGACCGCCGCGGCCAGCTCCCGCGCCGCCTGCGGCGGCAACAGGACCGGGGCGCCGGGCTCGGCCAGACTGACCCGGGCGCCGGCGTACCGGGCGAGCAGTGCGCGCAGGTCGAGCGGCCCGTCCTCGTCGGGTTCCTCGACGGCCCGGACGACCGCGCCCTCGGCGGCGTCCTCCGAGACCCGGGAGACCGGCAGCAGACCGCCCGAGACCAGGGTGCGCAGCGCCACCTCCTGTTCCCCGGCCATCCGGCCCAGCTCGGCCGCCTCCCCGCCGATCACCGCGCCGCGCCGCTGCACCATCGCCAGCACCTGGAGCACGCTGTCGTGGATGTCCCTCGCCAGCCGTTCCCGTTCCCTGGTCGCGGCCTCGATCTCCAGGGCCCGGGCGAGGGTGCGTTCGGAGGCGCGGGCGACCTCGACGACGTAGCCGATGGCGAGGGCGGCGACCCAGACCAGGACCAGACTGTGCACGGTGTCCCGGGCCGGGCGGCCGCGTTCGACCAGGTTGACGGCGGCGACCAGGGTGGAGGCGAGGGCCGCCCAGCGCCAGCCGCCCTTGATGGCGAAGGCCAGCACCGAGCCCGCGGTCCATATCGACGGCAGGGTAGGGCCGCCGCCGGCGATCCGCTGGTGGCTGTCGGCGAGGGGGGTGAGCAGGATGCCGGTGAGGGCGATGGTCAGGTCGGCGGCGAGGAAACGTCTGGTGCAGCTCGCGGCGTTGGCGACCTTGGGCAGGGTGGCCAGGGTCCAGACGACCAGGACCGCGTAGTAGACGACGGCGAGCCAGGGGCGGACGAACTGGCCGTACGCGGTGGCGCACAGGCCGATGGCGTACAGCATCGTCAGCACCCGGTAGCCGGTGAGCGCACGCCACAGCGGCTGCTCGACCGACATCCTCATGACGCGCTCGCGCCTCGCCATGCCCCCCAGCCCCCTCGTAGCCCCCTCCGCGGCCCCCGCCTAGGACCCGGCCTTCTCCCTCTCGGCCTTCTCCTTGTCCGCCTGCGCCTTTTCCGCCTTCTCGGCCTCCTTGGCGGCCTTCGCCGCCTCCGCGATCCGCCGCTTGGCGGCCGTCGCGTAGATGTCGACGTACTCCTGGCCGGACAGCTTCATGATCTCGTACATGACCTCGTCGGTCACCGCGCGCAGCACGAAGCGGTCGTGCTCCATGCCCTGGTACCGGCTGAAGTCCAGCGGCTCGCCGATGCGGATGCCGGGCCGCATCAGCTTGGGCATCACCTTGCCCGGGGGCTGGATCTTCTCGGTGTCGATCATCGCGACGGGGATCACCGGCGCGCCGGTGGCGAGCGCCACGCGCGCGAGGCCGCCGGGCTTGCCCCGGTAGAGCCGGCCGTCGGGCGAGCGCGTGCCCTCGGGATAGATGCCGAACAGTTCGCCGCGCTCCAGCACCTCTATGCCGCTCTTGATCGCCGCCTCGCCCGCGCCGCGCGCGCCGGAGCGGTCCACCGGGAGCTGCCCGACGCCCTTGAAGAAGGCCGCCGTCAGCCGTCCCTTGACGCCGGGGGTGGTGAAGTACTCGGCCTTCGCGATGAAGGTGACCTTGCGGTCGAGGACCGCGGGCAGGAAGAACGAGTCCGAGAACGAGAGGTGGTTGCTCGCCAGGATGGCCGCACCCTCGGCCGGAATGTGCTCCAGTCCCTCCACCCAGGGTCTGAAGGCAACCTTCAGCGGCCCTCCGATGGCGACCTTCATCGTGCCGTACAACAACCGAGTGCCTCCTGTTTCCGTCGATCAGACCTTAACCCGGCGCACTGTCAAAGGGACCGACGACCCTGGTCGGTGTCAGTGCCGTCGCGTACGGTGAAGCACATCCGCAGTCGTTCTTCACGCTTCTCTCATGAACAGGAGACCGAAAGGTGCCGGTTCTCCCCGGAGCCGAGCCGTTCCGCCGTGAGGGCGGGGAGGTCGGCGTTCTCCTCTGCCACGGTTTCACGGGCTCGCCCCAGTCGCTGCGCCCCTGGGCGGAGCACCATGCCGCGCACGGGCTGACCGTGTCGCTGCCGCTGCTGCCCGGGCACGGCACCCGCTGGGAGGACATGCAGGTCACGGGCTGGCAGGACTGGTACGCGGAGGTGGACCGGGAGCTGCGCGCCCTGCGCGAGCGCTGTGCCCGGGTGTTCGTGGCGGGCCTGTCGATGGGCGGCGCGCTGGCGCTGCGGCTGGCCGCGAGGCACGGGGACGCGGTGGACGGCGTGGTGGTCGTCAACCCGGCGAACAAGGTGCACGGTCTGTCCGCGTACGCCCTTCCGGTGGCCCGGCACCTCGTGCGCACGACCAAGGGCATCGCCAGTGACATCGCCCTGCCGGGCGCCGCGGAGCTGGGGTACGACCGGGTGCCGCTGCACGCGGCGCACTCGCTGCGGAACTTCTTCCGTCTGGTGGACGGTGACCTCCCGCAGGTCACCCAGCCGCTGCTGCTCCTGCACAGCGCGCAGGACCATGTGGTGCCGCCGGCCGATTCGGTGCGGATCCTGAGCCGGGTGTCCTCGACGGACGTAACGGAGGTCGTGCTGGAACAGAGCTACCACGTGGCGACGTTGGACCATGACGCGGACCGGATCTTCGAGGAGAGCCTCGCCTTCATCGGCCGGCTCGCACCCAGTGTCGGCAAGGAAGGGACGGCCGCAGTTGGCTGAGCACGACTCCGACCGCGAGGATCGCGAGCCGGACGAGCAGGGGGTGCCCTTCGACGAGGAGGCGGCGTGGGCCGCCATCGTCGCGGGGTACGGCGAGGAGCCGCCGGACCCGCCGGGCACCAAGCCCTTCAAGCCGGTCGAGGACCTGGCGCTGCCGGAACCCAACGACCCGCAGAACGCCGACGGCACCCGGACCGTCAGGAACGTCAAGGACGCGACGGACACCAAGGACGTCAAGGACGTCAAGGACGTCAAGGACGTCAAGGGCGACGACGCCGGTGGGCAGCGGCCCGCCGGTCCGCTCGGCAGCTCGGTCTCCTTCGCGCCCGGCGTCGGCCGGCACGGTGCGGGCCCGCGCGACTACATCGCCCCGGACGCGTCCGAGGACGACTTCGACGAGGACGACGAGGGCCACTTCGTGCCGCCCGACCCGCCGCCGTTGCCGGCCGCCGACACCACGGCCCGGTTCGCCTGGCTGGGCGTGGTGGGCGGCCCGATCCTGCTGCTGCTCGCCGTGCTGCTGGGCTGGCAGATGACCTGGTGGCTGGCGACGGCCGGCATCGGCGGCTTCCTCGGCGGCTTCGTCACGCTGGTGGTGCGGATGCGGACGGACGAGGACGGGGACGACGATCCGGGCCGTGGCGCGGTGGTCTGACCTGTCCCGCGGCAGGGGCGGGGTGAGGGGCGTCAGACGGCGGGAACCCTGAGGGCGGCGAGGACGGGCAGGTGGTCCGTCGCCCTCGCGAGGTCGCTGTCGCGCACTCCGGGGTGGCCCAGCGGCACCCCGCAGCCGAGTGCCTCGATGCGCCCTCCGGCGAAGATCGCGTCGATGCGCCGGTGCGGTTCGTCGCGTGTCCAGGTGTGCTCGCCGCCCCAGGGGGCGACCGCCCGGCAGTCCTGGAGGCCGGCGGCGAGCCGGCGGAAGGTCCGGCCGGCGGGGGCCTCGTTGAGGTCGCCGCCCGCCACCAGGTGCTCCACGCCCATCCCGGCGAGCCGGTCGAGGAGCATGCCGCCCTGCTCGTAGCGCTCGTCCTCGCGCAGGCTCAGATGGCAGCTGACGACGCCGAGCCGGGCGCCGCCGAAGCGGACCACCGCGGTGGCGAGGCCGCGCCGGTGTTCGCCCGGGGTGAGGGGCAGCAGTACGTCCTCGGTGCGCTCCACGGTCGCCCGCAGTCCGCACAGCAGGGCGGGGCCGGCCGCCGGGGCGCCTCCCGACAGGATGACCAGTCCCGAGGCCGCGGCCAGCCGGGCCAGCTTCTTGTGCCAGCGGAAGAAGCGGGGGGCTTCCTGGACGAGGACCAGGTCCGGGGCGCAGGCCGTGATCACCCGGGCGAGGGCGTCGGTGTCGTCGCGCATCGAGCGGATGTTGTAGCTCAGTACCCGGATGACGGCGGAACCGTCCGGTTCCGTACGGGAGTTGGGCAGCAGCGTGGTGGTGGCCATGCCGATCAACATACGACGATGCCCGCCGTCCCGGGTCCGGACGCGGCGGGCACTGTCCTTGTGAGGGGTCCTTGCACTGTGAGCGTCCGAGCAGGTCGCGTGGTCTGGTGACGTGCATCGCAAGGCGCCGGAGAGCCCTCGATGGGGGTCCCCCCGCTCGAGCGCAGCCGAGAGTGGGGGAGGAGCTACTAGGGCTCTCCGGCAACGCGGCGAGGTGCGGTGCCCGGCCGCGCGACCCGGGCGGGCACAGTGCAAGGACCCCTGAGGCGCAACGGCGGCCGTACCGGCCCGCTACATGATCGGGTCGGGCTCCCGGGCCAGGTCGGCCGCGCCGACCAGGCCGGCCTTGTTGCCCAGCTGGGCCGCGATCACGTCGGCGACCGGGCGCCAGTTGCCGCCGACCAGCCAGCGCTTGTACGACTTGCGGATCGGGTCGAGGACCAGCTCGCCCTCGTCCGAGAGGCCGCCGCCGACGATGAAGGCGGACGGGTCGAACAGCGAGGCCAGGTCGGCCAGGCCGGCGCCGGCCCAGCGGGCCAGCTCGCGGTAGGAGTCGACGGCCACCGGGTCGCCCTGGCGGGCGGCCATGGAGATGTGCTTGCCCTCGATGCCGTCGGGAGTGCCGTCGCCGAGGCCGAGCAGGATCTCGGCGTTCTCCGGGGTGGCGTTGGCACGCTGCTTGGCGTACCTGACCAGGGCGCGGCCGGAGGCGTACTGCTCCCAGCAGCCCTGCGAGCCACAGCCGCACAGCAGGCCGTCCGGGACCATCCGGATGTGACCGAACTCGGCGGCCACGCCGAAGTGGCCCCGGCGCAGCTTGTTGCCGATGATGATGCCGCCGCCCAGGCCGGTGCCCAGGGTGATGCAGATGACGTTGCGGTGGCCCTTGCCCGCGCCGAACTTGTACTCGCCCCACGCGGCCGCGTTGGCGTCGTTCTCGACCACGACCGGGAGGCCCACGCGGGCCTCGACCTTCTCCTTCAGCGGCTCCTGGCGCCAGTCGATGTTCGGCGCGAAGTACACGGTCGAGCGCTGCCGGTTGACGTAACCGGCCGCTCCGATGCCCACGCCGACGATGTCGTGCCCGGCGCGCGCACCCTCCACCGCCGAGGCGATGGCGTCCACGATGGCCTCGGGTGTGGTGGGGGTCGGCACCTTGTGGGTCGAGAGGATGTTGCCTTCCTCGTCGACCACACCGGCCGCGATCTTGGTGCCGCCGATGTCGACGCCGATGGTGAGTCCCATGAATCCCTCAGTTCCGGTCGAGCCCCGCTACGGCCAACCGTACCCGAGCGGGCTCTAGTCCAAGTCGATGCGTTCGCCCGGTCCGGCGCCCTCGCCGCGGTCCCCGTCGTCGCTCCAGTCGGCCTTGAGGTCGGCGGCGCGGGAGGTCCAGCGGCGCTCCTGGGCCTGCACGGCGGAGCGGTAGGCGGCCAGCAGCTCGGTGCCGGCCGCCGCCAGGTGGTCGAAGACGTCCGGATTGCGCTCCATGACGGGTTCGACGGCGGCCTTCGCCTGCTCGACGACCTGGCGCACCACCTGCTGGGCGGCGGGTCCGGCGACCGCACCGAGCAGCGGGGACTGGAGGGCGGACAGCTTGTCGGCGACCGCGTCGACGAGCTTGCGCAGTTCCTCGGCGGCGGCGCCGGGGGGCGTCCCGTGCTCGGTACGCCGGCGGGCCTTCTCCGCCGCGAGGTCCTCGGCGCAGGCCGTGGCCCAGGCGTCGGCGTCGGTCGCCCGTACCTCTTCGTCAGGTGTGGGGCGCTCTTCGCTCATGACGGACTCCTGACTGCGGTTCGTCCTTACGACGTTACCCGAACGCGCGTGCCTCGTTCACTGCCCGCCGGCTCGCCGTGCGGGGGCTGGCCGTCGGGTGCTCGTCGTCCGGGGCTCGTCGTCCGGGGTCTCATCGTCCGGCGGCCGGCCACAGGTCCGGGTCCGGTGCGAAACGGATGCGCAGCTCGCCCTCGCGCAGGGCGGCCCCGGCGACCGTGCAGCGGCGCAGCGCGGACGGCAGCGGGACGATCCGGCGGAACGGGCCCGCCGTGATCACCAGTTCGTCGCCGCGCCGGACGAGGTCGAGTTCGTCCCGTATCGCGCCGGGCAGCGGCAGGTGCCAGACGAGCACGCCGTCCTCGGCGATGCGGTCGGCGACGGCCCACTCGACCGGGGCGGGCACGGTGTTGACACCGGGCACCGCGAGCGCGGCGAGATCGTCGTCGCCGCGCGGGTCGCGGCCCAGGTGGGGGACGGTGTGGAGGTCGTACGACCCCTGCCACTCGGCCAGCGTCTTGTGCTGCTGTGCGGCGAGCGGGGCGAGCCACGGGTCCTGGGCGGTCTCGGGCAGCAGCCGGTTGGCGATCAGCGCCTCGGTGCGCAGACCGCGCAGGGCGAGACCGAGGGTGGCGGAGCGTACGGCGTCGGCGCCGGCCGGTCCCGGTTCGGCGACCAGGCGTACGGCCGTGTTCCGGTCGGCGACGACGGCTTCGACGGCGGCCAGTTCGACGTCCCAGCGGGCCGCCGTCTCGTAGAGCCACTCGGACGGCATGGGGACGCCCGCGAGGCGGCCGAGGACGGGACGCAGGGCGCGG
Source organism: Streptomyces sp. NPDC006739 (assembly GCF_042869815.1). Lineage (NCBI taxonomy): Bacteria > Bacillati > Actinomycetota > Actinomycetes > Kitasatosporales > Streptomycetaceae > Streptomyces > Streptomyces sp. NPDC006739. The sequence continues at coordinate 401,570 of NZ_JBIAGM010000002.1, forward strand.
GCCGCCTGCCGCTCGGGCGGCAGCAGACGGCGCAGATAGCGGCGCAGTTCCTCGGGCAGGGCGAGCAGGGCGAGGGCCCGCGGGGTGGCGGGCAGGTCGACGACGAGGAGGTCGTAGCGCTCGGAGAGGGCGGCGTCCCGCAGGGCGCGCAGGAAGGACAACTCCTCGGCGCCGGGGAGGGGGGTGACCTCCTCGGCGTCCAGACGGGAGGCGCCGAGCAGGTCGAGGACGCCGGCCGCGCGGGTCTGGAAGGCGGTGAGGTCCTGCCGGAAGCGTTCGGTGGCGTCCGGGCGCCAGGTGCTCAGATGCGCGCCGAGCCGAGTGGGGGCCGGTCCTGTCGCGGTGCCCAGCGCCGCGCCGAGGGTGTCGGCACGGTCGGCGGTCAGGACGAGGGTGCGGGTCCCCTCGCTCGCGGCGTGCCGGGCGGTGGCCGCGGCGACGGTGGTACGGCCGCAGCCGCCGGGGCCGGTGATCAGGATGGTGCGCATGGGGGTGAACGGTACCCGGGCGCGGCGCGGACGAACGCGACCACTGCTTCTCCCCCGCGCCCCGCGCCTACTTCTCCCCCGACTCCACGCGCTTCTTCAGGCCCGCCAGCGCGCGGTCGATGATGACCTTCTCCGCCTTGCGCTTGATCATGCCGAGCATGGGGATCTTGACGTCGACCGTCAGCAGGTAGGTGACCTCGGTGGTGCCGGCGGCGGTGGCCTTGAGGACGTACGAGCCGTCGAGGGAGCGGAGCATCTGGGACTTGACCAGGGTCCAGGAGACCTCGTTGTCGCCGGTCCAGGTGTAGGCGAGGGTCTGGTCGTCCTTGATCGCGCCCGCGTCCATGACGAGGTGGACCTGCTGGGCACGGCCCTGGTCGTCGGTCTTGAGGACCTCGGCCTCCTTCACCTCACCGGTCCAGTCCGGATAGCGGGCGAAGTCGGCGATCACCTCCATGACGTCGGCCGGTGCCGCCTCGATCGTGATGCTCGAGCTGGTGTGTTCCGCCATCGCCGTGGCTCCTCCAGATGCGGGCCGGTAGAGAGGTCCCCGTGCGCGAGGGCGCGCACGTGTGTGCAGCGTGAAGGCTACCGCGCGCCCGATCGGCCGCCTTCACCCGGAGTGCTCACCATTCGAGCACCCACGGTCGGCCGGTCCTGGCGAAGTGCCCGACGTTGACGCACTCGGTGGCGCCGATCCGCATCCGGCGCACCAGCGGCTGGTGGACGTGGCCGAACAGGGAGTAGCGGGGCCTGGTGCGGCGGATCGCGTCCAGCAGGGCACGGCTGCCGCGCTCGAAGCGGCGCGCGACGGTGTCGTAGACCAGCTCGGGGACCTCCGGGGGGATGTGGGTGCACAGCACGTCGACCTCGCCGACCGCCTCGATCTTCGCCGCGTACTCCTCGTCGCCCATCTCGTAGGGCGTCCGCATCGGGGTGCGCAGGCCGCCGCCGACGAAGCCGAAGACCCGGCCGCCGATCTCCACCCGCTGGCCGTCCAGGACTGTGGTGCCCGGGCCGGCGTACTCCGGCCACAGCGGCGGCATGTCGACATTGCCGTAGGTGGCGTACGTCGGGGCGGGGAACGCGGCGAACATCTCGGCGTACTGCTTGCGGACCGCCTTCTCGATGGCGGTGGTCCGGTCGCCGTCGACGCCGGCCCACAGCCGGGCCCCGAAGGCGCGCGCCTCCTCGAAGCGGCGGGCGGTGCGCAGCTCGACCAGTCGGTCGGCGTTCTCCTTGCCGAACAGGTCCGGGAAGATGCCGCGGGCGTGGTCGGCGTAGTCGAGGAAGAGGACGAGATCGCCGAGGCAGATCAGGGCGTCGGCACCCTCGCCGGCTCTGGCCAGGTCGCGGGCGTTGCCGTGCACATCGCTGACCACGTGCACACGGGTGTTCCTGCTGCCGGGGGGTGTGGGCGCCATGGCGATCAAGCGTAGGCGGCGCGCGGCCCTTGTGAACAGTGGCGGCCGGGGACCCCGTTACTGGCCAGTCAGGAAAGCGGTGGACTACTGTGCGCGAAGGAACACCAGCCTGTGTGACGCAGCGAACATCTCGTCGGGACCCCCTGTCGTAGAGGCCATACCGGCGGGTAACGTCCGGGCAGTCCAGTCGTGCTCAGGATTTCAACCAGTGAATCTCTGAGCACCTGCCCGAGCCTTGGACCGCACCGTCGCATCGCACAACGTCGTGGCGCCGGCGCCCTATGAGGAGCAGCAGTCTTGCGCGAGTTCAGCCTTCCGGCTTTGTACGAGGTCCCTGCGGACGGCAATCTGACCGACATCGTCCGCAGAAACGCCGCGCAGCATCCCGACGTCGCCGTCATCGCCCGCAAGGTCGCGGGCGTGTGGCAGGACGTGACGGCCAAGGCCTTCCTGGCCGAGGTGCACGCCGCCGCCAAGGGCCTGATCGCCGCCGGTGTCGAGCCGGGCGACCGGGTCGGCCTGATGTCCCGTACGCGCTACGAGTGGACGCTGCTGGACTTCGCGATCTGGAGCGCGGGCGCCGTCACGGTGCCGGTGTACGAGACCAGCTCCCCGGAGCAGGTGCAGTGGATCCTCGCCGACTCGGGTGCCACGGCGTGCGTGGTGGAGCTGGACGGCCACGTGGCCGCCGTGGAGTCGGTGCGCGAGGCGCTGCCCGCCCTCAAGCACGTCTGGCAGATCGAGGCCGGGGGCGTGGAGGAGCTGGGCCGGCTCGGGCAGGACGTCACCGACGCGACCGTGGAGGAGCGCAGCTCGCTCGCCAAGGCCGACGACCCGGCGACCATCGTGTACACGAGCGGTACGACCGGCCGGCCCAAGGGCTGTGTCCTCACCCACCGCAGCTTCTTCGCCGAGTGCGGCAACGTCGTCGAGCGGCTGCGCCCGCTGTTCCGCACCGGCGAGTGTTCCGTCCTGCTGTTCCTGCCGCTCGCACACGTCTTCGGCCGCCTGGTGCAGGTCGCCCCGATGATGGCGCCGATCAAGCTGGGCACCGTCCCTGACATCAAGAACCTCACCGACGAGCTGGCCTCGTTCCGCCCGACGCTCATCCTCGGCGTGCCGCGGGTGTTCGAGAAGGTCTACAACTCGGCGCGGGCCAAGGCGCAGGCGGACGGCAAGGGCAAGATCTTCGACAAGGCGGCGGACACCGCGATCGCGTACAGCAAGGCGCTGGACACCCCCGCGGGCCCGTCGCTCGGCCTGAAGATCAAGCACAAGACGTTCGACAAGCTGGTCTACAGCAAGCTGCGCGCGGTGCTCGGCGGCCGGGGCGAGTACGCCATCTCGGGCGGTGCCCCGCTGGGCGAGCGGCTGGGGCACTTCTTCCGGGGCATCGGCTTCACGGTGCTGGAGGGCTACGGCCTGACCGAGTCCTGCGCGGCCACCGCCTTCAACCCCTGGGACCGTACGAAGATCGGCACGGTCGGGCAGCCGCTGCCGGGCTCGGTGGTCCGGATCGCGGACGACGGCGAGGTGCTGCTGCACGGCGAGCACCTGTTCAAGGGCTACTGGAACAACGAGGCCGCGACGGCCGAGGCGCTGACCGACGGCTGGTTCCACACCGGTGACATCGGCACCCTCGACGAGGACGGCTACCTCAGGATCACCGGCCGCAAGAAGGAGATCATCGTCACCGCGGGCGGCAAGAACGTGGCCCCGGCCGTGATCGAGGACCGGATCCGGGCGCACGCGCTGGTCGCGGAGTGCATGGTGGTGGGCGACGGGCGGCCGTTCGTGGGCGCGCTGGTCACCATCGACGAGGAGTTCCTGGGCCGCTGGGCGGACGAGCACGGCAAGCCGGCGGGTTCCACCGCGGCGTCGCTGAGCCGGGACCCGGACCTGCTGGCCGAGGTCCAGTCGGCGGTCGACGACGGCAACGCCGCGGTGTCGAAGGCGGAATCGGTGCGGAAGTTCCGCATTCTGTCCTCCCAGTTCACGGAGGAGTCGGGCCACCTCACCCCGTCGCTGAAGCTGAAGCGGAACGTGGTGGCGAAGGACTACGCGGACGAGATCGAGGCGATCTACGCGAAGTAGCCGCCCCACGCCCGGCTACGGCGCGGTGTCCTCGGCGAGGACCCGCGCCATCGTGCGTTCGGCGAGCGCGGTGATGGTGACGAAGGGGTTCACGCCGATGTTGCCGGGCACCAGCGAGCCGTCGGTGACGTACAGCTTCGGACAGCCCTTGACCCGGCCGTAGTCGTCCGTCGCCCGGCCCAGCACGCAGCCGCCGAGCGGGTGGTAGCAGAAGTCGTCGGCGAAGACCTTGCTGGGGGAGCCGAACAGGTCGTAGCGGTAGATGGTGGAGTTCGCCGAGTTGATCCGGTCGAACAGTTTCTTGGCCATGGCGACCGAGACGGCGCTCTGGGCGGCGCTCCAGCCGAGTTTGACCGTGTCGCTCGCCGAGTCGTAGGTGAAGGACGCCCGCTGCGGGTTCTTGGTGATCGCGAGGTAGAGGCTGACCCAGGTCTCGAAGCCGATGGGCAGCGGGGCCATCTCGGCGAAGACCGGGTTGTCGGCGTTGGCCCAGTCGTCGATGCCCATGACCGGCATGGTCGACTGGTTGGCGCCGGTGGTGTCCCAGACGTGGTTGGCGCGGCCGAGCATGGTGTTGCCGTTGGGGCCCCAGCCGGCGCCGACGCTGGAGTCGAGCGCGGGCAGTGTGCCGGTGTCCCGGGCCCGGACGAGGAGTTCGGTGGTGCCGAGGCTGCCGCCGCCGAGGAAGAGGTACGTGCAGCCGTACTGCTTGGTCTCGACGACCGCGCCGGTGTTGTCGATGCGGTCGACGCTCAGCAGGTACGTCCCGTCGCTCGCCCGGCTGATGGACCTGACCCGCTGCAGGGTGTCGATGGTGACGTTCCCGGTGCCGAGCGCGGCGGCCAGGTAGGTCTTGTCCAGGCTCCGCTTGCCCTGGTTGTTGCCGTAGATGACCTCCTGTCCGAGGGCGGACTTCGTCGCCGTGCCGGCCGCCTCGCGCTGCATGTAGCCGAAGTCGTAGACGTTGGGCACGAAGGTGGTCTTCAGACCGGTGTTGGCCGCGGCCTTCCGGGAGGTCCGGGTGAACTGGTACCACTCGGTCGACTCGAACCAGGTGGGGTCGACGCTGTTGACGCCGAGCATGGCGCGGGCGCGCGGGAAGTACGTGCCGTACATCTCGGCCGCGTCCACGGTGGGGAACTGCTCGGTGAAGTAGGACTGGAGGGGGGTGACCGCCATGCCTCCGTTGACGAGGGAGCCGCCGCCGACACCGCGCCCGACGTACACGGACATGTTGTCGTAGTGCACGCGGTCCAGGACGCCGGGATAGGAGCCGATGTCCCGGTTGACGACGTCCAGCCACAGGAAGGTGGCCAGCGGGGCCTCGGTGCGGGTGCGGAACCACATGGAGCGCTGGTCCGGGGCGGCGGTGGAGCAGAAGACCTTGCCGTCGGAGCCGGGGGTGTTCCAGAGGCGGCCCATCTCCAGGACGAGGGTGCGGATGCCGGCCTGGCCGAGGCGGAGGGCGGCGACCGCGCCGCCGTAGCCCGAGCCGACCACGATGGCGGGCGCGGACTCGACCGCGTCGGGCTCGGCCGCCCGGGCCGACTGGAGACCGACCCGGGTGAAACCGAGGGCCGCCGCGGTCTGGAGGGCCGCCATGCCCAGGATATGACGTCTACTCAGCTGACGCTGCATCAGTTTTGCTGTCATGTGCGCAGCATCAGCGGATTATCCGCCTCCGGCTAGAGCAGCGTCTTCAACTTCTCCGCCAACAAGTCCCACCGCCACTTGCGCTCGACCCACTCGCGTCCCCGCTCCCCCATCCGGCGCCGCAGTTCCGCGTCGCCGAGGAGCACCACGATGCGGTCGGCGGCCTCGTCCGGGGAGCCACCGCGCACCACCCAGCCGGTCTCGCCGTCGAGCACCGCGTCCGGCGCGCCGCCCGAGTCGCCGGCGACGACAGGCAGGCCGGTCGCGGAGGCCTCCAGATAGACGATCCCGAGCCCCTCGACGTCGAGCCCCCCGCGCCGGGTGCGGCACGGCATGGCGAAGACGTCCCCGGCGCCGTAGTGCGCGGGCAGTTCGGACCAGGGCACCGAGCCGGTGAAGCGCACGGAGGCCGCGACGCCGGTCTCCCGGGCCAGCCGGCGCAGGCCCCTCTCGTACGGGCCGCCGCCGACGATCAGCAGGACGGCGTCCGGTTCGGCGGCCAGGATCCGGGGCATCGCCCGGATCAGCGTGTCCTGCCCCTTCCTCGGCACCAGCCGGGACACGCACACCACCACCGGCCGCTCGCTCAGCCCGAGCCGCGCCCGGACCTCCTCGCCGCCCGAACCGGGATGGAAGACCTTCTCGTCGACCCCGGGCGGCAGCTGCGCCATCCGCCCGGCCGCCGCCGGGGTCAGCGCCCCCGCGATCCGCGAGCGGGTGTACTCGCCGAGGTAGGTGATCGTGTCCGTCGACTCCCCGATCCGGCGCAGCAGCCCGCGCGCGGCGGGCAGTTGGGCCCAGCCGGCCTCGTGCCCGTGGGTGGTGGCGACCAGCCGCCGGGCGCCCGCCGCGCGCAGCGCGGGCGCCATCAGCCCGAGCGGTGCCGCCGCCCCGAACCACACCGAGGCGCAGCCGTGTTCCCGCAGCAGCCCGGCGGCGCGCCGGGTCGCCTGCGGGGTGGGCAGCAGCATCGTCGTACGATCACGTACGACGGTGAAGGGCTGTTCGGCGTCGAACGCGGCCGTGGCCTCGGCGCCCTCCCGGCCACGCTTCCAGGTGGAGGCGTAGACGACCAGCCGGTCGGGGTCCAGGCGCAGTGCCATGTTGTGCAGGAACGCCTGGATCCCGCCGGGCCGGGGCGGGAAGTCGTTGGTGACGATCAGGGTCTTGTGCATCGCCGCCGACACTACCGGGCCACGACGGCGCGGCCTCGGGCGGAGGGCGGGGACTCGGTGAACAGGACGGGCCACGGACCGGCCCCGGCATGGCTGCCGGGGACCTGGGCGGCCACCCGGCTGGTACTGCTGCTGCTCGTCTTCAGGGTGCTCCCCTTCCCGGGCGCGGACGTCACGACCGATGTGTCGGTGATCTACCAGGGCTGGTACGAGGTGCTGCGCCACGGAACGTTTCCGCTGGACGACGTGGCCTGGCAGTACCCGCCCGCCGCCGCGCTCGCCGTCCTCTCCCCCGCCCTGCTGCCCTTCCTGGACTACCCGAGCGCGTTCTTCGTGCTGGCCTTCCTCGCCGACCTGGTCGTGCTGGCCCTGCTGACCCACACCGGCCGGCGCCCCGGCCGGTCGCCGCGCGGCGCCTGGGTGTGGGTGGCGGGCGTCCCGCTGCTCGGCCCGACGGTGTACGCCCGCTACGACGTGATGGTGACCGCGGTGGCGGTGGCCGCGCTGCTCGCGGGCGCCCGGCACCCGCGTCTGATGGGGGCGCTGGCGGGCTTCGGCGCCCTGCTGAAGATGTGGCCGGCGCTGCTGCTGGTGGGTGCCGTACGGCGCCGGGCGTGGGCGGCGGCGGCGCTGACCGCGGCCACGCTCGCGGCCCTGTTCTCCCTCGTCATGCCGGGCGCCTTCGCCTTCCTCGCCTTCCAGCGCGGCAGGGGCACCGAGGTGGAGTCGGTGGGCGCCCTGGTCTTCCATGTGGCCCGGCACTTCGGCTGGCAGGGGCAGGTGCTCCTGAACTACGGGTCGGTCGAGTTCCTCGGCCCCCACGTCGGACTCGTCAGCTCGGCGGCCCTGGCCCTCACCGGGGCCGCCCTCGGCTGGCTGCTGCTGTGGCGGCTGTGCGCGGCGCGGTTCCTGCCGCACACCCTCGCCGACGCCGCCTTCACGGCCGTACTGCTGTTCACGGTCACCAGCCGGGTGATCTCCCCGCAGTACCTGGTGTGGCTGGTCGGACTGGCCGCCGTCTGCCTGTGCTACCGCTCCGGCCGCATGGGCGCGCCGGCCCTCATGGTGCTGGCGGCGACCTTCCTGACCGTGCTGGAGTTCCCGGGCGGCTTCCTCCATGTGGTGCTCAGCGACTGGTACGGCATCACGCTGCTGGCCCTGCGCAACGGCCTGCTGGTCGCCGCGGCGGTGGCGGCGGCCCGCCGGCTGTGGCGCTCCACGGCCGCCCCGGCCGCGGAGCCGGCACCGGTCAGCCGAGCCGGTCGCGCACGTAGTCGCGCCAGCGTGCGGTGAACGCCTCCGGCGTGGTCCCGAGCACCGTCGTCACGGCGTCCTCGACGGCCCCCGCCCGCTTGTCGTGCGCTCCGACGGCCCGGTAGAACGCGCCGAGGCGGCCCTCGCCCCAGTGGTCGGCGATCATCCGGCAGGCCAGCCAGCCGCTCTCGTAGGCCTGGGCCAGCTTCGTCGGGTCGCTGCTGAAGCCGAAGTCCTTGTCGGCGGGGAGCTCCGCGGGGACGTCGCCGGCCTGGACGGCGCGGGCGAGTTCCGGGGCGGCCTCGGCCGGGGTGCGGCCGGTGCCGAGGTAGCCGATCCAGTCGGCGTATCCCTCGGAGAGCCACAGCGGGGTGGCGGGGGTGGTGTGGGCGCGGGTGGCCACATGGGTGGTCTCGTGGGTGAGGACCACCTGCTTGCCGACCGGGCCGAGGATCGCGTACGCGTCCGGGTTGACGATGACCCGGTCGGCGGGCGCCCGGCCCGAGCCGCCCGCCTCGCCGGTGGTGACCGCGGCGATGCCCCGGTAGTCGGAGGCGGGCGAGCCCAGCAGGGCCGCCATGCCGTCCAGCGAGGGCGGGACCAGGACCACGACCCGGCGCGCCCAGTCGGTGCCCCAGGCACCGGTCACGGCCGGGACGGCGCGGTCGGCGAGCCGGGCGTAGGAGCGCAGGGTGGCCGGCGACTGGCCGGCCCCGAGGACCAGGCTGTGCTCGCCCCGGGCGGCGGTCACCGTGCCCTCGTCCCACACCTGCCGGCCGGCCTTGCCGGCGGGCAGGTCGGCGGTGACGTACCAGGTGCCGTCGGCGGTCCGCCGAAGGGTGAGGGTGCGCTCGGCGGTGACGGGCGCGGTGTCGTACCCCTTGACGCGGTAGCGCAGCTCGGCGTCGGCGCGGGCGGTGGCGCCGCCGGGGTGCAGGGCGGTGACGTGGTAGGTCCAGGAGGCCAGCGGTACGGCGCGCAGCCGGGTGTACTCGGTGCGGGTGCCGGTCACGGCGTACGCCGTCTCGTCGTGGCCGAGCAGCGCCGCCGCCCGCCGGTCGAGCACCCGCTGTACCTCGGCCCCGGCGGAGTCGGCCGCCGGGTGCCCGCCGCATCCGGCCAGCGGGACGAGCAGCAGACAGAGCGCCACCGCGCCCGTGCGCCACGCCCGCCTACGACCAGCCATCCGCCGATCGTACGGCCCCGGGCCAGGGCCGTCAGGGACGGGTGACCGAGGCGATGGGCATCATGCCCACCGGGTCGTAGCGCACCGGCGCCCCGGGGTAGGGGGCGTGCACGACCTGCCCGTTGCCCACGTACATGCCCACATGGCTGGCGTCGGAGCGGTAGACGACCAGGTCGCCGGGGCGCGCCTGGGAGAGCGGGATCTGCCGGCCGGCGTACCGCTGCTCCTGCGAGGTGCGCGGCAGATGGATACCGGCGTGCGCGTACGACCACTGCATCAGGCCCGAGCAGTCGAACCCGGAGGGGCCGGAGGCGCCCCAGACGTAGGGGCGGCCGAGCGCGGAGAGGGCGGCGGCGACGGCGGCCCCGGCGCGGCCGTCGGGGGCGGGGGCGGAGGCGAGGGCGCCGGTGAGGTCGGGCAGACCGCCGCCGCTGTCGCGGGAGGCCCGCTCGTAGGAGGCGCGCTCGTCGGTGGGCATCGAGTTGAGCAGCTGCCGGGCCCGGGCCAGCTTCTGCTCCACGGTCCTCTTGTGGGCGGCGACGGCCTGGCGGCTGCGGTCCAGCTCGGCGAGCTGGCCGGCCGCGGCGGTGCGCTCCTGGGTGAGTTCCCGCAGGGCCGACTGGAGTTGCCTGAGCTGGTCGGCCTGCTGGGCGCCGACGCGGTCGATGGTGGAGGCCTTGTCGAGGTAGTCGGCGGGGTCGTCGGAGAAGAGCAGCGCGACGGCGGGGTCGAGGCCGCCGGAGCGGTACTGGGCGCCGGCGAGCGAACCGAGCGCCTCCCGCAGGGTGTTGACCCGCTCCTGCTGCCGGGCGATGTGGTCCTGGGCGTCGCTGATCTGCCTGCGCAGGACTCCGGCGCGTTCGTCGGCCTGGTCGTAGGCCTGGGTCGCCTTCTCGGCCTCCTGGTAGAGGCGGTCCACCTCGGCACGGGTGTTCTTGCGCGGTGCGGCGGTGGCGGGTGCGGCGCCGAGGGCGGCGACGGCGGCCGCGGCCGACAGCGCGCACAGGGCGGCGCCTGCGCCCCGGTTGAACCCGGACGGTACTGGGCGACGATGGGACCCCACGGGAAGCCGTGCTCCTTCCGCTGGCTGACAGGAGACGCTCCCCCGACGCCGGGGACGGGGAGACCCAGGCGCCGGGGAAACGCGGCAGACAGTAGCCGTGCGGAAGGGCGGCGGCCAAAGACCCCGACGGCCGCGCAAACCGATCGCCCCGCCGCTGACGCAGGTCAGTGGCGGGGCGTGGAGTCAGTTCGGGTCGCCGTGATTCGCTCGTTCGGGCGGCACGGCGTGTTGATCAAGACGGGGCGGGCGGGGCCCGGCGGGTGGCCTAGACGCGCACGCCGAACTGGAACGGCATGTCGCTCATCGCCTCGTAGCGGACGACCGCGCCGGTGTGCGGGGCGTGCAGCACCTGGCCGTTGCCCGCGTAGAGGCCGACGTGGTGCAGGTCGCCGTAGAAGAAGACGAGGTCGCCGACCTGGAGCTGGTCCATGGAGAGGTGGGCGCCGATGGTGGCCTGGGCCTCGGAGGTGCGCGGTATGGAGATGCCGGCCTGCGCGTAGGCCCAGGAGGTCAGGCCCGAGCAGTCGTAGGAGGCGGTGCCGGTGGCGCCGTAGACGTACGGCTTGCCGATCTGGCTCTGGGCGGCGGAGAAGGCCGCGGCGGCCCGGCCGGAGGCGGGGGTGCCGTTGCCGAGGTCGACGCGCTGGGTGGCGGAGCGGTTGGCGCGCTGCTGCTCGGCGTCGAGGGCCGCTCTCTCCTTGGCGGTCAGGGTGTTCAGGAGCTTCTGCGCGTCGGCGAGTTTGCCCTGGACGTCCTTCTTCTGCTTGCCCAGCTCGGTGCGGGTGGCGGCGAGGTCCTTGAGCTTGTCGGTGGCCTCGGCCCGCTCCTGGGCGAGTTCGCGCTGTTTGTCCTGAATCTTCTTCAGGGCCTCGACCTGCTGGCTGCTCAACTGGTCGAGCGTGGACGCCTTGTCGAGGTAGTCGTCCGGGTTGGACGACAGGAACAGCTGGACGGAGGGGTCGATGCCGCCCGAGCGGTACTGCGCGGTGGCCAGCGAACCGAGACCGTCCCGCAGCTTGTTCAGCTCCTGCTGACCACGGGCCACATTGTCCTGGATCGTGGATATTTCCTTCTGCAGCTTCTGCTGCTTCTCCTGGGCTCCGTCGAGCTTCTCCGTGGCCTGCTCCGCCTGCTGGTAGAGCTGGTCGACCTTCGCCTTGACCTCGTCCTTGCTCAGCTTCTCGGCGGGGGCCGCGTTGGCGGCCTGGGAGCTGAGGGCGACGGCGGCGGCTGCCGCGGTGGTCAGCACGGTCACGCGCGTGCGACTGGGCTGCTTCGGTCGACGATGGGACGCCACGGAGACGGGCTCCTTCTTTTGAGTGATCACCCGTGTGGAGGTTCGAGCCCAGACCCTAGTGACCTCGCTGTGATCAGTTCAAATCCTGGAGCAAAAAATCCCGGTTACGCAATGCATTCTTTGCACTCAACTCACATCCAGTGAGGCGCGATTGACACTAAGTGGCGCGAGGGTCCGGTCAATTCGGGCATTGCCTACGCAGGTTGAACGTTCAGGACAGTCGCCGCAGAAGCACCACAGAGGCCACCGGCCGGGCACCTGCCTTGGCGACCCCGTCGGCCACCTCCCGGTCGGTCGAGGCGACGATGACCGGACGGCCCGGCGGCTCCGCGCGCACCAGCTGGCGGATCAGCTCGTCGGCCGTGACGCCCGGCTTGGAGAACAGCACCCGCACCCCGCGCGGCGGCGCGAGCAGCACCGGCGCGGCGAGTTCGGCGCCGTCGAAGACACAGGTCACCTCGGCGCCGGTCTGCGCGGCGAGCTGGGAGAGCTGGCCGAGCAGGCGCAGCCGCTGCTTCTCCAGCGGCATCTGCGGATAACCGGTCTTGGTCACGTTGTAGCCGTCGACGACCAAATGCGCCTGGGGAAGGGCCAGAAGCTGGTCGAGAATCGCCGGATCGTTTTCGGACAGGGCGCGGGCCGCGATGTCCTTCGGGGTCATTCGTCCCGGTTCGACCGCGTCCACGGTCTCCGCCGGGCGCACCGAGACGGGCGGCAGCGCCAGCTCCCGGCGCAGCCCCTGGGCCGCCTCCAGCACGGTGTCGAGCAGCAGCCGTACCCGCATGTCCTCGACGCTGCGCCCCTCGCGGGCCGCCCGCCGGGCGGCCTCCAGCGCGGCCTCGGCCTCGGCCAGCCGGCCCTTGAGCCGCCGGGTCTCGCTCTCGGCGGCGGACACCTGCGCCTGCCCCTCGGCGCGTACGGCCTCCATCTCGTGGTGGACCTTGCGCAGGGCCGCCTCGCCGCGCTTGACGTCGCTGAGGGCCGCGCGGAGCTTGCGGTGAAGCGATTCCGCTTCCTTCTTCGCCGACTCCAGCTCGCCGCGCAGCCGTTCGGTCTCGCTGCGGGTCTGCCCGCGGGCCTGGGCCAGTTCCTCGCGCAGCCGCTCCAGCTCGGCGCGGCTCTCCTCGCCGGCCCGTTCGGCGTCGGCGCGCTGGGCCTCCTCGCCGGCCGCGGCGACCAGCTTCACCCAACCGGTCGGGCGCAGTACATAGGCCGCGGCCGCCACGTCGAGCGGGTCCGCGGCCGGGGGCGGGGAGCCTGATTCGAGAGCGCCGGCCAGTTCCGGCTGGGCCTCTCTGAACTTCTCCCCGATGCGCTGGCGGAACAGCGGATCGGTCTCCAGCGCGGCGGCCATGGCGTTGCCCGCGAACTTGGCCCGGCGATTGGGGGCGAACCGGGCGTACTGCCGGAGCTGGGCGGGCAGTTCGCCGACGGTCAGACCGCCGAAGCCGTCCGAGACGATCTGCACGACCCGGCGGCGCACACCGTCGGGCAGGGGACGGTCAAGCACCTCGGCGGTGCCGTCGTCCGGCCCCCCGCCCGCGGTCTCCACCATCCGTCACACCCCATCGCCTCGCGGGGCCGGCTCCTGGCTTCAGGAGTCGGCGCCCGGCCTGTCCACGAGTTCCACCTGGTCCACCGCGTTGCACCAGCGGCAGCGCACCGACTCGATGGTCTCACTGACCACCTCGCGCTCCTCGACGCTCGGCTCACCGGCCAGGTCGAGGTGGACGTATTCGACGACCTTCGACGAGCGGGTCACGTCGAACCGGGTGAGGTTGCCGCACAGGGTGCAGCGCCACCGCGTGGTGGCGGTCGGCAGGGGAACCGTCATCGTGACTGTTCGCTTTCTTCCAGTGTCCGTGACGCGTCGTCTCCCCGACGCGTGTGGCTCGTAACCCTACGGCCTGGCGGGTACTCGCCGCCCGTCCGTCCACAGCGGCGAGGCACTCTGTGCCACTGCGTCCCGTTACGTCATGCTCTGTAGTCGTGATCAGCAACTGGAGCACGGCGGCCGGCCGAACCTACCGGGCGGTGCGGAGCACCCCGGCGCCCATGACGTACGGCCTGATGGCCCTGTGCTGTCTGGTCTTCGTCCTGGGGCCCGCCTCCGGGCTGACCCCGGCGTACGGGTCCGGGGACGCGCTGCTCGCCGCCCAGCGGGCGTACTTCCGGCGCTGGGGCGTGGTCCCCGCGGACCTGTTCGACGGCCCGGCCCGGGAGGTCCTCACCCCGGCCACGGCCCTGTTCGTGCACGGCGGCTGGGTCCACCTGCTGGGCAACATGCTCTTCCTGTTCGTCTTCGGCGCGATGACCGAGGAGCGGATGGGCGCCGTGGAGTTCACCCTGTTCTACGGCGGCTGCGGCTATCTGGCCCTGCTCGGCTACGCGGCCGCCAACGCCACCTCCGAGCAGTCGCTGGTGGGGGCCTCCGGGGCGATCTCGGCGGTCCTCGGAGCGTTCCTCTTCCTCTTCCCCCGCGCCCGGGTGACCAGTCTCCTGCCGTTCCTGTTCTTCCTGCCGCTGCGTTTCCCGGCCTGGGTCGTGCTGCCCTTCTGGGTCTCCCTGCAGTGGCTGGCGGCGGGCCGCGCCACGCAGGGGCCCGGGGTGGCCTACCTGGCGCACCTGGTGGGGTTCTCGCTGGGCTTCGGCTACGCGTGGGTGCGTTATGGCCGTACAGCTAGAGTGAAAGCCGCCCCAGCTCCGGCCTCCGAGGGAGAGAACCAGCCGTGATCACCGCGATCGTCCTCATCAAGACCAGCGTGGACCGGATCCCCGAGATCGCGGAACGGATCGCCGCGCTGGACAGCGTCAGCGAGGTCTTCTCCGTCACCGGCACCTACGACCTGATCGCCATGGTCCGGGTCAAGCAGCACGAGGACCTGGCCGAGGTCATCCCCGGCAGCATCAGCAAGATCCCGGGCGTGGAGGCCACGGACACGCACGTCGCCTTCCGCACCTACTCCCAGCACGACCTGGAGGCGGCGTTCGCCATCGGGCTGGACGGCTAGTTGTTCTGTCCGGGGAGGTTTGCCGAGCAGCTCGCGGCGTCCGGTGCTGGGGGCACCTCCCACGCCGTTCAGGCAGTGGGGGAGCCTCGCCAGACGGAGCGTCGCCCGCGTACTGGACGTACTCGGGTGATGCGACAACGCGGCGGCGTGGGGGTACCCCCGGCCGAAGGCTGGGGGAGTGCCGTGCCGGGCGTCGCGAGCCAGTGAACCCTTCCGGTCGCAGCACCAGCCACCCGCGGGCGGTCAGACCGCCGGGACGCAGCGGCCGTCCTCGGTGCGGTACGACCACTTCGCACCCTCGGTGACCAGTTCCCGTACCGCCGTCACGAACCGCTCGACATGCTCGTCCGGGGTGCCCGCGCCGAAGGACACCCGGATCGCGTTCAGGGACTTCTCGCCGGGAGCGGCCTCGGGGGCGCCGCACTCGCCCTGGGTCTGCGGGTCGCTGCCGAGCAGGGTGCGGACCAGGGGGTGGGCGCAGAAGAGGCCGTCGCGGACGCCGATGCCGTACTCGGCGGAGAGGGCGGCGGCGAAGTGCGAGCTGTTCCAGCCCTCGACGACGAAGGAGATCACGCCGACCCGCGGCGCGTCGTCGCCGAACAGGGAGAGCACCTTGACCTGCGGGACCTCGGCGAGGCCCGAGCGGACCGTGTCGACCAGGTACTGCTCCCGGGCCACCAGGGTGTCGAAACCGGCCTCGGTGAGCGCCTTGCAGGCCGACGCGATGGAGTAGGCGCCGATCACGTTCGGGGAGCCGGCCTCGTGGCGGGCGGCGCTGTCCTGCCACTCCACGTCCACTCCGCCGTCCGCGCGCCGGGTGACCTTGCGGCTGGCGCCGCCGCCCGCGAGGTAGGGGTCGGCCGCCTGGAGCCAGTCGGCCCGGCCGGCCAGCACTCCGCAGCCGAAGGGGGCGTACAGCTTGTGCCCGGAGAAGGCGACCCAGTCGACGTCCAGGTCACGGACGGAGACCGGGTGGTGCGGGGCGAGCTGGGCCGCGTCCAGGACGATCCGGGCGCCGTGCGCGTGGGCGGCGGCGGCCAGCTCGCGCACCGGCCACAGCTCGCCGGTGACGTTGGAGGCACCGGTGACGCAGACCAGGGCCGGGCCGTGGGGGTCACGGTCGGCGAGGGCGCGCTCCAGGGTCTCGACGGCCTGCGCCGGGGTGCGCGGGGCGTCGAGGTAGCTGACCCGGGCGTCCTTCCAGGGCAGCAGGCTCGCGTGGTGCTCGGTCTCGAAGACGAAGACCTGGCAGCCGGCAGGGAGGGCGGCGGCGAGGAGGTTGAGGGAGTCGGTGGTCGACCGGGTGAAGACCAGTTGGTCGTCGGCCCGGCAGTCGAGGAACTCGGCGACGGTCGCGCGGGCGTTCTCGAAGAGGTCCGTGGAGAGCTGGGAGAGGTAGCCGGCGCCGCGGTGGACGCTGCCGTAGTACGGCGCGTAGGCGGCGACGTCGTCCCAGACCCGCTGCAGGGCGGGGGCGCTGGCCGCGTAGTCGAGGGCCGCGTAGGTGACCTCGCCGCCGGTGACCAGCGGGACGGTGACGTCCCGGCCCAGAACGGGCAGCGGGGCGCGGACGGAGGTGGCGGAGGCAGCGGTGGAGACAGACATGGGTGAACTCCCGTGAGGCGTACGCCAAAAGGACGTACGAGAAGAAGAGAAGAAGGGTGCGCGGAGGCGGGGCTCGGCGGCCCTATCGCATTCGCTTGCTCACGGGAGGCTCCTCGAGGACCAGGACCCCTGGCTTGTCGAGGGGTCCGCGCTTGCCGTAGACCTCGCTGCCTACGACCTGGTCTTCACCCGGGGCACCCCGCCACGGACGGAGGGTTGCCGGACAGTCGGCCGGGGCCTCATGACTGTCACTCATGACCTGGACAGGAACGTACGTGAAGTGATCGCGGTCCCGCAACTCCTGTCCGGATCGCGGGACCGCGATCCCCTTGTCACGCGTTGCTGGCGGCCACCCAGCGCTCCAGCGCCCGCTTGGCCGCGCCCGAGTCGACCGACTCGGCGGCCCTGTCCATAGCGGCGCGGATCTGCTCGGCCAGCGTGCCTGGGCCCGGATCGAGAGCCACCAGGGCCGCCGCCGAGTTCAGCAGTACGGCGTCCCGGACCGGCCCGGTCTCGCCGTCCAGGAGGCGGCGGGCGACCTCGGCGTTGTAGGAGGGGTCACCGCCCCGCAGCGCCTGGACCGGGACCAGCTCGATGCCGACGTCACGCGGGTCGAAGGACTCCTCGGTGACCTTGCCGTCGCGGACCACCCAGACCCGGGAGGTGGCCGTCGTGGTCAGTTCGTCGAAGCCGTCGTCACCGCGGAAGACCAGGGAGGAGTTGCCGCGCTCGGCGAAGACGCCGGCGATGAGCGGGGCCATGCGCGGGTCGGCGACGCCCACCGCCTGGGCCCTCACCCTGGCCGGGTTGGTCAGCGGGCCGAGGGCGTTGAAGGTCGTACGGATCCCCAACTGGCCGCGTGCGGCGGCCACATGCCGCAGCGCCGGGTGGAACTTGATGGCGAAGCAGAACGTGATGCCGGCTTCCTCGGCGACCTCCGCGACACGCCTCGGCGTCAGCTCCAGATTGACGCCCAGCTTCTCCAGGACGTCCGAGGCACCGGACGCCGAGGATGCGGCCCGGTTGCCGTGCTTGACGACCTTCGCGCCCGTGCCGGCGATGACGATCGAGGACATCGTGGAGATGTTCACCGTCTTCGCGCCGTCGCCGCCCGTACCGACGATGTCGACGGTCCGGCCCGGCACCTCGATCACGTTCGCGTGCTCGTACATCGTGCGGACCAGCCCGGTGATCTCCTCGACGGTCTCGCCCTTGGCGCGCAGTGCCACCGCGAACCCGGCGATCTGCGCGTCGGTGGCCTCGCCGCGCATGATCACGTCCATCGCCCAGGCCGTGTCGTCCGCGCTGAGGTCCCGGCCCTCCAGCAGGCCGTTCAGCAGGGCGGGCCAGGAACGGCCCGCCGCGGTGTCGCCTCCAGCGGGGGTCACAGCGCTCATAAGGCCGCTCCTGGGTGTCGTAGACGGAAGTGGTGTCCCGGAGAAGAAGGTGCGTCCCACCCTATCCAGCCCCGGGCACGGCGAAGGGCCCCGTCCGAACACCGGACGGGGCCCTTCGCCGTGGCGTGGCGACGCAGGATCAGTGGTGGCCGTGGCCGCTCGTGATCTCCTTGTACTCGTCGACGGTGGGCTTCGGGATCTGCTGGTCCTCGCCGTAGTAGGCGTTGCTGAGCTTGGCGCGCAGCTTCTCGGACCCCTTCACCTTGCGCTCGACGCCGTTCTCGTCGACCGTCGGGCCGATCTCGGCCGGCTCGTACTGGTGGTGAGCCGTGAGGGTGTGCAGCTGCTCCTGGCTGAGCGGCT
The DNA here is from genome assembly GCF_042869815.1 of Streptomyces sp. NPDC006739. NCBI lineage: Bacteria > Bacillati > Actinomycetota > Actinomycetes > Kitasatosporales > Streptomycetaceae > Streptomyces > Streptomyces sp. NPDC006739. The sequence continues at coordinate 419,580 of NZ_JBIAGM010000002.1, forward strand.
CGTGCACCTCGATGAACTCACCGTGCGGCAGGCGCTTGATGATGCCGGTCTCCCGGCCGTGCAGCACCTTGTCGCGGTCCCGACGCTGCAGACCGAGGCAGATCCGCTTGGTGAGGAAGAACGCGATGACCGGTCCGGCGAAGAACCCGATCCGGACGAACCAGGTGACGTCGTTGATCGACAGGTGGAAGTGGGTGGCCCACAGGTCGTTGCCACCGCCGACCAGCGTGATCATGTACATCGTGACCCAGGCGACACCCAGCGCGGTACGCGTCGGGGCGTTGCGCGGGCGGTCCAGGATGTGGTGCTCGCGCTTGTCGCCGGTGATCCAGGACTCGATGAACGGGTAGAGCGCCATCGCGGCCAGGACCACACCGAACAGGACCAGCGGGATGAACACGCCCAGGACGAGCGTGTGACCCCAGAAGTTGATCTCCCAGCCCGGCATGAAGCGGATCAGGCCCTCGGCGAAGCCCATGTACCAGTCGGGCTGGGCGCCGGTGGACACCTGGTCCGGACGGTAGGGGCCCATGGCCCAGATCGGGTTGATCTGGGTGACCGCCGCGATGGCCGCGATGACACCGAAGACCAGGAAGAAGAAGCCTCCGGCCTTGGCCATGTACACCGGCAGCAGCGGCATGCCGACGACGTTCTTCTCGGACTTTCCGGGACCCGCGAACTGCGTGTGCTTGTGGTAGAAGACCAGGATCAGGTGCGCCACCATCAGACCGAGCATGATGCCCGGCAGCAGCAGGATGTGGATCGAGTAGAACCGCGCCACGAAGTCGTGGCCCGGGAACTGCCCGCCGAAGAGGAAGAACGAGATGTACGTGCCGACGATCGGCATGGACAGGATCGCGCCCTCGGTGAAGCGGACACCGGTGCCGGAGAGCAGGTCGTCCGGGAGCGAGTAACCGGTGAAACCGGTGAACATGCCCAGGGCGAACAGCAGGAAGCCGAACAGCCAGTTGACCTCACGCGGCTTGCGGAACGCGCCGGTGAAGAACACGCGCATCATGTGCACGAACATGCCCGCGAGGAAGATCAGGGCGGCCCAGTGGTGGATCTGCCGGATGAGCAGACCACCGCGCACGTCGAAGGAGATGTGCAGGGTCGAACTGAACGCCTCGGACATCAGCTGGCCCTGCAGCGGGGCGTACGTGCCGTGGTACTCCACCTCGTTCATCGACGGGTGGAAGAACAGCGTCAGGTACACACCCGTGAGGATGATGATGATGAAGCTGTACATGCACACTTCGCCCAACATGAACGACCAGTGGTCGGGGAAGATCTTGCGCATGTTGGACTTGGCCAGGGAGTAGATCCCGAGCCGGCCGTCGGCCCAGTCGGCGATCCGCTCGCCGGCCGGAGCCTTCCCGCGGTTGCGGGGCTCTTCGTTCGTCGCAGTGCTCATCCGCGCTCCCAGAATGCAGGACCGACGGGCTCCTCGAAGTCGCCGAGCGCCTGGAGGTAACCGTCGTCGCTCACGCCGATCCGCAGCTGCGGCAGGGCGTGACCGGCCGGGCCGAAGATCACTCGGGCACCGTCGGAGAGGTCGAAGGTGGACTGGTGGCACGGGCACAGCACGTGGTGCGTCTGCTGCTCGTACAGGGAGATCGGGCAGCCGACGTGGGTGCAGATCTTCGAGTAGGCGACGATGCCCTCGTGCGACCACTCGAGTTCGCGCTTGTCCTTGATGTTGTCCGGCTGGAGCCGGACGATCATCAGGGCCGCCTTGGCCATCTCGTTCTGGAAGTCCTCGTCGGTCTCCTCCAGGCCCTCGGGCTTGGCGAAGGTCAGCGAGCCGACCTGGACGTCCGAGGGGCGCAGCGGCTGGTTGGTGTTCATGTTGACCAGCAGCTTGCCCTTGGACCACAGCGTGTGGCGGAGCGAGGTGCCCGGCAGCGGGCTGAGGTCGCGCAGCAGCATGACGCCGGAGAGCGGCACCAGGCTCAGCGCGCCGAACATCGTGTTGCGGATCAGCTTGCGGCGGCCGAGCGCCGACTCCTTGGCACCCTGCTTGAAGTCCGCGTGGACCTTGGCCCGCACGTCGGCGGGGGCCTCGATGGGGTGCCGGTCGTCGGCGACCTCCACGTCGGACATCAGGGTGCGGGCCCAGTGGACCGCGCCCGCGCCGATGCAGAACAGCGCCACGCCGAGGGACAGACCCAGCGCGAAGTTCAGCGCGCTGACGTGTCCGATCGGGAAGACGAAGATCGCCTTGGCGGGCGAGATCGTCACGTACGAGGCGATGAAGCCGACGGTGGCCAGCATCGACACCGTGAACAGCAGGGCGACGACGCGCTCGGACCGCTTGGCGGCCCGTTCGTCGATGTCCTGGATCCGGTGCTCGTGGGGCGGCAGCCCCGGGTCCGCGAACGGGTTCTCCTCGTCCGCGACGCTCACGGCTCCGTGCGCGTGGTCCTGCTCAGCGGGCAGGTTCTCTTCTGGAATGTCTTGGCTACTCATGACTTCTTGGCCTTTGCGGTCCGAGCGGCGACCCAGACGGCGACCGCGATCAGTGCACCGAGACCGAAGATCCAGGCGAACAGACCCTCGCTGACCGGCCCGAGGCCGCCCAGGTCGAGACCGCCGGGGTTCACCGTCTCGTCGCCGTTGACCGCGTTCAGGTACGCGATGATGTCCTTCTTGTTCTTCTCCGACAGGGTGGTGTCGGGGAAGGACGGCATGTTCTGCGGGCCCGTCTGCATGGCCTCGTAGATGTGCTTCGGATCGACGCCCGACAGGTCCGGCGCGAACTTGCCCTTGGTGAGCGCGCCGCCCTTGCCGACGAAGTTGTGGCACTGGGCGCAGTTGGTGCGGAACAGCTCGCCGCCCTTGGCGACGTCGGCGCCCATCGGGCCGTACTGGTCCTTGGTGGGCACCTGGGGACCGGCACCCAGCGAGGCGACGTAGGCCGCGATCTGGTCGATCTCCGCCTGCGTGTAGATGTTCTTCTTCTTCGGGACCTGCGGACCCTGCGAGGTGGCGGCCGGCATACGGCCGGTGGCCACCTGGAAGTCGACGGCGGCTGCGCCCACGCCCACCAGGCTCGGCCCGTCGGAGGAGCCCTGTCCACCGGTGCCGTGGCAGCTGGCGCAGCCGACCGAGTAGAGCTTCTTGCCCTCCTCGATGGTCAGGGACTGGGAGGTTTCATCAGCCTGCGCCTTGCTCGCGGGTGCGAACGCGGCGTACAGCCCCCCGGTGCATGCCAGCGCGAGGAGTAGGACGACGAGTGCCGCCAACGGATGGCGTCGTCGTGCGGAGAGCTTTTTCACGGATTACCCCGGTGTCAGGATCTTCTGCGTCGATGCTTCTGGATATGCGGGAGCGGTCCCGGCTACTTGATCAAATAGATCGTGGCGAAGAGGCCGATCCAGACGACATCGACGAAGTGCCAGTAGTAGGACACGACGATCGCGGCGGTCGCCTGCTCGTGCGTGAACCTCTTCGCCGCGTAGGTGCGGCCGAGGACCAGCAGGAAGGCGATGAGGCCACCCGTCACGTGCAGGCCGTGGAAACCGGTGGTCAGGTAGAACACCGAGCCGTACGGGTCGGAGGACAGCGAGATGCCGTCCTTCTTCACCAGCTCCGTGTACTCGTAGATCTGACCGCCGATGAAGATCGCACCCATGATGAAGGTGACGATGAACCAGCCCCGGAGCTTCTTCACGTCACCGCGCTCGGCGGCGAACACGCCGAGCTGGCAGGTGAGCGAGGAGAGCACCAGGATCGTGGTGTTCGTCGCGGAGAAGGGCACGTTGAGCGCGTGCGCCATCGTCTTCCAGTGATCCGGTCCGGTCACCGAACGCAGGGTGAAGTACATCGCGAAGAGGGCCGCGAAGAACATCAGCTCGGAACTCAGCCAGATGATGGTTCCGACGCTGGTGAGGTTCGGCCGGTTGACCGACGGGTGCGCGTGCCCGGTTTCTACTGTCGTTGCTGTCGCCACGACCGACATTATGTCGGTCGCTTATCCCGCCCTCACTCCGGGGGGTGCCGTTCGGAGTGTTGCTGCCTGCCGAACCAGTGCTGACGTGGGGTTCAGGGGAGTAACATCCGCCCCGAACGGCCCTGCTCGCAGCTGTCCGTACGACACTGACGTCTCGGAGGAACAATGCAGCCGACCGCCACGGTGCTGGTCTACAGCGACGACTCCAACACCCGGGAACAGGTACGGCTGGCCTCCGGCCGTCGGCCGGCTCCGGACGTGCCCCAGGTCGAGTTCGTGGAGTGTGCGACGCCGCACGCGGTGCTGGCCGAGCTGGACAAGGGGGGCATCGACGTCTGCGTGCTCGACGGCGAGGCCGTGCCGATGGGCGGCATGGGCATGTGCCGGCAGATCAAGGACGAGGTGTTCAACTGTCCGCCGGTGCTGCTGCTGATGGGGCGGCCGCAGGACGCGTGGCTGGCCACCTGGAGCCGGGCCGACGCGGCGGTGACCCTGCCGGTCGACCCCGTCGAGTTCGCTGGGGCACTGGCCGCGCTGCTCCGGCAGAAGCGGCTGCTGAGCGCCTGACGGGCGCGGGTGCGGGGGCTGTGCGCGCCGCGGCCCCCGCGGCCCTCGCCGGCTGTCCCCGAGGGGACTCAGACGCTCTCCGGCTGCAGTCTCACCGCCGCCTCCGGGGCCGGACCGTCCGGTCTGCCGTTGGCCAGCGCACTGCCCGTGCGCCATTTGGCCCAGGTGACGTTCCAGTCGCCGAAGCCGTTGCCGAACGGTTCCATCGGGTCGCCGTTGGAGTTGACGACCTTGACGATGTCGCCCTCGCGGACGGTGTCGAAGAACCACTCCGCGTTGCCCGTGCTCATGCCGGTGCAGCCGTGGCTGACGTTCTCGTAGCCCTGGGAGCCGACGGACCAGGGCGCGGCATGGACGTACTCGCCCGACCAGGTGACCCGGGTGGCGTAGTAGACCGGCAGGTCGTACGAGTCCGAGCTGCCCTCGGCGATGCCCACGGTGGTGCCGCGCATGCGTACGAAGTACTGCTTGGCCAGGATCACCTTGACGCCGTTGCGGGTCTCGTAGCCGGGCTTGCCGGTGGTGACCGGGATCTGGTTGATCTCCTTGTCGTTCTTGTAGACCGTCATCTGGTGGGCCGCGGCGTCCGTGACGGCCACCAGCTTGTCGCCGGTGGTGATCTTCAGCGGCTTGCTCCCGGCGCCCCACAGCCGGTCGCCGACCCGGACGCCGTCCAGGTTGCTGTGCACCCGGACGGTGGCGTGCACGGGCCAGTACTCCTTGGGGCGGTAGTGCAGCTCCTTGCCGCTCACCCAGTACCAGGCGCCCGGCACGGCGGGAGTGGAGTCGACCCTCAGGGCGCGCTCCACGACGGCCCGCTGGGCCCGGTCCTTGACCTCCTGGTCGAGCTGGGCGGTGATGGGCTGTCCCACGCCGTACTCGCCCGCGTCCGGCCCGAAGGTGACGTTCAGCCGCTTCTTGGTGGTCGGCTTGCTGGTGTCGAAGCTGAGGACCTTGCGACCGGGCGCCCCGTCGTCGTCCTCGGTACTGACCTGGACCGTGTAGTGGGCGTTGGCGGCCAACGGGGAGGTGCTGTGCCACCGGCTGCCGTCGGCGGCGAGTTCGCCCGCCACGTAGCGCCCCGTGGCGTCCTGGGCGGTGACGTCCGTGATGCGCCCCTCGCCGTCCTTGGCGGTGACCTCCAGGGGCTTGTCCGGGTCGGCCCGCTTGCCTTCCGCGGGGCCGTTGAAGGAGATCTGGTCCGCCGCGTCGTACGGCTTGTCCGACAGGGGGTTGCCGTCGGAACCGCAGGCGGCGAAGCCCGCGCCGAGGGCGGTCACCAGCAGCGTGCAGCCGATGACGGTGCGGGTCCGCGGAGGAGTGTTCATACGATCACGCTATGAGGCGTCGATCGCATAGGCATGGCACGTACCTCGTACGAGGGACGGACATTGCTCCAACGGACGGACCGGCCGGGACGGGCGCGTCGAGGGCCGGGGAAAGGCGGGAGCCCGGACCCTCCTGACGGAGTGTCCGGGCTCTCGTGGGCCACCGGGTGTGCTACTGGGTGCGGTTCTCACCGTGGTAGTACTCGAAGACCCAGCCGAACAGGCCGATCATGATGATCGGTGCCGAGAAGTACAGCAGCCACCAGCCGACGGCGATGCCGAGGAAGGCCAGCGCGCCGCCGATGCCGAGGGCGAGCGGCTGCCAGCTGTGCGGGCTGAAGAACCCGAGCTCGCCCGCGTCGTCCGCGACGTCGGCCTCCTTGTCGTCCTGGGCGCCCGCGTCGACCCGCCGGGCGGTGAAGCCCAGGTAGAAGCCGATCATGATGCTCAGGCCGAAGGCCAGGAAGAGCGCCGTGGTACCGGCCGGCTCCTTCGACCACACGCCATAGACGATCGCCATGACGAGGATGAAGGCGCTCAGCCAGACGAACATCCGGCCCTGGATCTTCACTTTCCGGCCTCCTTGCTGCCCGCGACGGCGCTGCCGTGACCGGCGTGCTCAAGCTGCTCCAGCGCGGCGATCTCGGGGTGGTGCAGGTCGAACGCCGGGGATTCGCTGCGGATCCGCGGCAGGGTGAGGAAGTTGTGCCGCGGCGGCGGGCAGGAGGTCGCCCACTCCAGGGAACGGCCGTAGCCCCACGGGTCGTCGACGCCGACCGGCTTGCCGTACTTGGCCGTCTTCCACACGTTGTAGAGGAACGGCAGGATCGACAGGCCGAGCACGAAGGAGCTGATCGTCGAGATCGTGTTCAGGGCGGTGAAGCCGTCGGCCGCGAGGTAGTCGGCGTAACGACGCGGCATGCCCTCGGCACCGAGCCAGTGCTGGACCAGGAAGGTGCCGTGGAAGCCGATGAACAGCGTCCAGAAGGTGATCTTGCCGAGGCGCTCGTCGAGCATCTTGCCGGTCATCTTCGGCCACCAGAAGTGGAACCCGGAGAACATCGCGAAGACGACGGTGCCGAAGACGACGTAGTGGAAGTGCGCCACCACGAAGTACGAGTCCGAGACGTGGAAGTCCATCGGGGGCGAGGCCAGGATGACACCGGTCAGACCACCGAACGTGAAGGTGACCAGGAAGCCGGTGGCCCAGAGCATCGGTGTCTCGAAGGACAGCGAGCCCTTCCACATCGTGCCGATCCAGTTGAAGAACTTCACACCGGTCGGCACGGCGATCAGGAACGTCATGAAGGAGAAGAACGGGAGCAGGACGCCGCCGGTGACGTACATGTGGTGGGCCCACACGGTCACGGACAGGCCGGCGATGGAGATGGTCGCGGCGATCAGGCCCATGTAGCCGAACATCGGCTTGCGGGAGAACACCGGGATCACTTCGCTGATGATGCCGAAGAACGGCAGGGCGATGATGTACACCTCTGGATGGCCGAAGAACCAGAAGAGGTGTTGCCAGAGCAGGGCTCCGCCGTTTGCCGCGTCGAAGACGTGGGCGCCGAATTTTCGGTCCGCCTCCAGGGCGAACAGCGCGGCGGCCAGGACCGGGAAGGCGAGCAGGACCAGTACGGCGGTCAGCAGCACGTTCCACACGAAGATCGGCATGCGGAACATGGTCATGCCGGGCGCGCGCATGCAGATGATCGTGGTGATGAAGTTGACCGCGCCGAGGATGGTGCCGAAGCCGGAGAAGGCCAGACCCATGATCCACATGTCGGCGCCGATGCCCGGCGAGCGGACCGCGTCGGACAGCGGGCTGTAGGCGAACCAGCCGAAGTCCGCCGCGCCCTGCGGGGTGAGGAAGCCGCCGACGGCGATCGACGAGCCGAACAGGTACAGCCAGTAGGCGAACATGTTCAGCCGCGGGAACGCCACGTCCGGCGCGCCGATCTGCAGCGGCATGATCCAGTTCGTGAAACCGGCGAACAGCGGCGTCGCGAACATCAGCAGCATGATCGTGCCGTGCATCGTGAACGCCTGGTTGAACTGCTCGTTCGACATGATCTGCAGGCCCGGCCGGGCCAGCTCGGCACGCATCAGCAGCGCCATCACGCCGCCGATCAGGAAGAACGCGAACGACGTGACCAGGTACATCGTGCCGATGGTCTTGTGGTCGGTGGTGGTCAGCCACTTCACCACGACATTGCCGGGCTGCTTGCGCCTGACCGGCAGCTCGTCCGCGTACGCGCCTTCAGCTGCCGCGGCACCCTGGGGTTCGTTGAGGATGCTCACAGGTTGTTCGTCTCCCGGTTCTTCTCGTGGCTCGTCTGCGCGATGCCGGCGGGAATGTAACCGGTCTGCCCCTTCTTGACGAGGTCCTTGAGGTGCTGCTGGTAGGCGGCCGGAGAGACGACCTTCACGTTGAACAGCATCCGGGAGTGGTCGACACCGCACAGCTCGGCGCACTTGCCGAGGAAGGTGCCCTCCTTGTTGGGGGTCACCTGGAAGGCGTTGGTGTGGCCCGGGATGACGTCCATCTTCATCAGGAACGGCACCACCCAGAAGGAGTGGATGACATCACGCGAGGTCAGGACGAAGCGGACCGTCTCACCCTTGGGCAGCCACAGCGTCGGACCGGGGTTGCCGGTCTGCGGGTTCCGCGTGCCCGGCGTACCGACGTCGTAGACACCGCCGGCGTTCGCCGGGAACTCGTTCTTGAACCGGTCCGGAATGGCGTTCAGGTTCGCGTCGGTCTTCGCGTCGCCCGTGGAACCGGCGACGGGCTCGATGTAGTTGAAGCCCCAGCTCCACTGGAAGCCGACCACGTTGACCGTGACGTCCGGCTTCTTGTCGGTGAGGCTGAGGAGCTTCGTCTCGTCCCGGGCCGTGAAGTAGAACAGCACCGAGATGATGATGATCGGGACCACCGTGTACAGGGCCTCGATCGGCATGTTGTACCGGGTCTGCGGAGGTACCTCGACCTTGGTGCGGCTGCGCCGGTGGAACATGGCGCTCCACAGGATCAGGCCCCACACCAGCACGCCGACGGCGAGCGCGGCTGCCCAGGAGCCCTGCCACAGGGAGAGGATCCGCGGAGCCTCTTCCGTGGTCGGGGTGGGCATACCAAGGCGGGGGAAGTCCTTGTATGTGCAACCGGTTGCGGTCGCCAGGACCAGGCCCGCGGTCAGTGCCTGCAGCAGCTTCCGCCGCATCGGGCGCCGCGGCGAGCGGTCGGAGCCGTTGGGACTCACGTAGCGCCTTCCCGAGAGTCTCGCCCGCGCGCCGGCTGCGGCCTGCCTTCTCGCTGGTCGGTCGCCGCCCTGCGTCGGGCAGGGGTTTGGATGTTTATGCGGACCAAACCCTAGCCGACGCCCTCCGGGGGTTCGCGGGGAGGGGTGCCTTGTGGGCGGGGCGGTTAGCTGGATTGGCGGGTGCGGGTCGGTCGGGGCTGGTCGCGCCCCGCGACGGGGCCGCCGACGGCACGGCCCGGCGCCCCCGGGGTCGGCTTCCCGGGGGAAGTTCTACCGTTGCCGTGTGCCCTACTTCGACGCCGCGTCCGGCGCTCCCCTCCATCCCGTCGCCCGTCAGGCGCTGTTGGCCTCGCTCGACGAGGGGTGGGCGGATCCCGCCCGTCTGTACCGCGAGGGCCGCAGGGCCCGGATGCTGCTGGACGCCTCCCGGGAGGCCGCCGCGGAGGCCGTCGGCTGCAGGCCGGACGAGATGGTGTTCACCTCCTCCGGGACGCGGGCCGCGCACTCGGGGATCTCGGGGGCGCTGGCCGGGCGCCGCCGGGTCGGACGTCACCTGATCGTGTCAGCCGTCGAACACTCCTCGGTGCTCCACGCCGCCGACGCCCATGAGGCGGACGGCGGCACGGTCACCCGGTTGGGTGTCGGCCGGACCGGAGCGGTGGACGCCCAGGTCTACGCGGCCGGGCTGCGGCCGGACACCGCCCTGGCCTGTCTCCAGTCCGCCAACCACGAGGTGGGGACCGTGCAGCCGGTCGCGGAGGTGGCCGAGGCGTGCCGGGCGGCAGGGGTGCCGTTGCTGGTGGACGCGGCGCAGTCGCTGGGGTGGGGGCCCGTCGAGGGGGCCTGGTCGCTGCTCACGGCGAGTGCGCGCAAATGGGGCGGCCCGCCCGGGGTCGGGCTGCTCGTGGTGCGCAAGGGTGTCCGGTTCTCGGTGCGGGGGCCGGTGGACGAACGGGAGTCGGGGCGGGCGGCCGGGTTCGAGAACATCCCGGCAATCGTCGCCGCGGTGGCCTCGCTGCGGGCGGTGCGGGCCGAGGCGGCCCAGGAGGCGGTACGGCTGCGGGAGCTGACGGAGCGGATCCGGGCCCGGGTGCCGCGGCTGGTGCCGGACGTGGAGGTGGTCGGCGATCCGGAGCGGCGGCTGCCCGGCATCGTCACCTTCTCCTGTCTCTATGTCGACGGTGAGGCACTGCTGCACGAGCTGGACCGCGGGGGTTTCTCCGTGTCGTCCGGGTCGTCCTGCACGAGCAGCACCCTGACGCCCAGCCATGTGCTGAAGGCGATGGGCGTGCTGAGTGAGGGAAACGTGAGGGTTTCGCTGCCGGTGGGGACGGCCGAGGAGGACGTCGAACGGTTCCTCGGGGTGCTGCCGGGGGTGGTGGCGGGGGTCCGGGAGAAGCTGGGGATCCGGGAGGAGCCGGGAGCGCCCGCACCGCAGACCGTGGCCGGGGCGGGGGCGGCGGAACTGGTCGTCGACTCCCTGGGCAAGCGGTGCCCGATCCCCGTCATCGAGCTGGCGAAGGTCATCGGGGAGGTGCCGGTGGGGGGCACCGTACGGGTGCTGTCGGACGACGAGGCGGCCCGGCTGGACATCCCGGCCTGGTGCGAGATGCGGGGGCAGGAGTACGCGGGCGAGGAGCCGGCGGAGCGGGGTACGGCGTACCTGGTCCGCCGGCTGGCCTGACCGGGCCGCGTCAGCCCAGGTGGGCGCGGACCTCTCCGGCCGCCTCGTCGCCGTACGCCTTGGTGAAGCGCTCCATGAAGTGGGCCCGGCGCAGCTGGTACTCCTGTGTGCCGACCGTCTCGATCACGAGGGTGGCCAGCATGCATCCGATCTGGGCCGCGCGCTCCAGGGAGACCCCCCAGGCGAGCCCCGAGAGGAACCCGGCGCGGAAGGCGTCGCCGACGCCGGTGGGGTCGGCCTTGCGCTCCTCGTCGGGGCAGCCGACCTCGATCGGGTCCTCGCCGACGCGCTCGATGCGCACACCGCGCGAGCCGAGGGTGGTGACCCGGTGGCCGACCTTGGCGAGGATCTCCGCGTCGCTCCAGCCGGTCTTGGTCTCGATGAGGCCCTTCTCGTACTCGTTGGAGAAGAGGTACGTCGCCCCGTCCAGCAGTATCCGGATCTCGTCGCCGTTCATGCGGGCGATCTGCTGGGAGAAGTCGGCGGCGAACGGGATGGTCCGCGAGCGGCACTCCTCGGTGTGGCGGAGCATCGCCTCCGGGTCGTCGGCGCCGATCAGGACCAGGTCGAGGCCGCCGACGCGGTCGGCGACGGTCTTCAGCTCGATCTGCCGGGCCTCGCTCATCGCGCCCGTGTAGAAGGAGCCGATCTGGTTGTGGTCGGCGTCGGTGGTGCACACGAAGCGGGCGGTGTGCAGCGTCTCGGAGATGCGCACCGAGTCGGTGTCGACGCCGTGCCGGTCCAGCCAGGCGCGGTACTCGTCGAAGTCGAAGCCGGCGGCGCCGACCAGGAGGGGCCGGGTGCCGAGCTGGCCCATGCCGAAGGCGATGTTCGCGCCGACGCCGCCCCGGCGTACGTCCAGGTTGTCGACCAGGAAGGAGAGCGAGACCGTGTGCAGCTGGTCCGCGACGAGCTGGTCGGCGAAGCGGCCGGGGAAGGTCATGAGGTGGTCGGTGGCGATGGAGCCGGTGACTGCGATGCGCACGGCGTGGATTCTCCTGCGGGGAGGGAGTTTGACGGTTGACGCTAACCGGTGACGGTCCACGCTATCCGGTCCGGACCCGCCACTGAAGTCGGCAGAACTACCCGATAGTAGATCTTTCTTCGCGGGCCCGAGCGTGTCTAACGTTCGGTTATGACGAACCTCAAGGTCCGCTTCACAGCTCCGGCGGAACCGGACGGCGACCTGGCGTCGCTGCGCGGTGACTGCGCCCGGATGGCCCCGCACTGGACGACGCCGGAGCACGCCGAGTCCCGTCCGGTGTCCCCGTCGCTCATCCACGGGGTGACCGTGCCGGTGAAGTCCGCGCGGCTGCTGGACGCGATGTCGGACTACGGCGACTGAACCGCCGGCCGAACCGTCCCTCGGGCCCCACGGCCGGGGGCGCTCCGGCGCGCTCCGGGGAACCGTGCGCTCCCCTCCCGCGTCCCATCGCCGTCCCCCGCGCGGGGGATACGGGATACGACGGCGAGGAGCGATGCGGTGAACACCGAGCAACCCGACCACGGCGACGACGCGGTCGCCGAGACGCCCGGCGGCGCGGACGAGCGGTCCGCCCGGCGCCGTTCCCCGGTGGTGATCGCCTCGGTCGCGGCCGCCGTGCTGCTGGTGGGCGGTGGCGGGTACCTGGTGGCGCGGGCCGGCTCCCACGGCGGTACGAGCCCGTCGGCGTCGGGCCGGGACGGTACTCCCCCGCCGCTCGCCCTGGACGGCTGGTCGGCCGGTACGAACGGCGTCGCGCCCGGTGAGCCGGATCCGTACGGCGTCACGTACCGGGCCTCGGGCACGCTCCCGGACGGGCCCGGCTCGGCGCCGGTGTACGTGGCGAAGGGCGAGGTGGGCAAGGACGAGGTGGCCCGGCTGGCCAGGGCGCTCGGGCTGAAGGGGGCGCCGGTGGCCGACGGTCAGGTCTGGCGGGTCGGGGCGGGCGGCGCCGGTGCGGGCGCGAACCTCCAGGTGAACCGGGAGGCGCCGGGCCTGTGGACGTACAGCCGGTACGCGCCGGGCACCGACGACTGCCGCAAGGTGACCGTGTGCGTCCACGATCCCATGGCGCCGGCGGGCGCCCCGGTGAGCGTGGCGGACGCCCGGACGACGGCGGCGCCGGTGCTGAAGGCGCTCGGGCAGGACGACGCGAAGATCGACGCGAGCCGGGTCCTGGGCGCCCAGCGGGTCGTCGACGCGGACCCGGTCGTCGGCGGGCTGCCCACGAACGGCTGGACGACCGGGCTGACCGTCGGCGAGCGGGGCGAGCTGGTCGGCGGCCACGGGATGGTGCGGACGCCGCCGAAGGGAGCCGTGTACCCCGTTCTGGGGGCGAGGAGGACGCTGGAGCTGATGAACGCGGCGCCGCGCGGCGACCACCGGATGGGCATCGGCGGCTGTACGAGTCCGGTGCCGGCCAAGGACCGGCTGGAGCAGCCGTGCGGCGCGCCGCCCGCGTCCGCGGCGCCGGCGGCGGGCTCGGTCACCGTCGGCAAGGCGGTGTTCGGGCTGGCCTCGCGCTCGGTCGGCGGTCGGCAGGCGCTGGTGCCGGCCTGGCTGTTCGAGGTGCGCGGGGCGCAGGCGGGGGGCCTGTCCACGGTGGCGTATCCGGCGGTGGACCCGAGGTACGTGGCGGCCCCCTCGAAGCCGTCGCAGCCGACGCCGCCGGCGCAGTCGTCGCCGTCGTCGCAGTCGTCGCCGTCGTCGCCGAAGAGTTCCCCGGGGTCCGGTGGGACGAAGACCGAGGACGTCAAGGTGGACGGCTACACGGCCGACGGGCGGAACCTGAGCGTGACGTTCACCGGCGGGGTGTGCGCCGACTACACGGCGGCGGCGAAGGAGAGTTCGGGCACCGTGACGCTCACGGTGACCGAGAAACGGTGGCCGGACAAGATCTGCGTCCTGATCGCCCGGCAGTACACGAAGACCGTACGGCTGGACGCGCCGCTGGACGGCCGGACGGTGGTCGGGACGGACGGCGCCCGGATCCCGGTCGCGCGGCACGGCTCGCCCCTGCAGCGCTAGGCCACGCGACGCAGGAAGGCGGCGGCCCCGTCGGAGGGGTCGCCGCCTTCCCGTGTTCTCCGGCCGGCCCGGCCGGACGACTCAGCTGAAGGAGTCGCCGCAGGCGCAGGAGCCCGTCGCGTTCGGGTTGTCGATCGTGAAGCCCTGCTTCTCGATGGTGTCCACGAAGTCGATGGACGCGCCGCCCAGGTACGGGGCGCTCATGCGGTCGGTGACGACCTTGACGCCGCCGAAGTCCTTGACGACGTCGCCGTCGAGCGAGCGCTCGTCGAAGAAGAGCTGGTAGCGCAGGCCGGAGCAGCCGCCGGGCTGAACGGCGACGCGCAGGGCCAGGTCGTCACGGCCTTCCTGGTCGAGCAGGGCCTTGACCTTCGCCGCGGCGGCGTCGGACAGGATGATGCCGTCGGTGACGGTGCTGGTCTCGTCCGATACGGACATCTACATCTCTCCCGGGTTGTACGGAGACTGCTTGCCGACGAGTGCAACCGGCGCGTCCGCGGATTCATTCCGGGCCGGGCATTCGCGTTTTCGCGTTTTTTCCTGTTCCTTCATGCTCGCACACGGCCGTGCGCTTCGGCAGCGGCCGACGGGCGGGGCCGCCGGGATTCACGTCACACCGACGCTATGGGCATCGTCAAACTGACGTGAAGCGTTTATGATAGATAGCGTCAATTCGACGAAAAGCACTCCCGCAGAACAGAAAGGGTGCGTGTCGTGACCACCGCCCAGACCCAGGAGCTCGACGTACAGCCGACTCCGCTCGCCCTGCTGCTGCTCGGCCGCGAGGCCGACCCGAAGAGCGAGCGGGGCGTCGAGTGTCCCGGTGACCTGCCCTCGCCGTCCGACCCGGACCTGGTCGAGCGCGCCCGCGCGGCCAAGGAGAAGCTCGGCGACAAGGTCTTCGTGCTCGGCCACCACTACCAGCGCGACGAGGTGATCCAGTTCGCCGATGTCACGGGCGACTCCTTCAAGCTGGCCCGGGACGCGGCCGCGCGCCCGGAGGCCGAGTACATCGTCTTCTGCGGTGTGCACTTCATGGCCGAGTCGGCGGACATCCTGACCTCCGACGACCAGAAGGTGGTCCTGCCCGACCTGGCGGCCGGCTGCTCGATGGCCGACATGGCCACCGCCGAACAGGTGGCGGAGTGCTGGGACGTGCTGACCGAGGCCGGGGTGGCCGAGCAGGTGGTCCCGGTGTCGTACATGAACTCCTCGGCGGACATCAAGGCGTTCACCGGCAGGCACGGCGGCACGATCTGCACCTCGTCGAACGCGAGGAACGCCCTCGAGTGGGCGTTCGAGCAGGGCGAGAAGGTCCTCTTCCTGCCGGACCAGCACCTGGGCCGCAACACCGCCGTCCGCGACCTGGGCATGTCCCTGGACGACTGCGTGGTCTACAACCCGCACAAGCCGAACGGCGGCCTGACGACCGAGCAGCTGCGCGCCGCGAGGATGATCCTGTGGCGCGGCCACTGCTCGGTCCACGGCCGCTTCAGCCTGGACTCGGTGAACGACGTGCGCGCCCGCATCCCCGGCGTGAACGTCCTCGTCCACCCGGAGTGCAGGCACGAGGTCGTGGCCGCCGCCGACTACGTCGGCTCGACCGAGTACATCATCAAGGCGCTGGAGGCGGCTCCGGCTGGCTCCAAGTGGGCGATCGGCACGGAGCTGAACCTGGTCCGCCGCCTGGCGAACCGTTTCGCACCCGAGGGCAAGGAGATCGTCTTCCTGGACCGGACGGTCTGCTTCTGCTCGACCATGAACCGCATCGACCTCCCGCACCTGGTCTGGACGCTGGAGTCGCTGGCCGAGGGCAACCTGGTCAACCGCATCGAGGTCGACCAGGAGACGGAGGCGTTCGCGAAGCTGGCGCTGGAGCGGATGCTGGCGCTGCCGTAAATCGCTTACGCGGGGGCCGGGTCTCGTGGCGGACCCGGCCGCTGTCCGGGACGCGGTGGCGGTCAGTCCGTCCGCGGGCGTACCAGCCCGGACTCGTAGGCGATCACCACGAGCTGGGCCCGGTCGCGGGCGCCCAGCTTGGCCATGGCCCGGTTGACGTGCGTCTTCACGGTCAGCGGGCTCACTTCGAGGCGCTCGGCTATCTCGTCGTTGGAGTGGCCGCCGGCGACCTGCACGAGCACCTCGCGCTCCCGGCCGGTGAGCGCGCCGAGCCGTTCGGAGCGGGCCGGGTCACGGTCGGCGTCGGCGTCCCCCTGGGCCAGGAAGCGGGCGATCAGGCCCTTGGTGGCGGTCGGGGACAGCAGTGCCTCACCGCCGGCGGCGACCCGGATGGCGTTCAGCAGTTCCTCGGGCTCGCTGCCCTTGCCGAGGAAGCCGGAGGCGCCCGCGCGCAGGGCCTGGACCACGTAGTCGTCGACCTCGAAGGTGGTCAGGATGACCACCCGGACATGGCCGAGGGACGGGTCCGCGCTGATCAGACGGGTGGCGGCGAGGCCGTCGGTGCCGGGCATCCGGATGTCCATGAGGACGACGTCGGCCCGCCGCTCCTTGGTCAGCAGCAGCGCCTGGGCGCCGTCGGAGGCCTCGCCGACCACCTCCATGTCGGGCTCGGAGTCGACCAGCACCCGGAAGGCGCTGCGCAGGAGTGCCTGGTCGTCGGCGAGCAGGACGCGGATCGTCATACGGGCTCTCCCGGGGCGGGGGTGCGGGGCTTGGTCTTGACCGGCAGGATCGCATGCACGCGGAATCCGCCGCCGTAGCGGGGACCGGTGGTGAGGGTGCCGCCGACGGCGGTGACCCGCTCGCGCATGCCGAGCAGCCCGTGCCCGCCGCCGGTGCCGGCGGCGCGGTCCTCTCCGGAGCCGTCGTCGAGGACGGTGACCTCGACGTTCGGTCCCACGCGTACGACGCTGACCTCGGCCCTGGCCTCGGTGCCGACGTGCTTCTGCACGTTGGTGAGGGCTTCCTGGATGATCCGGTAGGCGGCCAGGTCGACGGCGGCGGGAAGTTCGGTGCCCTGGTCGGCGCGGGCGACCTCGACCCGGAGCCCGGCGTTGCGGAAGGTGCCGGCGAGTTCCTCCAGGCGGCTGAGGCCGGGGGCGGGTTCGGTGGGGGCCTCGGGATCGCCGGACTGGCGGAGCAGGCCGACGGTGGCGCGCAGTTCGTTGAGCGCCGAGCGGCTGGCCTCGCGTACGTGGGCGAGGGCCTCCTTGGCCTGGTCGGGGCGCTTGTCCATGACGTGGGCGGCGACCCCGGCCTGCACGTTGACCAGGGCGATGTGGTGGGCGACGACGTCGTGCAGGTCGCGGGCGATGCGCAGGCGTTCCTCGGCGACCCGGCGGCGGGCCTCCTCCTCGCGGGTGCGTTCGGCGCGTTCGGCGCGTTCGCGGATGGCCTGGACGACCGCACGCCGGCTGCGGACGGCGTCCCCGGCGGTGGCGCCGATCCCGGTCCAGGCGAAGATGGCGAGGTTCTCCTGCGCGTACCAGGGCAGCGGGCCGGCGAGCATGGCGGCGCCGGTCAGCACGGTCATGGTGAGCAGGCCGACGCGCAGGGTGGTGGTGCGGTCGGTGGTCGAGGCGACGGTGTAGAGGGCGACGACGGCGGTCATGGCGACCGGGGCGCGCGGATCTCCGGTGACGCTCTCGATCAGGGAGACGGTGCCGGTGACGGCGAGGACCGTCCTCGGCGCGTTGCGGCGGTACACGAGCGCGGCGGCGCCCACGGTGATGAGCACCAGGCCGAGCGGATCGGGCGAGCGGACGCCCCAGCTGACCCCGTGGTCGCCCCGGGCCCCCTGGGGGGTCACGAACGACCCGACGATCATGCACACCAGCACGCCGGCGGCGAGGGCCGCGTCCAGGGCGAGGGGATGCGCCTTGAGCCGGCAGCGGGCGCGGTCCAGAGTGCTCACGTAGGGAACAGTACGTCCCCGCGGACGCCACCCCCAGGGGCTGCCCGGTCGCTCAGCCCGGGATCAGTCCGTCGTCCCTCAGCAGGTCCCGGACCTCCTCCAGCGTCGCGTCGGGCGACGGGAGGATGAGGTCGGAGGGCTCCAGGGAGTCGTCGGGCAGTGGCTCGCCCAGGTCGCGGACCCTGGCCAGGAGTGCCTGGAAGGTACGGCGGAACGCGGGGCCGTCGCCGCCCTTAATCTCGGCGAGCAGTTCGTCGTCCAGCCTGTTCAGTTCGGCGAGGTGGCTGTCGGCCAGCCTCACCTGCCCCTCCCCCATGATCCGTACGACCATGTCGGCCATGTCGCCCTCCAGGCTCGGCCGCGGCGCCCGGGCTGCCGCTTCCTGTCCGCTGCTCGCCTTGTCCTGCCGCTCGCCTTGTCCTGCCGCTCGCCTCGTCCTACTGCTTGTCGAAGCGCGGGGTGTCCTGCGGCTGCTGCTGGGGCCGCGCCTGCCCGGCACCGCCCTCGATCGCCTGCTGGGACGAACCCGAGGCCAGCTCCGCCTTCATCCGCTGGAGTTCCAGCTCTACATCCGTACCACCGGAGAGCCGGTCCAGCTCGGCGGCGATGTCGTCCTTGGCCATGCCGGTCGGGTCGTCCAGGGCGCCGGAGGCGAGCAGTTCGTCGATGGCCCCGGCCCGGGCCTGGAGCTGCTGCGTCTTGTCCTCGGCGCGCTGGATGGCCAGGCCCACGTCGCCCATCTCCTCGGAGATGCCGGAGAAGGCCTCGCCGATGCGGGTCTGGGCCTGGGCGGCGGTGTAGGTGGCCTTGATGGTCTCCTTCTTGGTACGGAAGGCGTCCACCTTGGCCTGGAGGCGCTGGGCCGCGAGGGTGAGCTTCTCCTCCTCGCCCTGGAGGGTGGAGTGCTGCGTCTCCAGGTCCGTGACCTGCTGCTGGAGGGCGGCGCGACGGGAGAGCGCCTCGCGGGCCAGGTCCTCACGGCCCAGCGCGAGCGCCTTGCGGCCCTGGTCCTCCAGCTTGGAGGACTGCGACTGGAGCTGGTTGAGCTGCAGTTCCAGGCGCTTGCGCGAGGTGGCCACGTCGGCGACGCCGCGGCGGACCTTCTGGAGCAGTTCCAACTGCTTCTGGTACGAGTAATCGAGGGTTTCGCGCGGGTCCTCGGCCCGGTCAAGGGCCTTGTTCGCCTTCGCGCGGAAGATCATCCCCATACGCTTCATGACACCGCTCATGGGCTTCGCGCGCCCCCTTCTGACGGACTCCAGCTCACAGTTCCTGCTGCAGAACCCACAGTACGGGCCCCGCATCCATTACCGCACTGTTCGGGGAGTGATGCGCTCATCCCCAAGGACGACTGCGTACGGCACCGCTCCCGCCCAGGGAGTAGGTGGTCCTCGGGGTGGGCCCCCGGGTGACCGCCGGACGAACCGTCTGCATCGTCCCCTCTGTCCCCCTACAGACGACTGGCGTTGCCGGATCGTTCCCCACGGGGCTGGGGTCCACACCCTCGCACCCCGTACCCTTGGGTTTTGTGTTCCGTAGCCGTGCCAAGGAAGAGAAGGCCCCCGCCGCCAAGGCGGCGGTGACCGACTCCAAGCAGCCCCGTGACCCGCAGGCCCCCAAGGGCAGGCCCACGCCCAAGCGCAGTGAGGCCCAGTCCCAGCGCCGCAGCGTCGCCGCGACCCCGACGAACCGCAAGGACGCGGCCAAGCGTCAGCGCGAGGACCGTCGCCAGGCCCTGGAGCGGCAGCGCCAGGCACTGGCCGGCGGCGACGAGCGGTACCTGCCGGCCCGCGACAAGGGTCCGGTGCGCAAGTTCGCCCGCGACTGGGTGGACTCCCGCTTCAACGTGGCGGAGTTCTTCCTGCCGCTCGCCGTGGTCATCCTGGTGATGAGCGTGGTGAACGTGGCCGCGGTCAAGAACCTCGCCCTGCTGCTGTGGGCCCTGGTGATCGTGCTGATCGTGCTGGACGCGGCCGTCAGCGGCATCCGGCTGCGGAAGCGCCTCAAGGAGCGCTTCCCGGACCAGAACACGCGCGGCGCGGTCGCCTACGCGCTGATGCGGTCCCTCCAGATGCGCCGGCTCCGCCTGCCGAAGCCGCAGGTCAAGCGCGGAGAGCGGCCCTGAGCGCAGCTTCTTTCTCCGGGGGCGTGGCCAAGGCCTGGCTGAACGGGCTGGGCGGGCTGCGTGATGTCGTACGGCAGGAGCTGGTCGCCCGGCAGCTGGACGAGCAGATAGCGGGCCGGTTCCCGGTCGGGCAGCGGCTGCGGGTGCTCGACGTGGGGATGGGCCAGGGCACCCAGGCACTGCGCCTGGCCCGCGCCGGACACCAGGTCACCGGGGTCGAGCAGGACGTGACGATGATCGCGGCGGCCCGCCGGGCGCTGTCCGCGGAGCCGGAGGGCATCCGGGAGCGGGTCCGGCTGGTGCAGGGCGACGGGCGGGACACCGGCGTGCACTTCCTGCCGGGCAGCTTCGACGTGGTGCTCTGCCACGGTGTGCTGATGTACGTCGAGGAGCCGGATCCCCTGCTGGCCGGGCTGGCCCGGATGCTCGCGCCGGGCGGACTGCTGTCGCTGCTGGTGCGCAACGGGGACGCGCTGGCCATGCGGCCGGGGCTCGCCGGGGACTGGGCGGGCGCGCTCGCCGCCTTCGACACCACGGCCTACCACAACCGTCTGGGCCTCGACGTCCGCGCCGACCGTCTGGACACGCTCACCGCCACCCTCGCCGGCATCGGCGCGCCGCTGCACGCCTGGTACGGGGTACGGCTGTTCACCGACACGGCGGCGGACGACGCGGAGATCCCGGACGGCCTGGAGACGCTGCTGGCCGCCGAGGAACGGGCCGGACGGACGGATCCGTACCGCGCGGTGGCGGCACTGCTGCATCTGTGCGGGGTCCGCGGCTGAGCACGCCGGGCGATCCGGGCCGCGCCGCGGCCGGACGGCTCAGCCTCGTTCGGGTGTGCTCCGCAAGCCGGGGCTTTCCCCCGAGGTGAGACTCGGGGCATGGACGCTCCTCGTACCCGTGCCCTCCGGACGGTCGCCGCCCTCACCTCGGTCGGCTGCTGCGCCCTGACGGCGTCCGGCTGCGACGGTCCCGGGTCCCGGCCCGCCCCTCCCTCGAAGGACGACACCGCCGCCCGGGCGGCGGTCGCCGCACCGGCGGCCGCGGGCGACCTGCAGAGCCAGTACCAGAAGGTGATCAAGGACGTGCTGCCCTCGGTGGTGCAGATCCAGGCCGGCGGTGGCCTGGGCTCGGGGGTGGTGTTCGACGGCAAGGGCGACGTCGTCACCAACGCGCACGTGGTCGGGTCCGACCGGAGCTTCAAGGTGACCACCGCCAACAGCGAGGAGGCGCTGACCGCGAGCCTGGTGTACAGCTACCCGGAGCAGGACCTCGCCGTCGTCCGGCTGGACAGGGTCCCCGGCGGGCTCCGGGCGGCCTCCCTGGGGAAATCCCAGAAGGTCCAGGTCGGACAGATCGTGCTCGCCATGGGATCCCCGCTCGGGCTGTCCTCCAGCGTGACGCAGGGCATCGTCTCGGCGACCGGACGGACCGTCAGCGAGGGCCGGGCGGGCGGTGGTACCGGGGCCACCATCGCCAACATGGTGCAGACCTCGGCCGCCATCAACCCCGGCAACAGCGGCGGCGCCCTGGTCAACCTCGACGGACAGGTCATCGGCATCCCGACGCTCGCCGCCACCGACCCGGACCTCGGGGGCAGCGCGGCACCGGGCATCGGGTTCGCGATCCCGGCGTCGACGGTGAAGGCGATCGCCGGTCAGATCGTCGAGCACGGCAGGGTGGTCGACTCGGGGCGGGCCGCGCTCGGTGTCACCGGCCGTACCTTCGTGGACGACAACTTCCAGCCGGCCGGTGTCGCCGTGGTGAGCGTCAAGGGCGGTGGCGCGGCCGACGAGGCGGGCATCCGGCCCGGCGACATCATCACCCGGCTGGGCAAGACCCCCGTCACCACCATCACCTCGCTCTCCGAGGCGCTGGCGGCGGACCGGCCGGGACAGCGGACGACGGTGACGTTCACCCGCAACGGTGACCAGAAGACGGCGGCGGTCACCCTCGGCGAGCAGTGAGGAGGGGTACGGCTCCGGCGACGCGCCCCGGGTCCGTACCCCTCCTCGATCCGTCGGCGCCGGTCACGCCTCTTCGGCGCGCAGGCTCATCGGCCCGTAGATCTCCGTGGTCTCCTCGAAGAGCCGCACCTGGTCCGCGCCGCCCTCCAGCAGCGCCTTCCAGTGCTCGCCGATCCAGGACTCGGCATCCCCCTGCGTGGTGAACTCCTCGGGCTGGACCGCGGGCTGGACCTCCGTCCCGTCGGTCTTCTCGAACCGCCACGTCCATGCCGTCATGCACGCCTCCCTGGTGTGAACACACTGCACAGCAGGAGTCGGATCTTGGTCCGTCTCCTGGCCGAGAAGCCTAGTCGGATGCGCAAGACCTGCAGGGACACCCGGGGACGAGCGAAAATCGGGTCCGTGGAACTGACTCTGCTCGGCACCGGTGCCCCCGCGGGACTCCCCCGCTCCGACTGTCCCTGCGCCGTCTGCGCGACCGCGCTGGGGCCCGACGCGCGGGCGGCCACCGCGCTGCTGGTGGACGGGGCGCTGCTGCTTGACCTGACCCCCGGCGCGGCGTTCGCGGCGGCGCGGTCGGGGCATTCGCTGGGCGGGGTACGCCAGGTGCTGCTCTCGCATCCGCACGACGGCCCCGCCGTGGAGGTGCCCGCCGGGCTGCCGCAGCCGGGCCGGGTGCCGGACGGCCGGGAGTTGGCGCTGCTGACCGGGCATCGGGTGCGGGCGGTGGCGATGGACGCGGGCGGCACCGGGTACGCGGTGACCGGGCCGGACGGCCAGCGGCTGCTGTACCTGCCGCCGGGCGGGGCGCCGGCCGGTCTGGAGCACGGGTCGGCGGAGACGTACGACATGGTCCTCGCGGACGTCGTGGGGCGGCCGGACGCACTGGCCCGGCTGCGGGCGGTCGGCTCGGTCGGTCCGACGACGGACGTGCTCGCCGTCCACCTCGACCACGACGTGCCGCGGGGCGCGGAGTTGCGGCGCCGGCTGGCGGCGGCCGGGGCGCGGGCGGTACCGGACGGTACGACGCTGGTGGTGGGGGCCTACGAGGAGGTGCCGGACGTGCCGCGCAGGACGCTGGTGCTGGGCGGGGCGCGGTCGGGGAAGTCGGTGGAGGCCGAGCGTCGGCTGGAGGCGTTCCCCGGTGTGCTCTACGTGGCGACGGGCGGGGCCCGCAACGGGGACGGCGAGTGGGCGGCCCGGGTGGCCGCGCACCGGGAACGGCGGCCCGGGTCCTGGCAGACGGCGGAGACCTGCGACCTGGTGCCCCTGCTGGCCGAGGAGGGCCCGCCGGTGCTGATCGACTGTCTGTCGCTGTGGCTGACCGACGCGATGGACTCCGTCGGGGCCTGGGACGACGTGGAGTGGGCGTCGGGTGGCGAACGGGCCCTGCGGGAGCGGGTGCGGGAGTTGACGGCGGCGGTGCGGGCCGCCCGGCGGACCGTGGTGCTCGTCTCCAACGAGGTGGGCTCGGGGATCGTGCCGGCCACCGCGTCCGGGCGGCGGTACCGGGACGAGCTGGGGCGGCTGAACGCGGCCGTCGCGGGCGAGTGCGAGCAGGTGCTGCTGGTGGTGGCGGGGCAGGCGCTGCCGCTGCGGGGGTGAGGCCCCGGCTCAGCCGTGGGCCGCCTTGCGGGCCAGGACGCGGTACCCGTTGGAGAAGCGGGTGCGGCGGCACAGCGGGGCCAGCGCGTGGTCCAGGACCGCCACCGCGGCCACCGCGGGGGCGCCCAGCCGGACGCAGCTCCTCGGCAGGGTATGGGTCAGGGCCAGGGAGAGGGCCGCCGAGAGGTCGTAGGGGATGTGCGGGGAGCTGCGGTCGGTGGCGAGGATCTCGCAGCCCTGGGACTCCAGTTCCGCGCGGAGGTTGGCCGGCGGCATCAGGTGCGGGTGGTGGGGCTGGCCGTAGGGCAGCCACCATCTGCCCAGCAGCGTGGCGAACGCGCTGGCCGGGTCGGGGACTTCGACGAGGAGGTGCCCGCCGGGGCGCAGCACGGCGAGTGCGGCGCGGAGTTCGGCGCGCGGGTCGCGGGTGTGTTCCAGGTGGTGGAACATGCTGACCACGTCGTAGCGGGAGCGCAGCCGGGCCTGCATCCCCGGGCTGGTGAGGTGGCCGCGGTGGGCCTCCTCGATGCGGCCGGCCTCGCGGGCCCGGTCCACCCGGGGGGTGGGGTCCAGGCCGTCGAAGGACGTGTACGGGAAGAACTCCCGGGCGGTCTCCGGGAAGTAGGCGTGGCCGGTGCCGACGTCCAGCCAGCTCTCCGGCTCCGGCAGCCCGAGCAGTCCGCGGGCCACGGCCTCGTGATACCGGCGGCCGGTCCGGGCGGCGAGGATGCGCTCGGCGAGGTGCTCCAGGCGGCCGGCCGTGAAGTCCCGCTGGTGGTAGGCGAGTCCCTCCGCCGTCAGCCGGGGGTTCTGGAAGCAGTGGGCGCAGTCGCGGCACTCGTCGACGACGAACGTGCCCGGCGCGTGGCGGAGCAGGTCGGGCGTGCGCAGCCGGGTGCGCAGGCGTCCGGAGCCGCACCAGGGGCAGGTCTCGCGGCGCGGCTCGTGGAACGGGTCGGTGGCCGGTGTGCCGGAGGGCGGGGTGGGGGGCGAGGGCTGCGAGGGCTGCATGGACGGCTCCCTGTGCGACATTCCGCTGCAAAGCGGAACGTATGGGATGCCGATCTTGGACGCAAAGACCTCGTGACGGTGTGGTGGCGATGTGGCGCGGAACTGTTCGATCGCTGCCGGTACTGTTCGGCGAATGAGCTCGCTTAATCTCGACGACTTCACCGATCTCATCGAGCGCCCGGACGGCGGGGTGCGCCGTGACGCCGAGGCGCGCCGGGCGGGTCGGATCGTGCCGCCCGGGTCGCTGGGGCGCCTCGACGACCTGGGTGAGTGGCTGTCCGCCGCACAGGGCGCCGTACCGGTACGACCCCTCGAACGGCCACGGCTCGTGCTCTTCGCCGGTGACCACGGCATCGCCGGCCTCGACGTCTCGGCGCGGCCCGCGGGCAGCGCCGGGGAGCTGGTGCGGGCGGTCCTGGAGGGCGCGAGCCCGGTGTCGGTGCTGGCGCGCCGGCTCGGGGTGCCCGTGCGGGTGGTGGACATGGCCCTGGACTGCGACCCCGCGACGCTTCCCGAGGAGGTCGTACGGCACCGGGTGCGGCGCGGCAGCGGTCGTATCGACGTCGAGGACGCGCTGACGCCCGAGGAGGCCGAGGCGGCCTTTCGCGCGGGCGTCGCCGTCGCCGACGAGGAGGCCGACTCCGGTACGGATCTGGTGGTGCTCGGCGACATCAGCGTCGGCGGCACCACGGCGGCGGCGGTCCTGGTCGCCGCGCTGTGCGGGACCGACGCCTCGGTGGTGACCGGGCGGGGCGGCCTCGCCATCGACGATTTGGCGTGGATGCGCAAGTGCGCCGCCATCCGGGACGCGCTGCGCCGGGCCCGGCCGGTCCTCGGGGACCAGCTGCAGCTGCTGGCGACCGTGGGCGGGGCCGATCTCGCGGCGATCACCGGGTTCCTGCTGCAGTGCGCGGTGCGCAAGCTGCCGGTGATCCTGGACGGGGTGGTGGTGTCCGCGTGCGCGCTGGTCGCGCAGCGGGTCGCGTTCCGGGCGCCGGACTGGTGGCTGGCGGGGCACGACAGCGGTGAACCTGGACAGGCGAAGGCCCTCGATCGGATGGCGCTGGAGCCGCTGCTGGACCAGGGGGTGAAGGTCGGCGAGGGCGTGGGCGCGCTGCTCGCACTGCCGCTGGTGCGGGCCGCCGCCGCGCTGGCCGCGGAGCTTCCCGAGAAGCCGGAACAGGCAGAACAGGCGGAGAAGCCGGAGGACTCCGGGACGCCGGAGGGGCCTGCCGGGGAGCCGGAAGGGTCAACAGGGGCGGAATAGTCGGCATGGTCGGCCCGGCCGGGAAAGCGTGGTTGGTCGGTACCGCGCCATATGATCCTCCCTCATGGGAGATGCCCGAATTGCTGCTGAAAAGGAAGACGATCCGGCCCGCCGCGATGCCCCCGGGCGACGGGCCGCCGCCTTCGCCGTCTGGTATCTGCGGGCCGTCGCCTTCATCAACTTCCTCAGTGCGGTGTGGGTCTCCCTCGGGCAGGACGTGCGCCGCCACAACCAGGAGAACCTGTTCACGCCGTACCTGCTGACGGCCGGCTTCGCCCCGGGCGTGTTCACCGCGTTCCTGGCGATCACCATGCGGCGCCGCAAGCGGGCCGCATGGATCCTCAACCTGGTGTTCAGCGGGGCGTTCCTCGCCCTGTTCGCCTTCGCCATGGCCTTCCCCGAGATCCGGCAGTCGGCACAGAACTGGATCTCGCTGGTGCTGACGGCGGCCTTCGTCGGCGCGCTGCTGGTCGGGCGCCGGGAGTTCTACGCCAAGGGCGACCGGTCCAACCCCCGGCTCGCCGCCACGGTCGCCGTCGGCGGCGGACTGCTCGCCTCGCTGCTGGCCGCGCTGCTGGTGACGGTGACCAACCAGGCACCGGACGCGGGGCGTTCGACCTTCCTGGAGCGCTGGCACTACGGCACCCTGCGGCTGGTGTCGGTGGCGCCGGACGACTCCCACTTCCCGGGTATCGACTCACCCAACTGGGTGGATGTCGCCGTCAACGCGCTCTCCACGCTCCTGGTGCTCGCCGTCCTGTACGCCGCCTTCCGCTCCCGGCGGGCCGTCGACCCGCTCACCGAGGACGACGAGAAACGGCTGCGGGTGCTGCTGGAGCGGCACGGCGAGCGGGACTCGCTCGGGTACTTCGCGCTGCGCCGGGAGAAGAGCGTGGTGTGGTCGCCGACCGGGAAGGCGGCGGTCGCCTACCGGGTGGTCGGCGGGGTCAGCCTGGCCTCCGGGGATCCGCTGGGCGATCCGGAGGCGTGGCCGGGGGCGATCGCGCCGTGGCTGGCCGAGGCGCGGGCGCACGGCTGGATCCCGGCGGTCATGGGGGCGGGCGAGGAGGCCGGGACCGTGTACGCGCGGCACGGTCTGGACGCGCTGGAACTCGGTGACGAGGCGCTGGTGGAGCTGGCGGAGTTCACCCTGGAGGGGAGGGCGATGCGCACCGTCCGCCAGGCCCACAACCGGGTGCGGCGGGCCGGGTACCAGGTGCGCATCCGACGGCACGAGGACATCCCGGCGGACGAGATGACGTACCTGGTCGAGCGCGCGGACGACTGGCGGGACGGGGCGACCGAGCGCGGCTTCAGCATGGCGCTGGGGCGGCTCGGGGACCCGGCGGACGGGCAGTGCGTGATGCTGGAGTGCACGGACGCCGAGGGCGCGCTGCGGGCCCTGCTCTCCTTCGTGCCGTGGGGGCCGCACGGGCTGTCCCTCGACCTCATGCGGCGGGACCGGGAGTCCGACAACGGGCTGATGGAGTTCATGGTCATCGAGCTGCTGCGGCGCTCCGCGGAGATCGGGATCACGCAGGTCTCGCTCAACTTCGCGATGTTCAGGTCGGTCTTCGAACGTGGCGCACGCCTCGGCGCCGGGCCGGTGCTGAGGCTGTGGCGATCGCTGCTCAGCTTCTTCTCACGGTGGTGGCAGATCGAGTCGCTGTACCGCGCCAACGCAAAGTACCGGCCCATCTGGGAGCCCCGGTTCCTGCTCTTCGAGAAGAGCGCGGACCTGCCGCGCATCGGCCTGGCCTCGGCCCGCGCGGAGGGCTTCCTGGAGGCGCCGGGGCTGCCGAAGTGGCTGCACCGCAGGCACCTGGAGACGCACCGATGAGGACCGCTTGATGAAGACCCTCGCCCACTGGGCCCGCGCCGAGTGGGGGCTGCTGTACGTCACCGCACGCGAGCCCCTCCTCAAGCGGCGCCTGGGGGCGCTCCCGATGACGGTCGCGGTGGTGTGCCTGACCGCGGTGCTGCAGTTCGTGCAGAACGAGCCGTGGGGGTACCGGTTCGTGCAGAACCTGGGCGCCGTACGGGCCGAGGACCCGCTGTGGCTGGCCCTGCTGCGCACCCCCCTGTCGCTGTTCGTGCCGGCGCTCGACCTGCCCGTGTGGGGGGCCCTGGCGCAGGTCCTGTTCGTGTTCGGCGTCGCCGAGGTGTGCCTGGGCTGGTGGCGGACCCTGGGGATCGCGTACGTCGCCACGCTCGCCGGGACGCTGTACGCGCGCGTGGGCATCGATCTCGGCCGGCACGCTCCGTTCGGGCTGCCGTGGACGGACGCGCAGGTGGTGGACACCGGTCCGTCGGCGGCCGTGGTGGGGCTCGCCGTCTTCGTGGCCTGGCGGTACGGCGCGTACGCGACGGCCGGCGCGGTGACCGCGTCCATGGTGGTCGAGGTACTGGTCAAGGAGAACCTGGCGGGCAAGGAGCACCTGGCCGCGCTGATGGCGGTGGGATCGCTGTGCCTGCTGACGGCACTGCGGCACAGATACCCCTACCTCCTCCCCCGCAGACACGCCGGCCCCGGATCCGGCCTGCCCCCGCTCCGGTCCTGAACCCTCAGCGGCGGCCGTCGGGCAGGCGGGCCGGGCCGGGGTCGGGTTTGCCGCCGATCCAGTCCTGGAGGACGCGACGGGGTCTGGTCCAGCGGCGGTCGTGGCGGTAGGCGCGCAGGGCGGCCTTGGCGCGGGCGCGCGGACGGTGGCCGTAGAAGCGGCGGGCCCAGGGCGAGCCGGGGCGGGCCAGCCGGAGGGCACCGACCAGGGCGATCAGGGGCACGATCACACCGAAGACCGCGACGCGGGTCTTGCCCTTGCTGAGGGAGATGACCGAGAAGAGGAAGTTCACGACGACGCCGCTGATCACGGTGGACCGGCCCTGCAGTTCCTGCTGGGAGGTGCCGTTGACGCCGAACGGCGAGAAGCCGGCCAGCACCAGACCGACCAGGGCGGCGGTCAGCACGACGACCTCGACGCTCTTGCGGCCCTCCGCGCTCCAGTAGACGTCGTCCAGGTGCAGGATCAGCGCGAACTCGTCCAGCACCAGCCCCGCCCCGATGCCGAAGAGGACGGCGGCGAGCGCCCCGCCGAAGCCGTGCCGGTCGCTGGCCACGGAAGCGAAGCCGCCGACGACGGTGAGCAGCACACCGGGGACCACGTGGTGGATGTGCAGCCCGCCCGCCTCCACGTTGCCGAAGGGCCCCTTGCCCGCCCGGATCAGCCGGGTGATCACCCGGGTCACCACGAAGGTGAGGACGAACGCGCCGAGGGCGAGCAGCAGCGGGAGCTTCCCCGGCTCGATGATGTTCCGCTGCAGCCAATGCCCCATGTGCGCACTTTATCCCCGCCCTTGGCGCCCGGCCGAGGGGACGGTCCCGGCCGGGCGACCGGTAGCCTGCGCCGATGCCCGCATCTTCCGCGACCCCCTGGCCGGACGGCCTGCGCTTCGCCTTCGGCACCCTGACCGTGTTCCCGGTGCCGGTGACCCGCTGGGACCGCGCGGCGGCACGCGGCGGCATGCTGTGCGCCCCGCTGGCCGGACTCGCGGTCGGCCTGTGCGCCGCCGCGCTCGGCACCCTGCTGCTGTTCCTCGGCGCCGGCGCCCTCCTCGCGGCCGTCGCCACCGCCGCCGTACCGGCCGCGCTCACCCGTGGCCTGCACCTCGACGGGCTCGCCGACACCGCCGACGGTCTCGGCAGCGGCAAGCCCGCCGAGGACGCGCTGCGGATCATGAAGCAGTCGGACATCGGGCCGTTCGGGGTCATCACCCTCGTCTTCGCGCTGTTCGCGCAGGTGGCCGCGCTGGCCCAGGCGTACGGCGACTCGTGGGCCCGGGGCGTGCTGGCCGCCGTCGTCTCGGCGACCGCCGCCCGGCTGGCGCTGACCCTGGCCGCCCGCACCGGGGTGCCGGCCGCCCGCCCGGAGGGGCTCGGGGCGGCGGTCGCCGGGGTGGTGCCGAGGAACGGGGCGCTGGCCGTGCTGCTCGCCGTGCTGGCGGCGGCCGGCGCGGCGGGGGCGTGCTCCGGCCCGTACGACCCCGCCCGCGCCGCCCGCGCCGTCCTCGCGGTCCTCGCCGCCGTCGCCGCGGCCGAACTCCTCCTGCGCCACTGCACCCGCCGCTTCGGCGGGGTCACCGGAGACGTGTTCGGAGGACTGGCGGAGACGGCGGCGACCACCGCACTCGTGGTGCTGTCGCTGGGCTGAGCCGACCCCGTCCGCCGGCGGTGAACACCCGCAGGAATGAGCGAACCCGGTGACGCGCGTAGGCTCGTCCCGGGTGTTCGCCGACAGGGTGAAGGCCCCGGTCCAGACGCGCCCACGGGACTCCGCCTGGGGTGGCCTCCCGGGCCCGGTCGGCCCACCCTCCGCATCGGCCACAGCAACTTCACATCGGAAGCGAGATTCCACCACCGTGACTGCTCTCACTCTCAGCACCGCCGCGGCGCCAGGCCTACGGGCCGACGCGATCGTGATCGGTGTCGCCAAGGGCGCCAAGGGACCCGTCGTCGTGCCCGGTGCCGAAGCCGTGGACAAGGCCTACGACGGCCGGCTCGCCGGCATCCTGGAGACCCTCGGCGCCTCCGGTGCCGAGGGCGAGCTGACGAAACTGCCCGCCCCGGCCGGCTTCAAGGCGCCGCTCGTCGTCGCGGTGGGCCTGGGCGCGCAGCCCGCCAAGGACGACTCCTACGACGACGAGGCGCTGCGCAAGGCGGCCGGTGTGGCCGCCCGCGCGCTCGCCGGGAACAAGAAGGCGGCCTTCGCGCTGCCCGTCGAGGACGCCGCCGCCGTCGCCGCGATCGGGGAGGGCGTGCTGCTGGGCGCGTACACGTTCGACGCCTACAAGGAGAGCGCGGCGACGGGCAACGGCTCCCGCGCCAAGAACGGCAAGGCGCCGCTGGCCGAGGCCGCGCTGCTCGGCGGCAAGCCCCGCGACGCCGCCCACAAGGCGGCCCTCGCCCGGGCCACCGCCGTCTCCGAGGAGCTGAACCGGGCCCGCGACCTGATCAACACCCCGCCGAACGACCTCACCCCCGAGGCGTTCGCCGCGATCGCGCAGACCGCGGCCAAGGAACACGGCGTCAAGGTGCAGGTGCTCGACGAGAAGGCCCTGGTCAAGGGCGGCTACGGCGGCATCCTCGGGGTCGGCGGCGGTTCGGCCGCCACTCCCCGGCTGGTGAAGCTGTCGTACACGAACTCCAAGGCGGGCAAGCACCTGGCCCTGGTCGGCAAGGGCATCACCTACGACTCGGGCGGCATCTCCCTGAAGCCGCCGGGCCACAACGAGACCATGAAGTGCGACATGAGCGGTGCCGCCGCCGTGTTCGCCGCCGTGATCGCCGCCGCGCGGCTGGGCCTGGAGGTCAACATCACCGGCTGGCTGGCGCTGGCCGAGAACATGCCGTCCGGCACCGCCGTGCGCCCGGGTGACGTGCTGCGCATGTACAGCGGCAAGACCGTCGAGGTGCTCAACACCGACGCCGAGGGCCGGCTGGTGCTGGCCGACGCGCTGTGGGCGGCCTCGCAGGAGAAGCCGGACGCGATCGTGGACGTGGCCACGCTCACCGGCGCCATGGTGCTGGCGCTGGGCAGCCGGCTCTTCGGGATCATGGCCAACGACGACGCGTTCCGCTCGGCGGTGCACGAGGCCGCCGAGGAGGTCGGCGAGCCGGCCTGGCCCATGCCGCTGCCGGAGCACCTGCGCAAGGGGATGGACTCGCCGACCGCCGACATCGCCAACATGGGTGAGCGGATGGGCGGCGGCCTGGTGGCCGGCCTGTTCCTGCGCGAGTTCGTCGGCGAGGGCATCCCCTGGGCCCACCTGGACATCGCGGGGCCGGCCTTCAACGAGGGCGGGGCGTTCGGGTACACCCCGAAGGGCGGTACCGGGTCGGCCGTGCGGACCCTGGTCCGGCTGGCCGAGCTGACCGCCGCCGGCGAGCTGGGCTGACCCGCCGTCCGGCGCGGTCCGGGCCGTCGTACGGCGACCACGGGGGTGCGGGGCCGCGGCGCGGTCTCCTCCCCGGGGTCGCCGTAGTGCGATGTCTCACACACCGGCCCGGCGTCTCGGACTCCACCGACAAGTGCGAAGATGGAGCCCGGCAGGACAGGGCCCCCACCACAGGGCCGAAGAAGAGCGGCCGGACACCAGCCGCCGACCGGTCACCGACGACCGGCGTGGCGCACATGCATGGAGGACGTGACGTGGCGAACGACGCCAGCACCGTTTTCGACCTAGTGATCCTCGGCGGTGGTAGTGGCGGCTACGCCGCGGCCCTGCGCGGGGCCCAGCTGGGCCTTGACGTCGCCCTGATCGAGAAGGACAAGGTCGGCGGCACCTGCCTGCACCGGGGATGCATCCCCACCAAGGCCCTGCTGCACGCGGGCGAGATCGCCGACCAGGCCCGCGAGAGCGAGCAGTTCGGCGTCAAGGCCACCTTCCAGGGCATCGACATCGCGGGGGTCCACAAGTACAAGGACGGCGTGATCTCCGGCCTGTACAAGGGCCTGCAGGGTCTCGTCGCCTCCCGCAAGGTGACGTACATCGAGGGCGAGGGCCGTCTGTCCTCCCCCACCTCCGTCGACGTGAACGGCCGGCGCGTCCAGGGCCGCCACGTGCTGCTGGCGACCGGCTCCGTGCCGAAGTCGCTGCCGGGCCTGGAGATCGACGGCGACCGGATCATCTCCTCGGACCACGCCCTCGTCCTGGACCGCGTGCCGAAGTCCGCGATCATCCTGGGCGGCGGTGTCATCGGCGTCGAGTTCGCCTCGGCGTGGAAGTCCTTCGGTTCGGACGTCACGGTCATCGAGGGCCTCAAGCACCTCGTCCCGGTCGAGGACGAGAACTCCTCCAAGCTTCTTGAGCGCGCCTTCCGCAAGCGCGGCATCAAGTTCAACCTGGGCACCTTCTTCTCGAAGGCCGAGTACACGGCCGACGGTGTCAAGGTCACCGTCGCCGACGGCAAGGAGTTCGAGGCGGAGATCCTCCTCGTCGCCGTCGGCCGCGGCCCGGTCTCGGCCGGCCTCGGCTACGAGGAGCAGGGCGTCGCCATGGACCGCGGCTACGTCCTGGTCGACGAGTACATGCGGACGAACGTACCGACCATCTCCGCCGTCGGTGACCTGGTCCCGACGCTCCAGCTCGCGCACGTCGGCTTCGCCGAGGGCATCCTGGTGGCGGAGCGTCTGGCCGGTCTCAAGACCGTCCCGATCGACTACGACGGCGTGCCCCGGGTGACGTACTGCCACCCCGAGGTCGCCTCCGTGGGCATCACCGAGGCCAAGGCCAAGGAGATCTACGGCGCGGACAAGGTCGTCGCTCTGAAGTACAACCTCGCGGGCAACGGCAGGAGCAAGATCCTCAACACCTCGGGCGAGATCAAGCTCGTCCAGGTCAAGGACGGTGCCGTGGTCGGCGTCCACATGGTCGGCGACCGCATGGGCGAGCAGGTCGGCGAAGCCCAGCTGATCTACAACTGGGAGGCGCTGCCCGCCGAGGTCGCGCAGCTCATCCACGCCCACCCGACGCAGAACGAGGCGATGGGCGAGGCCCACCTGGCCCTGGCCGGCAAGCCGCTCCACTCGCACGACTGACCCTCGGTCGACAAGCGACTCCGCGTCTCAGCGACGACACAGACTTCCGCAATTCGTAAGGAGCAACCGAAACCATGGCGGTTTCCGTAACCCTTCCGGCGCTCGGCGAGAGCGTCACCGAGGGCACTGTCACCCGGTGGCTGAAGGCCGAGGGCGAGCGCGTCGAGGCCGACGAGCCGCTGCTCGAGGTCTCCACGGACAAGGTCGACACCGAGATCCCCTCGCCCGCCGCCGGTGTGCTGGCCTCCATCAAGGTCGCCGAGGACGAGACCGTCGAGGTCGGCGCCGAGCTGGCCGTGATCGACGACGGCACCGGTGCTCCGGCCGCCGCCCCGGCTCCGGCCGCCGAGCCCGCGCCGACCCCGACGGCCGCGCCGGCCGCGCAGACCCCGGCCGCCCCCTCCACCGAGCAGGCCGCCCCGGCTCCGGCCCCGACCGCCGAGGCCGCCTCCGGTGCCTCCGGCGCCCAGGGCACGGACGTGGTCCTGCCCGCGCTCGGCGAGTCCGTCACCGAGGGCACCGTCACCCGCTGGCTGAAGTCGGTCGGTGACTCCGTCGAGGCCGACGAGCCGCTGCTCGAAGTCTCCACGGACAAGGTCGACACCGAGATCCCGGCGCCCGCCTCCGGTGTGCTGCTGGAGATCACGGTCGGCGAGGACGAGACGGCCGAGGTCGGCGCCAAGCTCGCCGTCATCGGTGCCCCCGGTGCCGCGCCGGCCGCCGCCCCGGCCCCCGCCGCTCCGGCTCCGGCTCCGGCTCCGGCCGCGGAGGCTCCCGCCCCGGCCCCGGCCCCGGCTCCCGCCGCTGCCCCGGCCCCCGCCCCGCAGGCGCCCACGGCCCCGGCCCCGCAGCAGGTGACGACCCCGGCTCCCGAGCCGGTGCCCGCCGCCCCGGCGCCCGCGCCGGCCCCGGTGACCCCGGCCGCCGCGCCCACCGCGCCGACCGCCACCCAGGCGACCGACGAGGGTGCGTACGTGACCCCGCTGGTGCGCAAGCTCGCCGCCGAGAACGGCGTCGACCTGGCCTCCGTCAAGGGCACCGGCGTCGGCGGCCGTATCCGCAAGCAGGACGTCATCGCCGCCGCCGAGGCCGCGAAGGCCGCCGCCGCCCCGGCTCCGGCCGCTGCCGCCGCTCCGGCCGCCAAGAAGGCGCCCTCCCTGGAGGCCTCCCCGCTCCGTGGCCAGACCGTCAAGATGCCGCGCATCCGCAAGGTCATCGGCGACAACATGGTCAAGGCGCTGCACGAGCAGGCGCAGCTGTCGTCGGTCGTCGAGGTCGACGTCACGCGTCTGATGCGGCTGCGTGCCCAGGCCAAGGACTCCTTCGCCGCGCGCGAGGGCGTCAAGCTCTCCCCGATGCCGTTCTTCGTGAAGGCGGCGGCCCAGGCGCTGAAGGCCCACCCGGTCATCAACGCCAGGATCAACGAGGGCGAGGGCACGATCACCTACTTCGACTCCGAGAGCGTCGGAATCGCGGTGGACTCCGAGAAGGGCCTGATGACCCCGGTCATCAAGCACGCGGGCGACCTCAACATCGCCGGCATCGCGAAGGCCACGGCGGAGCTGGCCGGCAAGGTCCGCGCCAACAAGATCACCCCGGACGAGCTGTCCGGTGCGACCTTCACCATCTCCAACACCGGTTCGCGCGGTGCGCTGTTCGACACGATCATCGTGCCGCCCGGCCAGGTCGCGATCCTCGGCATCGGTGCCACGGTCAAGCGCCCGGCGGTCATCGAGACCGAGGAGGGCACGGTCATCGGCGTCCGCGACATGACCTACCTGACCCTCTCCTACGACCACCGCCTGGTGGACGGCGCCGACGCGGCCCGTTACCTGACGGCGGTCAAGGCGATCCTGGAGGCGGGCGAGTTCGAGGTCGAGCTGGGCCTCTGACCCGATCAGGCAGTACGGCGCCCCGTCCGGAGCTTCTCCGGGCGGGGCGTCCGTGCGTGCCGGCACACGGCGCGTGTAAGTCTCGTCTCACCTGCGTCAAAGCGCCCCCACCAGCCCCTCCGGCGGAGCGAACCGGCCGTATTGTCTAAACGTCAAAGCCCTCCCTAAGGAGCCCTCATGACCGCGCCCGTCGTCCACTCGCTGCGCGAACAGATCCGCGAGCACATCGTGGAGGGGATCGTCAGCGGGCGCTGGCAGCCGGGTGAGCGGATCGTGGAGCGCCGGATCGCCACCGAGCTGGAGGTCAGCCAGACACCGGTCAGGGAGGCGCTGCGCGAGCTGGAGTCGCTGCGTCTGATCGAGTCCGCCCCGAACAAGGGCGTACGGGTGCGGAACCTGACGGCGGCCGACCTGGAGGAGAGCTACCCCGTGCGGGCGGGCCTGGAGGCCATCGCGGCGGAGTTGGCGGCCGGCCGGCTGGCGGAGGACTGCTCGGCCCTGGAACCCCATGTCCTCGCCCTCTACGAGGCCGACCGCAGGACCGACGGCACCGCCCAGGTCCGCCACACCGTGGGCTTCCACCGGGAACTGGTCCGGGCGGCGGGCAACTCGGTGCTGCTGCACACCTGGGAGGGCCTGGGCATCGAGGTCTTCACGGCGCTGTCGATCCGCTGGCTCGGCACGGTCCAGCAGTCGTACGCGGAGGAGCACGACGAGCTGGTGGCGGCCTTCAAGCGGCGCGATCCCCGGATCGCCGAGCTGGTGAAGGCCCATGTGCTGGGGTGCGCGCCACGGGCCTGACGGCAGGTCCTGCGAGCCCTTCCGCAGTCGAGCATCCCCCCGCTCACCTGCGAAAACGGTTCGAAAATGGCGGCACGCCGTGCCTGCCCGAAAGGCACCGCGTGCCTATTTTCTCGAAATCGAGAGGTTTTGCCCCTCAACCCTTTGATCGATCATCGATCAGGGAGTTACAGTCGCCGACGGACTCGCCACCCGAGTCCACGCCCTGTCCTGCCAAAGACCAAGGGCACCCCCGAACCCTTCACCGATGAGGGAACCCCCTTCGACTGAGGAAGGCGGCGACATGACCGACCCCCACGCCATCCAGCCGAGCGCGCTCGACCAGCTCCCGGACCGCGACCCGGAGGAGACCGCCGAATGGCAGGCCTCCCTCGACGCCGTCGCCA
The DNA here is from genome assembly GCF_042869815.1 of Streptomyces sp. NPDC006739. Taxonomy (NCBI): domain Bacteria; kingdom Bacillati; phylum Actinomycetota; class Actinomycetes; order Kitasatosporales; family Streptomycetaceae; genus Streptomyces; species Streptomyces sp. NPDC006739. The sequence goes on from NZ_JBIAGM010000002.1 coordinate 455,907, forward strand.
GGGAGGCCGGGCCGCACCGCGCCGCGTACCTGATGCGACGCACGCTGGAGCGCGCCGAGGCGGGCGGCATCGCGCTGCCGAAGCTCCTCGAGACCGACTACGTCAACACCATCCCGACCGCCGCCGAGCCGGCCGTCCCCGGTGACGAGGCCATGGAGGCCCGGATCACCGCGTGGAACCGCTGGAACGCGGCCGCGATGGTGACCCGGGGCAGCAAACACGGCGTCGGCGGTCACATCGCCACCTTCGCCTCGGCCGCCTGGCTGTACGAGACCGGCTTCAACCACTTCTTCCAGGGCAAGGAGGCCGACGGGTCCGGCGACCAGCTCTACATCCAGGGCCACGCCTCCCCCGGCATCTACGCCCGCGCCTTCCTCGACGGCCGGCTGACCGAGGCGCACCTCGACAACTTCCGCCAGGAGGCCGGCGGCAACGGCCTGCCGTCGTACCCGCACCCGCGCCGGCTGCCCTGGCTGTGGGAGTTCCCGACGGTGTCCATGGGCCTCGGCCCGCTGTCCGCGATCTACCAGGCGCGCTTCAACCGGTACCTGACCGCGCGCGGCGTCAAGGACGTCTCCTCCTCGCACGTGTGGGCCTTCCTCGGCGACGGCGAGATGGACGAGCCGGAGTCGACGGCGGCCCTCGCCCTGGCCTCCCGCGAGGGCCTGGACAACCTCACCTTCGTCATCAACTGCAACCTGCAGCGCCTCGACGGCCCGGTGCGGGCCAACTTCAAGATCGTTCAGGAGCTGGAGGCCCAGTTCCGCGGCGCCGGCTGGAACGTCGTCAAGACGCTGTGGGGCTCCGCCTGGGACGAGCTGTTCCGGCTCGACACCACGGGCGCGCTGGTACGGCGGCTGCGCCAGGTACCGGACGCGCAGGTGCAGACGTACCAGACCCGCGACGCCGCCTACATCCGCCAGGACTTCTTCGGCGGTGACCCGGCCCTCGTCGAGCTGGCGAAGCTGCTGAGCGACGACAAGATCCTGGAGTGCTTCCACCTCTCGCGCGGTGGTCACGAGGCCCGCAAGGTCTACGCGGCCTACAAGGCCGCCGTCGAGCACAAGGGCGCGCCGACGGTCATCCTGGCCCAGACGGTCAAGGGCCACACCCTCGGCGAGGGCTTCGCGTCGAAGAACGCCAACCACCAGATGAAGAAGCTCTCGGTGGACGAGTTCAAGGCGATGCGCGACCTCCTCGACCTGCCGATCAGGGACGGCGACTTCGCCGACGGGCAGGTCCCCTACGGCCACCCGGGCGCCGACTCCCCCGAGGTCCGCTACCTCCAGGAGCGCCGCGCGGCCCTCGGCGGCCCGGCCCCCGCCCGCCGTACGCACGCGCTCGCGCCGCTGCCGGCCCCGGCCGAGAAGGCGTTCGCCGCCTTCGACAAGGGCTCGGGCAGCCAGAACGTGGCCACCACCATGGCCTTCGTCCGCCTGGTCAAGGACCTGGTCCGGGACAAGGAGACGGGCAGACGCTGGGTGCCGATCGTCCCGGACGAGGCGCGCACCTTCGGCATGGAGAGCCTCTTCCCCTCGCTCGGGATCTACTCCCCCAAGGGCCAGACGTACGAGCCGGTCGACCGCGACCAGCTGATGTACTACAAGGAGGCCAAGAACGGCCAGATCCTCAACGAGGGGATCACCGAGGCCGGTTCGATGGCCGACTTCATCGCCGCGTCCACCGCGTACGCCACGCACGGCGAGGCCATGATCCCGTTCTACATCTTCTACTCGATGTTCGGCTGGCAGCGCACCGCCGACCAGATGTGGCAGCTCGGCGACCAGCTCGGCCGCGGCTTCCTGGTCGGGGCGACGGCGGGCCGTACGACGCTGACGGGCGAGGGCCTGCAGCACGCGGACGGGCACTCCCCGGTGATCGCGGCGACGAACCCGGCGGCGCTGTCGTACGACCCGGCGTTCGCCTACGAGGTCGCGGTGATCGTGCGGGACGGTCTGCGCCGGATGTACGGCGAGGCGGCGCCGGACGAGGACCCGAACGTCTTCTACTACCTCACCGTCTACAACGAGCCGCTGCCGCAGCCCGCCAAGCCGGCCGGCCCCGGCGTCGACGAGGGCATCGTCAAGGGCCTGTACCGCTTCAACACGGCGGAGTCGGCGGGTCTGTCCCCGGTGGCCAACGCCCCGCGCATCCAGCTGCTGGGCTCCGGCACGGCGATCCACTGGGCGCTGAAGGCGCAGCGGCTGCTGTCCGAGGACTGGGGTGTCGCGGCCGACGTCTGGTCGGCGACGTCCTGGACGGAGCTGCGCCGTGACGCCCTCGACGCCGACGCGGCCCTGCTGCGCGGCGAGGAGCGCGTCCCGTACGTCCGCCAGGCGCTGCACGGCGCCGAGGGCCCGGTGCTGGCGGTCTCCGACTACATGCGCCAGGTCCCGGACCAGATCGCGCAGTGGGTGGAGCAGGACTACTCCTCGCTGGGCGCGGACGGCTTCGGCCTCTCCGACACCCGTGAGGCGGCCCGCCGGCACTTCGGCGTCGACGCGGAGTCGATCGTCGTCGCGGCCCTGGCCCAGCTGGCCCGGCGCGGCGAGGTCAAGGCGGCGGCGGTGAAGGAAGCTCGGGAGAAGTACGGCCTGTAGGAACCACGGCCCGAAGTGAAGCAGGGCCTGTAGGAGCGTGCCCGTGCAACGGGGCCCCGCCGCGGCGGGGCCCCGTTGCATGATGACCGTATGCGCGCAGCCCGCCTGATCAAGATGGTGCTCCTGCTCCAGTCCCGTGCCTCCATGACCGCCGCCGAGCTGGCCCGGGAGCTGGAGGTGTCGGAGCGGACGGTCACCCGGGACGCGCAGGCGCTGTCGGAGGCGGGCGTCCCGGTGTACGCGGACCGGGGCCGGGCGGGCGGCTACCGTCTCGTCGGCGGGTACCGGACACGGCTGACCGGGCTGGCCCGCGACGAGGCCGAGGCACTGTTCCTGAGCGGTGTGCCGGGGGCGCTGCGGCAGATGGGTCTGGAGGACGCCGCCTCGGCCGCCCGGCTGAAGGTGTCGGCGGCGCTGCTCCCGTCGCTGCGGGACGCTTCCCGCACGGCCGCGCAGCGCTTCCACCTCGACGCCCCGAACTGGTTCACCGAGCCGAAGGCGCCCGAGCTGCTGCCGGTGATCGCCGACGCGGTGTGGGACGACCGGCGGGTCGTCGCGCGCTACCGGGGCCGGGAGGCCGAGGTGGCGCGGGAGCTGGAGCCGTACGGGCTCGTGCTCAAGGCGGGGGTCTGGTACCTGTGCGCCCGGGTCGCGGACGACCGGGGCGCCTTCCGTGCCTTCCGGGTCTACCGGATCGACCGGTTCGCTTCGGCGGACGCCGGCGACGGTGTCTTCGAGCGGGACGAGGACTTCGACCTGCCCGCCTTCTGGGCGGAGCGGGCCGAGCAGTTCGCGCGGTCGATCCTGCGGACCGAGGTCGTCGTACGGCTGTCGGCGGACGGGGTGCGGGCACTGCCGTACGCCGTCGATCCGGTCTCGGCCCGGGAGGCGCTGGCGGCCGCGGACGGTCCGGACGACGAGGGCCGGGTCACGGTGACCCTGCCCGTCGAGTCCGAGGAGGTGGCGCACGGGCAGCTCATGGCGCTGGGGCCGCGGGCGGAGGTCCTGGCCCCGGCCTCGCTGCGGACGCGCTTCGCGGCGGACGCCCGCCGCCTGGCCGCCTTGTACGTGACATAACGATCGTCCCCACACCACTCCACTCCGCGTGCGTCCCCTCCGTCCAGGCCCGATGCTGGACCCGTGATGGACGAGACGGAGTTCTGGGAGCTGGTGGACACCACCCGCGAGGCCGCCGAGGGCGACCCCGAGGACCAGGCCGACCTGCTGGTGGAACGGCTGCTCCAGCTGGACCCCGACATGGTCCTGGACTTCGCCCGGCACTTCGAGGCCCGCTACAACCGCGCCTACCGCTGGGACCTGTGGGGCGCCGCCTGGGTCCTGCTGGACGGGGCCGGCGACGACGCGTTCGACTTCTTCCGCTGCTGGCTGATCGGCCAGGGCCGCGAGGTCTTCGAGGGCGCGGTCCACGACCCGGACTCCCTGGCCGACCTGCTGGACGACTTCGACGAGGAGATCGACGGCGACGGCGAGGAGCTGGGGTACGCGGCGGACGAGGCGTACGAACAGCTGACGGGCACGGTGGCGCCGGACCTCGGTATCGCCCCCGCCCCCTCGGAGCCGGAGGGGACACCGGTCCGCTTCGAGAACGAGTCGGCCCTGGCGGAGCGCTATCCGAAGCTGTGGCAGCGCTTCAAGGAGTGAGCGCGGTTCGGGGTGGGGCGGCGGTGCGGTTCAGGCGGTCGTGCGCCGGCGGCCGGTGTCCGCCGGGACGTACGCCTGGGCCTGCTCGAACCTGACCGGGTGGTGCGGCGGCGCCGCGTTGGCCTGGTCGAGCGCGGACGCGGTGACGGCGGCCGGCCCGAGGAGGACGGTCGCGACGGCGCACACCACCGCCCAGGGGCCGCGGAGGGCTCCGGCCAGGACGGCCGCCTTCTTCGTCTCGGTGCTCATCTCGATCCCCGCCTTCACTCGGTGCGTGCCCCTGACGTTAGGGCGCGCGGCTCGGCGGGATCGGTGAGCGGGCCGGCAGGAAGCTGTGAGGGGGCGCGGGGGCGCGGGGGCGCACGGGGAGGGGGCCCGGACGAGGGCGGCGCGGGCGAGGGCGGCGACGGGAGCGTTCCTCACCGTCCCTGCAACCGCGCCGCCCGCTCCCGGATGGCGGGGATTTCGGCGCTCAGGGCCGCGCCGGGGCAGTTCGTCATGAAGCCGTCGGTGTGGGCCGCCAGGGCCGGGAGGGCGGCTGTCGTGCCCTCCCGGTAGCGGCTGAGGTCGTTGCTGGAGGTCAGGGCGACGTGGGCGCGGGGGTCGATGCCGGACAGGCCCAGTTTCCAGGCGGCCAGGGCCGCGATCGCCTCCGTCATCGCGCGCGGGACCGGGACGCCGGCGGTGAACGTGCCCAGGGCCGCGACGCCCGCGGTGCGGTGGTTGAAGCCCTGGGTGTGGGCGCCGGTGACGGCGCGTTCGACGCCGCCCGCCCGGCCCTCGTAGATCGTGCCGCAGCGGTCGACGAGGAAGTTGTAGCCGATGTCGTCCCAGCTGCGGGCGGTGGTCTGGCCGGAGTAGAGGTGGCGGATGATGACGGGCGCGTCGGCGCAGGCGTAGCCGTTGGGCGAGTCCGTGTGGTGGACGAAGACGGCGACGACCCTGTCGTCGTAGCGGGGCGGCGGCTGGGCCCGCCGGGCGGTGGCGTCCAGCCAGGCCGAGCGCGGCACGATGCGGGGGCGGGCCGCCCGGTGGGCCGTCGTCACGGCCGGGGCCGCCGCCGCGGGCCGTGGCTGCCGGGGGGCGACGGCCGTGCGCTCGACGCCGCGGGCGCACAGCCCCAGCGCCACGACGGCGACGGCGCCGGGCAGACAGCCGAGCAGCAGCAGGACCGGCCGGGGGATGCGCGGGACACCCCGTCCGTGGGCGCCTCGGGCTCTTCGGAGGACACGCATGATCCCAATGTGTGGCCGTTCGGCCGCGCCCGCGATGTGTGCTGTGCCACCTGGTGGAACCATCGTCCTGGTCCGGGGCGTTTTCGAGGGTAGGACCGAACGGTGACCGGCCGGCCGCGGCCGACTGATCACTGGGGCCGTCCGGGCCGTACTAGGGGGTCCAAGAGAAAGGCGGCTCCGTGGATCTGCTCGACCTGCTCCTGCTGCTGGTGATCCTCCTCTACGCGGCGTCCGGTTACCGGCGCGGCCTGGTGGCCGGGTGCGTGTCACTGGCCGGGTTCGTGGGCGGCGCGGTGGTGGGCGTGTGGGTGCTGCCCTGGGTGACGGGTCTCGTCGCCCGCGGGTCGACCGCCGCCACGGTGCTCGCGGTGCTGACCGTGCTGGTCCCTGCCGGGGTGGGGCACGAGCTGGCGGGGCGGCTGGCGCTGCGGTTGCGGCGGGAGCTGGACCGGGAGGGCCGGGGTCCGCTGCGGGTGGCCGACGGGATAGGCGGTGCGGCGGCCAACTCGGTGGCGGTACTGATCGTGGCCTGGGTGGCGGCCAGTGTGCTGGGCGCGTCCTCGTCGCTGACGGTGACGACGGCGATAAGGGACTCGGCGCTGCTCGGCGCGGTGCAGCGGACCATGCCGGACACCACGCCCACCTGGTTCTCGCGGGCCACCAACGCGCTCACGGAGGCGGGTTTCCCGCAGGTCTTCAACCCGTTCGAGAACGCGTCGACGGCCGAGGTCGCCAAGCCGTCCGGGGACAGCGTCACACCCGCCGCCGACCGTGCCGCCAGGACCAGCACGGTGAAGATCGAGGGTTCCTCGGGCACCCAGGGCCGCGAGGGCAGCGGCTTCGTGTACGCGCCCCAGCACGTGATGACGAACGCCCACGTGGTGGCGGGCATCAGCAACCCGACCGTGCGGGTGGGCGGGGTGGGGCAGTCGTACGACGCCCGGGTGGTGCTGTTCGACCCGGACAAGGACGTCGCGGTGCTGTACGTGCCCCGGCTGAGCGCCCCGGTGCTGCGCTTCGACGACAGCGCGGCGCGCGGGGACTCGGCGGTGGTGGCCGGTTATCCGCAGGACGGCGATCTGAACCTGCAGGCGGCGACCGTGGCCAGCCGGGTGCGGGCGACCGGGCAGAACATCTACAGCGACGCCACCGTCACCCGGGAGATCTACTCGATACGGTCGACGGTCCGGCCCGGCAACTCCGGCGGCCCGCTGCTGACCACCGGCGGCCGGGTGTTCGGCGTGGTCTTCGCCCGCTCGACCTCGGACAACGAGACGGGGTACGTGCTGACGGCGGACGAGGTGGCTCCCGACGCCGCGCGCGGGGCGGGCGCGACGGCGGCCGTGGGCACCGGGAACCTGATCACGTCCTGAGCGAAGGACGGCTCACAGCGGGCGGCCCATGAACACGTCGTCGACGTACTTCCCGTCCAGCCGGAACTCCTCGGGGAGCAGGCCCTCGACGACGAAGCCCTCGGCCTCGTAGAGCCTGCGCGCCGGGGTGTTGTGGCCGAGGACGCGCAGCGTGATGCGCCGGGCGCCGCGTCTGCGCGCCTCCGCCACGGCTGCGCGGACCAGCGCCCGGCCCACACCCCGGCCGCGGGCCTCCTCGGCGACGGCGATGCCCTGGATCTGCCGCACGTGCGCGTTCGATGCGAGCGGGGTCGGGAATCCGAGGCAGACGTAGCCGACGATGCGCCGGTCCAGCTCGGCCACCAGGCAGTCGTCCGGCCGCTGCCGCTCGCCGAAGAAGGGCGGGTACGGCGGCCGGGGCTCGGGGACGACGGCGTGCAGCGGGGACCAGGCGGCCCGGTCGAGGAGGGCCAACTCCGCGTCGTCGTCGGGCAGGGCGGTGCGTATGGACGGTTCCGGCATGACGGTCACCCTATGCCGGGCTGCGCGGCCGACCCGTCGTACGGCCCGGGCACCCGGCAGGATGGGTGCATGGAACGTTCGCGAATCGCGGTGGCCGGCGCGTCCGGTCTGATCGGCAGCGCCCTGGTGCGGTCCCTGACCGCGGACGGGCACGAGGTGGTGCGTCTGGTCCGCCGGGCGCCGGGGGGCGCGGACGAGGTCCGCTGGGACCCCGAGCGGGAGTACGTGGACACGGCCGGGCTGGCCGGCTGTGACGTCGTGGTCAACCTCGCCGGGGCGGGGGTGGGCGACCGGCGCTGGACGCCGGAGTACAAGCGGCGGATCAGGGACAGCCGGGTGCTGGGCACGGCCGCGCTGGCGCGGGCCGTCACCTCCTTGGACCAGGCGCCGCGGGTCTTCGTGAACGGCAGCGCGATCGGCGTCTACGGCGACACCGGGGACCGGGTGGTGGACGAGTCGGCGCCGCCGGGTGAGGGTTTCCTGCCCTCGCTGTGCGTGGAGTGGGAGTCGGCGGCGGCGCCCGTCCGGGAGGCGGGTGTGCGGACGGTGTTCGCCCGGACGGGGCTGGTGGTGGCCCGTGGGGGCGGTGCGTGGGGACGGTTGTTCCCGCTGTTCCGGGCCGGGCTCGGCGGGCGGATGGGCGACGGGCGGCAGTACTGGTCGTACATCGCGCTGCACGACGAGGTCGCCGCGATCCGGCATCTCATCGACACCGAGGGGCTCTCCGGGCCGTTCAACCTGACCGCTCCCGAGCCGCTGACCAACCGTGAGATCACCGAGGCGATGGGGCGGGTGCTGCGCCGGCCGACGCGGTTCGCGGTGCCCGCGCAGGTGCTGCGGGCCGCGCTCGGCGAGATGGCCGGGGATGTGCTGGGCAGCCAACGGGTGGTGCCGAAGCGGCTGCTGGAGTCGGGGTTCGGTTTCGCGTTTCCGGGGATCGAGGATGCCCTCCGCGCAGCGTGAGGAACTCCTGTGACCATATGCGACCGCCGTGCGACCGTGCCCTGTCGATGCGCGACTGTACCTGACCGGTCCCGGACCTACCCTCAAGCCGAACTCGGGTATCCCTGGAGGCAGTTGGGGGCATGACGTCTCCACTGGCCGCGCAACGTCGAGGAGGGGCCTCGTGCTTGAGCCCGTGTACCAGGCGGACGTCGTGATCGTGGGAGCCGGGATCGCCGGACTCTCGGCGGCTCATCGGCTGACCAGCGCAGGTGTAACGACCGCAGTCCTGGAGGCCGCCCCTTACGTGGGCGGCCGTATGTCGACGGAGAAGGTGGACGGCTTCCGGCTCGACCGGATCGGACAGCTGCTGTCCACGTCGTACCCCGAACTCCGCCTGACCCCGGGCCTCGACGCCCTCGTCCTGCGCCGCTTCGCGCCCGGCGTCCTGCTCCACCGCGACGGGCGCAGGCACCGCGCGGGGGCCCCGGCGGTCGGGCGGAGCGCAAGGGGCGCACTCCATACGGTGCGCGCCCTGGCGAGCGCCCCCAGGGGCGCGGCCACGCCGAGCACGGCCCCGGTGGGCAGCGCCATGGACCAGGCCCGTCTGGGCGCCGCGCTCACCAGGATCGCGGCCACGCCCACCGCCCGTCTCCTGGCCCGCCCCGAACTGCCCGCCGCGCGGGCGCTCGCGGCCCGGGGCGTGCCCGCCCGGACCGTCGACGGCTTCCTGCGCCCGCTGCTCGCCGCCCTGCTGTGCGACCCGGAGCTGACCACCTCCAGCCGGTGCGCCGACCTCGCGCTCCGCTCCTTCGCCGGCGGGCGGCTGTGCGTGCCGGAGGGCGGCGCCGAGATGCTGCCGGAGCTGCTCGCCCGCGCGCTGCCGCCCGGCACCGTGCACACCGGGGTGCGCGTCACCTCTGTCTCCACGACCTCGGTGACCACCGCCGAGCACGGCGAGGTCCGCTGCCGGGCGGTGCTGCTGGCGACCGACGCGCGGGCCGCGGCGGAACTGCTGCCCGGCCTCCGGGTGCCGGACTTCCACCCGGTGACCGTCGTCCACCACACCACCGACGAACCGGCGGTGGCCCTGTCGACCGGCACCTCGCTGCTGCTCGACGCCGACCGGGGCGGGCCGGTGGCGCACACGGCGGTGCTCAGCAGCGTCGACCCGAGCCGGGCGCCGGCCGGGCGCACGCTCGTCTCGTCGACCGTCCTCGGCACCCCGCCCGACGGCCTCGACACCGCCGTACGCGTCCATCTGTCCCGGCTCTACGGCACCTCGACGCGGCGCTGGGAGACCCTCGCCGTGCACCACACCGCCGAGGCGGTGCCCGCGATGAGGCCGCCGCACGACCTGCGCCGCCCGGTGCGCCTGATGGCCGGCCTGTACGTCTGCGGCGACCACCGGGACACCAGCACCGTCCAGGGCGCCCTGCACTCGGCGCACCGGGCCGCCGCCGCGATCCTCGCGGACCTGGGGGCGGCCGGATCGATGCACCGGGCGGACCCGCCGGCCTCCCTGCCCCGGGCGGCCTGAGCGGCGGCGGTCAGTTCAGGGCCGCCACCTTGTCCCGGTAGCCCCGCACCGGCGCCGCGTCCTTGTACGGCTCCAGCCGGCGTTCGAAGTCCCTGACGTACTCGACCGCCCGGACGGAGCGCATCTCCGCCGCCTGCCCGGCCGCCTCCGCGCCCAGCGCGCAGGCCTGGTCGAGTTCGCCGAGGCCGAGGCGGGCGGTGGCGAGGACGACCCGGCAGAACAGCCGGCTGCGGGCGTACGAGGGGGCGCGCAGTTGCAGCGAGCGCTCCGCGTGCTGGGCGGCGGCCCGGAACTGCTGGAGGTCCCGGTGGCAGTGCCCGAACTCGTCGGCGAGCTGCGCCTCGTCGAAGAAGCGGGCCCAGTACGGCACCTCGTCCCCGGGCCGGGCCACCTCCAGGGCGCGCTCGGCCCGCACCAGCGCGCCGGTGCACGCCCGCACCTCGCCGAGCACGCCGTGCGCCCGTGCCTCGGAGGCGTGCAGCAGCGCCTGCACCACCGGCGGGGCGTTGGTGCCCACCCCCTGCTGGGCCACCCGGGCCAGCTGGACGGCCTCGCGGCCATGGCCGAGGTAGACGGCCTGGCGGCTCATGGTGACCAGCACGTAGGAGCCGTAGGCCCGGTCCCCGGCCGCCTGGGCGAGCCGCAGGGCCTGCACGAAGTAGCGCTGGGCGAGCCCGTGCGCGGCGATGTCGTACGACGTCCAGCCGGCCAGCCGGGTCAGGTCGGCGGCGGCCGAGAACAGGCGGCGGCCGGTCTGCTCGCCGTAGGTGCCGCGCAGCATCGGCTCGCACTCGTGTTCCAGGTAGCGCACGAGGGCCTGGCGGGCGTGGCCGCCGCCGTAGGCGTCGTCGAGGGTGCGGAAGAGTTCACCGACCGAGCGCAGCGCGGCGATGTCGCCGCCGGTGACCCGCTGGCCGGGGCCGCGCTCGCCGGCGTGGCCGCGCGGCCGGGGCAGCGGGCCGACGGGGTCGGACTGGGGCGGGACCTTGGGCAGGGCGGGCAGGGCGGGGCGGCCCTGGGCGGGCACCCGGGCGGGTGGCTCGCCGCGGCCCACCTTGTCGTCGGCGCGGCCGATCAGCCAGTCCCGGCTGGGCACGACCAGGCCGGCCGGGGTGAACGCGATCTTCCGCAGCTCGGCGTGGCTGCCGGAGTCCTTGCGCCACAGCCCGCTGACGATGTCGACGGCCTCCTCGGGCGAGGCCGCGAACTCCAGCCCGGCGTACACCGGCGCACAGGCGTCCAGGCCCAGGTCCTGGGCGGTGAGCCGGCGTCCGAGCCGGCGGGTGAAGACCTCGGCGATGAGGGCGGGGGTGGTGCCCCGGGGCTGCTGGCCGCGCAGCCAGCGGGTCACGGAGGTCTTGTCGTATCTGAGGTCCAGCCCGTGTTCGAGGCCGAGCTGGTCGACGCGACGGGCCAGACCGGCGTTGGAGAACCCGGCTTCTGCGATGAGCGCGGCGAGCTGGCGGTTGGGGGTGCGCTGCGCGGGTCGGTCCGTCATCTGCGGTGCGGTCTCCTGCCTTCGGGCTGCCAAGCGGAGGCTTGGTGCCCGTATTGCCTGTGAGCAGCCCTTATGGCCTCGTGAACGGCGCGAATGTAGCGGAGAGTGAGCGGCCGATCGCACGGTTCGCCCCGCATTCATCCGATCGTGTGAGGATTGGCCGCAGGGCTGACGTACATCGGTCGGACGTACAGTGGCGTGGGCGCGTTACGTGCCTTACGAGCTTCGAGGGAGGCGCTTGCCGTGAGTGAGTTGCGGTTCGTCCGCATGGGTTTCGGTGCCGAGGCCGTGGACTACCAGGCGGCCTGGGACGAGCAGCGGCGGGTGCACGCGGCGCGGTTCGCCGACGAGGTGCCCGACACCGTGCTGCTCCTCGAACACCCCCCGGTCTACACGGCGGGCCGCCGCACCGAGGCGAGCGAGCGCCCGCTGGACGGCACTCCGGTCATCGACGTCGACCGCGGCGGCAAGATCACCTGGCACGGTCCGGGCCAGCTGGTGGGCTACCCGATCCAGAAGCTGCCCCGCCCGGTGGACGTGGTCGCGCACGTACGCCGCCTGGAGGAGGCGCTGATCCGCACCTGCGCGGAGTTCGGCCTGGAGACCACCCGCGTCGAGGGACGCAGCGGCGTCTGGGTGCTCGGCGACCCGGTGGAGCGGCGGCCGGCGCTCGGCGGACTGGCGCTGGACTTCGACCCGCGACTGACCGACGACGAGTTCGACCCGCGCCTGAACGGCCCCGAGTACGCCCCGTCCAACGCGGGCCAGCGCCGCGAGGACCGCAAGATCGGGGCGATCGGCATCCGGGTGGCGAAGGGCGTGACCATGCACGGCTTCTCGTTCAACGTGAACCCGGACAACAAGTGGTTCGACCGGATCATCCCGTGCGGCATCCGGGACGCGGGGGTCGCCTCCCTGGCGGGCGAGCTGGGCCGGGACGTCACGATCGACGAGGTGCTGCCGGTCGCCGAACGGCACCTGAGGGACGTACTGGAGAACGCGGAGCTCAAGCCGCGCCTGGTCGAGAAGGCGACGGCGTAGGCCCCCGGCCCACGGCTGGTCACAAATCACAGGGCGTACCCTGGTGGGCGCCGAAGAATCGAAGTCACAGGGAGCCGGTCGTGTCCGCAGTCGCACCCGACGGACGCAAGATGCTGCGCCTGGAGGTCCGTAACAGCCAGACCCCCATCGAGCGCAAGCCCGAGTGGATCAAGACCCGGGCGAAAATGGGCCCCGAGTACACGAAGATGCAGAACCTCGTGAAGAGCGAGGGCCTGCACACGGTCTGCCAGGAAGCCGGCTGCCCGAACATCTACGAGTGCTGGGAGGACCGCGAGGCCACCTTCCTCATCGGCGGCGACCAGTGCACCCGGCGCTGCGACTTCTGCCAGATCGACACCGGCAAGCCCGAGGCGCTGGACCGCGACGAGCCGCGCCGGGTGGGCGAGTCCGTGGTCACCATGGACCTGAACTACGCCACCATCACCGGCGTCGCCCGCGACGACCTGGAGGACGGCGGTGCCTGGCTGTACGCCGAGACCGTGCGCCAGATCCACCAGCAGACCGCCGGCCGCGAGGGCGGCCGCACCAAGGTGGAGCTGCTCGCCCCCGACTTCAACGCGGTGCCCGAGCAGCTGGCCGAGGTCTTCTCCGCGCGCCCCGAGGTCTTCGCGCACAACGTCGAGACGGTCCCGCGGATCTTCAAGCGCATCCGCCCCGGCTTCCGCTACGAGCGCTCGCTGAAGGTCATCACCGAGGCCCGCGACTTCGGCCTGGTCACCAAGTCCAACCTGATCCTCGGCATGGGCGAGACCCGCGAGGAGGTCAGCGAGGCGCTCAGGCAGCTGCACGAGGCGGGCTGCGAGCTGGTCACCATCACGCAGTACCTGCGCCCGAGCGTCCGCCACCACCCGGTGGAGCGCTGGGTGAAGCCGCAGGAGTTCGTGGAACTGCAGCAGGAGGCCGAGCAGATCGGCTTCTCCGGCGTGATGTCCGGCCCGCTGGTGCGCTCCTCGTACCGCGCCGGCCGCCTGTACGGGATGGCCGTCGAGCAGCGTCGGTCGGCGGCCGTCTGAACGGACGTGTGAATTCACGCACAAGGAGCTACCGGTCGGTAACGACCATTTGGCCGCGGTCCTGACCGTCCTCGCTGATGAGGGCGTACGTCAGGGCCGCGTCCGCGTTCCCGGGCCGCGCATCAAGGCTTCATTGGCGTTTGACCGGTCGGTCACGCCCTGGTAACACCAATCTGTGACCCTCGAATCACACCACGTACACCGCCAAGACCCGCACCGAGGGGGGACCTCCACCATGCAGGCCGCACCCGTCCGCGCCACCGCGATCCCGTCCTTCACCGACACGCTCCGCGCCGTGGAGTCGCTGCTCATGAGCGGCGGCCAGCGCACCGCCCGCCGCAACGCCTGGACCTCCGTCCTGGAGGACCGCCGCCGCGCCAAGGACCGGGTCGAGACGCAGCGTTTCCTGGAGCAGGCCGCCACCCGTCCCTGAGGCCTTCCTCACCGGGCACTGCCGTCGTCGGCGCTTCCCGGGGCACGTAGACTTCGTGGCATGGCGAGGAAGGAAACCGCAGCGGATGCTGCGAATGCCGGGCGACTGAAGCAGATCGCCCTGACGTACAAGATGACCCGCAAGGCCGACAAGAAGATCGGTCTTGTACTCGCGGCTGTCGGCATCGGCATCCTCGGTGTTTTCCTCGCGATCGGCTTCTTGCTCGGTCATCCCGTCTACCTCGGGATCCTGGGCCTGCTGCTCGCCTTCCTCGGGACGGCGATCGTGTTCGGACGCCGGGCCGAGCGGGCCGCCTTCGGACAGATGGAGGGCCAGCCGGGCGCTGCGGCGGCCGTGCTGGACAACATCGGCCGGGGCTGGACGACGACCCCCGCGGTGGCGATGAACCGCAGCCAGGACGTGGTGCACCGGGCCGTCGGCAAGGCCGGCATCGTGCTGGTGGGCGAGGGCAACCCGAACCGGGTCAAGGGCCTGCTGGCCGCCGAGAAGAAGAAGATGAACCGCATCGTCGCCGACGTACCCGTGCACGACGTGATCGTGGGCACGGGCGAGGGCCAGGTCGAGCTGAAGAAGCTGCGCACGACCATGCTGAAGTTCCCGCGGGTCCTGGCCGGCCCCCAGGTGACCGCCACCAACGACCGGCTGCGCGCCATGGGCGACCTGATGAGCAACATGCCGCTGCCGAAGGGTCCGATGCCCAAGGGCATGCGGATGCCGAAGGGCGGCGGGAAGGCCCGCTAGAGCTTCTCCGCCACGAGCTTTTCCCTCTACGGCGAAGGGGGCGCCCGGATCGATCCGGGCGCCCCCTTCGCCGTACCGCTCGCCGTACCGTGGTCGGCTTCGCCGGCGCTGGTGCTGTGGCCGGAAAGGTTTGCCGAGAAGCTCGCGGCGTCCGGTGCTGGGGGCACCTCCCACGCCGTTCAGGCAGTGGGGGAGCCTCGCAGGGCGGAGCGTCGCCCGCGTACTGGACGTACTCGGGTGATGCGACAACGCGGCGTGGGGGTACCCCCGGCCGAAGGCTGGGGGAGCGCCGTGCCGGACGCCGCGAGCCGGCGAACCCTTCCGGTCGCAGCACTAGGCGCGGACCTCGACCGTCCTCGCCAGCCGGTCGTGCAGGCCGCGGCCGTCGCGGTCCCAGACCAGGGCCGGGATCGCCAGGCACAGCAGGATCGTGCGGACCAGGGAGCGCAGCGGCTGGACCCGGCCGGTGTCGACGCCGACCACGCGCAGGCCGAAGAGGCGCTTGCCGGGGGTGCAGCCGATCGTGCCGACCGTCAGGACGCTCAGGGCGAGGAAGATGAGCAGGGCCCAGTTGCTGGTGGCGGGGGTGTAGCGGTGGGTGATCAGGCCGTATGCGATCAAGACGCACAGCGCCCAGTCCACGGCCAGCGCACCGAGCCGTCGTCCCGGGCGGGCGATGGAGCCCGGTCCCTGCTCCGGCAGACCGAGCTGCTCGCCCCGGTATCCGAGGTCCGCACCGGCGTCTTCCATGGCCGCGCGCGGCCCGGAGAGCCACGATCCGACTGCTTGCCTGTTGTCCACCCGTCCACGGTACTGCGCCCGTATATGACCCACGGACGGCGGGGTGTCGCCGGGGGGTGCCGACGCTACGGTGGAACCGGACCCGGTTAACTTCTGCGAAACAAATGGGTCACGCCCGAGAAATCACCCGTCCCTAGGGTCGGGACCAGCGTGTGCCACCGCACTGGCCGCACGAACGAACTACCACCCCGGCACGGGAACGGCCGGGAGTAGGAGGAGCTGGATGTTCCAGAACGCCGACGAGGCCAAGAAGTTCATCGCGGACGAGGACGTCAAGTTCATCGACGTCCGCTTCTGCGACCTGCCGGGCGTCATGCAGCACTTCACGCTGCCCGTCGAGGCGTTCGACCCGGACGAGGAGCTCGCCTTCGACGGATCGTCGATCCGTGGTTTCCAGGCCATCCACGAGTCCGACATGGCGCTGCGCGCGGACCTGTCCACCGCCCGGGTGGACTCCTTCCGCCGCGACAAGACGCTCAACATCAACTTCTTCATCCACGACCCGATCACGGGCGAGCAGTACTCCCGCGACCCGCGCAACGTGGCGAAGAAGGCCGAGGCCTACCTCGCGTCGACCGGTATCGCGGACACCGCGTACTTCGGTCCCGAGGCCGAGTTCTACGTCTTCGACAGCGTCCGTTTCGCCACCTCGGCGAACGAGAGCTTCTACCACATCGACTCCGAGGCGGGCGCCTGGAACACCGGCGCACTCGAGGACAACCGTGGTTACAAGGTCCGCTACAAGGGCGGCTACTTCCCGGTCCCGCCGGTCGACCACTTCGCCGACCTGCGCGCCGAGATCTCCCTGGAGCTGGCCAAGTCCGGCCTCCAGGTCGAGCGCCAGCACCACGAGGTGGGCACCGCAGGCCAGGCCGAGATCAACTACAAGTTCAACACGCTGCTCGCCGCGGCCGACGACCTCCAGCTCTTCAAGTACATCGTGAAGAACGTGGCCTGGCGCAACGGCAAGACGGCGACCTTCATGCCGAAGCCGATCTTCGGTGACAACGGTTCGGGCATGCACGTCCACCAGTCGCTGTGGGCGGGCGGCGACCCGCTGTTCTACGACGAGCAGGGCTACGCCGGTCTGTCGGACACCGCTCGTTACTACATCGGCGGCATCCTCAAGCACGCCCCGTCGCTGCTGGCCTTCACCAACCCGACGGTGAACTCGTACCACCGTCTGGTGCCGGGCTTCGAGGCGCCGATCAACCTGGTGTACTCGCAGCGCAACCGCTCCGCCGCGATGCGTATCCCGATCACGGGCTCCAACCCGAAGGCCAAGCGCGTCGAGTTCCGCGCGCCCGACTCCTCCGGCAACCCGTACCTGGCCTTCTCGGCCCTGCTGCTGGCGGGCCTGGACGGCATCAAGAACAAGATCGAGCCGGCCGAGCCGATCGACAAGGACCTCTACGAGCTGGCTCCCGAGGAGCACGCGAACGTCGCGCAGGTGCCGACCTCGCTCCCGGCCGTCCTCGACTCCCTCGAGCGCGACCACGAGTTCCTGCTCGCCGGTGACGTCTTCACGTCCGACCTGATCGAGACGTGGATCGACTTCAAGCGCGCCAACGAGATCGCCCCGCTGCAGCTGCGTCCGCACCCGCACGAGTTCGAGCTGTACTTCGACGTGTGATCCTGCCGGATCCGGCAGGATCCGGGCCGAGGTGAGGGCCGCCACCCGCGACGGGTGGCGGCCCTCACCGTTGCGGCCGTCAGCCGACCACGATCACCACGACGGAACCGTTGTTGAAGCCGTTGTTGAAGCGGCAGTCGTCGAACCCGCCGAACCCGAACCCGCGATTGAAGCCGCCGTTGAAGCCGCGATCGAAACCGCGGTCGAAGCAGCCGAAGCCGGTGGGAGCCTTGGCCGGGGCGGCCGAGGCCGCACCCGCCGCGCCGATCGTGGCGCCGCCGGCCATCAGTACGCCGATCGCGGAGACCGCGAGCAGACGCCTCGCGCGTTGTGCCTTCATGAGTGAACCTCCTTCCATCCCCTCGTGCGGTTTCCGGGGCACGAGACGGATGGCCGCGGCCGCAGGGCGAAACGTCCGGCGCGGTCGTAGGTGTGCCGCCTTGGTTTCCGAGAGGCAGGGCCGACTGTGGCCGGCCCCCGGAGCGGCTCTCACCTGTAAAGGCTAGCCGCCCCTCGACAACCCGGCATCCCGTGCGACGTTCCGTGCAACCTTCCGGCCTTCCCAGGCTTCCTACTCTCGGGGGATCATCCCCCTGACCCTGGCGGGACGAGAGAGGTTGCGAGAGAGGTTGAACGGGGATGACTGAGCAAGCCGACTGGGAGCGGGAATTCGATCACAGATGGGCGAATTCGGCCGAGCACAAGGAGCCGTCCGCCCGCGCGCGGATGCTGGCCGCCCGCTGGAAGGAGAACCCGCCCGACCCGGCGCCGTTCCGCGCCGACCCCGACCCCGCGCCGCCGCGCAGGTCGTCGTGGATATCGACGGTCGTGGTACTGGGCTGTGTGGCGGCGGTGATCGTCCTGCTCGGCTACGCGCAGATGCGGGCCTACCGCTGACCCCTGACCCGCGGTGACGCTCCGGAACTCACAGGGACCTTTTGCTGCTCCTAGGGCCGTTCCGAACCACTTCATGGCATTCGGCAGGTGCACACTGGACAGCGGGACGAGTGCCTGACTGCGGGGTGATGCAAGATGCAGAGCCGCTTCCGGAGCGATCGGCGGTTGACCGCGCGTATGGGGGTCACGCTGTTCCTGCTCGGGTTGTTGTACGTGGGGTTCGTCGCCGCGTTGATCGTGCTGCTGAAGTCGTGGGTGCTGGTCGTGGTCGTCGCGGCGGGGCTGCTCGCCGCCCAGTACTGGTTCTCCGACCGGGTCGCGCTCTACGCCATGCACGGCCGGATCGTGGAGCGGGAGGAGTATCCCGAACTGCACGGGGTGATCGACCGGCTGTGCGCGCAGGCGGACATGCCGAAGCCGGTGGTCGCGGTGTCGCAGCTGGACATGCCGAACGCGTTCGCCACCGGCCGCAATCCCGATCACGCCGTGGTCTGTGTGACCACCGGGCTGCTGCGGCGTCTGGAGCCCGCCGAACTGGAGGGCGTGCTGGCGCACGAGCTGTCGCACGTGGCGCACAAGGACGTCGCCGTGATCACGGTGGCGTCCTTCCTCGGGGTGATCGCGGGCCTGATGGTGCGCTTCGCCTTCTACTCGCAGCTCTTCCGGGGGCGCAAGGACCAGAACACCATGGCGGTGTTCGCCGCCGTCATGGGCGTCTCGGCTGCCGTGTACGCGATCAGCTTCCTGCTGATCCGGGCCCTGTCCCGGTACCGTGAGCTGGCCGCCGACCGCGCGGCGGCGTACCTGACCGGCCGTCCCTCGGCGCTGGCCGCCGCGCTCACCAAGGTCTCCGGGGACATCGCGCGGATCCCGACGAAGGACCTGCGTACGGCCCAGGCCTTCAACGCGTTCTACTTCACCCCGGCCTTCGGCGCCGAGCCCGGCATCTCCCGGTACTTCTCCACCCACCCCAGCCTGGAACAGCGGCTGGAGCAGCTGGGCCGGATCTCCGCGGAGCTGGGCGAGGCGGCGACGCCGGGGAAGGCGGGCTGAGCATGGGGCTGCTGGACATCCTGCTGGGCCGTACGAAGCCCGTCGCGCCCGACCTCGACCAGCTGTTCGCGCTGCCGTCGGCGGCGGTGACACTGGAGGCGGCCGCCGGGTTCACGCCGACCGGGGACGGCGCGGTGTGCTTCGCGACGGTGGAGGGCGCGGCCTTCGAGCAGACCCACCGGGAGGTCCAGGCACTCCTCGACGCCGACGCCGACCGCACCGGCCCGCCGGTGGAGCTGCGGCAGGACGACTACGGCTACTCCTGGCTGGTGTCCCGGCGCGCCCCCGACCAGCTGCCGCAGCTGGTCACCGACCTGCACGCGGTGAACAGCTCGATGGAGGTCAACGGCTTCGGGCCGCAGCTGCTGTGCTCGCTGGCCGCGTTCACCGACGACGCCGGTCGCAGACTGGCCCTCGTCTACCTCTACAAGCGGGCCACCTTCTATCCCTTCGCCCCGCTGCCGGGCCCCGCCGAACGGCGGGACAACGCGCTGGAGCTGCAGGTGAAGGCGACGCTCGCGAACGATCTGCGGATCGAGCAGGACCTGAGCCGCTGGTTCCCGGTGTGGGGCGCCCCCGGCCTGTGACGGCCAAGGGCGCCGTGGCTCAACCGCTCTTCTCGCGCTGCTGGCGCCGGGCCTCGAAGGGGCGCTCGCGGCGGTAGCGGCGCTCCCACTTGGCCTGGCGGTCGCGGCGCTCGCGGTACGCCTTGTACGTGGTCGGCGCCGCCGGCCCCGGCACGCCGGGCGCTCCGCCGGACGTGGGCGCCGAGGACGAGCCGCGGCCGTAGCGCGCGTACAGGAGGAGCAGCGCGACGGCGGCGAGCCAGTAGGTGTGGTCTGCGAATCCGAGGAGCACCAGGACGGCGGTCCCGGACATGACGATGGTGCTCATGGCGGACCTCCAGGTGTGGGCAGGGGCGGGTGAGCGGTTTGACCGGCCGGTGGGGAGGTCTCCAGCGTAGGGAGCCGATCACTGGGCGTGCATCCTGTTTTCCGTGAGTGAATGGGCGTCATGAGCGAACTCTCCGACCGCACCGGACTCCACGACCTGACCCACGAGTACGACGGCGAACTGCTCAGCGGGGTGTACGCGGGGCCGCCCGGGCGGGCGACCGTCGTCCTGCTGCACGGTGCCGGCTTCGGCAGCGAGGAACGGCTGCGGCCGCTGGTGGCCGAGTTCGCCGCGCGCGGCTGCCGCGCCCTGGCCTTCGACTTCTCCGGGCACGGCCGGAGCACGGGCGCGCTCGCGGAGTTGAGCCTGCGGCGCAGGTTCGAGCAGGCGGTGGCGGTGACCGACGCCCACGCTCCCGCGCCCGATCCGCTGCTGCTGGTGGGGTTCAGCATGAGCGGGCAGACCGTGGCCGACCTGGCGGGGCACTACGGCGAGCGGGTTGCGGCGGTGGGTCTGTGCGCGCCCGCCGTGTACCCGCGCGAGGCCTGGGACGTGCCGTTCGGCGAGGGTGACAGCCGGTTCAGCGAGATCATCCGCACGCCGGACGGCTGGCGCGACTCGGCCGCCCTGGAGGTGCTGCGGAAGTACGAGGGCCGGGCGGTGCTGGCGGTGCCGGGCACGGACACGGTGATCCCGGCGCAGGTGACGCGGGCCGTGCAGGAGGCCCTGGCCGCGCGGGCCCGGTTCACCCGCCTCGAACTCCCGGACGCCGAGCACTGGGTGGGCGTGTGGCTGCACGACCACGCCGAGGACCGGCGGGCGTTCGTGGACGCGCTGCTGACGGGGCTGGGTTAGGCAGGCCCTGCCCGGGGGCCCGTTGTCAGTGGTGTCGGCGAGGATGCCCTCAGGGACGGTTCACGACGGGTGCGGAGGGGTCGGTATGGGCGCTGCTACGGGCGGGGGCGGACGGCCGCGGCACATCTCGGTGGCGGAGCGGCGGGCCCGGCTGGCCGTGCGCCACCGGCTGGCCGGGTCCGCGCGGGCGGCGGGGCCCGAGGAGGTCGCCGGGTCGCTGGTGGCGCTGCACGGCACGGATCCGGCGACGGTGTTCCTGGCGGTGGGGGCTCGGCTTGCCGATCCGGCGAAGACGGTGCCGTCCACGGAGCGGGCGCTGTACGAGGACGGCACGCTGGTGCGGATGCACGGCATGCGGCACACGGTCTTCGTGTTCCCGACGGAGCTGACCGCCGTGGTGCACGCCTCCACCGGCCTGACCGTGGCCGCCCGCGAACGCGCCTCCCTGGTCAAGGACATGGCCAAGGCAGGCGCTCCGGACGCCGCCTGGCTGGCTGAGGTCGAGGCCTCGGCGCTGGCCGCGCTGGCCCGGCGCGGGCAGGCGACCGCGGCGGAGCTGGCGGCGGACGAGCCGCGCCTGCGCGAGCAGTTCGTGTACGCGGCGGGCAGGAGCTACGAGGGCGTCCACACGGTCTCCGGCCGGCTGCTGCGCGTGCTGGGCGTCGAGGGCAAGGTGGTGCGCGGCCGGCCGCTGGGCTCCTGGACGTCCAGCCAGTTCCGCTGGGCGCCGGCGCCGGCCCATCCGGAGCTGGACGCCGCCGGTGCGCAGGCACAGCTGCTGAACCGCTGGCTGCGGGCCTGCGGCCCGGCGACGGAGGCCGACCTGAAGTGGTGGACGGGCTGGCGGGTGACGGAGGTCCGCCGGGCGCTGGCCGCGATCGGGGCGGTCGAGGTGTCCCTGGACGAGGGCGGAACGGGGTACGTGGCGGAAGGGGACGTCGCGCCCGTCCCGGAGCCCGCCGAACCGTGGGCGGCCCTGCTGCCCGGCCTGGACCCGACGGCCATGGGCTGGCAGCAACGGGACTGGTACCTGTCCCCGGAACTGCGCCCGCTGCTGTTCGACGGCAGCGGGAACGTGGGGCCGACGGTGTGGTGGGACGGGCGGGTGGTCGGCGGCTGGGCCCAGCGGCCGGACGGTGAGATCGTCTGGCGGATCGTCGACCCGGGGATACGGCGTCAGGCCGAGGCGGCGGTGGCGGAGCGGGCGGAGCGGCTGCACGGCTGGCTGGGACCGACAAAGGTGACACCGCGCTTCCGGACGCCGCTGGAGCGGGAGCTGTCGGCCTGAGGCGGGGCGGGTGGGACGGTGGGGCGTACGGCGTCGTACGCCCCACCGGTTCACGCGCCTACCGGCTCACCGGCTGTACCGCATGAACGCGCGCACCATGTGGCACGTCGTGTCGGACGGCGGGTGGATGCCGATCAGCTCGGCCGTGCTCCGGATCGTCTCGTTGCGGGCCTGGTTCGGCACGTAGACCCCCGAGTCGAGCAGGGCGATGGCCAGGCGCATGGCCTTCAGGCGGCGGTTGTGCGTGATGTACCACTCGCGCGGCCGACCCGCCGGAAGCGGATGCTTCACGAGGGGCCGGACGGTCTGGGAGATGTGGGCGGACTTCGGCTTCGGCTTCAGTGCGGCAGCGGGCACGGGCATCCTCCTGTCGCGGTCAGGGCGCTACGCCGAGGCCTTCGGCAGCCCCGGCAACTCCCTCGAACACTGCTTCCAGTTTACTGGCTGCCACTGACAATCGGAGGTCTGCGAAGTCGCCCAAAGACCCAGGTGAGCACGGTATTTGCCGCCGTGTCACGCCGGGTTCGAGAGGGGCTGGAGGGGCGGCAGAAATTCGAACAGGCCGGGGTCCGGCTACTCCTGCGGCTCGACCAGTGCGCGCGCGTAGTTGGCCATCGAGCGCTGGTAGCGCGGCAGATGCGGGGCCAGGGCGCCGAGGACGAGGGAGAGGCCCTCGCGGTCGCGGCCGAGGCTGGACAGGCACAGGGCGAGGCAGGCGCGTACCGCGTCGTCCAACTCGTCCGAGGGGGCGTCCAGTTCGGGCGTGAGCAGCTTGACGCCCTCCTCCGCCCGGCCGATGTTCCGCAGGGAGCTGGAGAGCTGGATCCTGGCGCGGCGGCCCTTGTAGCCGCTGAGCCCGCGGGCGAGGGCCTCGCGGTACAGCGGTGCCGCCTTGTCCGAGTGGCCGGTGGAGTCCCAGGCGCAGGCCTGCTCGAACGGGCCGAGCGGGCTGCCCTCCGGCAGTTCGGCGACGAGCTTGTCGATCACGGCACGGAACTGGCCCGCCTCGTCCTCGGTGTAGTCGTCGAAGGTGGCCCAGGCGGCGGTGACGCGGTCTTCCCAGTCTTGGTTCACCGGCTCACCTTCGCACAGGTGTGCCTGCCGGGGCAGCCGGTTTCGGTACGGTCGTTGAGCACGCGGCGCCCCGCGCCCGTATGCAAGGGGACGGGCCCCCGGAGGTCTGGCTGGAGCAGGAAAGGGACCGGAGGAAAAGATGAGGCTGACCCGACCGATGCTCGCCGCGGCCGGCGCCGCGGCCGTCCTGGCGCTGACGGGCTGTGGCACCGGAAACAGCGACGCAGCCGCCAAGGTGCCGGTCACCGCGACCGGCAGCCTGGAGAGCCTGGCCGCCCAGGTGAAGTGCAAGCCGAACATGCAGACGGACGCGGACGAAATCCGTCAGGCACTCTGCAAGAACGCCGACGGACGGTTCGTACTCGCCACCTTCGCCACCGACCGCGGCCAGCGCGAGTGGATCAACGACGCGGAGGACTACGGCGGTTACTACCTCGTCGGCCGCAAGTGGGTGGCCGTGGGCGACGACGGGGTGGTCAAGGCGCTGCGCGGCACCCTGGGCGGCGACGTGGAGATCGGGACCAACCACACGGCGCACCACGGCTGAGCCGGGCGGCACGCACACGGAAGCGGGCGGTGGGAGTCCCACCGCCCGCTTCCCGTTGCCGGAGTGTCAGTCACCTTCCGGGGCGACCGTCACCGTGACCGTCACTGGCAGCGCTGACCGCTGTTGATGCAGTTGGCGATCTTGTTGGCGAGGCCACCGGTCGTGACGCTGATGAAGTCGTCGTGGTCGGTGATGGCCTTGTGCAGCTCCTCGGGGAAGCCGTCCACCGCGTAGGCGTTCTTCACCTGGCCGTTCTGGATGACCGGCGCCGGCACGTTGTAGACCAGACGCATCGTCAGCTGCGGGATCGCCTTGAAGCCGTTGCCGCAGGCGCCGCTCGCCGGGTCGGCGAAGGCCACGTGCGTGCGGTGGTTGGCGCTGTCGATGTTCTTGCCGTCCCAGCAGCTCTGGAAGGCGAACGTACGCACCACCTTGCTGCCCTGCGGGCAGATCGGGTACTTGTCCGTCAGCTGCACCTTGTTCTCGAAGCCGGTGCAGCTCCAGTGCGCGTTGGCGTTGCCCGGGCCGTTGACGAAGGCCTTGGCGTCACCGGTGATGATCCGCAGGAACTGCGGCATCGCGACGACCTTGCTGGTCGGGTTGCCGACGTAGGTGATCTGCGCCTGCTGGGCGACCAGGATCTTGCCGACGTTGAGGTCCTTGCCACCGCCGTTGGCGTTGGCGTCCTTCTCCTGCGTGCCGTCCTGCTCGCGGATCACCGGCCAGTAGTACGCCGACAGGTCGTTCTTGTTCTGGCAGCTCGTCCCGCCCTGCAGGAACGTGTTGTTGCTGGAGAACGCGTTGACCTTCTGGTTGCCGACGTAGTCGTGCACGTGGTGGGCGCCGTTGGACACACCGGGCGCGACGATCACGTTGTCGCTGTTGTGGTTCTGGTTGGCGTTCACACCGCACTTCGTGACGAACGTGCCGGTCGAGGCCTGGCCGGACTTCTGCGGCTTGCCCTGGACGTTCGGCGCGACCTTGGTGATGTCCACGAAGTCGGCCGCGGCCGGACCGTCGCCGCCCTGGCCGCCGTTGTTCGCCTGCTGGCCGCCGTTGTTCTGGCCGCCGTTGTTCTGCTGACCGCCGTTGTTCTGCTGACCGCCGTTGTTCTGCTGACCGCCGTTGTTCTGCTGACCGTTGTTCTGCTGGCCGTTGTTCTGGCCACCGGCGGTCGTCTGGTTGGCGGCCTGCGTGGTGCAGGCGGCGAGCTGGGCCAGCGAGCTGTCGAAGGTACCGCCGACCCGCTGGACGTCGATGCGGATCCGGTCGATCGTCGCCGCCCGCTTTTCCTTCAGGGGGCCGACGATCGCGTTCTGCACGAAGTTCGCGTCATTGGCCTGCGCCTGACGGGTGGAGGCGAGGCGGGTGTAGGCCTCGGTGATCTGCTTGTCGAGGTTCGCCAGCTCCGTGGCCACGCCCTGCTGGGCCCTCGCCGGCACGTTCGTCAGCTTCTGGCCGACGTCCGGGCAGGAGATCGTCGCCACCTGCGCGGGGGCGGCCTTGGTCTGGTTCCCTCCCCAGGCCTGGTTGTTCGCCTCGTGCGCCGAAGCGAAGTAGTTCGCCCAGAGCAGCCCGCCCCCGCCGAGCGCTAGAGCAGCCGAGGCAGCTATGGCCTTGGTGGCCAGTGGCATACGGCGTTTGCGTGTGTTGCGTCCCATGGAACTCCTCTGACTTCCTTGCGGGGCAGCATCGAGGCGCCCGACAGGAGTGAAGCGGCGTCCTTCCATACGAACCCCGCCCCAGACGTGTTCAGCCGTCTCACAAATTAATCAGAGGTTTGGCGCCCTGACGGCCCGCAACCATGGCCTGAGCAGCGCAAGTTCGGGAAAATCAACGGTCGCGGTCGCGGTGGGCCGGCACGGTGGGAACAGGCGGATTGTCGTCGTCCGACACCTCGGGTCCCGGTTTGCCGAGGATGTTTCAGGTGTGTTCGCCGATCGCCCGTTCTGTGCGGCCGGCCTCGGCCAGCACCCTCGCCTCCGCCTCGGCGGCGAGACCGACGGGCGGCCGGTCAGGCCGCTGGGGTGCCGTACCGCCGATGCCGGTGAGCCAGCTCCAGGTGTCCGCGACGGTCTCGCCGACCGGCCGGCACACCAGGCCCGTGGCCAGCGCCCGCGACACGTCCGCCCGGTGCAGGGCGTCGTACAGCTCGCCGCCCGGCGGCACCCACACCGGCAGTTGCGTCCACGGCTCGATCCCGGCGCCGAGGATCACGTCCGGGTCGGTCCAGCGCAGCTCCGCGTCGGCGCCGGTGACCCGGGCGCAGGCGCGCAGCAGCTCGCCGGTGGTGGTGTGGCCGGGCGGGCTCACCAGGTTGTACGGCCCGCTCAGCGCCCGCCCGAGTGCGCCGAGGATCCACTCGGCGAGGTCGCGCACGTCGACGTACTGCAGGGGGAGGTCCTCGGGGCCGGGGGCGAGGACCGGGCCGCCGCGGGCGATCCGGGTCAGCCACCAGGGCAGCCGGCCGATGTTCTCGTCCGGGCCGAGGATCAGCCCGGCCCGGACGAGGAGGGAGCCGTCGGCGCCGAAGGCCTCGGCTGCGGCCAGCTCGCCGCCCCGCTTGTCCCGCGCGTACCCGGTCTGCTCCGCGTCGGCGGAGGCCCCCTCCACCAGGGGGCCGTCCTCGGCGAGGCCGGGCGCCGGCGGCCAGGCGTACACCGACCGGCTGGACACGTACACATAGCGGCCGACACGGCCCCGCAGCAGCCGTGCGGCCTCCCGTACGGCACGCGGCGCGGCCGACCAGGTGTCGACCACGGCGTCCCAGCCGGTGTCCCCGGCCAGGGCGGCGAGGCCGTCGGGTGCGTTGCGGTCGCCGTGCAACGACCGTGCCCCCGAGGGGGGTTCGTGCCGTCCCCGGTGGAAGACGGTCACGTCCCAGCCGCGCCCGAGCGCGGCCTTGACGACGGCCCGGCCCACGAACTCCGTACCGCCCAGCACAAGAAGTCTCATGCCGGGGAGCCTGCCCGGTGCGGGCCGTGGGCGGGAAGACGGATCTGCCGACGGCAGATCCGCGGGCTCAGCGCGCGGTCGGCGGGGTGAACTTGTAGCCGACCCGGCGCACCGTCTGGATCGCCTGGCGGTGCTGGGCGCCCAGCTTGCGGCGCAGCCGGGCGATGTGGACGTCGACGGTGCGGCCGTCGCCGACGTGGCCGTACCCCCACACCGTGGTGACCAGCTGGTCGCGGGTGTGCACCCGGTGTGGGTGCGCCACCAGGTGCGCGAGCAGCTCGAACTCCAGGTAGGTGAGGTCGAGTCGGTGGCCGTCGACGCTCGCGGTGCGCTCCTCGGGGTCGATCCGCACCAGCGGCTCGGCGCCCGTGGACGGGGCCGGCTCCGGCTGGTCCGGGACCGCGACCGGCAGGAACGGCGGGCGCTGGTCGGCCGGGACCAGCACCAGGTAGCCGACCATCGGCGGCTGGCCCGGGAGGGTGGGCAGGGTGTGCTGCGGCGCGGGCAGCCAGGTGGCGCCCGGCGGCAGGAAGTCCGCGACGTCCACCACCTCGTCCCGGTCGACGGCACGCAGTCGGTGGCGGGCGCCGTTCGCCGGGGCCGGGGAGGTGCGGGTGGCGGTGGAGAGGGAACGAGTGGTCGCCATGAGAGGTCAGCTCTTTCGCGCGAGGAGTTCGTCTGGGGGACGACGGCCGCGATTCGTGGTCGGGCTCGTCGGGACGTACGTCGTGTCGCGCTGGCCGAAGGCCGGGGTGTACGGCTTTAGAGGGCCGGCGCGTTCATCGCGCGGCAACACACCCGGTCGAAGTCGTGGTGCTGACGGGAGGGCCAGAAGGGCTCGAGGTCATGGCGACCCGTCGCGGTGTACTTCTGGAAGCTGGCCATGGGCCCATTGAAGCAGACACAGCCCCGCAACAGGACCCTCCTCTCACTGCTTGGACGCTTCTTTTCCTCGGCACGAGGTCCGGCAACGCGACAGGGCGCCCACCGTGGCCGGTGCGCGCCCTGTCGGGAGTACCGCGAGGGTCAGACCTGGCCGGCCTTCTCCAGCGCGGAGCAGCAGGTGTCCACCAGGAGGCGGGTCACCACGTACGGGTCGACGTTGGCGTTCGGGCGGCGGTCCTCGATGTAGCCCTTGCCGTCCTTCTCGACCTGCCAGGGGATGCGGACCGAGGCGCCGCGGTTGGAGACGCCGTAGGAGTACTCGTTCCAGGGGGCGGTCTCGTGCAGGCCCGTCAGGCGGTCGTCGATGCCGGCGCCGTAGTTCTTGACGTGGTCGAGCGGCTTGGAGCCCTCACCGAGCGACTCGCAGGCGGTGATGATCGCGTCGTAGCCCTCGCGCATCGCCTTGGTGGAGAAGTTGGTGTGCGCGCCCGCGCCGTTCCAGTCGCCCTTGACCGGCTTGGGGTCCAGGGTGGCGGAGACGCCGAAGTCCTCGGCGGTGCGGTACAGCAGCCAGCGGGCCACCCACAGGTGGTCGGAGACCTCCAGCGGGGAGACCGGGCCGACCTGGAACTCCCACTGGCCCGGCATGACCTCGGCGTTGATGCCGGAGATGGCGAGGCCGGCCTTCAGGCAGTTCTCCAGGTGCGCCTCGACGATCTCGCGGCCGAAGATCTCGTCGGCGCCGACACCGCAGTAGTAGCCGCCCTGCGGGGCCGGGAAGCCGCCCTCGGGGAAGCCCAGCGGACGGGGACCGTCGAAGAAGGTGTACTCCTGCTCGATGCCGAAGATCGGCTCCTGGGCGGCGAACCGCTCGGCGACCTCGACCAGCGCGGCCCGGGTGTTGGAGGAGTGCGGCGTCATGTCGATGTCGAGGACCTCGCACAGGACGAGGATGTCGTCGCCGCCGCGGATCGGGTCCGGGCAGGAGAAGACCGGCTTGAGCACACGGTCCGAGGAGTGGCCCTCGGCCTGGTTGGTGGAGGACCCGTCGAAGCCCCAGATCGGAAGGTCCTGGCCCTTGGCGTCGTCCGCGAGGATCTTCGTCTTCGAACGCAGCTTGGCCGTCGGCTCGGTGCCGTCGATCCAGATGTACTCAGCCTTGAAGCTCACGGGCCACATCCTTCGGGGGTGGGTCTGGGCGCACTTGCGGGTGCTGCGGCGCTGCGGCACTGGGGCGCCGCTCTATCTGCCCGGCAGCCTGTCAACAGGCGATTTCCCGATCATTGCTCGAATGTGAACCACGTGTTACCTGGTCATTTTGTGCCGCGTGTCACGGGGTGAGGGCGGCTCGTGCGGGGTAGGGGCCGGCGGCCGCCCCCCGAAGACGGTCGCCGGCCCCTCTCACCTCACGCCTGCCGCTGTGTTCTCACCCCACCTTCTCGATCACCGCGTGGCGGATCAGGAACTTGCCGGCCTCCCGGACCTGTTCGAATGCTGCGTTGTTGAGGAGCACGCAACTGCCGGAGACCGAGGTGACCTTCACCGTGGTGGACTTGTTGTTGTCCAGGTTGGTGACCTTCAGCGTGGTCCCCGCCGGGAACTGGTCGCTGGAGGCGGCCGGGGCGCCGGCCTCGCCGGAGAGCGTGACGGTCGAGCCCTTGCAGACCTGCTGCCCGGAGGCCGCGGCGGCGCCACCGGCGCCTGCCCCGGAGTTTCCCGCGGCGGCGGTCGCGCTCTGCGAGGGCGCCGCGCTCTGCTGTCCTGCCTGCTGACCGCCCTGCTGACCGCTCTGCTGCCCGCCCTGCTGACCGCTCTGCTGCCCGCCCTGCTGACCCGCCGCCTGCTGTCCGGCCCGGCCGCCCTGCGCCGCCTGGGAGCCCTGAGCCGACTCCCCAACGGTGCAACCGGACGCCTTCTGCTGGACCTTGATCTGGGCGATGACCGCCTCTCGGTTGGTGATCCGGGCCGCCGACTGCGCGTCCGGACTGGCCTTCTGGCCGTCGATGAACCTCTGGTTGTTGCCGAGGGCCGTGGCCAGCCCCTGACAGACGCCCGAGTCCGCGGCGGACAGCGTCCGGGGGGTGGTCTGCGCGGCGTTCGAGGTGGCCGCCATCGCGAAGGCCCCGCCGCCCGCCACCGCCGCGGCACCGACCAGCAGTGCGAGCTTCTTCTTCGTACCGAGTGTTCTCCTGCGCGACATCCGCGCCTCCTGAGAGGTAGGGGAGCGTACGCCGCTATGTACGAAATCCCGAACGAAGCTACTCAGTGGTCACCGGGATCAGCGAAGTAACCTGCGTCACAGGAGGCTTGAGGACCGCTCAGCTCCGCCGCCGGGACACCGCCTCCTGGACGGCCTCCTCGGTACGGGCCACCAGTGCCGTCCCGTCGTCGGCCGTGATGATCGGCCGCTGGATGAGCCTGGGATGCTCGGCGAGCGCCCTGACCCACCGCTCGCGCGAGGCCTCGTCCCGCGCCCACTCCCTGAGACCGAGGTCCTTGGCGGCCTCCTCCTGGGTGCGGGTGATGTCCCAGGGCTCCAGACCGAGACGGTCGAGCACGTCCCTGATCTCGGCCTCGCTCGGCACGTCCTCCAGATACCGGCGGACGGTGTAGTCGGCCCCCTCGGCGTCGAGCAGGCTGATCGCGCTGCGGCACTTGGAGCAGGCCGGATTGATCCAGATTTCCATGCGTCCCACGGTACGCGCGCGCCCGGGCGGCGGTGACCAACCAACGGTTCGCTCGTTTTCCCGGACGTGCAGTCACAGGATGTAGCCCAGCGTCACGCCGCCGCCTCCACCGGAGCCGGCGGTCCGGTCGTCGACGTCGAGCAGGCCGAGGCCGCGCTCGTCGAGCACTACCCACGGCTGGTCCGGCTCGCCTACCTCGTGCTGCCACCGGGCTCCAGCCGCGGCCGCCGGGTCCTTTCCGCGCACGCCCTGACGCAGCGCGCCCTGCCCAGGGGCCGCAGGCCGGCCTCCGTGATCCCGGCTCAGGCCACGGGCCGTGACGGCGACCCCGGGTACGCCTTCCTCCGCCTCCAGGTGGTGCGTACGGCCCTGGAGGCGGCCCGCCCGGCCGGCCCGACCCGGTTCCGGCGCACCCAGCTGCCGCCCCTGCTCCCCCAGGTGTGGGGACTGCGCCTGTTCCCGCGTTCGGGCGGCTCGGACGAACTGGCCCTGGACCAGCGTCTGGCCACCCTCTCGGCCCCGGCCCGGGCCGCCTATGTGCTGCGCGGTCTGGAGAAGCTGTCCGACACCGACGTCCGCAGGCTCCTGCGGGCCGCCGGCGTCGCCGACCCGGGTGCCGCGCTCGCCGAGGCCGGCGAGGTGCCCGCCCAGGACGGGCTGCTGACCTCCCCCGAGTTCGACCCCTGTTCGCTGCAGGCCCGGCCCACCGATCTGATGCGGCGCCGCCAGCACACCAAGGCGGCGCTCGCCGCGGCGGCGGCCCTCGCGGTGTGCGGCGCCCTGGTCGTGCTGCCCGGCGGCGGCTGGGGCCCCGACGGTGCCGCCGCCCCCGCCTACGCGCGCAATCCGGCCGCCGAGGCCGCCCTTGACCCGGCCCGGCTGACCCGGGTCCCCGCCACCGCCTGGGAGTCCTCGGCGCGCACCGACTTCTCGGTGTGGCCCGCGCGCGGCGCGCTCACCGGCGACACCGATCTGCTGCGCCGCGCCCTCGCCGTCTGGGCCCGGCCGGGCGGGTCGGTGCACGTCTCGGCCACCGTCGGCACCCCGGCCGGCGGCCCCGCCGGCCCACCGCAGTTGCTGTACGCGGGCGTGGTGGACACCGTGCGCGTGGTGGTCCTCTACGACGGTCTGCGCATCGTCCGCTACGCCGAGGAGAAGGACGGCGGCAGCGAGGGGGGCGCCGCCCTCGACGTCGCCCGTGTCGACGGCGCGACCGGCGCGGAGGCCGGCGCCCTGGTGCTGAGCCGCTCCGACGGCAACGTCCGCTATCTGACCGCGCCCTGGGTGAAGAAGGCCGCCGTGCGGGACCTGACGAAGCCCGACTCCGCCGCGACCGCCCTGCCCCTGACCGACGGTGTCACGGCGCCGACGGCCGGTCCGGGCCAGCAGCCCGGCGCCTGCGCCTCCTGGAACGTGCTCCAGCTGACCGACGCCGGTACCACCCGCCTGGCCACCGACCTCGGTGAACTGGTCCCCGCTCACCTCACCGCCGGGCGCCCCGGCTCACCCGGTGAGGCCTCCGGGGCCGAGGGGCGACGCGCCTGGGCGCCGTTCGCCTGCTCGCTGGCGGCCGAGCGCTCCGCCGGGGTGCGCAGCGTCAACGCCTGGGCGTACGCCGACCAGCCGCTGCCCGGCGCGGGCGGCACCGGCTCGTGGGTGTGCACCCGGGCCGAGACCTGGCGGGGTGACGGGACGATGGCGCTGGCCCAGTTCCGGACGCCGAACGGAAAGGCCGGGGCGGTGGCGGCCAGGGCCACGGATGTGCCGGCCTGCGGCCCGCGCGACCCCAACGTACTGGCCGGGGTGTTGTGGAAGTCCGGCACCGGGGCCTGGTACCTGGTGGCCGCGGGCAGCCGCGACACCGCGTCGATCCGGGCGACCGGCGGCATCACGGCGTCCGCGGCGGGCCGGATGCTGACCGCACCGGCCAAGCAGGGCGCGCAGGCGGAGCTGAACGGCACCCTGACGAACGGGCGGTCGATCAGCGGACTGCACTAGTTGTTCTGTCCGGGACGGCCACGCCGTATGCCGATCCGTGGGTCGAGGGCGCCAAGTGATCGAATGGTGCTCGATATGTGAACGCCGACGGCCGGATCCGATCGGTAAGGTGTTCGCATGAGTACCGGGGTCCGCCGCAGAATGGGCGTGCAGGAACGGCGTCAACAGCTGATCGGTGTCGCCCTCGAACTGTTCAGCCGCCGCTCGCCCGACGACGTCTCCATCGACGAGATAGCGTCGGCCGCCGGTATCTCGCGCCCGCTGGTGTACCACTACTTCCCCGGCAAACTCAGCCTGTACGAGGCCGCGTTGAAGCGTGCCGCGGAGGATCTGGCGAGCCGGTTCGCGGAGCCGCAGGAGGGTCCTCCGGGGGCCAGGCTGCTGCGGGTGATGCGCCGGTACTTCGACTTCGTGGACGAGCACGGACCCGGTTTCTCGGCCCTGATGCGCGGCGGCCCGGCGGTCTCCGTGGGCGGAGCCCACTCCATGGCTCACGCGTCGGCGACCAACGCGCTCGTCGACTCCGTACGGCAGGCCGCGTACGACCAGATCCTGTCGCATCTGAACGTGACCGATCCGCCCGCGCGACTGGAACTGGTCGTCCGCTCCTGGATCTCGCTCGCCGAGTCGACGGCGCTGATCTGGCTGGACGGCCGCCGTATCCCGCGCGCCGAGCTGGAGGTCCAGCTGGTGCACGACTTCGCCGCGCTGGCGGCGGTGAGCGCCGCCTACGACGAGGAGATGGCGGCCGTGCTGCGCACCATGGTCGAGGACGAGCCGGCCGACGGCCCGTTCGGCGATCTGGTCGGCCGGCTGATCGCGCTGGCGCCCTGAGGGGTCCCTCGCTGTGGGCGGGTCCGCTACGCGTTGAACTTGCGGTACGAGGGATCGAGGTCCCGGACCTCGGCCGAGGCGTGCAGAGCGAAACCGTCCTGCGCCACATGCTCCCGCAGCAGTTCCAGCACGGTCTCCGTCAGCTTCGCCTTCG
The DNA here is from genome assembly GCF_042869815.1 of Streptomyces sp. NPDC006739. Classification (NCBI taxonomy): domain Bacteria; kingdom Bacillati; phylum Actinomycetota; class Actinomycetes; order Kitasatosporales; family Streptomycetaceae; genus Streptomyces; species Streptomyces sp. NPDC006739. The sequence goes on from NZ_JBIAGM010000002.1 coordinate 489,083, forward strand.
TCTCGTCGCTGCGCCCGGCCAGCAGGCCGATGGTGACGTGCACGATCGCGTGCTCCAGCGCCTCGGGGTCCTCGTAGCCGAAGGCCGTGAACTCGCTGCTGCGGAACTGGGTCTTGCAGGCCTCCGGCTTCGCGGCGGCGATGTCGACCGTCGCCGTGTGCAGGGCCCGCGCGAAGCCCGCCCGGTCGAAGGCCGGCGCCATCGTGACGGAGTAGTCGACGGTGATCTGCGGCATGAGCGGCACTCCTGTTCTACGGCAACTGCGCCCACCCTATGCCGCCCGTCGCAGCGCCAGCATCGCGATGTCGTCCTCGCGGTCGTCGCCGAAGCGGCTCAGCAGGCTGTCGCACAGGGCGTGCACGCCGGGCGGTGCCTCGGCGGCGGCCGTGCGGAGCCGGTCCAGGGAGACGGAGAGGTCGGTGCCCCGGGTCTCGATCAGGCCGTCGGTGACCATGAGCAGCCGGTCGGCGGGGCCGAGGAACAGCTCGGTGGGCGGCGGCCGTCGCAGACCGAGGCCGAGCAGCGGGCCGTCGGCGTCGACGTACTCGGCTCCGCCCCGCCCGCGCACCACCAGGGGCGCGATGTGCCCGGCGTTGGCCACTTTGGCGTGCCCGGTGTCCGGGGCGAGCAGGACCAGGCAGACGGTGGCGGTGATGTCCGGGTGGTGGTGCTGGAGCATCCGGTCCAGCCGGGCGGCGAGGGTGCGCGGGTCGCTGTCCTCCAGGCAGTAGGCGCGCAGCGCGTGCCGGATCTCCACCATGACGGTGGCCGCGTCCAGCGAGTGCCCGGCGACGTCGCCGACGGCGGTGAGGATCCCGGCGCGGGTGCGCAGCGCGGCGTAGAAGTCCCCGCCGATCTCGGCCTGCGAGGAGGCGGGCACGTACCGGACGGCGAGTTCCAGACCCGGCATCCGCAGGGTCTCCGGGCGGGGCAGGAAGCTGTGCTGGAGGGTGAGGGCCACATGCCGCTCGACCTGGTACATCAGCAGTGGTTCGGCGGCCAGCGCGGTGGCCTGGGCCAGCCGGGTGAGCAGGGCCTCGTCGGCGGGGTCGGGGCCCGGGTCGCGGCGCGCGGGCGTGGCCACGCAGACGGGGGTGCCGCCGGGCCGGGCCTGGGCCAGCACCAGCCGGGCGCCGTCGGTGGCGCCGGCCCGGAAGAAGCCGGGCGGCCACAGCGGGGCGGGTACGACGGCGGTGTGCGCCCCGGTCCTCCCGTCCGCGAGCCGGGTGACCAGCCGGGCCACGGCGGCGTGGGCGGTGGCGTCGGGAGTGGAGAGCAGGCTGCGGCTGCGGTACAACTCGCCGTCCGGCCCGATCACGAAGGAGACCGCCGGTCCCCCGGTGAGCCGGGTGGCGCCCTGGGCGGCCGCGTCGGCCAGCTCGCGCGGCCGGCGTGCCGCCTGCACGGCGGCGGTCGCCTCGGACAGCAGGGTGAGCCGGTGGACGAGGGTGGCGTCGCCGGTGTGCCGGCGGGCCCCGCGTACGGCGGCCCGTACGACCGCCTGGATCTCCTCCGGTTCGGCGGGCATGGACAGGTACGCGTCCCCGCCCGCGTTCAGCCCCCGGCACCGGTCGCCGGACTCGACGGCGGCGGCGGAGAAGTGCACCACGGGCAGCCCGGCCAGGGTGGGCCGGGACTTCACCCGGCGGCACAGCTCGAAGCCGCTCATGTCCGGCAGTCGGACGTCGAACAGGGCCAGGTCCGGCAGGTCGCCGCCGCGCAGCCGGTTGTCCAGCTCCACCAGGGCCTCGCCGGCACTGGCGACCGGTACGACGTGGTGGCCGGCCCGGCGCAGCACGGCGCCCATGGCGTACCTGCTGGCCGCCGTGTCGTCGACGACCAGCACCGTGGTCTCCGTGCCGGTGCCCGTGTGCGTGTCCGTGTGCGTGCCCCTGTGCGTGTCCGTGTGCGTGCCGCGCCCGTTCGACTCCTACGCCCGTCAGCCGAGATGAGGGTGGGGCGGACGCCGTGACCCGGTGTCCGCCCCGCCCAATCTAATGCGCGGTCAGTGACCGCGCGTGAACACCGCCACGGTACGACCCGGAACGGCGAACGTGCCCGATTCGGCCGCGTAGGAGGCCGACTTGACGGTAGGGTCCGCCCCCGCGGCCTGTACCGGGTGCAGCCGGTAGTCGGTTCCGGCGAGCGCGGCGATCCGCTGTTCCTGCCGGTCGGGGCTCGCGTTGAACACCACGACCAGGTCGCCCAGTTCCATGGTGATCACGCCGGGCGTCTCGTCCTTGCCGGACAGCGGGAAGGAGAGCCGCGACTGCACCCGCGCGGCCGTGCCGAGGGAGAACGCCTTCTCCGTGGTACGGATCCGCAGCAGGTCCCGGTAGGCGGCGGAGGTGCCGTCGATCTGTGCGCAGCCCACCTCGACCGTGCTCAACAGGGGCTTGGCGTAGGGCCACTTGGCCTGGTTGTCGGCCGCCATGGGCAGCCCGCGTCCGAAGCCGTTGCCGTCCGCGCAGTTCCAGTGGATGGCGTTGAACCAGTCGCCGCTGTCGAAGGAGTTGCGGTCCAGCGACTTGGAGCGCAGCAGGTCGGTGCCGGCCTGGGAGAGGGACGGCCCCTGCGAGAGGGCGGCGGTGGCCAGCGCGAGGACCTGCATCCGGGCCCGGTCGGACGCGCCGGTGGAGGCGGGCAGCTTGTAGGCCAGGGCGTCGAACAGCGACTCGTTGTCGTGGGCGTCGACGTAGGCGAGGGCGTCGCCGGGCGCGTCCGCGTAGCCGGCGGGCGAGCCGTTGTAGTCGATCCCGGCGCCGGTGACCTCCTTGCCGTCGGTGTCGGTGAAGCGGTACCCGGCGAGGTTGCCGCTCAGCCCGACCTTGATCAGGTCCTGGTAGTGCAGCAGCCGGGCCCGCTGCTCCTCCCTGGTGCCGTTCGCCGTGGAGGAGTTGGGGTCGGTGTACAGGCCGGAGGCGAAACCCTGGACGCCGGGGTCGGAGTCGAAGGGGCTGCCGCCGCGCACGGCGTCACGGGCGCGGTCGGAGAAGGTGGCGATGCCGGTGCCGGCCATGTTCCGCTGGGTGGCCTGCACGAAGCGGGCGTCGTTCGCGACCTCGCCGAAGTTCCAGCCCTCGCCGTACAGGATGATCTTCTTGCCGTCGACGCCGTCCTTGGCGACGGTCAGCGCGTCCAGGGCCTTCCTGACCGCCAGGATGTTGGCCTTGGGGTGGTGGCCCATCAGGTCGAACCGGAACCCGTCGACCTTGTACTCCTTGGCCCAGGTGACGATCGAGTCCACCACCAGCTTGCCCATCATGGCGTTCTCGGGCGCGGTGTTCGCGCAGCAGGTGGAGTCGGCCACGCTGCCGTCGGCGAGCAGCCGCTGGTAGTAGCCGGGCACGATCTTGTCGAGGACGGAGGTGTCCGCCTGTCCGGCGGCCGCCGTGTGGTTGTAGACGACGTCCATGACGACCCGCAGGCCGTCCTCGTTGAGCGCCTTGACCATCTCGCGGAACTGGACCGTGCGGGCGGTGCCGTCGGGGTCGGTGGCGTACGAGCCCTCGGGGACCGTGTAGTGGTAGGGGTCGTAGCCCCAGTTGTAGGCGTCCTTCGCGGCGGTCTTCGCGACGCACGCCTGCTGCTGGTCGGAATCGGCCGGGTAGGAGGCGAGGTCGCAGCCGGGGGTGGCCTGGTCGGCCTTCTTCTCCGGGATGGTCGCGATGTCGAAGGCGGGCAGGAGGTGGACGTACGACGTGCCCGCCTTCGCCAGTGCCCGCAGGTGCCTGGAGCCGTCGCTGCCCTTGTCGGTGAAGGCGAGGTAGGTGCCCCGGTGCGTGGCCGGGACCGTGGCGTCCGCCACCGAGAAGTCCCGGACGTGCAGCTCCTGGATCTGCGCGTCCTTCAGCGGTACGGCCTTGGGCTTGGTGTACGTCGACCAGCCGCCCGGCGCGAGGGACCGGTCGGCGAGGTCGACGACGAGGCTGCGCTCGGAGTTCGCGGTGAGGGCGACCGAGTAGGGGTCGGTGACCTTGTTGGTCACGATCTTCCGGACGCTGGGCGCCCAGACCTTCACGACGTACCGGTAGGGCTTGTTCCGCCAGGGCGCCGGGCCGGTGACGGACCAGACACCGGTGGCCGCGTCGCGGTGCATCGGCTGCACCGTGCCGTCGAGTTCGAGGGCGACGGACTGCGCGGTCGGCGCCCAGACCGAGAGGGTCGGCTTCCCGTGGTGGAAGACCGGGCCGAGGGCCGCCTTGGTGGCCGTCGCGTACACGTCGTCGAGCACACCGGCGGTCTGTACGCCGGTCGCGGCCAGTACCGCGCCGTTCGCGGCCCGCTGGGAGGCGACGAGCTGCCCGCTGAGCGACTCGCGCACCCGGCCGCGGTCACGCGGGTCGACGGACCAGGCCGTGTAGTCCTTCAGGTGCGGGAACTTCGCCTTCTGCGCGTCGGTGAGCGTGGTCTTCGTCAGCCGCAGCCAGCGCTCGTCGTCGCTGGTCAGCGCCCCGTCCTTGACGGCGATCGAGCCGTCGTGGGAGGAGAGCAGCTGGGTGGAGGCGGCACCGTCGACGCCGTCCCAGGCCACCGTGTTCCGGTCGATCCAGACCGCCTTGGAGGTGGTCAGGTCGAGCGCGGCCGCGCTGCCGGCGGGCTGCGGCAGCAGGTGCTTCTCCTGGCCGTTCAACAGCCACACCTCGTAGCCGTCGGACGTGAGGTCGAGGGACTGGTCGGCGGACAGGTCCTTCTCGTCGCCGTTGTGGATGATGTAGCTGAGACTGGTGGCACCCTTGGTGAGCGGAACCTCGAAGACCGCGCCATAGGTGTCAGTCTTCACCGGCTTCAGCGGGTTCGACCAGTCGGTGGGGTTCGCGGCGCCCGTCCAGACGTGCAGCCCCCAGCCGTCGTAGTTCCCTCCCCCAGAGCCGAAAGCCTGGGAGGTGCCCCCATCGCGGTGGTAGTGGATGACGGCCTTGGTGGTGTCCTGGGCGGGGTACGCGCCGGAGGGCCGCGTCGTGAGGACGTCCGTCTTCCCCTGCTCGATCCAGACCTCGCCCGTCTTGGTGACGTCGATGGACCGGTCGGCGGAGACGTCCTTGTTGCCGTCCTTGTCGACGACGAGGAAGCCGACGTTCGAGGCACCGGGCTTCAGCTTGACGTAGGCGAAGGCGCCGTAGGCGTCCCGGCCGGTGAAGGGGTGTCCCGCGGGCCAGGTGGTCGCCTCGCCGTCGGCGAGGTCGCCCCAGGCGTACAGGCCCCAGTCGGTGTAGTCGCCGTCGGCGCGCTTGTAATGGACGACCGCGTAGTCACGGGAGGAGGCGGTGGGGGTCTCGGCCGTAGGCGGGGTGCCGGAGGTGCTTTCGGCGAGCGCGCTGCCCGTGTGCCCGGCCGAGTCGGTCACGACCGCCTTGTAACGCAGGGCGGTGCCGGCCGGGACGTCACCGGCGAGGGTCTGGGTGACCTTGTAGGGGGCGTGGTCGGCGGAGCCGAGGACCGTCCACTTCCCGTCGCCGACCTGGGCGGCGAACACGACGCGGTTCAGCTGTCCGCCGGTGACGTCGGCGGTGAGGTCGACGGTGCCGGTGGCGCCGGCGGCCGGGGCGGTGAGGGTCAGGGCGGAGGCGGTGACGGGCTTGGCGAGGGGGCCGGTGGCCTTGTACACGACGGCGGACCGGGCGGGGACGGTGACGGTGATGCCGTGGTCCCGGCCGGAGGTGAGGGTGCCGTCGGTGCCGTAGAGCGCGCGGTAGCGCATATCGGCGGAGCCGGTGGCGAAGGTCGCCGTCCTCGCCGTGTCCGCGTTGTTGAAGGCGACGACGTACTCCTGGCCGGTCTTCGCGTCCGTCCGGGTGAACGCGTAGACGCCGGCGCCGTCGGCCGCGTAGCGCTCGGTCTGCACGCCGTCGGCGAGGGCGGGGTTGGCCGCGCGCAGCTTGGAGAGTGCGCTGATCTGCCGGTAGAGCGGCGCACTCGGGTCGTAGGAGTCAACGGCGGCGGTCCGGTCGGTGCCGATCTCGTCGTCGTCGAGATAGTCGGCGACCTTCGAGGCGAACATCGTCTGCCGGGCGTCCTTGTCGCCGCCGGAGCCGGTGAAGCCCTGTTCGTCGCCGTAGTAGACGACCGGGTTGCCCCGGCTGAGGAACATCACCTCGTTGGCGAGCCGGTCCTTGGCGAGCAGCTCGGCGTCCGTGGCCTTCGGGTTGTCCTGCTTCAGGAAGTACCCGATGCGGCCCATGTCGTGGTTGCCGAGGAAGGTGACCTGTTCGTAGGCGTTGGCCTTGTCGGTCGTGTACTTGTAGTCGTCGCCGAAGACGCTCGCCAGCTTCTGTGCGCTGCCGCCCTGCGAGGCGTAGGAGCGGGCCGCGTCCTGGAACGGGAAGTCGAGGGTCGCGTCCAGCCGTCCCTGGGTGACGTACGGGGAGGTGACGGACGTGTCGGCGGAGTACGTCTCGCCGAACATGAAGAAGTTCCTACGGCCGTGCCGCGCCGCGTAGGTGTCGAGCGCGGTGGCCCACTGGGTCCAGAACTCCATGTTGACGTTCTTGACGGTGTCGATGCGGAAGCCGTCGACGGCGAAGTCCTTCACCCACCGCTCGTAGATCTTCTCCATGCCGTGCACGACCTCGGGGCGCTCGGTCCACAGGTCGTCGAGGCCGGAGAAGTCCCCGTAGGTGGCGGACTCGCCGGCGAACGTCGAGTCGCCCCGGTTGTGGTACATCGTCGGGTCGTTGAGCCAGGCGGGGACCTTGTCGTCGCTCGTGACGCGCGGGGTGTACGGGAAGGAGGCGGCGGAGACCGCCGGGAACTCCTTCTTCCCGTCCGCGTAGTCGGCGTCGTCGAAGGGCCGCCCGTCCTTGGTCAGGTAGGGGAAGGCGCCTTTGGACAGGTAGTCGTACGACTTCTCCTCATAGTCGACGACGTCGGCGGTGTGGTTGGTGATGACGTCGAAGAAGACCTTCATGCCCTTGGCGTGCGCCCGGGAGATGAGGACGCGCAGGTCGTCGTTGGTGCCGAAGTGCGGATCCACCTGGGTGAAGTCGGTGATCCAGTAGCCGTGGTAGCCGGCCGAGGCGTTGGCGCCGGTGCCCTGCACGGGCTTGTTCTTGAAGATCGGCGCCATCCAGATGGCGGTGGTGCCGAGTCCCTTGATGTAGTCGAGCCTCCGGGTCAGGCCCTTGAGGTCGCCGCCCTGGTAGAAGCCCTTGTCGGTGGGGTCGTATCCGGTGCTCGTGCGTGAGCCGGTGAGGCCGCCCCTGTCGTTCGACGCGTCCCCGTTGGCGAAACGATCCGGCAGAACGAAGTAGAACTGCTCGCGCGTATCGCCGTGCCGGGCGGGCTCGGCGGCGAGCCTCGCGTCCGAGGGAGGCGCGGGCGGGGTCGCGGCACGGGCGGCGAGGGGCTGCACCAGTGCTGCCGCGAGGGCGGCGACGGTGACGGCCGCGGCCCTTGCGAGGTATGCGGTACGACGCCTCCGCGGCGCCGGCCATCTCGGTGTCACAGGCGTGAACTCCTTGCGAATACGGCCCTCTCGGGGCGACGGGCGCGACCGTACCGCTGACGAAAGGTTTACAGCAAGAGGCTTGCAATTCACAGCAAGAACTTTCACGAACGGCCTTGACTGCTTCTGGCAACTGCCGCACGCTCACCGGTTGTTGAACCCCGATCCTTCTCTTCTGATCTCTCCGGAGCCGCACATGACCCGACACCGATCCCCAGGTGTCCGCAGCCGCACGGTCTCGGCCGTGGCCGCGGGCGTCCTGGCACTCGCGGGCGCCGTCGCCCTCCCGGCGGCCGACGCGCGGGCGGACACCGCCGCCCAGGGCGACGTGATCGCCAACCTGTGGGAGTGGAACTGGGACTCGGTCGCCCGCGAGTGCACCGATGTGCTCGGACCGGCCGGTTACGGCGCGGTGCAGGTCGCGCCGCCCTCCGAGTCCCTCAAGCAGTCGAACTACTACTGGTGGGACGTCTACCAGCCGTACTCCTACACCCTGAACAGCCGTTTCGGTACGGCGGCCCGGTTCGCGTCCATGATCTCCGCCTGCCACGCGGCGGGCGTGAAGGTCTACACCGACGCGGTGATCAACCACACGGCCGCCCAGACCGGCACCGGCTACGACGGCACCACCATCGGCGACAAGTACCACACCCCCGACTGGGGCCCCGGCGACTACCACACGTCGGCCGACTGCCCCACCTCCGACCTGACGATCCAGGACTACTCGAACCTCACCCAGGTCCAGAACTGCGAACTGCTCGGCCTGCCCGACCTCAGGACCGGCACGGAGCACGTCCGCTCCGGGCTCGTTGCCTTCCTCGACAAGCAGCTCGCGCTGGGCGTCGACGGCTTCCGGGTGGACTCGGCCAAGCACATCCCGGCCGCCGACCTGGCGGCGATCGTCGCCGGGCTGAACACCACGACCTCCGGTGCGGCCCCCTACGTCTTCCAGGAGGTCTACCCCGGCGCCACCCCGCAGCCCGGCGACTACTACGGCTCCGGGGACGTCCTGGACTTCACCTACGCGAGCCGGCTGAAGTCGGCTTTCCAGGGCAGTGTCAGCGATCTCGCGTCCCTGTCCTCGTCCGGCATCCTGCCCGCCGCCGACTCGGTGTCCTTCGTGACCAACCACGACACCGAGCGCAACGGCCTGGACATGTCGTACAAGGACGGCGACACCTACAAGCTGGCGAACCTCTTCCAGCTCGCCTACAAGTGGTCGACGCCGACGGTGTACGCCAGTTGGGAGTGGACCCAGTCCGACCAGGCCCCGCCGAACTCCGCCGGCTTCGTGACCGACACGGACTGCGCCGGCGGCTCCTGGTACTGCCTGGACCGGGACACCGCGGTGGTCGGCATGGTCGCCTGGCACAACGCGGCCGGCACGGCGGCGGTGTCCGACTGGCAGACGAAGTCCTCGAACGTGATCGGCTTCGGCCGCGGCGGCGCGGGGTTCTTCGCCCTCAACAACGGCACGAGCGGCGCCGCCTACACCTTCACCACGGGCATGGCGGACGGCACCTACAAGAACGTGGTGGACGGCGGCGCGACGACGGTGACCGTCTCCGGCGGCGACGCGACGATCACCGTCCCCGCGAAGAGCGCGGTCGCCTTCTACAACTCCTCCTACACCTGCACGGTCGGCTGCTCGGACGCGGGCGGCGGCTCCGGCGGCACGGTGAACGCCACCTTCCACGAGTACGCGCCGACCCCGTCCGGCACCGACGTGTACGTCGTCGGCTCGATCCCCGCCCTGGGCGGCTGGGACACCTCGAAGGCGGTCAGGCTGTCGTCGTCGGGGTACCCGGTCTGGTCGGGGGAGGTGAGCGTGCCGGTCGACACGTCCTTCCAGTTCAAGTACGTCGAGAAGGACGGCTCGGGCAAGGTGACCTGGGAGTCGAACGCCAACAGGTCCGCCACCACGACCACGTCGGCCCTGTCGCTGGACGACTCCTGGAACGTGCCGGACGCGAACGCCACCGACGTCACCTTCCGCGTCGGCGCCACGACCGACTGGGGCACGGGCGTCTACGTCGTCGGCTCGGTCCCCTCCCTCGGCTCCTGGAACACCGGCGACGCGATCCCGCTCTCGTCGGCGTCCTACCCGACGTGGAGCAGGCTGGTGATCGTCCCGAAGAACACGGCCTTCACCTACAAGTACGTCAAGAAGGACGGTTCCGGGAACGTGACCTGGGAGTCCGGGACGAACCGTTCGTACACGACGGGCGGTTCGTCCGGCTACACGACGAGCGACTCCTGGCGGTGAGCGGGCTCAGCAGCGCGGCTTGCCGGCGTAGATCGCCAGCGCGGTGTTGCTGCCCAGGGTGGCGGTGAACTGCCCGCTCGGGTTCACCGCCACCGTCGTGCCGTTCTGCACGTCGCAGCGGGGAGACCTGGACGTATCCGTAGCCGGCGGGACCCAGGGTGCTCGCGCACTCCTTGGCGACGGAGGCGTGGTTCCACTCGAAGAGGACGGCGGTGACGTCCTTGGCGCCGGGCGGCGAGGCCTGCGCGATCGTCGGGTTCATGCCAACCGTGAAGGCCGCGGCGAGGGCGGCCACGGCGGCGAGCGTTCTCTTGGGCATGGGGGTGCTCCTGCACTTCATCGTGCGGGTGGGGAGAGTCGTGCGTGGGGGGGATGCCGGCGGACCGTATCCCTTGCCGTTACGTTTCAGCAAGATGTGCAAGAGGTTTCCGAGCAGCCCACGGCCGTGCCGGTAACGGGAACATCACGCTTGGGAGCCCCTTGCGGAAATTTCCTTGCAACGTCTTTCGCAAGGACTTGCAGCGCTGTTACCTTCCTCCCGCGCCCGGCGGCCGTCGAAAGGGACAGACGGCACCCGCGGTCCTCCCAAGGGATGATCCGGGCAACCTCTTCTAGGAGCCTCCTATGCGACGTGGCATATCGATCGCCGCCGCGGTCACCGTGGTCGCCCTGTCCGCCTCCGCCTGTGGCGGCTCGGGCGGCAGCGCCTCGAGCAAGCCGAAGGACCCCAAGGACGTCTCCGGCACGATCACGTACTGGGACACCTCGGACGCGGCGACCGAAGCCCCGGCGTACCAGGCCCTGATCAAGGAGTTCGAGGCCAAGTACCCGAAGATCAAGGTGAACTACCAGCCCGTCCCGTTCACCGACATCGAGCAGAAGTTCAAGTCCGCCGCCAAGAGCGGCAAGGGCGCCCCCGACGTCATCCGCACCGACGTCGGCCTGATGGCCGAGTACGCCTCCCTGGGGTACATCGCCCCGCTGGACGGCACGGCCGCACTGAAGGACACCTCGGACTTCAACACCGGCCCGATGAACACCACCAAGTACAACGGCAAGACCTACGGCGTCCCCTCGGTCACCGACACCCTGGGCATCCTCTACAACAAGGACCTGCTGAAGAAGGCGGGCATCGCGGGGCCGCCGGCCACCTGGGACGAGTTCATCGCCGACGCCAAGACCATCAAGCAGAAGACCGGCGCGTACGGCACCTACGTCAACCCGGACGCGTACTTCCTGCTGCCGCTGCTCTACAGCAACGGCGCGGACATGGCCGACACCTCGTCGAAGAAGATCACCATCAGTGACGACAAGGCCGTCACCGCGCTGACCACCGCGAAGAAGATCTACGACGAGGCCTCGATGAAGGTCGACTTCGCGAACGCCTACCAGAACATGCAGACCGCCTTCAAGAACGGCAAGGTCGCCATGCTGGTCCAGGGCCCCTGGTCGGTCAGTGACGACCTGACCGGCCCGGCGTTCAAGGGCAAGGAGTCCAACCTCGGCTTCGCCCCGGTCCCGGCCGGCGCGGGCGGCACCGCCCAGGCCCCGACCGGCGGTCACGACCTCACGGTCTACCAGGGCTCGCGGAACCTGGACGCCAGCTACCTGTTCACCCAGTTCATGACGTCCACCGCGAGCCAGATCACCATCGCGGAGAAGAACGGCACCCTGCCGACCCGCAAGTCCGCCTACACCGACGCGGTCACCGCCGACGCCAAGATCGCCGGCTTCGAGCCGATCCTGGCGAAGACCGCCCGGCCGCGCGTCGCGCTTCCGCAGGTCGGTTCGCTCTTCACGCCGATGCAGCAGAACTACGCGAAGATCCTGCAGGGCGACGAGTCGGTCAAGTCGGGCCTGGACGCCACCGCCAAGCAGTTCCAGCAGCTGCTGCCCGGCTACTCCGTCGGCTGACCCGGCAGCCGACGAACGGTAACCGAAGGACACGCGGCCCCGGGGAACGTTCTCCCCGCTGCCGCCCCGACCGGGGCTCCCCGGGGCCGCGTAACCACCAGACCTCCGCCGCGAACGAGCCGATAAGAGTCGATGAGGATGACCACCGCAGCGAGCACCGCACAGACCGGAGAGCCCGGCAGGTCCGGGAGGACAGCACGCGTTTCGGCGCTGCGGCGGTCCTGGGACAAGTACTGGTACGCCTGGGCCATGGTGACCCCGGTGGCCGTCGTGATCGGCGTACTGGTGCTGTATCCGCTGGGATACGGCTTCTACCAGTCGCTGACCAACGCCAACGAGGCGAACGTCGCCACCACCATCGGCGCCTTCCACCGCCCGGCCACCTACGGCTTCGTGGGCCTGGACAACTACTGGCACGTGCTGTCCGGCGCGGACGGCGACTTCTACCCGCGCCTGGTGTGGACGATCGTGTGGACGGTGTCCTGCGTCGCCCTCCAGGTCGGCCTCGGCATGGGCCTCGCGGTGCTGCTCAACCGCGAGATGCGGCTGCGCGGCTTCTACCGGGCGATGCTGATCCTGCCCTGGGCCGTCCCGTCGTTCATCGGTGTCTTCGCCTGGCGGCTGATGCTCAACTCGCAGTACGGCGTCTTCAACGAGATCATCACCGCTGTCGGCCTGCCCCAGCAGGACTGGCTGGGCACCCCGCTGGCCCAGAAGATCGCCGTCATCATGGTGAACGTCTGGATCGGCATCCCCTTCAACATGGTCGCGGTGCTGGGCGGCCTGCAGTCCATCCCGAAGGAGCTGTACGAGGCGGCCGAGATGGACGGCGCCTCGCCCTGGCAGCGGTTCGTCAACATCACGCTGCCCGGTCTGCGCCCGGTGTCGAACACGGTGGTCCTGCTGGGCTGCATCTGGACGTTCAACATGTTCAACGTCATCTACCTGCTGCTGGGCAACAACTCCACCGGTGACACCGACATCCTCGTCACCTTCGCCTTCCGCAAGGCCTTCACCGGGATCTCCGACTACGCGGGAGCGGCCACCTACGGGATCATCATCCTCGCCCTCCTGCTGGCCTTCTCGACCTTCTACCGCCGCAACACCCTGAAGTCCGAGCAGGCGTAAGGAGCCATCGCCATGACCGCCGCAACGCACCAGACCGCCGCGACCGCCGGCTCCCCCGCCCAGCCCGCACCCGCCGCCCGGACCCGCAGGGAACGGGGCAGGGAGGAGCGCGGCCCGGGCGCGTCGATCGCCCTGCACGGCACGCTGATCCTCGCCACGGTGATCGCGGCCTTCCCGGTGGTGTGGATCCTGTTCATCTCACTGGGCCCGAAGAACGCCTGGCAGCAGCCGAGCCAGGTGCTGAAGGACCTCAGTCTGCACAACTACACGGACGTGCTGGCCCATTCGGACCTGCCGAAGTGGTTCCTGAACACCGTCGTCGTGGCCGGCGGCACCACCGTGCTCGGTGTCTTCCTCGCCTCGACCGCCGGATACGCGGTGTCCCGGATGAAGTTCCCGGGCAGCCGTCAGCTGATGTGGACGTTCCTGGTCACCCAGATGTTTCCCAGTATCGTGCTGATCGTGCCGCTGTACCTGCTGATGTCCGACCTGGACCTGCTCGACAACTACCTCGGACTGATCCTGGCGTACGCGACCACGGCGGTGCCGTTCTGCGCGTGGATGATGAAGGGCTACTTCGACACCATCCCGAAGGAGATCGACGAGGCGGGCCGGGTGGACGGGCTCACCCCGTTCGGCACGTTCTGGCGGCTGATCGTGCCGCTGGCCCGGCCGGGCCTGGCGGTGACCGCGTTCTACAGCTTCCTGACCGCCTGGGGCGAGGTGGCGTACGCGACGCAGTTCATGCAGTCCGACCACTACACGCTCGCCGTCGGCATCCGTACCTTCGCGCAGGACCAGCGGCCCGACTGGGCCTGGACCTCGGCCACGGCGATCATCATCACCATCCCGGCGGCCGTGGTGTTCATGCTGGTGCAGCGCAGCCTGGTCTCCGGGCTGACGGCGGGCGGCACCAAGTCCTGACCCCGGCCCGGGCCGCGCCGGCCCCTACCCACTGAGCAAGCGCTTCCGTCGTTCCCCTCGCACCCCTAAGGGAATCCATGACCCAGCACGTCACCGACGCAGTCCCCACCGATGCCGTCTCCGCCGACCACGGGCGCCCGGAGTGGTGGCGCGACGCGGTCATCTACCAGGTCTATCCGCGCAGCTTCGCCGACGGCAACGGCGACGGCATGGGCGACCTGCCGGGGATCCGGGCGCGTCTGCCGTACCTGAGGAAGCTCGGGGTGGACGCGGTCTGGCTGTCGCCGTTCTACGCCTCCCCGCAGGCCGACGCGGGGTACGACGTCGCCGACTACCGGGCCGTGGACCCGATGTTCGGCACTCTGACGGACGCCGACGACCTGGTCCGGGACGCGCACGCGCTGGGTCTCAGGGTCATCGTGGACGTGGTGCCGAACCACTGTTCGGACCAGCACGAGTGGTTCAAGCAGGCGCTGCGCGAGGGGCCCGGTTCGCCGGTCAGGGAGCGCTTCCACTTCCGGCCGGGCAAGGGCGCGGACGGTGAACTGCCGCCCAACGACTGGGAGTCGATCTTCGGCGGGCCGGCCTGGACGCGGGTCCCGGACGGCGAGTGGTACCTGCATCTGTTCGCGCCGGAGCAGCCGGACTTCAACTGGGACCACCCGGCCGTGCACGACGAGTTCCGTTCCATCCTGCGGTTCTGGCTGGACCTCGGGGTCGACGGGTTCCGCGTGGACGTGGCGCACGGTCTGGTCAAGGCGGCCGGTCTGCCGGACATCGGCCATGACGAGCAGGTCAAGCTGCTCGGCACGGAGGCGGTGCCGTACTTCGACCAGGACGGCGTGCACGAGATCTACCGCAGCTGGCGGCGGATCCTCGACGAGTACACCGGTGACCGTATCGCGGTGGCCGAGGCGTGGACGCCGACCGTGGAGCGCAGCGCGCTGTACCTGCGCCCGGACGAACTGCACCAGGCCTTCAACTTCTCCTACCTGACCACCGGTTGGAACGCGGACGGGCTGCGCGAGGTCATCGACCGTTCGCTCGGCGCCATGAACGCCGTGCACGCGCCCGCGACCTGGGTGCTGTCCAACCACGACGTGGTACGGCACTCCACGCGTCTCGCGGAAGGGGACGAGGCGCGTGGTCTGCGCCGGGCCCGGGCGGCGACCCTGCTCATGCTGGCGCTGCCCGGCTCGGCGTACCTCTACCAGGGCGAGGAACTCGGTCTGCCCGAGGTCGTCGACCTGCCCGACGAGGTGCGTCAGGACCCGGCGTTCTTCCGCAGCGCCGGGCAGGACGGCACCCGTGACGGCTGCCGGGTGCCGATGCCGTGGTCGGGGCGGGTGGCGCCGTTCGGGTTCGGGCCCGTCGAGGGCGGCCCGAGCTGGCTGCCGCAGCCGGCCGGCTGGCGGGAGCTGACGGTCGAGGCGCAGGACGGCGACCCCACCTCGACGCTGGAGTTCTACCGCAGCGCGCTCGCCGTGCGCCGCGCGCACCCCGCGCTCGGGGCGGGCCGCCAGGTCACCTGGCTGGAGGCGCCCCGGGGGGTGCTGGCCTTCCGCCGGGACGCCGAGGGGGGTTCCTTCGTGTGCACGGTCAACCTCACGGCCGCTCCGGTCGCGGTGCCGACGCCCGGCACGGTGCTGCTGGCCAGCGCGGAGGTGGTGGCGGGCACGGGCACGACCGCGGTGCCGGCGGATTCGACCATCTGGTGGGCAGTCTGAGATGCGACCGGTACAGTCCAACCCTGTGACCACACGGCTTGCCGACATCGCGGCTCAGGCGGGGGTCAGCGAGGCCACCGTCAGCCGTGTCCTGAACGGGAAGCCGGGCGTCGCCGCGACCACCCGCCAGTCCGTCCTGGCCGCTCTGGACGTCCTGGGCTACGAGCGGCCCGTACGGCTGCGGCAGCGCAGTGAGGGCCTGGTCGGACTGATCACCCCGGAGCTGGAGAACCCGATATTCCCCGCGTTGGCGCAGGTGATCGGGCAGGCGCTGACCCGTCAGGGGTACACGCCGGTGCTGGCCACCCAGACGCCGGGCGGCTCCACCGAGGACGAGCTGACGGAGATGCTGGTGGACCGGGGGGTCGCCGGGATCATCTATGTCTCCGGGCTGCACGCCGACACCACCGCCGACATGCAGCGCTACGAGCAGCTGCGCGCGCAGGGTGTGCCCTTCGTGCTGGTCGACGGGTTCTCGCCGAAGGTGCAGGCGCCGTTCATCTCCCCGGACGACCGGGCGGCGATGACCCTGGCGGTCACGCACCTGGCCTCCCTGGGCCACACCCGGATAGGTCTGGCGCTCGGGCCGAAGCGGTTCGTGCCGGTGCAGCGGAAGATCGACGGGTTCGTGCGGGCGATGCAGGAGCTGCTCGGTCTGGCGCCGGCCGACATAGAGGAGCGGCTGGTCCAGCACTCCCTGTACACCCTGGAGGGTGGTCAGGCGGCGGCGACCGCGCTGATCGAGCGGGAGTGCACGGCGGTGGTGTGCGCCAGCGACATGATGGCGCTGGGTGCGATACGGGCGGCCCGGCAGCGGGGTCTGGAGGTGCCGCGGGACGTCTCCGTGGTGGGCTTCGACGACTCCCCGCTGATCGCCTTCACCGATCCGCCGCTGACCACGATCCGCAAGCCGGTGCCGGCGATGGGGCAGGCGGCGGTGCGGACGCTGCTGGAGGAGATCGGCGGGACGCCCGCGCCGCACAGCGAGTTCGTGTTCATGCCGGAGCTGGTGGTGCGCGGGTCGACGGCCTCGGCGCCCGGGGACCGGGGCCGCCCGTAGAACGTGCGGCATGGACCCATGCTTGGGATGATCTGTCGAGGATGTCTTTTCTGGCAGACTCTGTGCCTATGAGTGACTCGACCGTGACAGAGCCGGAAGGTCGCGAGCAGCCGGCCGTTCCGCGGACCGTCACGGGCGAGGGCGGGTGGGGTCTGCTGGGGCGGCTGCGGTCTCCGCGGCGGCCCCGGCTGTGGTTCGAGATCCTTCTGATCGCGGTGAGTTACTGGACGTACTCGCTGATCCGCAACGCGGTGCCGGAGCAGAAGGCCGAGGCGCTGCGGGACGCGGACTGGATCTGGCGGACGGAGCACCGTCTGGGGATCGCCGTGGAGCAGTCGGTCAACCATGCCGTGAACTCGGTGCATTGGCTGATCATCGGCATGAACTACTACTACGCGACGCTGCACTTCGTGGTGACGCTGGGTGTCCTGGTGTGGCTGTACCGCCGGCATCCGGGGCGGTACGCGGCGACCCGGCTGGCGCTGTTCGCGACGACGGGTGTCGCGCTGGTCGGTTACTACCTGTTCCCGCTCGCGCCGCCCCGGCTGATGAGCGGCGGCGCCTTCGTCGACACGGTCATGATCCACCACACCTGGGGGTCGATGGCCTCCGGCGACCTCAAGCACATGTCGAACCAGTACGCGGCGATGCCGTCGATGCACATCGGCTGGTCGCTGTGGTGCGGTCTGACGGTCTGCACGCTGGCGTCGGTGCCGTGGGCTCGGGTGCTGGGCCTGCTCTACCCGGCGGCCACGCTGCTGGTGATCGTCGCCACGGCGAACCACTTCTGGCTGGACGCGGTGGGCGGCGCGCTCTGCCTCACCTTCGGCCTCACCCTGTCCCGCCTCTGGTACGGCGCCCTGCCGTACGCCCTGCCACGGCTGGCTCCGGCGCCCGCCTAGGGTCCGGCCGGCGTCAGCGGTCCGTGGTGCCGTAGAAGAGTTCGTCCACCACGGCGCGGGCCCGGCGGGTGGTGCGGCGGTAGGCGTCGAGCATGTCGCCCGCGTGGCCGTCGCCGTAGCCCAGGTAGCGGCCCACGGCGGCCAGCTCGCGGGGTTCGGTGGGGAACGTGTCGCCGGCCCGGCCGCGTACCAGCATCACGGCGTTGCGGACACGGGTGGCCAGCACCCAGGCCTCGTCGAGGATGGCGGCGTCGGCGGCGTCGATGAGGCCGGCCAGGCGGGCGGCGTCGAGGGCCTCGCGGGTGCGGGTGGTGCGCAAGCCCGGGTGGTCGCAGCCGTGGCGCAGCTGCAGCAGCTGTACGGTCCACTCGACGTCGGAGAGGCCGCCGGGGCCGAGCTTGGTGTGGAGTTTGGGGTCGGCGCCGCGCGGGAGGCGTTCGGACTCCATCCGGGCCTTGAGGCGGCGGATCTCCCGGGTGCCGTCCTCGGCGAGACCGCCGGCCGGGTAGCGCAGCGGGTCGATCAGGCCGATGAAGCGGCGGGCGAGGTCCTCGTCACCGGCGACCGGTTCGGCCCGCAGGAGGGCCTGGGACTCCCAGACCAGGGACCAGCGGCGGTAGTAGGCCTCGTACGACTTCAGGGTGCGCACCAGCGGGCCGGACTTGCCCTCCGGGCGCAGCCCGGCGTCGATCAGGAGGGGCGGGTCGGCGCTGGGCAGCTGGAGCAGGCGGCGCATCTCGGCGACGACCTTGTTGGCGGCCTCGGCGGCCTCCCGTTCGTCGACGCCGTCGCGGGGTTCGTGGACGAACAGGACGTCGGCGTCGGAGCCGTAGCCCAGTTCGTGGCCGCCGAACCGGCCCATGCCGATGATCGCGAACCGGGTGGGCAGGGTGTCGCCCCAGCTGTCGCGGACCACCGCGCGCAGGGTGCCGGAGAGGGTGGCCGCCGTGAGGTCGGAGACGGCGGCGCCGACCCGGTCCACGAGGGCGCCCTGGTCGGCCTCGGCCGGGTTGGACTCGGTGCCGTAGGAGTCGACGATGTCGGCGGCGGCCGTGCGGAACAGCTCGCGGCGGCGCACGCCCCGGGCGGCGGTGACGCCCTGCGCGGCGTTCTGGGCGCGGCCGACGGCGGCGAGTATCTCCTGCTCCAGGGGGGCACGGCCGCGCGGCTCAAGTCCGCCGCCGTCGCCGTCGCCGAGCAGGGCGACCGCCTCGGGGGCGCGCATCAGCAGGTCGGGGGCGAGGCGGCCGGCCGACAGGACGCGGGCGAGGTTCTCGGCGGCGGCCCCCTCGTCCCGCAGCAGGCGCAGGTACCAGGGGGTCTTGCCGAGCGCGTCGGAGACCTTGCGGAAGTTGAGCAGGCCCGCGTCGGGGTCGGCCGAGTCGGCGAACCAGCCGAGCAGGACGGGCAGGAGGGTGCGCTGGATGGCGGCCTTGCGGGTGACGCCGGAGGCGAGTGCCTCCAGGTGGCGCAGGGCGGAGGCCGGGTCGGCGTAGCCGAGGGCGACCAGCCGTTCCCGGGCGGCCTCCGGGCTCAGTCTGGCCTCGCCGGGTGCGAGTTGGGCGACGGCGTCGAGCAGCGGCCGGTAGAAGAGCTTCTCGTGCAGCCGGCGTACGACACCGGTGTGCCGTTTCCACTCACGGGTCAGCTCGGCGACCGGGTCGGCGCGCAGGCCCAGTGAGCGGCCGAGGCGGCGCAGGTCGGCCTCGTCCTCGGGGACGAGGTGGGTGCGGCGCAGCCGGTAGAGCTGGATGCGGTGCTCCATGGTGCGCAGGAAGCGGTAGGCGTCGTCGAGCTGGACGGCGTCGGCGCGGCCGACGTAGCCGCCGGCGGCCAGTGCCTGGAGGGCGTCCAGGGTGGTGCCGCTGCGCAGTGCGGCGTCGGCGCGGCCGTGCACCAGCTGCAGCAGCTGGACGGCGAACTCGACGTCCCTGAGTCCGCCCGGGCCGAGCTTGAGTTCGCGTTCGATCTCGGCGGCGGGGATGTTCTCCACCACCCGGCGGCGCATCTTCTGCACGTCGGCGACGAAGTTCTCGCGTTCGGCCGCCTTCCAGACGAGCGGTTCGAGCGCGTCGAGGTAGGCCTCGCCCAGTTCGGCGTCGCCGGCCACCGGGCGGGCCTTGAGCAGGGCCTGGAACTCCCAGGTCTTGGCCCAGCGCTGGTAGTAGGCGAGGTGGCTGCTGAGGGTGCGTACCAGGGGGCCGTTGCGGCCCTCGGGGCGCAGGTTGGCGTCCACCGGCCAGATGGAGCCCTCGACGGTGGTCTCGGAGCAGATCCGCATCATGTGCGAGGCCAGCTTGGTGGCGGACCGGATCGCCTTGCCCTCGTCGGCGCCTTCGGCGGCCTCGCCGACGAAGATGACGTCGACGTCGGAGACGTAGTTCAGCTCGTGTCCGCCGCACTTTCCCATGGCGATGACCGCGAGCCGGCACACGGCGGCGTCGCCGGGAGCGGCGGTCCGCGCTATGGCCAGGGCGGCGCGCAGGGTGGCGGTGGCGAGGTCGGCCAGTTCGGCGGCGGTCTCGGCGACGTCGGTGGTGCCGCACACGTCACGGGCGGCGATGGACAGCAGACAGCGGCGGTAGGCGACGCGCAGGGAGACGGGGTCGGTGGCCTCGGCGAGCCCGCGCTCGAACTCCTCCACCCCGGGATGCAGGTCCCGGGGCTCGTAGGTGACCAGGGCGTGCCAGTCGCGGGGGTGGCGGGCGAGGTGGTCGGCGAGGGCGGCGGAGGCGCCCAGGACGCCCAGCAGCCGGTCCCGCAGGGGCTTGGCGGCTATCACCGTGTCCAGCAGCTCGCGGCGGGCCGTGAGCCCCGGCTGGGCCTCCAGCAGCCGGACCAGGCCGTGCAGGGCGAGGTCGGGGTCGGCGGTGGCGCCGAGGGCCTCCAGGAGCACGGGGTCGTTGCGCACGGGCATCAGCTCGGCGCTGTCCAGGAGCCGCTCGGCGGCCGACGGGTCGGTGAATCCGTGCCGCAGCAGCCGGCTGAAGGTACTGCTCCTGCGCCCCGGCGCCGTCATCCCCGGCCTCCCTCGGATCAAGGTCGTGCTTGCCGAGAGCCTAACCTCAGAGCGGGAGCGCCGCGCCGGGGCGGACCCGGGTGAATCCGGAAGCCGGAGCCGCCGCGCGGGTTCACCAGGCGGGAAGCTGGTGGGGAAGCCGGTCGGGCGCCTCGGGGGACGTCTCGCGGGGCGTCTGCCGGGGCAGCGTTCGGGCCAGCAGTGCGCGCAGGGTCTCCGCCGCCCGGACCGCCGCGTCGGCGCAGCAGTTGTTGAAGAGAAGGTGCAGCCGGTCGGTGCGGTCGGCCAGTTCGCGGATCCGGGGCAGCCACTCGGTCAGCTCCCGCTCGGTGTAGGTGTGGCGGAAGCGGTCCTCCTTGGAACCGGTCCCCCAGTGCGGGCTGCGGCCGTGGAAGCGGACGACGGCGAGCCGGGGTGTGGTGACCGGCGTGACGGGGGGCATGGAGGTGGGCAGCCCCTGTGCCGTGTCGACGGCCACCGCGGTGGCGTCCAGGTCGGTGAGCAGCGCCGTGGTGGACGGCTCACGGTCGGGGTGCCACCAGTCGGGGTGCCGGAACTCCACGGCGAGGGGCAGGCCGCCGGCCCGTTCGCGGGACCGGCGCAGGAACGCCTCGGCCCGGGGGCCGGGGGTGAAGGAGGGCGGGAACTGGAACAGCAGGGTGCCCAGCCGGCCGGATTCCGCGAGCGGCCGGATCGCCTGCGCGTACCGTGTCCACACCTCGTCGAGCAGACCGGGGTCGGTCCCGGTCCCGGTGCCGGAGGAGCGGCCGTACGCCCCGCGTAAGTCGGCGGGCAGCGCCGCGGTGCGGGTCGGATGGCCGGTGAGCAGGGAGAACGCCTTGACGTCGAAGACGAAGCCGTCCGGCGTGCGCTCCGCCCACAGGTGGCTGGTGCGGGCGCTGGGCAGCGCGTAGTACGGGGAGTCCGCCTCGACCACGCGGAACCGCTCGGCGTAGTGCCGCAGCCGTCCCTCCGCGTCCCGTCGCCCCCGCGGGTACCACCCGCTCGCCACCAGCGCGCGGTCCGTCCACGAACACGTCCCCACCCGTATCTCGGCCATCCGGCGGGAGTACCCCGCGGACCACGGGTCAACAGTTCACCGGGTTTTCATCCGCCGGGTTGGCCGGCTTGACGCGCGGGGAATGTTGACGTGAGCATGCTCTGTCCGCACCGCCAGCCCCGTCCGTCCCCCACCCCGGAGGTTGATGTGTCCGGCAGTTCCGCGTCCGGCAGTTCCGTGTTCCGCCGTGCCCGTACCGTCGTGGCGTCCGCAACCGCGTTCACCGCGGCCGCCGTCGGCCTGTGGACGGGGCTGGGCGGTGAGTCCGCGCACGCGGCGGGCGCCGTACCGACCCCGGACCACGTGGTCGTCGTGATCCTCGAGAACCACGCCTACGGCCAGGTCATCGGCTCGTCCAGCGCCCCGTACATCAACTCGCTCAAGACCGGTGGCGCGAACCTCACCCAGTCGTACGCGATCACCCACCCGAGCCAGCCCAACTACTACGCCCTGTTCTCCGGCTCCACCCAGGGCGTCACCGACGACAGCTGTGTCACGCCGGGCTTCTCCTCGGCCGCCAACCTCGCCTCCGAGCAGCTGGCGGCGGGCCGCACCTGGGCCAGCTACAACGAGTCGCTGCCCAGCCAGGGCTCGACCACCTGCGGCAGTGGCAACTACGCGCAGAAGCACAACCCGTGGTTCGGGTTCGGCAACGTGCCCACGTCCAGCGCCAAGACGTTCGCGCAGTTCCCGACGGACTACTCGACGCTGCCCCAGCTGTCCTTCGTCACCCCCAACCTGTGCAGCGACATGCACGACTGCTCGGTCTCGACCGGCGACACCTGGCTGAAGAACAACCTGGGCGGGTACGCCACCTGGGCCAAGACCCACAACAGCCTGCTGGTGATCACCTTCGACGAGGACAACCGGCTCTCCGGCAACCGGATCCCGACGGTCCTGTACGGCCAGCCGGTGACCGCGGGCTCGTCCTCCTCCACCACCTACAACCACTACGACCTGCTGCGCACCCTGGAGGACACCCAGGGCCTGACCGCGCACGCGGGCAACGCGGCCTCCGCGCAGGACATCAGCGGCGTCTGGGCCTCCTGACGTGTACGTAGCGGACAGCCGCGCCGGCTCCCCCGGCGCGCCGGTGTCCGCGGACGGTGCCGTCCGGTCACGGACCGGGCGGCGCCGTGCCGCGCTCGCCCCCACGGTGCTCGCCCTCGGAACGGTCAGCCTGGTCACCGACGTGTCCTCCGAGATGGTCACGGCGGTGCTCCCGCTGTACCTGGTGACCGGCCTCGGCCTGTCCCCGCTCGGCTTCGGCCTCCTCGACGGCGTCTACAACGGCTTCTCGGCGGTCGTACGCCTGGTGGGAGGCCACCTGGCCGACCGGGGCGGCGGCCGGCACAAGTGGGTGGCGGGCCTCGGCTACGGCATCTCGGCCCTGTGCAAGCCATTGCTGCTCCTGGTCCACACCCTCACGCCGATCGGCCTGGTGCTGGCCGCCGACCGCACCGGCAAGGGCCTGCGCACCGCCCCGCGCGACGCCCTGATCTCCCTGTCCGCCACGCCCGAGTCCCGCGGCCGGGCCTTCGGTGTGCACCGCGCGATGGACACGGCGGGCGCGCTGCTCGGGCCGCTGGCCGCCTTCCTGATCCTGCGGGCCACGGTGGACGGCTACGACGCGGTGTTCACGGTGAGCTTCTGCGTGGCGGTGCTCGGAGTACTGGTCCTGGTGCTGTTCGTCCCCGGGGACCGCACCCCCGCGACGGCCGGGAAGCACCCCGGCGCTCCCCCCGCCCCGCGCCCCACCCTGCGCGCCGCCGTCGCCCTGCTCGGCCGCCGCGACCTGCGCCGCATCACCGTCTGCGCGCTGCTGCTGGGCCTGGCCACGGTCAGCGACTCCTTCGTGTACCTGCTGCTGCAGCGCAGACTGGGCGTCCCCGACCGCTGGTTCGCCCTGCTTCCCCTGGGCACGGCGGCGGCGTTCCTGCTGCTGGCGGTGCCGCTGGGCCGGCTGGCGGACCGGGTGGGCCGCCGGCAGGTCTTCCTGGCGGGCCACGGCGCGCTGCTCCTCGCGTACGCCCTGCTCCTGACGGCCTGGCACGGCCCGGCGCTGCCCTACGCCGTCCTGCTCCTGCACGGCACCTTCTACGCGGCCACCGACGGCGTCCTGATGGCGGCGGCCTCGGAGAGCGTGCCCGAGGCGCTGCGCTCCTCGGGCCTGGCACTGGTCCAGACGGGCCAGGCCCTGACCCGTTTCGCCTGCTCTCTGCTCTTCGGGGCGGCCTGGACGCTGTGGGGCGACCGGACCGCGCTGGCGGCCTCGACGGCGGCGCTGGCGGCGTGCGCGGCGTTCTCGCTGACGCTGGTCCCGAGGGGTACGGCATCAGCCACGGCACCGGAGGTGTCCGCATGACCGTACGCACCCGGATCCTCGTCCTGCTCTCGGCGGTCGCCGTGCTCGCGGCGGTGGGACTGGCCTCCGTGCTGCACGCCTCGGCACGGGCGGACCGCCGTGACCACACGCAGGCGGGCGGCCCGAAGGTCACGCCGGGCTCGGTGAACCTCACCCGGCCCGGTCTCATGGTGTTCCGCAACCTGGCGTGGGGCCCGCACCGCGACGAGCTGACCACGGTCCCCGCGAGCGACCCGTCCGGCCCGCGCACCGCCTCGGGCGTCAAGTGCCTGCGCTTCTACGCCGCCGCCGGCACCGGCGTATGCCTCCAGGCCGTCCACGGCCCGGTCTCCGACACCTACCGCGCGCTGATCCTGAACGCCCGGCTGAAGGAGACCGCCCACTACGACGTCCCCGGCATCCCCTCCCGCGCCCGGGTCTCCCCCACCGGACACTTCGCCGCGTGGACGGCGTTCGTGGGCGGCGACTCGTACGCGGGCACCGACTTCTCGACCCGTACGGCGATCGCGGACACCCGCACGGGGGCGCTGATCCCGTCCCTGGAGTCGTTCCGGATCGTCCAGGACGGCCACGTCCTGCGGGCGGCCGACGCGAACTTCTGGGGTGTGACGTTCGCCCCGGACGACCGCACGTTCTACGCGACGCTGGCCACCGAGGGCCGTACCCATCTGGTCCGCGGCGACCTGCGCGCCCGCACGGTCACCGTCGTGCACGCGAACGTCGAGTGCCCCTCGCTCTCCCCCGACGGCACCCGCGTCGCCTACAAGAAGCGCGTGGCGGGCCTCCCGAAGGACGCCCCGTGGCACCTGTACGTCCTCGATCTGCGCACGCTGCGCGAGACCCCGCTGGCGGAGACCCGGAGCGTGGACGACCAGGCGGTGTGGCGGGACGACCGCACCCTGGTCTACGCCCTGCCCGGGGACTACGGCGCCGACCTCTACCGGGTTCCGGCCGACGGCACGGGAGAGCCGCGGCGCGTCAGCACCGCGGCCGTCTCCCCGGCGTTCGTCGGCTGAGCCGGACGGACTCAGACCGTTTCGAGCGCCTTCAGCAACTCGGTCCCGAACGGCACGCCGAACCCGGTCACCGCGTCGTACCCGGACCGGACCTCGTAGCCCCGGCCCGGGAAGGGCGTCGAGCGGTTGTCATGACCGGAACTGATGTCCCGGCAGCCGTGCTGTCCGAGCGGTTTGCTGTTGGTGCCGGTGCCGTAGAGCAGCGGTGTGAGGAAGCGCTGCTGCTTGGCGGCGGGCAGCAGGGCGTTGATACGGGCGATGAGGGCGGCCCACAGCGGGGCGGAGGCGCTGGTGCCGCCGGAGGGCTGGGACTGCCCCGCGAACGTCAGGTCGTAGAAGGGCGGTCCCGCCAGGGCCGCGACGTCCGGTACCACCCGGCCGTCGATGGCGTTCTCGTTGAGGGAGGCGACCTGGACGTTCTGCCAGGCCGGCCGGTCGAAGACCCGGCTGACCCCGCCGCCGGTCGCTCCGCCGCCCCCTCTGCGGTCACCGGGCGTGGTCCACCAGGACGTCTCCTGTCCGCCCTTGAGGATCATGCTGCCGCCCACGCCGAGCACATGGGGGCTGGACGCCGGGAAGTCCGTGTGGCAGTCGTTGTCGTCCATCTGGTCGCCCGATCCGTCGTCCCCCGACGAGATGCAGACGGTGATCCCGAGGGCCGCCGCGCCCGCGAGGCGCTTGTCGATCTCCGTGAGTCCCAGCTGCGACCAGTCGGGGTGATCCTCGGCCAGACCGTAACTGACCGACACCGATACCGGCTTTTCGAGGATGATCGTGTCGAGCAGGTCGATCCAGCCCTTCTGGTCCCACTCGGCGAAGTAGACCGAGATGTCCGCCTCGGGGCACAGGCCGACGACGATCTGCACGTCCATCATCACCTCGCCCGCCACCTCGAAGGCCTGCCGCCGCTCCTGCGGCGGAAGCTGCCTGAGCTGCTGTGCGTCGCGCGGCGGGGTGTATCCCACGGGCACGATGCCGACGGCCGGCTGAGGCAGCCCGTGGTTGCGGCAGAAGGTCGCGGTGTCCTCGTCGAAGTAGCATCCGCCGAACTCGAGGATGCCGATCTTCTGACCCGCACCGGCACCCTCCGGGAACTGGTACTGCTCTTCGAGGTCCCGCGGGGTGAAGGATCCGTGGTTCCCGCTCCCGGGGAACACCCTGCGCCGGGCCACCCGACGCTTGTCCAGGCCGAACACGCCGGTGACGATCCCGTCGAGTTCGGCGGGGATGCTCAGCTCGCCCTCCCGCCCGCGGAACTCGCCCTGCCGCTCGCCGTGGTAGAGCTTCAGATCGGTCCGGAAGGCGCTGTTGGCGTCCTTCACCTTCCCTTCCATCTCGATGCTGCCGGCCTCCAGCCGCCGCTCGTCCTTCACCCTGAGCCCGTACCGCCCGAGGGCCTCCTTCACCTTCTCCGCGTCGGCGCGCCGCTGCTCGGGGTTCTCGTTCCGGCCGGCCCCGCGCAGGGAGACGGTGATCGAGATCGTTTCCTCGGGGTCGATGGCCTTGGCGATCTGCGCGGCCCTGGTCGGGTGCGGCCGCCTGCTTCCCTCGAGGAGGACGTGCTGCTGGGGCATGGTGGATCACTTTCTGCTGACGGGACGACAGTCAGCTGGATCCATATGCGGATCATCGCAAGATCACACGTTTTTCCGGACCGATCAGCAGGATGGATGCACTCCGTCGGAAGACGTGCGGAAGACATGAAGAGGGCGCGGGGTGGAAACCACCCCGCGCCCTCCTACCCGCGCGAACGGGTCACGTCGGCGACGTCAGTGACGGCGGTACGAGTCGACGTAGCCGTCCGCGGGCGAGCCCACGCCGGTCACGTCGTCGTAGCCCTTCACCGCGGACAGCGAGCTGTCCTTGCCGAGGCTGCGGACCGAGGTCAGCAGGCCGCCGGTGGCGTCGAGGCCGTTGGCGAAGTCGATCCGGGCGACCGCGAGGTCCTTGCCGGTCGGCTTGTCCACCACGTCGTGGTAGACCTTCGTGCCGTACTTGGCGTAGATCGCCGGGTTGGCGAAGCCGAGCGCCTTGCCGCCGTTCGCCTCCTCGGCCAGCGCCTGGATCGCGGCGATGGTCGGCGCGGCCAGCGAGGTGCCGCCGATGCGGTACTCGCTGTACTGCTGCGATCCGTCCGGGAAGGTCTGGGTCTGCCCGACCAGGAAGCCGGTGTTCGGGTCGGCGATCGCCGCGATGTCCGGGACCACGCGGTTGCCGTTGGCGCTGTTGGCCTTGGCGAGCGAGTCCGGGACGACACCCTTCTGGTAGAAGGGCTCCGCGACGGTCTTGCTGGTGCCGCCGCCCGCGCCCGAGGTGTAGGCGCCGGGGAAGTTGGTCCAGCTCTTGCCGTCCGCCGACAGGGCCGCCTTCTCGGTGCCCCAGCCGGTCTCCCACTGGTACTTGTCGCCCTTGCCGACGGCCAGCGACGTACCGCCGACCGCGGTCACCCAGGCCGAGTTGGCCGGGGTGTCGACCTGCTTCGTCTTCGTGTTGGCGACCTCGTCGCCGTTGTCACCCGAGGAGAAGTAGAAGCCGATGCCCTCGACCGCGCCGAACTGGAACACCTGGTCGTAGGCGGCGGCCAGGTCCGGCGTCTGGTTGGCCTCGACGTCGCCCCAGGAGTTGGAGACGATGTCGGCCAGGTGGTTGTCGACGACCTTGCTGAGCGAGTCGAGCAGATCGTCGTCGAAGCACGAGGCGGCGCCCACGTAGGTGACGTTGGCGTCCGGCGCGACCGCGTGCACGGCCTCGACGTCGAGGGTCTCCTCGCCGTACCAGCCGGCCGCCTTGCACTCGTCGATCCTGGTGTACGCGTCCGGCAGCGCCTGGCGCAGCTGGCTGGTCTTCCAGCCCGAGTCGCCGTTGTTCTTGGCGTAGGTGGCCGCGTCGAAGGCGATGGTCGGCGAGGCGTACGCGTCCGTGATGGCGACCCGGACGCCCTTGCCGGTGTACTTGCCCGCGCCGTAGGCCGAGCGCAGCTGCTTGCCGGTGTAGCCCTTGATGGCGTACGGGATCTTCGAGCCGTACGCGTCCGGCAGCGTGCTCGCGATCTTCGAGCCGAAGTACGAGGAGAACGGCCCGGAGTTCTTGAACACGGCGTCCGGCGGCGGCAGCGCGTCGTCGTGGTTCGCCTTGTGCGGGGCGTTGTCCAGGCCGGTGACGGTCAGGACCGCGCCGTGCAGGGCGTCCGGCACGGAGGCCGTCTTCGCCGGCGCGTGGTACGTCGCGGCGCCCTTGGCGAAGTCGTGCAGCTGGGTGCCGAACGCCTTCTCGGCGGCGGCCACGTCACCGGAGACGGCGACGTAGTGCTGGGTGACCTGGGTGACCTGCAGCCCGGCCGACTTCAGCCAGGACTTGACCGCGGACACCTGGGCCTTGGTGGCGCCGAAGCGGGCCTGGGACTGCTTGGCGCTGAGGTACTTGCCGTACGACGGCGAGGTCGGGTCGGACACCGCCTTGGCGTACGCCGCGAGGCCGGCCGCGTCGCGGCCCGCCAGGTAGACCCGGGCGTGGACCTGGGCG
The DNA here is from genome assembly GCF_042869815.1 of Streptomyces sp. NPDC006739. Taxonomy (NCBI): domain Bacteria; kingdom Bacillati; phylum Actinomycetota; class Actinomycetes; order Kitasatosporales; family Streptomycetaceae; genus Streptomyces; species Streptomyces sp. NPDC006739. The sequence continues at coordinate 517,430 of NZ_JBIAGM010000002.1, forward strand.
CTGTTGTTCGTGGCACCCTTGTCCGCCTTGGCCGTGGCCCAGGCGGGCTTGGTGCCCGCCAGCGCGGCCCGGCCCGGGTTGTCCGCGGCGTGCGCCGCGGGTATGCCGAGCGCCAGTGCGCCGGCGAGCATCGGCAGTGTCGCTGCCAGGCTCACGGCGCGCAGGTTGGCGCGATTGGATCTCATAGAACCCCCTGCGATGCGGTTCGCATGCATGTAGTGGTCGGTCGTCGCGGATCCGCCCGCCGGGCCCGCGGCGGTGTCGGCCCGGGAATGGATCACACGATGGGGGCCACTCTCTCGATGAACCGTTCATGCCAGGGGAACGCAAAAGTCAAGAGAACCCCAAGGAACCGTCATGCGGGGCGATTTGAGGCTTTCATTCTTTCGGGCGCATTAAGAACGCGCTTGCGCTCCACGCTCCTTGAGCATGTCCGCCATCAACTGGATCTCCGACTGCTGCGCGTCCACCATGCCCTGGGCGAGGTCCTTCTCCACCCCCACGGTGCACTTGGCGACGCACCCCTCGGCCATGTGGATACCGCCCTTGTGATGGGCCGTCATGAGCTGCAGGTAGAAGATCTCCGCCTGCTTGCCGTCGAGCGTGCCGAGCTTCTTCAGTTCGGTGTTGGTCGCCATGCCCGGCATCAGCGCGCCGTCCTTGCCGGAGGCCATGTCACCCATGCCCATCCAGGTCATCGGGGGCTCGGCCGACACCTTGGGCAGTCCCCACAGGTCCAGCCAGCCCAGCAGCATGCCGCGCTGGTTGGCCTGCGTCTGCGCGATGTCGTAGGCGAGCCGCCGCACTTCCTCGTTCTTGGTGCGGTCGCGCACGATGTAGGACATCTCGACGGCCTGCTGGTGATGGACCGCCATGTCCCGCGCGAACCCGGCGTCCGCGGACTCCGCGCCCGGCACCTTCGTCCCCGAACCGCCGTCCGAGGCGACCGCGTAGGTGACCGCCCCCGCCGCGACGAGCACCGCCGCCGCGGCTCCCGCGACCCAGCCGACGTGCCGCATCACTTCATCATCCCGCCCGTGCAGGAGGCGCCCGGCTCCGGCGTCTGCTTGCCCTGCACATAGGCGGAGAAGAACTTGTTCACCTCCGGGTCGGAGGCGCTCTTCACGGTGACCTGGTGGCCCCAGGCCGACAGGATCAGCGGCGCCGACTGGTTCTCGTACGGACTCATCAGCGAGTACGGCGTCTGCTTCACCTTCGCCGCGAGCGCGTCCACGTCCGCCTTCGTGGCCTTCGCGGTGTACGTCACCCAGACCGCGCCGTGCTCCAGCGCGTGCACGGCGTTCTCGTCGTGCACGGGCGAGGTGTAGACGTCGCCGTTGCAGTTCAGCCACACCGGGTTGTGGTTGCCGCCCACCGGCGGGTGCATCGGGTACGTCACGCTCGTGGTGACGTGGGTCCGGGACAGCTTGCCGGTCCAGGTCCGCACCCCGTCCTGGCCGGTGACGAAGTGCCCGGAGTCCCCGGAGGTCTTCCCGTCGCTCGCCGCGTCCTTCTTGCCCGAGTGCGAGTTCACCAGGACGACCCCGCCGACGACGAGCCCGGCGACGACCACCACGCTCGCACCGATGGTGAGCAGCCGGCCGCGCCGCTCACGGGCCTGCTCGGCGCGCCGCATCTCCTCTATTCGCGCCTTGCGCGCGGCGGTGCTGCTGTTCTTGGCGGAACCCATGGGCGGTGTCCTTCTGGGGGAAAGGTGCGGGACGGACGGGGCCCGCTGATCGTAATGGGGCGGGGGTCTCCTGCCGTAGGGAGGGCGTGGGAATGAGCCGCAAACGATAAGTTGAATGCCGGATGCGCATTACCTACGCTGCCCGTATGCGGCTGTTGCGCTCCACCGACCTGGCTCTGCGGGTTCTCATGCGGCTCGCCGTCGCGGGCGGGTCCAGCCCGACGACCCGGGAGGTCGCGGGCGTCATGGACGTGCCGTACACGCACGCCGCGAAGGTCGTCGCCGAGCTGCGGCACATGGGTCTGGTCGACGCCCGGCGCGGGCGGGGCGGCGGGCTCGCGCTCAGCGAGCGGGGGCGTACGGCCTCGGTGGGCGCCGTGGTGCGCGCCTTCGAGGGCGAGGGCGACGTCGTGGACTGCGAGGGGCCCACACCCTGTCCGCTGAACTCGGCGTGCCGGCTGCGCGGTGCGCTGCGGCGGGCCCAGGAGGCGTTCTTCGCCGCGCTGGACCCGCTCACGGTGGCGGACATGATCGCGGATCCGACGGGTCCGCTGCTGCTGGAGCTCTCCGCCCCCGGAAGCCGTTAGCGCGGGCTCTCCAGCTCTTCAGCACTTCGGCTGTTCGGCTTTTCGCCTCTTCAGCTCGTCAGCTCTTCAGCTCTTCGCGAGCCACAGGTCCGGCCCGAAGACCTCGTAGTGGATGTCGGCCGGGGCCACGCCCCTCTCGATCAGCTGGGTACGCACCGTCCGCATGAAGGGGAGCGGTCCGCACAGGTACGCGCGCGTGCCGGGCGCGACCGGTACGGCCGTGAGGTCGACGAGCCCGCGGTGGGCGCCGGCCGGCACGTCCCGCTCGTACCAGAACCAGGTGGTGGCGTCCGCCAGCTTGCCGGCGTAGGCCTCGTGGTCGTCGAGCAGGGCGTGGTCGGCGGGGGAACGGTCGCCGTGCACGACGGTGACCGGGGCGCCGTGGCCGTCCTCGGCGAGCTGGGCCAGCATGGCGATCATCGGGGTGACGCCGATGCCGGCGGAGGCCAGCAGGAGGGGGGTGGTGTCGTCGACGTCCAGGACGAGGTCGCCGTACGGCTCGGACAGCTCCAGGAGGTCGCCCTCGCGCACGCGCGCGTGCAGATGGTTGGAGACCTCGCCGTCGGGGCCCGCGTCGCCACCCCGCACCCGCTTCACGCTGAACTGCCGTATCCCCGAACCGGGGGCTCCGGAGAGGCTGTACTGCCGTATCTGCCGGGCGCCGTCGGCCAGTTCGACGCGTACGGAGACGTACTGCCCCGCGCGGAAGCCGGCCACCGGCCCGCCGTCGGCCGGGCGCAGCCGGAAGGAGGCGACGTCGGCGGTCTCGGTGACCCGCTCGACGACCTCCCACAGCCGCCGCTCACGGCTGCCGCTCTCCTCGTACAGCCGCTTCTCGACGGCGACGAGGGCGTTGGCCATCAGCCAGTAGACCTCGTCCCAGGCGGCGGCGACCTCGGGCGTGACCGCCGCGCCGAGGACGGCGGCGATGGCGGCGATGGCGGCGAAGAGGTGCTCGTGGACGACGGCGTACTGCTCGGGGGTGACCCCGAGCGAGGCGTGCTTGTGGGCGATGCGCGCCAGCATGGCGTCCGGGCGCTGGTCGGGGTGGTCCACCAGGTGGGTGGCGAAGGCGGCGATGGAGCCGGCCAGGGCCTGGCGCTGGGTGCCGGCGGCCTGGTTGCCCCGGTTGAACACGTCGCGCAGCAGTGCGGGGTGGGCGGCGAACAGGCCGGCGTAGAAGCGCTCGGTGATCTCGCCGATGGCCGCGCCGACGGCGGGGAGGGTGGCGCGGACGGTGGCTGCGGACTGCTCGGAGAGCATCGGACTCCTCCTGACTCGACGGGTCGGTCCGGGCCGGACCGGCGCCGGTCAGCACGCTATTTAAACTTGCATCTGAGATGCAAATTAAATGGACGTGGTGTCGCTCACGCGGGAGACGGACCGGCCATTACGGATGCCGCTCCGAGCAGGCAAGATGGGCGACAGGGCAGTACAGCTGCCGGACGCGGGCGCAGTACACCTGCCGGACACGAGCCGTTCAGGCCGATGACGGCCGGACGATCAAGGTCCGCAACGCGCACGAAATGGTGTTGTGGTGGGATGCTCAGGTGCCCGACCGCCTCCGGTGGTATCGGAGACAGGCGGCCTGACCAGCAAGGATGGGGAAGCGGAAGATGGACAAGCAGCAGGAGTTCGTGCTCCGGACCTTGGAGGAGCGTGACATCCGGTTCGTACGCCTGTGGTTCACGGACGTGCTGGGCTTCCTCAAGTCCGTCGCCGTGGCCCCGGCCGAGCTGGAACAGGCCTTCGACGAGGGCATCGGCTTCGACGGTTCGGCCATCGAGGGCTTCGCCCGGGTCTACGAGTCCGACATGATCGCGAAGCCGGACCCCTCCACCTTCCAGGTGCTGCCGTGGCGCGCGGAGGCCCCCGGCACCGCCCGCATGTTCTGCGACATCCTCATGCCGGACGGCTCCCCGTCCTTCGCGGACCCGCGCTACGTGCTCAAGCGCGCCCTGGCCCGCACCTCCGACCTGGGCTTCACCTTCTACACCCACCCCGAGATCGAGTTCTTCCTGCTGAAGGACCGCCCGCTGGACGGCTCCCGGCCGACCCCGGCGGACAACTCGGGCTACTTCGACCACACCCCGCAGAACATCGGCATGGACTTCCGCCGGCAGGCGATCACCATGCTGGAGTCGATGGGCATCTCGGTCGAGTTCTCCCACCACGAGGGCGCGCCGGGCCAGCAGGAGATCGACCTGCGCTACGCCGACGCGCTGTCCACGGCGGACAACATCATGACGTTCCGCCTGGTCATGAAGCAGGTGGCGCTGGAGCAGGGGGTGCAGGCGACCTTCATGCCGAAGCCCTTCTCCGAGCACCCCGGCTCGGGCATGCACACGCACCTCTCCCTGTTCGAGGGCGACCGCAACGCGTTCTACGAGTCCGGCGCCGAGTTCCAGCTCTCCAAGGTCGGCCGGTCCTTCATCGCGGGCCTGCTGAGGCACGCGGCGGAGATCTCCGCGGTCACCAACCAGTGGGTGAACTCCTACAAGCGCATCTGGGGCGGCACGGAGCGCACGGCGGGCGCCGGCGGCGAGGCCCCGTCCTACATCTGCTGGGGCCACAACAACCGCTCGGCGCTGGTCCGGGTCCCGATGTACAAGCCCGGCAAGACGGGTTCCGCGCGTGTGGAGGTCCGCTCCATCGACTCCGGCGCCAACCCGTACCTGGCCTACGCCCTGCTGCTGGCCGCCGGCCTGAAGGGCATCGAGGAGGGCTACGAGCTGCCCCCCGGCGCCGAGGACGACGTCTGGGCCCTGTCCGACGCCGAACGCCGCGCGATGGGCATCGAGCCCCTGCCGCAGAACCTGGGCGAGGCCCTGACCCTGATGGAACGCAGCGACCTGGTCGCCGAGACCCTGGGCGAACACGTCTTCGACTTCTTCCTGCGCAACAAGAGGCAGGAGTGGGAGGAGTACCGCTCGGAGGTCACCGCGTTCGAGCTGCGGAAGAACCTGCCGGTGCTGTAAGGGCTGGTCGGGGCGGGTGTCCCGGTGACTCGACACCGAAGGGCCGACGGCCGTCGGCCCTTCGGTGCCCCAAGCGGTCCTGGGCCGTCCGTGGGCCGCCGGACACTGCGGGCGCCAGTGGGATCGCCGGGCAGATGGACGCTGCTTCTACTGGGCCGGTGCAGGTAGGTGCAGGTTGCGCTCGTCGGTCACCTCGCTGCCAGGGACACAGCGCGTTACCGCTTTGACCTGGGGATTCTCCACCTGGGGACGCACTCTGGTCGGCCCTCGGACTCGTCACCCCGGACCGTTCGCGAGCGGACGGGGGATCTCCCGAAACCCCCTCCGACGGATCGGCATCATCCGGGCACGGGTGCCTCCGGATATGCGGCGTCCCTCGGTCCCACCAGCAGATCACGGCCCACGAGCGAGATCAACGTCCCGTACGGGGCAGACAGTACGCTGAACCGGGCGGGACAGAGCCCGCAGCACAGCGTCCAGGAGGTGCTTCATGACGGCCGAGATGGTGGCCCCCGCATGGATGCATGAGCAGATCACGGCGGAGGAGTACGAGTCCTGGTCCGAGGAGCAGTGCGCCGGTATCGAGATCGTGGACGGGATGGTCGTCGTGAGTCCGAGTGCCTCCAAGCGGCACAGCCGGCTGGCCCGGATTCTGACGAATGCCCTGGATGCCGCCGCGGGCCCGGAGTGGAACGCCGACACGGACTTCGACGTCCGGCTTCAGGACGTCCCGCTCACCAATCGCCGCCCGGATGTCGTCGTGTACCGCGCAGACACGATCGACATCACCCCCACCCGCCCTGAGCACGTGCTGCTGGTCGCGGAGGTGGTGTCACCAGGATCGGAGACCACCGACCGGATCGTGAAGGTCGACCAGTACGCCAAGGCAGGCATCGGCTTCTACTGGCGGGTCGAGCAGGCCGCGACAGGCGTTCCGCTCGTGTACACCTACGTTCTCGACCCCGCGACGAAGACCTACCGGGACGGAGACGTGTTCACCGGCGTCCTCAAGGTTGTGGCCCCTTTCCCGGTGGAGATCGACCTCGGCCAGGTCTGACCACGCGCCGCTTGGCAGTCGACGGCGCCTGAGCGATACGTGAGCGGACGGCCTGGTACGGCGCGGCACGAGCCGGATCCAGGTAGCTCACCGTGCGCTTCCGAGCAGGGGAAACAGCACCGCGCGGCAGCGCCGGGCATCCCCTGGCAGGGATTCGGTCCCACCCCTGAAGCGGGTGTCGCAGAGTCGGATCCCACCGGGGGCACCAGCCAGCCAGGAGGCCCCGGACCAATCATGGTCCGGGGCCTTTGACGTCTACTTCTGGCATCAACGGGGGCGGTCAGACGCGACAGAGGCGCCGTTTTCGCAGGAGCCGAACCATGTCGGCTCATGGCCTCGGGCTGGAAGAACCTGCCGGGGCTGTCAGTCCGTTGACTCTGCGAGCGGGGCCGACGGTCGCGGGCCGTCGGCCCCGTCGGGTCGCGGACGCGCCGGGCAGCGAGCGGCAGGCTCGACGCCAGGTGGCCGGCGAGCAGCCGCAGGCACTGATCAGCGGTGCAGCGCTCCGGGCTGGTCCGGGACGTGGGAGGCGATCACTCGGCCGGGGGAAGCCGGTTCGGTCGGCCGGACGGCCTGGCGTCGGCGGTCCACGCCGGAGGCCACCGAGGCCACCACGAGGCCCAGCGCCGCGAGTGCCGCGCCCGCGAGGGCCGGTGACGTGGCGCCGAGGCCCGCCGACAGGGCCAGTCCGCCGATCCAGGCTCCGCCCGCGTTCGCCAGGTTGAAGGCCGCCTGGTTGGCCGAGGAGGCCAGGGAGGGGGCCGCCGAGGCCTTCTCCATGACCATCAGCTGGAGGGGCGAGCCGGTGATGAAGGCGGCCATGCCGAGCAGGGCCACCGCCACGGCAGCCGTCCACTGCGCCCGCATCAGGAGCGGGAAGAGCAGGAGGACCGCCGCCAGCGAGGCCAGGCCACCGAAGAGGGTGCCCCGCAGGGAGTGGTCGGCCAGGCGGCCGCCGAGCAGGTTGCCGGCCGTGGCGCCGACACCGAACAGGGCCAGCAGCAGCGTCACGCTTCCCTCCGCGAACCCGGCGGAGCCGGTCAGCATCGGAGTGACGTAGCTGTACGCCGCGAAGAGCGCCCCGAAGCCCGCCACCGTCGTGGCGAGGGCCAGCCAGACCGGCAGGGAGCGCAGCGCGGTCAGTTCGCCGCGCAGGCCGGTGGCGGGGGCGTGCGTGTGGTCGTGCGGGATCAGCGCGGCCAGGGAGGCGATCGCCGCCAGGCCGATCGCGCTCACGCCGAGGAAGGTGGCGCGCCAGCCGAGGTGCTGGCCCATCAGGGTGGCGACGGGGACGCCGGCGATGTTCGCGACCGTCAGGCCCAGGAACATCAGGGACACCGAGCGGGCCTTGCGCTCCGGGGTGACCATCGTCGTGGCGACCACGGCGCCGACGCCGAAGAAGGCGCCGTGCGGCAGGCCGCTGAGGAAGCGGGCGGCCAGGAGGGAGTCGTAGCCGGGGGCCAGCGCGGAGAGCGCGTTGCCGGCCACGAACAGGGCCATCAGGGCGATCAGGACCGTGCGGCGGGACATCCGCGCGGTGAGGGCGGCCAGCAGCGGGGCGCCGATCACGACGCCCAGCGCGTACGCCGAGACCAGGTGTCCGGCGGTGGGGATCGAGACGTGCAGGTCGTCCGCGACGTCGGGCAGCAGGCCCATCATCACGAATTCGGTGGTGCCTATGCCAAAAGCGCCGACGGCCAGTGCGAGCAGGGCCAGGGGCATGGAAGTGCCTGTGCCTTTCGGGGAGAGCGGTGGTCCGTGACTTCTACGACTTCTATGTTCAGCTACGGAACAAAGTCTCCCGGGTCCGGTATTCCAACCGGTTAATTCGACGTGTCGAGCTTCACACGCGCGGCCACCGGAAGGTGGTCGCTGCCCGTCCTCGGCAGGGTCCAGGAACTCTCCGGCTCGACGCCCTTGACCATGATCTGGTCGATCCGCGCCATCGGGAACGAGGCCGGCCAGGTGAAACCGAAGCCGCTGCCCGCCGCCCCCTGGGTGGAACGCATCTGCGAGGTGACGTCGTTGAGCGCGCGGTCGTTCATCGTGCCGTTGAGGTCACCGAGCAGCACCACCCGCGCCAGGGGTTCGTCGACGATCGCCTCGCCGAGGGCGTCGGCGCTCTTGTCGCGCTGCCGGGCGGTGAACCCGGCCTCCACCTTCACCCGCACCGACGGCATGTGGGCGACGTACACCGCGACCTGGCCCTTGGGAGTCGACACCGTGGCGCGCATGGCACGGGTCCAGCCCAGCTTGATGTCGACGGCCCGGACGCCGGTCATCGGGTACTTGCTCCACAGGCCGACGGTGCCCTCCACCGCGTGGTATCGGTACGTCGGCGCCAGCGCCCGCTCGTAGACCGGTACGGCGGACGCCTTCAGCTCCTCCAGCGCCAGCACGTCCGCGCCGGACGCGGCCACCTCCCGGGCGGTGCCGGCCGGGTCCGGGTTGGCGGCGTTGACGTTGTGCGTGGCCACCATGAGGTCGCCGCCGCTGCCCGACTTGTCGGTGAGCAGCCCGCCGAACAGGTTCAGCCAGACGATCGCCGGGAGCAGCACCGCGATCAGCGCGGTCGCCGACCTCCGTACGATCCCGAGCACCAGCAGGACCGGGATGGCCAGCCCCAGCCAGGGCAGGAAGGTCTCCGTGAGGCTGCCGAGGTTGCCGAACCGGTTGGGGACCCGCGAGTGCATCAGCATCACCAGGGCGAGCAGCAGCGCGAGGGCGGCGAGGACCAGTCCCCGGCGCCAGACGCGCGGATCGCCGCGCCAGCCGGCCGTCATCCGGCTCAGCAGGCGCCGAAGCCGGGATCCAGGTCGCTCGGGCCCCGAGCCGCCGTTGTCCGTCTCCGTCATGTACGCCTGCTGCGCCATACCGTCTGCCTCACTGCCTGCCGTGCAACCGTCGTTCCCCCGTGTATCCGACCCTAGGGGATGATCGGTCCGTTCCCGCCGTCCCATGACGGCCGTACGGAAGACGAGGACGAACGAGTCGGGGCGGTGAGTTCCGGCTGCCCCCGGTGCCGGCGCGTCTGTGACGAAACGCGCACATTGACGCTACGGTTCGGGCGGGCTGACGGGGCGTAGGCCGGCGAGGACCGTGTCGACTATCTGTTCGGAAAGGCCCTCGGGAAGGTCGTCGTCGAGGCGGATCACGGAGCGCACGAACATGGGGCCGACGAACATGTCGTTGGCCAGTTCCAGGTCGATGTCGGCGCGCAGTTCACCGGTGCGCCGGCCGCGGCGCAGCACCTCCAGGCCGAGGTTGCGGCGGGGCGTGATGACTCTCGCGTGGTAGGCGGCCCAGATCTTGGGGCTGGACTTCATCTGGGCGTACACGTTGTGCAGGATCGCCGACGAGCGGCTGACCAGGCCGCGTTGGCGCAGGGTTTCGAGCAGCACGACCAGGTCGTCGCGCATGGAGGTGCCGGGGAGTTCGGGGTCGGCGGGTTCGAAGGCGCTGATGACGTCGACGAACAGGTCCTCCTTGCCGTTCCAGCGGCGGTAGATGGTGGCCTTGCCGACGCCGGCGGTGCGGGCGATCCGCTCGATGGACAGATCGGCCAGCGGGACGCCCTCCTCCAGGAGGCTCATCGCACCTTCCAGGATGGCGCGTTCCACGGCCTCGCTGCGCGGCCGGCCCCGGGCGGGGCCGGCCGGCCGCGGCCGGCTGTCGGCGAGACTCACGTCATTCAGTCCTCTCCCTGTGCTGCGGGAATTGTCCCGCAGCTGCCTCCCTCCCCCGTAGTGCCGCCCCGGCCGTTCAGTCCGCGGCGCCCACCAACTCCTGCTCCGGCTTCTGCCGCCGGCCGGCCGACGGCCTGCCCGGCAGGAACAGGGCGACCACCACGGCGCCGATGAGCGCGACGCCCGCCCCGCACAGGGCGGTGACGTGCATGGCGTGCAGGAAGGCGTCGTTGGCGGGGCCGACGAGGGCCTTGCCCCGCGGGCCGAGCCGGCCGGCGACGCCGAGGGTGGCCTCGATGGACTCGCCCGCCGTATGGCGCAGGGCGGGCGGCAGCAGACCGAGCTTGCCCTCGATGCCGTTGCGGTACGACGTGGAGAGCACCGAGCCGAGGACGGCGATGCCGAGGGCGCCGCCGACCTGGCGGAAGGTGTTGCTCAGCGCCGAGGCGGAACCGGCCTTCTCGCGCGGCAGCGCCTGCATGATGACGACCGAGGTCGGCGTCATGATGTGCGCCATGCCGGTGCCCATGAGGAAGAAGTTGACCTCCAGCAGCCAGATCGGCGTGTCGGTCCGGTAGGTGGCGAAGATGGTCAGCGTCACCGCGATCAGCACCAGGCCCGCGGTGGTCGTGGCCTTGTTGCCGAACCGGTCGACCAGCAGCCGGGCGCGCGGCGCGAAGATCAGCTGGGCGACGGCCAGCGGCAGCAGGAGCAGGCCGGACTGCAGCGGGGAGTAGCCGCGCACGCTCTGGGTGTAGAAGACCGAGAAGAAGGTCACGCCCATCAGCGCGAAGAAGACCAGCGCGATGGCGCTCATGGCGGCCGAGAAGACCTTGTTCCTGAAGTAGCCGACGTCCAGCGAGGGGTGGTCGCTGCGCTTCTCGTAGACGACGAACGCCGTGAGGACGACGAGGCCGGCCGCGATGGTGGCGAGGACGGCCGTGCCGGTGAAGTCGGCCAGCTCGCCGCCCTTGATGATGCCGTAGACGAGCAGCACCAGGCCGACCACGGACAGGACCACGCCGACGGGGTCGAGGCGGCCGGGCCTGGGGTCGCGGGAGTCCGGCACCAGCCACACCATCAGGACGACCGCGAGGATCACGATCGGCACGTTGATGAGGAAGACCGAGCCCCACCAGAAGTGGTCGAGCAGCGCGCCGCCGGTGATCGGGCCGATCGCGATGGCCAGGCCGACGCCGCCGGCCCAGATGCCGATGGCCTTGGGCTGCTCCTCACGCTCGAAGACGTTCATCAGGACGGCGAGGGTGGCCGGCATCACGAAGGCGGCACCGAGGGCCATCAGCGCACGGTAGGCGATGAGCTGGGCCGGCGAGCCGGACTCGGCGGCGAGGGCGGAGCCGACGCCGAACACGACGAGGCCGCCGAGCAGCACCTTCTTGCGGCCCAGCCGGTCACCGATGAGACCGGAGGTGAACAGCAGACCCGCGAAGACCAGGGTGTACGAGTTGATCGCCCATTCGATCTGGCTCTGGGTGGCGCCCAGACCGGTCGGCGCCGGGGTGGAGATCGTCTTGATGGCGACGTTCAGGATCGAGTTGTCCAGCACCACGATGAGCAGGCTCAGCATCAGCACACCGAGGATCGCCCAACGGCGCCGGTGCACGGCTTCCGGTATCCGGGAGGCGGGGGCGGGAGGAGTTGTCATGCGGTCGAGCCTAGGACAATTCCGATACGGGACCGTCTCGTATCTTATTTTCTTTACAAAGGACTTACTCAAGTACTGCGCGAGGGATCACGCGGAGGTGCCCTGGCCCCGACTGGCACGAGGTGCCACCATGGAGGGGATCCGGGGACGCCGTCAGGGCGCCTCGAGATGACGTTAGGAGCCGTTGCAATGACGCAGCTTTCGGCTGCCCAGCCTGCGCAGCACAGCACCCCCGACAGCAGCGGCAAGGCGCTGTACGGGGGCAAGGGCACCCGCCGCATCACGGTCCGCGACATCGCCCTCGCCAAGGAACGCGGCGAGAAGTGGCCCATGCTCACCGCCTACGACGCGATGACCGCGTCCGTCTTCGACGAGGCCGGGATCCCGGTCATGCTGGTCGGGGACTCGGCCGGCAACTGTCACCTGGGGTACGAGTCCACCGTCCCCGTCACACTCGACGAGATGACCATGCTGTCCGCGGCGGTCGTCCGCGGCACGCGGCGCGCCCTCATCGTCGGCGACCTCCCCTTCGGCTCGTACCAGGAGGGCCCGGTGCAGGCGCTGCGCTCGGCCACCCGGCTGGTCAAGGAGGCCGGCGTCGGCGCGGTGAAGCTGGAGGGCGGCGAGCGCTCCCACGACCAGATCCGGCTGCTGGTGGAGTCCGGCATCCCGGTCATGGCCCACATCGGCCTGACCCCGCAGTCCGTCAACGCCATGGGCTACCGCGTGCAGGGGCGTGGCGAGGAGGCGGCCCAGCAGCTGCTGCGCGACGCGAAGTCGGTGCAGGACGCCGGAGCCTTCGCCGTGGTGCTGGAGCTGGTGCCGGCCGAGCTGGCGGCCGAGGTCACCCGTGTGCTGCACATCCCGACCGTCGGCATCGGCGCCGGACCGGAGACGGACGCGCAGGTCCTGGTGTGGACCGACATGCTCGGGCTGACCGGCGGGCGCGTGCCCAAGTTCGTCAAGAAGTACGCCGACCTGCGCGAGGTCATGACCGGCGCGGCGAAGGCGTTCGCGGAGGACGTCGTCGGCGGAACGTTCCCGCTGGAGGAGCACTCCGTCCACTGAGGCCACCGGACCCCACCACCCAGACCACTGCGGCAACACCGAGGCAGCCCCGCTGATCTTCCCCCGTCAGCGGGGCTGCCGCACCTCTGCGCCCAAACCGGCGCCGCTCTCGCGGATGTGGTTGCCCGCCGTCGTGGTTCCTCAATTGGTGGTCGCGGTGCTTGTCAGGGGACTTTCGGCGATGTAGGCGGTCTGTCGGTCGTACGAACGGTCTGTCGGTGGTTTGTCGGTGGGGGCTGACACCGTCGTGGGCATGACGCGAATCGACAACATCCCCGGCGGCGCGGGACACGCCGTCACCGTGCGGGGGCTGGTCAAGCACTACGGCGAGACCAAGGCGCTGGACGGTGTCGACCTGGACGTGCGCGAGGGCACCGTGATGGGTGTCCTCGGGCCGAACGGCGCCGGCAAGACCACCCTCGTACGCATCCTGTCCACCCTGCTCACCGCCGACGCCGGCCGGGCCACCGTCGCCGGCTACGACGTCGCACTCCAGCCCCGGCAGCTGCGCCGGGTGATCGGCCTGACCGGCCAGTACGCCTCGGTGGACGAGAAGCTCCCCGGCTGGGAGAACCTGTACATGATCGGCAGGCTCCTCGACCTGCCCCGCAAGGACGCCCGGGCCCGCGCCGACGAACTGCTGGAGCGCTTCTCCCTCACCGACGCGGCCAAGCGCCCGGCCAGTACGTACTCGGGCGGTATGCGACGACGCCTCGACCTGGCCGCCTCGTTGATCGGGCGGCCCGCCGTCCTCTTCCTCGACGAGCCGACCACCGGCCTCGACCCGCGGACCCGCAACGAGGTGTGGGACGAGGTCAAGGCGATGGTCGGGGGCGGGGTCACCGTCCTGCTCACCACCCAGTACATGGAGGAGGCCGAACAACTCGCCTCCGAGCTGACCGTCGTGGACCGCGGGAAGGTCATCGCGAACGGCCGCATCGAGGAACTGAAGGCCAAGGTGGGCGGGCGCACGCTACGGGTCAGGCCGGCCGATCCGCTCCAGCTGCGCCCGCTCGCCGCGATGCTCGACGAGCTGGGCATCACCGGCCTCGCGAGCACCGGCGTGGACAGCGAGACCGGAACCCTGCTGGTGCCGATCCTCAGCGACGAGCAGCTGACCGCCGCGGTCGGCGCGGTCACCGCGCGCGGCATCACGATCTCCTCCATCACCACCGAACTGCCCAGCCTGGACGAGGTGTTCCTGTCGCTCACCGGCCACCGCGCCGGTGACCTCCAGGACATCGCGCCCGCCGAGCCCCGCAAGGAGGTCGCCGTATGAGCGCCGCCACCACCACCGCCCCCGTCGACCCGCGCATCCCGCTGCGCGGGCACCTGCGGCACACCGGGGCCCTGATCCGCCGCAATCTGCTGTGGATCAAGCAGGACCCCGAATCGATGATGGACGCGGTGCTGATGCCGGTCATCTTCACCCTGCTGTTCGTCTACGTCTTCGGCGGCTCCATCGGACAGGCGCTGGGCGGCGGACAGGACGGGTACGTGCAGTACGTGATCCCCGGCATGATCGCGATGATGAGCATGACGCTCTCCCAGGGCGTCGGCACCGGCTTCAGCCAGGACTTCAACTCCGGTGTCATGGACCGCTTCCGGTCGCTGCCGATCGGCCGCGGCTCGGTACTGTTCGCGAAGATCACGGTGGAGCTGGCGCGGATGCTGTTCGCCACGGCCGTGCTGATGGCCGTCGCCGTCCTGGTCGGTTTCCACATCGCCAACTGGCCCGGCCTGTTCGCGACCGTGGGGCTGTCCGCGCTGTTCGCCTCGTCGATCATGTGGGTGTTCCTCACCCTCGGCGTGGTCCTGAAGAACGCGCAGTCCGTGCAGGCGATGGGCTTCCTGGTGCTGTTCCCGCTGCAGTTCGGCTCGTCGATCTTCGCCCCGACCAGGTCGATGCCGGGCTGGCTCCAGCGCTTCACGGACTACAACCCGCTGTCCACGCTCGCCGACGCGGCACGCGGCCTGATGGTGGGCGGCCCGGTCGCCCACGACCTGTGGGTGACGATCGCCTGGTCCGTGGCGATCACCGCCGTGATGGCGCCGGTGGCCATCCACAAGTTCCGCACCAAGAGCTGAGGTTCGGCACCAAGAGCTGACGTCAGACCAGGGCGGTGGCCTCCGCGAGGGAGAGGCCACCGCCCTCGGCGTACGCCGCCTCGTAGGCCGCGTCGTCGAGCCGGGACCGGACCCGGGCCTCCACCAACTCGCGCACCCGGCGCTTCGTGCCGGAGGCCACGTGGTCGGCCGACAGCAGGGCGTCGGAGGCGGCCAGACAGCGGGCGGCGTCCTCGGCACGGCCGCCGTCCGGGCCGGTCAGGGCCATCGCCGCGACACAGAGGCAGACCGCGGGCAGATGCGGGGCGAGGGTCTGGGTCAGCGGGTCGGCGGCATGCCGCAGCGCCTGCCGGATCCGGGCCAGGGACTCCTCGTGCTGCCCGTCGAGGGCGTCCAGCCAGGCCTCCTGGACGAGGATCGTGGCGTCGAAGACGACGAAGTGCGCGATCCTGAACCCCTTGCGCAGCAGCCGCAGTTGCTCCCGCGCCTCGGCGACGCGGCCGGTGAGGCCGAGCCAGGCGGCGAGGAAGAGCCGGGCGGCCGGCATGGCCTGGCTGTTCGCGCCGTCCTCACCGGCGATGACCTCGCGCAGCAGCCCTTCGCCGCGCTCCGTCTCGCCCGCCTCGATCAGACCGCCGCCGAGGCGGGCGGCGAGCGTGGCCACATGGGCACGGGCGCCGAGGCGTTCGGCGTGCTCGATCGCCGCCTGGTAGTCGGCGGCGGCGCGCCGGTAGCGCCCCTTGCGCTCATGGGCCTCGCCGCGTGCGGCGAGGGCTTCGGCGGCGCCCCAGTCGTCCCCGAGGCGTTCGAAGATCTCCAGCGCCTCGTCGGCGTCCCGGCCGGCGTCGCCGGCCCAGTCGGAACGGTTGGCGAGGAAATTGGCGCGCATCTGCAGGGTGCAGGCCAGCTCCCACTCGTAGCCGGGGGTCTCCCGGCAGGTGCGGACGCAGGCGTCGACGATGGTAAGCAGCCGGTCCATGCCGTCGGTCAGCATCACGGCGATGCACCACAGGATGCCCGGGGTGCGGCAGGTCTGCGGCAGACCGGGGTCGTAGGCCTGCGCGACGGCGCGCAACTTGGCCTGTGCCCGCGGGGACTGCCAGGCGTCCAACTCGGTGTCCATGCAGCCCAGATGGGCCAGGTGGACACCGCGCCGGGCCTCGGTGAGGCGTTCGCCGGTGAGCGGGGGCGGGGTGTCGTTGCAGGGCTGCCACACCGGTTCGGCACGGCGGACCGGCTCGGCGAACGGGTCCGGGCCGAGCGCCATGACCTCGGCGCTCCAGTGGCGGGCCTCGATGCGCAGGTCGCGCATCTGCCAGTAGAAGACCAGGGAGAGGACGAGGCTCAGCGCCTCCTGTTCGTCGCGTTCGGTGACGGCGTGCCGCAGGGCGGTACGCAGGTTCTCGTGCTCCAGTTCGAGCAGGGCGACGGCGGTGCGCTGCCCGGAGCCGCGCAGCAACGGGTCGGTGGTGCGGGCGAGTTCGCGGTAGTACGTCAGGTGCGCGCGCTCGGCTTCCGGGCGCCTGCCGGTTCGCTCCAGCCGTTCACGGGCGTACTCGGCGACGGTCTCCAGCAGCCGGTAGCGCATGCCGCCGTCCGCCGAAGGGGCCGCCACCACCAGGGACTTGTCCACCAGGGAGCCGAGCACCTCCAGGGCGACGGGTCCGCACACGGCCTCGGCGGCGGCCAGGTCGCAGCCGCCCGCGAAGACCGAGAGCCGCCCGAGGACGTCCCGTCCCTCCTCGTCGAGCAGGTCCCAGGACCAGTCGACGACGGCGCGCAGGGTCTGCTGGCGGGGCAGCACGGTGCGGCTGCCGGAGGTGAGCAGCCGGAACCGGTCGTCGAGCCGGTCGGCTATCTGGCGTGGCGTCAGCATCCGCAGCCGGGCCGCCGCCAGTTCGATGGCCAGGGGCAGACCGTCGAGCCGGCGGCAGATCTCGGCGCACGCCCGGGGGTCGTCCGCCACGTCGAAGCCGGGCAGGGCGGCCCGGCCCCGCTCGGCGAACAGCCGCAGCGCGACCGGCTCGGGCAGCGGTTCCACCGGGCGCAGCAACTCCCCCGGCACGCCCAGGGGTTCGCGGCTGGTGGCCAGCACGGTCAGCTCCGGGCAGCGCTCCAGCAACTGCTCCGCCAGCCGGGCCGCCGCCCCCACCACGTGCTCGCAGTTGTCGAGGACGATCAGCATGCGGCGGCGGGCGCAGTGCTCCACGATCCGCTCGACCGGCTCGTCGTGCCGGTCGGCGACGGCCCGCATGCTCTCGGCACCGGCGCCGTGCAGCACGGTCTGGCGGGCGCCGATCGCGGTGAGCACGGTCTCCGGTACGGCGTCCGGGTCGTCGACGGGCGCCAGCTCGGCCAGCCACACCCCGTCCCGGGCGGCGTCCCCCACCCCCTCGGCGGCCTCCTGCGACAACCGTGTCTTCCCGGCCCCACCGGGCCCGAGCAGCGTCACCAGCCGCGCCACGGCGAGGTCCCCCCGGATGGCCGCGATGTCCCTCTCGCGCCCGACGAACGAGGTGAGCCGCGCCCGCAGATTGCCGGGCACCGGCCGGGCCACCGCGGCCACCGCGGCCTTCGCGACAGTGGGGCCGCCCACGGAGGGGTTGCCCACGGGGCCGGAGGCGACGGCGCTGGAAGCCGCCGCCGTCCCCCGCTCGGACCCGTCGGAGGCCTCCTCCGCCAGTAACTCCGCGTGCAAATCCCGCAGTTCGGGGCCCGGGTCGGTGCCCAGACGGCCGGCGAGGAGCTGGCGTACGTCCTCGTAGGCGGCCAGCGCCTGCGCCGTACGGCCCGTGTCGCGCAGGGCGCGCAGGCGCAGGACGTGCAGCGGCTCGTCCAGCGGATGCTCGTCGCACAGGGCGGTCAGCTCGGGCAGGGCGTGTTCGCCGAGGGCCAACGCGGCGGTGTGCCGGGCGCGCAGGGCGTCGAGGCGGCGGGCGTCCGCGCGGGCCACCTCGGCGGTGCGTTCGGGCAGGTCCGCGAGGGCGGGCCCGCGCCACAGGCCGAGGGCGTCGTCGAGGACGGCGGCCGCCTTCGCGGGGTCGCCGTCGGCCAGGGCGCGCAGGCCCTCACCGGTGAGCCGTTCGAAGCGGTGCAGGTCGATGTCGTCGGGGGCGGCGGCGAGCCGGTAGCCGCCCTCGGCGGAGCCCACGGCGGTCGCGCCGAGCACCCGCCGCAGCCGTCCGACCAGCGCCTGCAGCGCACCGGCCGCGTCGGCCGGCGGGTCCGCGCCCCACACCTCGTCGACGAGCAGCCGCGTCGGCACGGTACGGCCGGCCCGCAGCGCGAGCACGGTGAGCAGCGCGCGCAGCCGCGCTCCGCCCACGGGGACGGCCGTGCCGTCGGGGCGGAATGCCTGGGTGGTGCCGAGGATGCGGTAGCGCACGGGTCCATTGTCCCCGGTGACGGACCCGCACCGCTCCCGGGTTTCCCCGCGCCCGACCGGGAGAGCGGCCCACGAGGACCGGTTCCCCCCGCCCCCCGTCACCGATACCGTCGACCCCGCCCCGCACCACCTCACAGGCCCCAGGAGTCCCGCGCCATGACCACCGCCACCACCCGCCCCAGCGACCGGCGGATCAGCCCCGTCTTCCTCGGGATCCTCGCCGTCACGGCGGTCACCGGATGGGCCACCTGGACGGGATCCGCGGGCCGGCCGGGGCCGGCCGTGTTCCTGTTCGTGACGGCGGCCTGGATCGTCTCGCTCTGTCTGCACGAGTACGCGCACGCCCGCACGGCGCTGCACGGCGGGGACATCTCGGTCGGCGCCAAGGGCTATCTCACGCTGAACCCGCTGAAGTACACGCACGCCGTGCTGAGCATCCTGCTGCCCGTGCTGTTCCTGATCGCCGGCGGTATCGGCCTGCCGGGCGGGGCGGTGTTCATCGAGCGCGGCCGGATCCGGGGCCGCTGGCGGCACAGTCTGGTCTCGGCGGCGGGCCCGCTGACGAACGTGCTGTTCGCGGCGGTGTGCAGCGCGCCCTTCTGGCTGCACGCCCTCGACGGCGTGCCCCGGGACTTCCGCTACGCGCTGGCGTTCCTCGCGCTGCTCCAGGTCACCGCGGCGATCCTGAACTTCCTGCCGGTGCCCGGCCTGGACGGCTACGGGGTGCTCGAGCCGTGGCTGTCGTACCAGGTCAAGCGGCAGGTGGAGCCGTTCGCCCAGTTCGGGCTGCTGTTCGTGTTCGCGCTGCTGTGGGTGCCGTCGATCAACCAGGCGTTCTTCGACGCGATCTACGCGATCCTGCGCGGCCTGGGAGTCGACGACATCGACCGCTACTGCGGTCAGAACCTGTACCGCTTCTGGACGAGCGGCGACCCGTACTGCTCGTTCAGCCGGTGACGGACTCCCGACGGGCGGCCCTGCCCCGCTTCACGTAGTACCAGCACATGTTGCTGGACAGCCCCGCGAGCAGCACCCACACGATCCCCAGCAGGCTGCCCTGGACGAAGGAGACGACCGCCGCGGCCACGGCGAGGACGCAGACGACGAGGGCGTAGAGGGCGAGGCGGGGCATGATGGTCGGCTCCTGTCGGGACTGGCCGGGGGCGGGGGGACACCGCCGGCTTGACTGCCTCCAGTGTCCCCCATGCGGTCATACGTCCGTGACGCGGAGCCCGGCGTGTGCCTTGTAGCGGCGGTTGACGGAGATCAGGTTCGCGACCAGGGACTCGACCTGGTGGGCGTTGCGCAGACGGCCCGCGAAGACGCCGCGCATGCCGGGGATCCGTCCGGCCAGCGCCTGCACGATCTCCACATCGGCCCGCTCCTCGCCCAGCACCATCACGTCGGTGTCGATCTCGGCGATCTCCGGGTCCTGGAGCAGTACGGCCGACAGGTGGTGGAAGGCGGCGGTGACCCGGGAGTCCGGCAGCAGGGCGGCGGCCTGCTCGGCGGCGCTGCCCTCCTCGACCTTCAGCGCGTAGGCGCCCTTCTTGTCGAAGCCGAGCGGGTTGACGCAGTCCACGACGAGCTTGCCGGTCAGCTCCGCGCGCAGCGACTCCAGGGTCTTGCCGTGGCCGTCCCAGGGCACGGCGACGATCACGATGTCGCTGCGGCGCGCGGTCTCGGCGTTGTCGGCGCCCTCGACGCCGTGCCCGAGTTCCGCGGCGGCGGCCTGCGCGCGGTCGGCGGCCCGGGAACCGATGATCACCTTCTGGCCGGCCCTGGCGAGCCGGTAGGCGAGGCCCTTGCCCTGCGGGCCGGTACCGCCGAGCACGCCGACGACGAGTCCGGAGACGTCGGGCAGGTCCCAGGGGTCCTTGGCGGGGGCCTTCGCGGGGGTCTGTGCAGCGCTGTCGGTAGAGGTCATGGGCCGACTCTACGTCCGCCGGGGCGCCGCCACCCGGTCGGGTGGACCGCGTCCCGGGCGGCGGCGGGCGCCGGGCGGGGTCCCTGAGTCGGGCGAATCCGGAGCGAAGTGCGCCTCGAGCGTGGCCGTTTACGGCACCATGCGGTCGTATGGACGCCGTACGGGTCGCGTTGCTGCGTGAAGTGCTCGCCGGGACCGAGTGGTTGGGGGCCACGCGGCGGTTCGCGGGGGTGCTGCGCGGGTCGGTGGTGGCGCACGGCGGCGGGCTGCTGCTGGTGGGCACGCCGGAGTACGAACCCTGGCATCTGGCCGCCCATCTGGTGGACGAGGCCGCCTGGTCGGGCACACCGGAGCTGGCCCCGACACTCGTACGGCACGGTGCGCGGCCCTCCGATCCGCCGCACCTGGCGGTGGGTCCGGGCCGGATCGAGGCGGCGCGGCGCGGCGAGACCCTGCTGGTGGTGGCTCCACGGGAGTCCGAGCCGCTGCTGCGGCGGGTGCACGACGCCCGCCGGGCCGGGGTGACCGTGCTGGCCCTGGGCCGCGGCGGCGGTTCCCTGGAGTCGCTGGCGCACGAGACGCTGGCGGTGCCGGAGGGGGCCGAGCTGGACCTGGACAGCGTGCAGCACCTGGTGAGCGCGGCGGCCGGGGAGAACGCGGTGGCGTGCGTGCGGGGCCGCCGCCGGTTCCGGGACCGGCTGTCCCGCCTGGCGGAGATCCTGACGGCCCCGCCGCCCGCCCCCTGGTGACGGCCCGGTGCCCGTGCCGGGGTGCGCTCAGTCCTGGCCCGCGTCGCCGGGCGCCGGTGTGTCGTGCCAGCGCGGGTCGTTCTCCCACTGGAGGTTGCGCTCGCGCGCCGACTCCATGGCGTGCTCGGCCTCCTGGCGGGTGGAGTACGGGCCGAAGCGGTCCTTGGCGGGGCACTCCGGCCCCTCCTCGACCTTCCTGTGCTCCAGGCAGTAGTACCACTCGCCGGGCTTCCCGACGGTCCGCTTCTTGAACAGTGCCATGACCGGCTCCTCTCGCCACCGACATGTTCCCCCACGTCCGCTGGTTAGACTCGCTGGCATGTCTGGCCAGTCGCTGCTCGTACCAGGGGAGCTGTCCCCCACCCGTCCGGTTCCCGGAAACATCCGCCGCCCCGAGTACGTGGGCAAGCCCGCGCCGGCGCCGTACACCGGGCCCGAGGTGCAGACGCCCGAGACCGTCGAGGCGATGCGGATCGCCGGGCGGATCGCGGCGCGGGCCATGGAGGAGGCCGCGAAGATCATCGCGCCGGGGGTGACCACGGACGAACTCGACAGGGTGGCGCACGCGTACATGTGCGACCACGGCGCCTACCCGTCCACGCTCGGCTACCGCGGCTTCCCGAAGTCGCTGTGCACGAGCGTCAACGAGGTCATCTGTCACGGCATCCCGGACTCGACGGTGCTGCGGGACGGCGACATCGTCAACCTGGACGTGACGGCGTACATCGGCGGGGTGCACGGCGACAACAACGCCACCTACCTGGTCGGGGACGTCGACGACGAGTCACGGCTGCTGGTGGAGCGGACGCGGGAGTCGCTCGACCGGGCGATCAAGGCGGTCAAGCCGGGGCGGCAGATCAACATCATCGGCCGGGTCATCGAGTCGTACGCCAAGCGCTTCGGCTACGGCGTGGTCCGTGACTTCACCGGTCACGGCATCAACTCGTCGTTCCACTCCGGGCTGATCGTCCCGCACTACGACAGCCCGCACGCGACGACGGTCATGCAGCCCGGGATGACCTTCACGATCGAGCCGATGCTCACGCTGGGCACCCACGAGTACGACATGTGGGACGACGGCTGGACGGTCGTGACCAAGGACCGCAGGCGGACGGCCCAGTTCGAGCACACGCTGGTGGTGACGGAGACCGGGGCGGACATCCTGACCCTGCCGTGACGCCCGGCCGTCAGACGAGGGCCGCGTGGCGTTCCGGCTGGCGTTCCAGGAACACCCGGCCGCCGATCTCCACCCAGCCGTACGGCTGCGGGGCGGTGAGGATCTGGGAGCCCGCCCCCTGGGTGATGTTCAGGGCACGGCCCAGCCGGTCCGTGAGGAGCAGGGCCGCCGCGCCGGTGGCCTCGTCCTCCTCGATGCCGTCGCCGCGGCCCGGGAAGGCGCGGGCGCGGATCCGCCCGGCCGCCTCGTCCTCCCAGGCCCAGGCGTAGAGCCAGTCGCCCGGTGGCGGCACGTCGAGGGCGTCGACCTCGGCGGCGGTGGCGTACTGGCGCAGGGTGCGCGGCGGCGCCCACTCCGGGCGGGCCTCGATCCAGCTGAACTCGCCGTCCAGACGGGCGCCGGCGACCCCCGCGGGTGTGACCAGTTCGGGTACGTCCAGCAGCCAGGCGGTACCGACGCAGGGGTGGCCGGCGAAGGGCAGGCGCAGCGTGGGCGTGTAGATGTCGATCACCCCGCGCTCGGGGTCGTCCACGAACACGGTCTCGCTGAAGCCGAGCTTCGCGGCGAACGCCTGCCGGTCGCCCTGCCCGGGGACCGACGAGCCGTCGCGGACCACGCCGAGTTCGTTGCCGTAGCCGCCGTTCGGTGCGCAGAAGACGCGCAGTACGTCGTAATCAGTCACGGGGGAATTGAAACATCGCGGCGCCCGCCGCATCGTCCCAGGCGGGGGCGGAGCCGGGGAGCGGCCGGGTGCGCGCGGCGGAAGTCGAGGACCCTTCGCCCGCCGCGCGTGCCCTCCCGGTAGGGTTCGCCTCCGGGAAGGGGAGGGTGAACGGATCCGATGAGCAGGGACGGCAGGCTCCGCGGGTTCCGCGGGTATGGGCGGAACGCACTCGTAGCGGCCTCGCTGACCGCTTTGTCGCTGACCGCGAGCGGATGCGTGGTGGTGCACGGGGAGCGCGTGGTGGTCCCGGCCGGCACCCGCGCCGAGGCCGCCAAGGCGCTCCGGCAGTTCACGGACGCCTACAACGCGGCCGACAAGGCCTACGACAGCTCCCTGGACGCCGGCCGTGTCACCGGCGCCCTCGCCGACATCGACGCGGCGCGGCTGCGGGCCGGACACGCCACCAGCCCGGCCGGCAACGCCGGGCACACTCCGCTCGTGCTGACGGACGCGAAGTTCACCATTCCCAAGAAGGCCGGCTGGCCCCGCTGGTTCGTGGCCGACGCGCGGGGCAACAAGGGCGGCGACGCCCGCTGGCTGCTGGTGTTCACCCGCAACAGCCTCAGCGAGCCGTGGCAGGTGGCGTATCTGACGCTCGTGGCGCCCTCCGCCGTACCCGCGTTCAAGAAGGACAAGGACGGCTGGGCGCAGGCCGTGCCCGCCGGCTCCGCCGCGTTCGCCGTGCGTCCCGCCGACCTGAGCAAGGACTACGCGGCCTACCTGAAGAGCGGCGGCAGGACCTTCGCCGACGGCCCGCACACCAGTGGCTGGCGGGCGGACCGGGCCCGGGACGCCAGGCGGCCGGGGCTGGTCAGGCAGTACATCGACCAGCCGCTGACGAGCGGTGACTACGCGCCGCTGGCGCTGCGCCTGGCGGACGGCGGGGCGCTGGTGTTCTTCACCACGCACCACTACGAGAAGCAGACCGCCGCCCCCGGCGCCTCGGTGCCGGCCCAGAACAAGGACGTCCAGGCCCTGACCGAGGGCGAGGTGAAGCAGTCACTGACGCTGGAGTACATCTCCAACGAGGTCGCCCTCGACCCGGCCGGCCCCGGCGCCCGGGTGTCGCTCCTGGGCCGGATCCAGGGCCTGACGGCGGCACAGGGCACGTAGGCCCTGTCGGGCGGAGGCCCTGTCGTCACGTACCCGCCTGCCCGCGGGGGGTCAGCCGCGCAGCGGCCAGGCCGAGGCCGTCTGGCCGGGGCTCTCCTCGGCGTGGCGGGTGCAGGCGTCGGTGAGGGTTTCCAGGAGGGTCAGGGGGTCGGGCAGGGCGTGCTCGGGGCCGCGCAGCCAGCGGACCCGCTGGTCGTCGCCGGGCAGCAGGGCGGGCGGTACGAGGACGTAGGAGCCACGGCAGTGCCAGCGCAGCCCCGGGTGCTCGTCCATCGTCTCGGGGTGGCAGTCCAGTTCGCAGGGCCACCACTCGTCCTCGTCCTCGGGCGTGCCCCGGGTGAGGGTGAAGAAGAGCATGCGGCCGTCGTCGCTCTGGGCGACCGGCCCGACCTCCACGCCCGACTCCAGCAGCCGGCCGAGTGCCTGGCGTCCGGCCTCCAGGGGCACGTCGAGGACGTCGTGCACCATGCCGGTGGCGGTGATGAAGTTGGCCTGCGGCTGGTGCCGGGCCCAGCGCTCGATCTGGGAGCGGTCGGTGGTGGACTGCGTCTGCCAGGCGAAGGACACCGGGTGGCGGGCGGGGGTGGGGCAGCCGACGCGGTCGCAGGAGCAGCGGTAGCCGGGTGCGGGGTGCGCGGCGGGCGCGAGGGGCAGCCCGGCACCGGCGGCGGCCAGCAGCAGGGCCTCGCGGCCGTCGTCGCCGACGGCCTCCTGCGGACGTCGTCCCCGCAGCCACTGGGAGAGTTTGCCCTGGCCGGCCCGGCCACCGAACGTCGCGCTCATCTATCCCCTCGCCTCGCTGTCGTGCGGACACCCTGGAACCTCGACCGCCCCATGGTCCCACCTCCCGGCACCCCGGACGGCCACGGCCCCCGTCGGGGCCGTGCGGTCACGGCGGCCAGGGGTCCCCCCAGTCCGCGTCGCGGGCCGCCTTGTACAGGTCGCCGTGGCGTTTGGTGACCGTCGTACGGCTCAGTCGCTCGTCGGCCTCGCACAGGTCGAGCAGCACCTGTCCCTTGCGGATCTGCGGGCGCCGGACGACGCGGGCGGGGGCCGGCTCGACGGGGAGGCGGGTGGCGGCGACGTAGCTGAACTTCTCGTCCTCGTAGGCCAGGGAGCCGCCCTTGACCTGACGGTGCAGGGAGGAGCGGCTGACCCGGGCGGAGAAGTGGCACCAGTCGGTGCCGGGGGCGATGGGACAGGCGGCGCTGTGCGGGCAGGGCGCGGCGACCTGGAATCCGGCGCGGATCAGGCGGTCCCGGGCCTCGATGACGCGGGCGTAACCGGCGGGGGTGCCGGCCTCGACGATGACGACGGCCCGCGCGGCGGCCGCGGCGGCGTCGACGAGGGCGGCGCGGTCGGCCTCGGCGAGTTCGTTGAGGACGTAGGAGACGGTGACGAGGTCGGTGGTCTCCAGGGTGAGCGCCGAACCGATGCGGGCGCGCTGCCAGCGGGCGTCACGCAGTGCGGGGTCGGCCGCTGCGATCTCCCGGCCGAGGGCGAGCGCGGGCGCGGCCCAGTCCAGTACGGTCACCGGCCGCACCCCGTCCCAGGTGGCGGCGACCGCCCAGGTCGCGGCGCCGGTCCCGCCGCCGACGTCCACATGGCCGGCGGGCACCCAGCCGGGCACGGCGTCCGCGAACGCCTCCAGCGCCGACCGCACCGCCTCGAAGGTGGCCGGCATCCGGTAGGCGGCGTAGGCGGCCACGTCGGCGCGGTCGCGCAGGATCGGCGCGTCGGTGGGCGTGGCCCCCCGGTAGTTGGCGATCAGCCGCTCCACGGCCTGGGCCGCCTG
Source organism: Streptomyces sp. NPDC006739 (assembly GCF_042869815.1). NCBI lineage: Bacteria > Bacillati > Actinomycetota > Actinomycetes > Kitasatosporales > Streptomycetaceae > Streptomyces > Streptomyces sp. NPDC006739. Next base: position 543,099 of record NZ_JBIAGM010000002.1, read on the forward strand.
GGTGGGCGGCAGCCCCGCGAGCAGGTCCGCCAGGGCGGCGCGCAGCCGTTCGGCCGGGGGCAGGGGGTCGTTCACCCGGCGATTCTATGCGGCCCGCCCGGACCACGGCCCCGGCTGCCCCGACCACGACCCCGACCACGACCCCGGCCGCCCCCCGGACCGCCCCTCGGCCTCCGCTCTCGTCCTCAGCCCCCGGACGCGCTGCGGAAGGCCGCCCTCGCCAGATGGGTGGCCAGCCGTGCCCTCGGCCGGCTGTCCGGTGGGCGTCTGCGGGGGTGCACGGTGTTCGCGAGCAGGACCAGGAAGGTGTCCGTGGCCGGGTCCAGTACCAGCGAGGTCCCGGTGAAGCCGGTGTGCCCGGCCGCGCCCCGGCCCGCCAGCTCCCCCATGAACCAGGGCTGGTCCACGGCGAAGCCCAGGCCGGGCGGGGTCAGCAGGAGTTCCACGAAGTCGGGGCCGAGGATGCGGGCGGGGCCGTACGCGCCGCCCGCCAGCAGCGTCCGGCAGAAGACGGCCAGGTCGCGGCCGGTGGAGAACAGGCCCGCGTGGCCGGCCACCCCGCCCAGCGCCCAGGCGCTCTCGTCGTGGACGACCCCGCGCAGCATCCCCCGGTCCGCCTTGGCCCACGGCCGGCGCTGGTCCTCGGTGGCCGCCGCGCCGGGGCAGGGCCCGAACCCGGTCGCCGTCATGCCGAGCGGCCGGGTGATGCCGTCGTGGACGAGGACGTCGAGGGCGCGGCCGGTGATCCGTTCCAGCACGAACTGGAGGAGCAGCGGGTTGAGGTCCGAGTAGAGGTACGTCCCCGGTTGGGCGGTCGGCGCCTCGGCGCGCAGCAGCGTCAGCCGGGCCTTGTCGTCCAGGCAGTCGTACAGCGGCAGTTCGGGGCGCAGCCCGGAGGTGTGGGTGAGCAGCTGCCGCACGGTCACGCCGTGCTCGGCCGCCGCGTGGAACTCGGGCAGATAGGCGCCGACCAGGGCGTCGATGCCGAGGGTGCCCCGCTCGATCTGCTGCACGGCGGCGACGGCGGTGAACAGTTTGGTGAGGGAGGCGAGGTCGAAGGGGGTGTCGACGGTCATCGGGACCCGGGCGGCGGGCGGCAGTTCGACGCCCGCGTCGGCGGCGGGGTCGTAGGAGGCGTACCGCACGGCCCAGCCGGCCGCCTCCTCGACGGCGATCACCGGGCCGCGTCCGGCCACCACGACGGCGCCGGCCGCCCAGGGGCGCTCGCCGGTGGTGAGGTCGTGCACCGCGCTGACGAGGTGCCGGAGTTCCGCGGCGTCGAGACCGGCCCGTTCCGGTGTGTCGACGCGCAGTCTCGGTGCGCTCAGCTCCCTGCTCCCTCCGACCCCGCGCGTGTGTTCCAGGGACGGCACATTCCCACGAAGCAGGCCGCCGCGACCAGTGCTCCCGCCAGTTGGACGACCGCCATCGGGACGGCGGTGTGCTCGCCCGCGACGCCGACCAGCGGGGAGGCGACCGCGCCGACGAGGAAGGAGGTGGTGCCGAGCAGGGCGGAGGCGGAGCCGGCGGCGTGGCGGGTGCGCAGCAGGGCGAGGGACTGGGTGTTGGGCAGGGTGATGCCCATCGCGGACATCAGGACGAAGAGCGCGGCGGCGACCGGGACGAGTCCCACCTCGCCGAAGGCGCCGGTGGACATCAGCAGCAGCGCGGTGGCGGCGAGGACGATCACCGTCAGGCCGACGGCCAGCACCTTCTCCAGACGCACCCGGCCGACCAGCAGCTTGCCGTTGACCTGCCCGGCGATCACCAGGCCGACCGAGTTGAGGCCGAAGAGCAGGCTGAAGGTCTGCGGGGAGGCGCCGTAGATCTCCTGGATGACGAACGGGGAGGCCGATATGTAGGCGAAGAGGGCGGCGAAGGCGAAACCACCCGCGAGTGTGTAGCCGGTGAAGGGCAGGTCGGCGAGGAGTCCGCGCATGGCCCGCAGTGCCTCGCCGACGCCTCCCCCGTGCCGTTCGGCGGGTGGCAGGGTCTCGGGCAGCCGCAGCCACACCAGCGCGGCCAGCCCCGCGCCCACCACGGTCAGCACCACGAACACGCCCCGCCAGTCGGTCACCCGCAGGATCTGCCCGCCGATCAGCGGCGCCACGACCGGGGCCACCCCGGAGATCAGCATCAGGGTGGAGAAGAAGCGCGCCATCGCGTCGCCGTCGTACAGATCCCGTACGACGGCCCGCGCGATGACGATCCCCGCGGCGCCCGCGAGCCCCTGCGCCAGCCGGAAGGCGACCAGTGTCCCGACGGTGGGCGCGAAGGCGCACAGGGCGGTGGCGAGGAGGTAGACGGCGAGGCCGGTGAGCAGCGGACGGCGGCGCCCCCAGCGGTCGCTCATCGGTCCCACGACCAGCTGCCCCAGCGCCATTCCGGCCAGGCAGGCGGTGAGGGTGAGCTGGACGGTCGCCGCGGGCGCGTGCAGGGAGCGGGTGACCGCCGGCAGCGAGGGGAGGTACATGTCCATCGCGAGCGGTGGTGTGGCGGTGAGTCCGCCGAGGACCAGGGTCACCAGCAGGCCGGTGCGAGGGACGGTGCGCGCGGACGGTTCTCCGGGTGCGGACCCTCGCGCCGTGTCCGGCGTCGGCGCCGCCGCGTGCTCAGGCATGTGCCCCCCTGCTTCCTCTCGCTTCGTTTCGCATGGGTCCCTCGGTGCTGTTCCTTGGTGCGTCCGAGTGAACCGCACCTATGCTCTCAGCTCGTACACAGTGCCGAGGATCACATGAGCGAGGGCGGGGACGGCGGGATGACCGAGCGCAAGGTGCGGTGGGGGATTCTGGCGACCGGCGGGATCGCCGCCGCCTTCACGGCGGACCTGGTGGACCTGCCGGACGCGGAGATAGTGGCGGTGGCCTCCCGGCGGCCGGAGTCCGCTCGGGCGTTCGCCGAGCGGTTCGGGATCGACCGGGCGTACGGCGACTGGGAGGCCCTCGCCCGGGACGAGGACATCGACGTCGTGTACGTCGCCACCCCGCACTCGGCGCACCGGACGGCGGCCGGCCTGTGCCTGGAGGCGGGGCGGAACGTGCTGTGCGAGAAACCCTTCACGCTGAACCTGCGCGAGGCCGAGGAACTGGTCGCGCTGGCGCGCGGGCGCGGACGCTTCCTGATGGAGGCGATGTGGATGTACTGCAACCCGCTGGTACGGCGGCTGAAGGCGCTGGTCGAGGACGGGGCGATCGGCGAGGTGCGCACCGTACAGGCGGATTTCGGGCTGGCCGGGCCGTTCCCCGCCGCGCACCGGCTGCGGGATCCGGCGCTGGGCGGCGGGGCGCTGCTGGACCTGGGCGTGTACCCGGTGTCGTTCGCGCAGTTGCTGCTGGGTGAGCCGGCGGAGGTGACGGCGCGGGCCGTGTTGTCGGAGGAGGGCGTCGACCTGCAGACCGGGGCGCTGCTCTCCTGGGCGGGCGGCGCGCTCGCCTCGGTGCACTGCTCCCTGGTCGGCGGTACGGCGGTGACCGCGTCCGTCACCGGCTCGCTGGGCCGGATCGACCTCCCGGCCGGCTTCTTCCACCCCGACCGCTTCGTGCTGCACCGCGACGGCCGCGACCCCGAGGAGTTCGCCGCCGACCCGGCCGACGGCCCGCGCTCCACCCTGCGGCACGAGGCCGAGGAGGTCATGCGGGCGCTCCGGGCGGGCGAGACGGAGTCCCCGCTGGTGCCGCTGGACGGCACGCTCGCGGTGATGCGGACGCTGGACGCGATACGGGAGCGGATCGGGGTGCGCTACCCGGCGGAGGCCGCGGCGGCCTGAGGCTCGGCCTCGGCCTCGACCTCGGCGCCTTGGCCTGGGAAGCGGGGTTACGCGCTCCGACAACCGTATGGCGGACACCGGATTCCGCATGCCGGACTGGCCGCCTACGCTGCGGAGCCATGACTGACACGCAATCGAAGATCGCGGTGGTGACCGGCGCCGGGTCCGGCATCGGGCGGGCGGTGGCCGTGGAGTTGCTGCGGGCCGGCTGGTCGGTGGTGCTGGCCGGCCGGCACGTGGAGACGCTGGAGGAGACGGCGGCGCTCGCGGCCGGGCGTCCCTGGCTCGCCGTACGCACCGACGTGTCCCGGCCGGCCGACGTCCGGGCGCTGTTCTCGGCCGCCGTCGAGCGGTTCGGGCGGGTCGACCTGCTGTTCAACAACGCGGGGATCTCCGGCCCGGGCGGTGTCCCGGTGGAGGACCTGTCCTACGACGCGTGGCGGCAGGTGGTGGACACCAACCTCAACGGGGCGTTCCTGTGCGCGCAGGCGGCGTACCGGCAGATGAAGGAGCAGGACCCGCAGGGCGGCCGGATCGTCAACAACGGCTCCGTCTCCGCACACACGCCCCGGCCGCACTCGGTCGCCTACACCGCGACCAAGCACGCGCTGACCGGCCTGACCAAGTCGCTGTCGCTGGACGGACGGCCGTACCGGATCGCGGTCGGGCAGATCGACATCGGCAACGCGGCCACCGACATGACGGCCCGGATGCGCGCCGGGATCCTCCAGGCCAACGGTGAGACGGTGCCGGAGCCGGTGATGGACGTGGCCGATGTGGCCCGCACGGTACGGCACATGGCCGAGCTGCCACTGGAGGCGAACGTGCAGTTCGCGACGGTACTGGCGACGACGATGCCGTACGTCGGCCGGGGCTGAACCCCCTCGCGCCCACCAACTCCCCATGTTCACAAACGGAATTTGAGAATCCGAGGTATTGCGGCCGATGGCGGCCGTATGCTCAACTTTCTTCACCAGTACTTCACACTTGGAGCACTGGTATTCCGCAGACCATACCGAGGGGGGAGGCGGCAGCCGCTCCACCGCACCGGATTGGGGGTGGACCCCGCGAGAGCGCGGGGTACGCACCGGTGGGTGGAGCGGCTGCCGCGAGAACCTGCGGCGCGTCGGGCACGTCGGCGGGAGAGCGGATGCTTCGGCGGGAGAGCCGACGCGCCCGCTCGGCCCCGGGCCGCCGCCGGCTCGCTCAGCGCCGGTGCCTGCCGCCGGACTCGGGCTCCCGCTCCCCCGCGGCTTTCGCCCGCTCGGTCTTCGCCCGCTCGGTCTTCGTCCGCTCCACCGTCGTCCCCTCCTCCGCCGCCCCCTCCGCCGTCGCCGGCTTCGTCCTGCGGCGTCGCAGCGCCCACAGCCCCGCGCCCAGCAGGACGACCGTCCCCACCGCCCCTTCCACCAGGCGTCCGGTCGAGGGACCGCCCGCGACGGAGGCGGAGGCTCCGGCCGCGCCGGCCGCCGCCTTCCGGTCGGGTGCCGGGCTCACGGCCGCCCCGCCCTCGCTCACCGGGTCGACCAGCGTGCCCACCGCCCGTGCCGAACTCCCCCTGCCGAAACCCCAGTCGAGCAGTGCGGCCGTCTCCTCGTAGACGGCGTTGCTTCCGGCGACCGGGTGCATGACGGTGACCAGCAGGGTGCGGCCGTTCCGGGTGGCCGCGCCGGTGAAGGTGTTGCCGGCGTTGCTGGTGTAGCCGTTCTTCACACCGATCAGCCCCTGGTACGGCCCCAGCCCCCACGCCCCCGTCAGCAGACGGTCGGTGTTCTGGATCTGGAAGGTCTTCTTGCCGCCCGCCGGAAAGTTCGCGATCCGGGTGGCGCAGTACCCCCGGAAGTCCGGGTTCTTCAGCCCGTGCCGCGCGAACAGCGTCAGGTCGTACGCCGAGGACACCTGCCCGGGGTGGTCGAAGCCGTCCGGGCTGACCACATGGGTGTCCAGCGCCTGCAGGTCGCCGGCCTTGGCCTGCATCTCGGCGACCGTCTTCGCGACCCCGCCGTTCATATGGGCGAGGACGTGCACCGCGTCGTTGCCGGACCGCAGGAACACGCCCTGCCACAACTGGTCGACCGTGTAGGTGATCCCGGGCCGGATGCCGACCAGACTGGAGCCCGCCGGGATGTCGGACAGTTCGACGTCGGTCACCCGGTGCCGCTCGGTCCGCTCGAACTTCCCCAGCACCGTGTCCGCGAACAGCATCTTCAGCGTGGACGCCGGCGGCAGCCGCCGGTGCGCGTTGAACGAGGCGAGCACCTCCCCGCTGTCGCAGTCGGCGACCAGCCAGGAACGGGCGTTGAGCTTCGCGGGCAGGCCGTTCGCACCGCGCACCTGAACGCCGTCGCCGCCCAGCCGCTCCCCGCCGACGGCCGAGACGCCGGACGCGGCGCCCGAGGCCGAGGCGGGGGTGGCCGCGGACAGAGGAAGGGCGGCTGCCGTCAGACCGAGAGCGGCACGCCGAGTGAGCCGAGAACAATCGCGCATCCCGGGACGGTACACCGCACCCAACAGCGCTTTCCTGGCAGGAGACCCTCTGCCGCCAAGGAATTTGCTGTCTTATGAAAATACGATTCCTTACCGGACAGTGGGCCGGTTTCTGACGGTGTCGTAGCTCACCGTCCGAGAATCCGGTCGACCTCGGCCAGTTGCCCGGCACTGAGCGGCCCCTTGCCGATGGCCCCCGCGTTCTGCTCGGCCTGCTCGACCGACCGGAAGCCGGGGATCGGGACGGTGCGCGGGCTGCGCGCCCACAGCCAGGCGAGGGCGCCCTGGGCGAGGGTACGGCCGCCGCTGGTGAGGATCTCGCGGAGGGCGTCCACCCGGGCGACCCATTCCGGGTCGGCCCCCGACCCGTCCCCGAACCCGGGCAGCCAGGCCGGCGGCCGGCTCCGGATGTCCCCGGCCTCGAGTCCCTCGCCCTGCCGCCGCTTCCCGGTGAGCAGCCCCATGGCGAGCGGGCTGCGGTTGACACTGGCGAGCCCGGACCCCTCGCACAGCGCGATGAGCCGCGGCGCGTCCTGCAGCACGTTGAGCGTGTGCTGTACGGCCGTGCAGTGCGCGCCCTCGGCGAAGACGGCGGCGCGGTCGGGGTCGTCGGTGCTCCAGCCGTAGGCCCGGATGAGCCCTTCCTGTACGAAGTCCTCGCACACGTCCCTGAGTTCGGCGCCCCGCGCCGGGTCGGCGTCGGACAGGTGCAGTTGGTAGAGGTCGATGTGATCGGTGCCCAGGCGCCGCAGCGACGCGGTCAGCGCGCGGCGGGCGTGTGCCGTCGAGTCGTCGGAGCCGGTGAGGGTGCGGGTGTCCTCGTCGAAGACGTTGCCCCACTTGGTGGCGACGACCACCTCGTCCCGCCGCTTGCCGAGGGCCCGGCCGAGGAGCCGCTCGCTGTGCCCGGCGCCGTAGACGTCGGCGGTGTCGAAGAAGGTGACGCCGAGGTCGAGGGCGCGGCGGATCGCCCGTACGGACTCCTCGTCGTCGACCTTGCCCCACCCCAGCGGCTGCCCGTCGGCGGCCTGCCACTCGCCCCCGACGGCCCAGCACCCGAAGCCGAGCGCGCTGACCCGTATCCCGCTGCGTCCCAGTGTCCTGACGGTCGTCCCGCCGCTTGCTGTCTCCATGTCCCGGGACACTAAGAGTTGAAGCGCACACGAAGGCAAGGCCCGCACCACACGAAGGCGAGGCCCGCACCACACGAAGGCGAGGCCCGCAACCACACCACCCACCACCCGGACGGCGGCCCGCGGGCGGCCGAGAGGTGTGGACGATGCGACGCTGGATACGCGCCCCTTGGCCCCGCGTACACCTCGCATACCTCGTAGACCTCTGCCTGCCTCCGCCCATCTGCCTCTATCTGCCTCTATCTGCCTCTGGGAGTGAACGTGACGTGTTACGACCGACGCGATCTGGGTCTGCTGCTGCTCCGGCTGGGCACCGGCGGTGTGCTGGCGGCGCACGGCGCGCAGAAGCTGTTCGGCTGGTTCGGCGGCCACGGCCTGGAGGGCACCGGCCAGTTCATGGAGTCCGTCGGTTACGCGCCGGGCAAGGCGAGCGCGACGGCGGCGGGCCTGGCGGAGGCGGGCGGCGGCACGCTGCTGGCGCTGGGCCTGGCCACGCCGGGGGCGGGTGCGGCGGCGGCCGGCGCGATGGTGGGAGCGGCGGCGGTCCACAAGCCCAACGGCTTCTTCGCCCAGGGGGGCGGCTACGAGTACGCGGCAAGCCTGGCCCTGGCCGCGACCGGCCTCGCCGTCACCGGCCCCGGCCGGCTCTCCGTCGACCACGCCCTGGGCCACGTCTTCGACCGGGGCTGGATGGTCCCGACGGCCCTCGGTGTGACGGCGGCGGGCACGGCACTGGTGGTGGGCGCCCGCAACAGGCGGGTACGGAAGGCCACGGAGGGCGAACAGGAACCCCTGTTCGAGGAGTAGCGGCCGGGCCGGCCATGGCAGGCTGCGCGGATGACCAACGAACACACGCCCCCGCCCCCTCGGCCCGCCGGCGCCGACCTGTGGCCGGCCATCGACGCCCTCTGGACGTGGCTGGAGACCAACAGCCCCCACGACGGCCAGGAAAGCCTGCTCCTGCGCATGCTGAAGCTGACGGAGGAGGTGGGAGAGGTCGCCCAGGCGGTGATCGGGTCGACGGGCCAGAACCCCCGGAAGGGTGTCACTCATACGTGGGAGGACGTCCAGGGCGAACTGTGCGACGTCGTCATCACCGCGCTCATCGCCCTGCGAACCCTGACCCCGGACGCCCGTGAGGTGTTCACCCGCCACCTGACGAGGGTGACGGCACGCTCACTGGGCGGGTGAGAGAGCAGGACGGCACGGTCTCGCACGGCACGCTCCGTGCCCCCGGGGCCTCTGGCATGCTGACGGGATGCCGAGTGAGCGGGACGTGCCGACGCATACGCTGCCCAGGGTGCTCAACCCACTGTGGATCATCTCGCTCTTCCTCGGGTTGTCCGAGACCACGGTGGGAATCGCGGCCACGCTGTCGAACGGCTGGGTCCAGGGGGCTCTCGCGATATTCGCGGTGACCTTCCCGGTGCTCGTGTCCGGGGCCTTCTTCTCGATCTTATGGAGGAAGCCGGAAGTTCTCTATGCGCCGGGCGACTTCCCCGAGCATGTCTCGGTCACCGCCTACGTGGACGGCATGCGCCACGGCTCGGCGGCGAACGCCGAACTGCTGCAAGCAGTCGTACGGGACACCCTGGAAGAGGTGATCCCCAGCACGCTGTCCCGGACGGTCACCCCGCAGCAGGTCGCACAACTGGTGGACCGGGCGGTGGCCAGCGCGCACGAGGGCATCGCCAATCGCATGCTCTCCGTCGACCTGAGCGACATCCATCCGGACTTCCGGGGCTTCAGAGCGGAGTTCCCACTGGCCGAGGGGGCGACGGTCGCCGACTTCCTCGACCGGCTGTGGGCCATGATGCGCGACCATTTCCGCCCCTACACCTATGGCACCCACTGGGTCCTCATAGACCGGAAGAGCAACCACATCTTCCGTGACATCGGGAGCACCTGGGCACGAAGCCGCTCCGGGCAGCCCGACGACGACCGCCCCCTGAAGACCGTCGGCTTTCACGTCGACATGGACCTGGCCGTACTACCTCTCCGACACAGCGCTTGAACGCCCCACGAACATCACTGGCTGTCCTCTGCGGGCCGGGAGCCCAGCCTCGTGCCGTTACGACGTGCGGGTCGGTACGGGAACCATCGAGGCCGGGACATTGGGCTGTCGGCAGGGCGGGGTGTACGGCTCGTGGGGTACGTACTCGCCCCATTCCTCCCGGCTGATGACATCGCCCATGGCCCTGCACAATTCGTACTCGTTGTCTTCCGGGCGGGTGCTCCAGAGGTCCACCGACTGGGAGATCGTGGTGACGAGGAAGTGCCCGGTGGGACTGAAGGCGACCATGCTCGCAATGCCCATCGAGTCCTGGTGGGCCATTCCCCCCTGCGGGACGGGGGCCCGCGGATCAGTGACGTCCCACAGCGCCACTCGCGCGCGGTTGTCCTCCGGACCGATGACATTGCCCAGGTCGCCGTCCTCGACGAAGGCGAGGGTGCGTCCGTCCGGGCTGAACGACGGGATGCCATCGGCTCCGGGCGCGTGGATGACGCCGGGGGCAGCGGTGAGGCGGTCACCGTCCACCTTCCACAGCCGGATCGTGCCACTGCTGTCGCAGACCGCGATCCACTGGCCGTCCGGGCGGAACGCACTGGCACTGCCCGAGCCCGGTCTCCCGGGCGTCAGCCGGTAGGTCGGCCGGGCGACGGGGTGGCGGGGATCCGAGATGTTCCAGGTCAGCAGGGTCTCTGCGGTGTTCGCGATGAGCAGGCGGCCGTCCGGCGAGATCGCGACCTGAGACGCGTTGGCGGACAGCCGGGCGAGCTGCTGCGGGTGGGCCGGGTCGTGAACGTCGAACAGCTTCACCGACGGTCCGGCGGGATAAGGGCCGTTCGTGGCGTCGTTGTTGTCGGCCACGGCCATGATCCGGCCGTCCGGGCTGAAGACGATGCTGACCACGCCCTGGTCGATGGAGCCGATGGTGGCAAGCGCGGGAACACCCGGACGCGTCGTGTCGCGCAGTCGGAGGATCGCCTTCCCGGTGCCGGTGTGCTCACTGTCGGCGAACACCGTGCCGTCCGGTGTGAACGCGACAGCAGAGGCGGTGACGCTGCCGCCGGGCAGGTCGGCCACCACGTGGTGGCCTGTGCTGCCGGTGAGGTCGACGAGTTGGCCGGAGTCCCCGCCGACGACGGCGAGCAGCCTTTTTCGTCCGCCGCTGATCACGACCTTCCTCTCGAAGCCGTTCGGGATCTGGCCCTCAGAGGCGGAGGCACCCGGCTGGTAGGGGTCGCCGACGTCCCACTGCTGGACACCGTTGCCGGTCGCGTGCAGAAGGACATCGGTGCCGGGCTCGAACAGCGCGGGACCGTTGTGGTCCCCGTCCACACCCGGCAGTGGGTGGACGGGAACCACGTGCGCCATGTCGTGCGACTGCCAGAGTGTCAAGGAACCGGTGCTGCCACCGCAGACCGTGGCGAAGACACGTCCGGTGCCGTTGAACGAGATCGACTGAAGACCCTGCTGGCAGACGTCCGTGGACCCCACTGTCTGCACACCGTCGCCCGGCGCGGCGAGGAGGCGTGGCTTCGACGGGGTCTTCACGCTCCACAGCCGGACCACGCTGTTCGCGTCACCCGGTCCGGCCAGGGTCGTCCCGTCAGGGCTGAAGGCGATCCGATGGGCCACCGGTCGGTACGCCGACGAAGTGTCGTCCTTGAGTTGGTCCCCGCCCAGCGTGGCGGCGGGCGTCGATCCGTGCGCGGGCCGGCTCAGATCCCACAGCCGCACTCGATGGTCGGTCGAGTGGCTGGCCAGCAGGCGGCGGGACGGGGAGAACACCAGGGAGTCGATACCGCCGAGGCGGCCGGTCACGGACGGAAGCGGCCGGGGCGCGGCAGGCTCCGAGATGTCCCACAGCCGGATGGCACCGTCCGGGCCGCCGGCGGCGAGCAGCCGGGCGTCGGCGCTGATCGCGACGGCGGCGACGCCGCCCGCTCCCCCCGGAAGGGAGGCGAGCGGGGCGGGGTGCCCCGGGTCGGCCAGGGACCACAGCTTCGTGGAGCCGCTGGACGTGCCGGCCGCCAGTACCCGTCCGTCCCGGCTGACGGCCAGCGGGCCGACCCCAGCGCCACTGATGCGGCGGTCGGCCTTGCCGCGTGAAGTGTTCCAGACGGCGATGTCCGTGCCGGTGGACAGCACCAGAGTGCGTGCGTCGCCGGTCACGGCCAGGTCGAGCACGGGGTCGGCGCGGTCGAACATCCCTGGCGCCTCCAGCGCCGCAAGCATGCCGGCCATGCCGACCGCCGGGTCCAGGTGATAGGCGCTGACGGCGAGTTGCTTCGCCAGGCCAGGCTGGGACTTGAGCAGATTCTGGGCCTCCGCGGCGACCGTCCGGGCCAGAGCGCTGCGCCCCTGCGCGAGGGCTTGGCGGCGCTCGACGAGGGCGGCGACCGCCGTGCCGGAGGCGAGCAGGGCCAAGGCCGTCACCAGCGCCACCGCGGCGCGGCGCAACCGGCGACGCCTCGCTTCGGCGGCGTGCGACAGGTTGAGGAACACGGCGATGTCGGCCGGCAGGCCGCGCCGTGCGGGCCAGGACATGCCCTCGGACAGGTCGGTGCCGTCCAGCAGGTCGCCCGGTCGCCGGGAGCGTGTCCACACCGCATGCTGTTCACGGGCGCGGCGCAGCCAGTCCTGGAAGTTGCGGTCGCTGCCGACCCAGTCGCGCAGCGTCCCCCATTCGCGGATGAGCGCGTCGTGGATGAGTTCGGCCACCACGGGTTGCGCGGGGTCGTTCTCCGGCTGTCCCGGCAGGCGGACCGCGCGGGTGGTGATGATGCGATGCCGCGTGAGGGCGGACAGCGTGTCGTCCGCGCGTGTGAGCTGCTCGTCGTGTGGAGTGTCGGCCAACGTGTCGACGGCCAGCTCGCGCAGCGTCGGCACCGGGACCTGCTGGCGTACGGCCGGGATGTCGTGGGCCTCGTCGGCGGGCCTGACCAGTGCCGTCAGGATCCGCCGCGCGACGGGCCGCTGCTCGGCGGGCAGGGCGCGGACGGCGTCGTCGCACCAGGCGGCCAGGCTGCCGGTGACCTGGCCGATGGCCCGGTAGGCATCGTGCGTGAGGTATCCGTCGACGCGTCGCTGCCATAACTGGCTCAGCGTGAGCTCCAGCAGGGGCAGCACGGTGACCGGCGCCCGCCGGCTCGCGGAGCCCTCGCTTCCGGCAGCCAGGACGTCGGCGACGATCCGTTCGGGGAGCCCTTCCTCCAAGTGCGCGCCCGCCGCTCGGGCAGGCAGCGTGATCATGGCGTCGAGGTCCTGAGCGTCCAGCGTCGCGGGAACGTTCACCAGCCCCGGCGCCACGGCGTCGAGCAGTTCGGGGGCGAGCGCGGCGAGCCTCGGATAGAAGTCGTCCCGCATGACCAGCAGCACACCCAGTGCGGCGGACGAGGTGATGGCGTCGGTGAGCCGGCGCAGCGCCGCCAGGTGGCGGTCGCCCGCGGCCCCGCCTGCGACGGCCTGCGTCAACAGCTCCTCGAACTGGTCGATCACCAGCAGGACACGGTGGCTGCCGGGTTCCGCGGTGAGCCGGCGGTCCACGGCCGCGACGATCCCGTCGTCGGCCGAGCCGGGCAGCCCGGCTTGTTCGATTGCGGTCGGCAGATCCTGCTCCGGGCGCACCACGACGGGCAGCCACCGGTCACTGCCCGGCAGGCAGCCCGCGGACAGGGCCGGCAGCACCCCCGCCTGGACCAGCGAGGACTTGCCCGCGCCGGACGGTCCGAGCAGCAGCACAGCGCGGCGCTGCCCGGCCAGGGCTGCCAGCACCCGCTCGACAGCGGCGTCCCGGCCGTGGAACCACGCGGCGTGTTCGGCGGTGAACGCTTCCAGCTCCCGGTAGGGGCGTGCGTTCTCACGCACGGCCAGCTGCGGCCAGACGTCCCGCAGCACCTCGGTGGGGGTGGCGTAGGCGATGCCGAGCCCCTTCACATGCGCATCGGGAGCGGCGATGGCGGTGACCATGCCGATGACCCGGCCGGTCTGCTCGTCGATCACCGGTGCACCGCTGAAACCGGTCGTCAGGTCGTTGGCGTCGGTCAGCTGCAGCAGGGCGCCGCTCTCCTCGGCGCCGGCAGAACCGGGCGCGAGCAGATGGCCGGCCGTGCCGTAGCCGTGATGACCGCCGGGCGGCGCCTGGCTGGGATAACCGAATGAACGCACCCGATGCCCCCGGCAGCCCTCAGCGGAACCGAGGGGCAACGGCGCAACGCCGGCGGGGCCCCGCGCAAGACGTATCACCGCGACGTCCTCGGCAGCGGGCGCGCGCCACGGTTCGACGAGAACCTGCCCCTGCGCCCGTGGGACGCCGGATGCCTGCGGAAAGGCGAGATCCACGGTGCCGCCCGGGCCGAAACCGGCGGCGGAGACCACGTGCGCGCACGTGACCACGATCGTGTCCGCGACGAGGAAGCCGGCTCCGGCCACCTCACCCGCCGAGTCGAGGATCTGGGCGACCGCGGCAGACACCTGGCTGCCCGTCACCGACCGGTCCACGTCCCCGGAGTCAGCCATCCGTACCGGTGCCCGACTCTCCGCGCCGCCACGTCGCCCTGATCCTGAGATGGCACGCGGCCTCCCCCCTGGTGATCACGACCCCGGCCTGGCACGACAGATCGACACCGAACTCCACCTCGACTTCGGCGGGCCCGGCCCTGCGCAACTGCTCCAGCGCTGCCCGTGCGGTCTCCGTCACCGTGCCAAGGGCCGTCTGCAAGTTCACCGGCAGATCCTGGATGGCATCACCGATCCGGCCGGCCTTCACCGGCCCGTCCGAGTCCGCCGCCGGCGGCGCCTCGACCAAGACCGACCCGCCATCGCCCAAGGCCATTCGAACCAGAGCAGTCACGTACTTCCCCTCCGCCGCAAGCCCCTCCCGATGCGCGGGCCGACACGACCCTAACCGAGCGGCCCGCCGACTCGAACCCGTTTCGGAACCCCGCAAGCGCAGGGGAGCGAAGATCAACTCCCCGACATGCAGGGCGATATGGTCTCCGTGGCCCGCACCAGGTCCACGCTCTTCCGCCCGCACGCCTGCTGCCCCTGCGGCAATTGGTGTTGTGGACCAAGATCGACACGCCGCCCGCCACAACACAGTACGTGTGCTAAGCGACCCCTCTCTACCAGCGTTTTCGCAGGTCAAGTGGTATTCGGCGGTCCGCTGAGGTGCGGGTTCGGCCGTGGTTGTTCGTGGTTGTCGCCGTCACCACTGCCGTCAAGGGTCTAGACCAATCAGGTAGGGCTGGGGCCTCGCGACAGCTCGGCGGTGGGCCTCCGAGGCGGCCCTCGGTCGGCGTGCGGCAAGGTTCGTGCGTTCGCCAGTCTGGGAGTTTGGAGGCCGGGGCGGGACGGGTTCGCCGCTCGGAGGGCGACCGGGAGCTTCGCTCCCCGTCCGAGGCGACGCCGGCCACCGCTCGACGGCGAGCTGGCGATTCGCGCGGAGAGCCAGCCCCCTGGCTGGCTCTGTTCCCCTGGATAGCCCGTTGGGATATCCAGGGGACAACGACGCGCCAGCAGCAATTTCTGGTCAGCCTGGTCACGGGCCGCTGTCTCGTCTGGTAGCCGGGTCCGGCTGTGCCAGCGGCGGGCGGCCTATTCCGCGCCGAGGATGCGCAGACCGTGGTGGGCTCGGAAGTCCTCGTAGTCCTTGAGGTTGAGCGTGGCCAGCGGCAGGTCGTAGGTGAGGGCACAGGCCGCGATCCACATGTCGTTGATCGGGCGTGGGCGTCCGCGCTGAATGCCCGCGGCTGACAGGCGGCCCCAGGTTGCGGCGACGGCTTCGTCGCTGGGCAGGATCGGGATGCCGGAGAGCCAGTCGGCGAGTTCCTGGCGGCTGCGGGTGCCCCAGTGGCGGATCTCGGTCCACTTGGTCAGTTCGCCAAAGGTCACGAAGGTGATCAGCGGCTTGCGGCCGATCAGCCTGGTGGCGAGCGGGCCGGTGAGCTTACGTTTGTGGGACAGCGAGGCGACGTCGGTGTCGAGGATGACGGGTTGCACGGCGGCGGCTCAGGCGACGTCGCGGTGGCGCTCGGCGTACGTGAAGGCCAGGAACTCCTCCAGTTCCTCGTCCGACTCGAAGGTGTCGGCGGCGAGGTCGTCCAGGGACCGGATCGGCTGGGTGTTCTTCGCGGCCAGCAGCTCCTCGACCGAAACGCGGGGCCGGAGCGGTGGGTAGCCGGAGTTCTCCGCGTCGGGTGTGCTCATCGGGACCTCCACCAGGGACGGGATGTGGCTACCGAGGCCAGCATACGGGGGCTGCCCCGCGCTGACACCGGGCTTCACCCCACGGAGCCGATCTCCGAACGTGCGTGCGCCGATCCTCGCAGCTGCTGGCGGGATCTTGGGCCGGTGGCCTGCCTGGGGTGGGATCAGGTACGGGCAGGGGGCCGTACGCCGGGCCAGTGGGGCGCTGGGAGCTTCGCTCCCCGCCGGAGGCGACGCCGGCCACCGCCCTCGGTGGGCCCGGCGACGGACGTGAAGGGTCGGCCCCCTGGTCGGCCCTGTGCCTGCGGTCCGACCGTAGGACGGTCGTAGGCGACAACTTGCTCCGCCAGGAGCCCAGTTATGGTCGGCCCGGCGACCAGGCCGCTTGCCGTTCCCGCAGCCCTGGATCACCCCGGCGGCCGCGTCCACCCGATGCCTGCGGCAGCGCGGATCTTTCCCGAGTGAACGGTGGGCTTGTCGGCGACGGCGGCCAGCTCCGGCGGGCGGGCCCCGCCTTGAACCTCGTAGAGAAATCTGGACGCACAGTTCCAGCCCCTGGTGTCCGGTCCCGGTAGATGCTTGACAGTTCGGTCCCAGCTGATGGTTGACAGTGGCCGTGATCGGGTTTTCTGTGCGCGTTGTTGCGGTGCGTGTGGGGAGGCCGGGATTGGTGCTGGTGGAGTTGTCGGTTGTCGAGCAGAGATACCGGGCTGTCCTGGCCGTGCTGGCGGGAGCGACGGTGACCGAGGTCGCCGCCCAGCTTGGGGTGTCCCGGCAGACGGTCAGCGGCTGGAAGTCGAGGTATGAGGCTTCGGGTCTGGCCGGGTTGGCGGACCGTTCCCGTAGGCCCGCGTCGTGTCCGCACCAGGCCTCTGCCGAGGTCGAGGCGGTGGTGTGTGAGCTGCGGCGCAAGCATCCGAAGTGGGGTCCGCGGCGGATCGCTCATGTGCTGGAGCGGTCCGGGACGGTGAGTCCGGTGCCGTCGCGGATGACGGTGTATCGGATCCTGGTCCGTCACGGGCTGGTGGAGCCGGGGGTGCGGCGCCGCTGTCCGAGGGACTTCCGAGGGACTTTCCGCCGCCTGACACGGCAAGACGCTGAAAAATCAGAAAGGGCCTCCGACGCAGGTCAGAGGCCCTTTCCCAGGCAAAGCCACAGCTAGCGGCAGACGAGTCGGGCTGTACGCCGGGTTCTGTCTCCCGGGTTCCTCGCGGAGCCCGGGGTGACGGCCATCCATCTAGGGCCGGTGTTGCCACCGGCCTCGTGCGGTCTACCCGGGGACTCGGGCGGGCAGCCCTCGAACGTCCCCGCAGAGTGCCTTTTACAGCGCTCCTTTTGACCTTGCTCCGGGTGGGGTTTACCTAGCTGCCCAGGTCACCCTGGGCACTGGTGGTCTCTTACACCACCGTTTCACCCTTACCGTGGGCCGAGGCTCACGGCGGTCTGTTTTCTGTGGCACTGTCCCGCGGGTCACCCCGGGTGGCCGTTAGCCACCACCCTGCCCTGTGGAGCCCGGACGTTCCTCGGGAAGCCCCCTGGGGGACTCCACGCGGCCGCCCGCCCGGCTCGTCTGCCGTGTCGACCATGTTACCGGGCGGGGCGAGTGGTTCCGTCCGTCGCCGCTCAGCCGCTCAGCCGCTCAGCCGCTCAGAGGAAGTCCGCCGTCTCCAGGTCGAGGGCGAAGGGCTCCGGGAGGGTGAGGGGCTTGCCGAACGGAAGGGTGCAGTGCTCGCGGTAGTCGTCGTTCTCCGGATCGCGGAACAGCGTGACCGACGACGTGTCCCGGTCGACCAGAAGGCAGAGGGGGATGCCGGCGCGGGCGTAGCGCCGGCGCTCGGCCTCGCGGTCGGCGGTGGGCCTGGTGGACGTCACTTCGAGGACCAGGGCGACGCCGTCGCAGGGCATCCACGGGTCGGCGCCCCGGTAGGGCCGTAGTGCGGTGGGGGCGAAGGTGCCGTCCGGGACCACATGGTTCTTCGGACAGGCCCCTCCGCTCTTCAGCTTCAGGCCCTTGTTCCCGGAGAAGTCCATATCGGTCCGGGACCGCCTGATCACCTGCTTGGCGATCACGCTGATGCAGTCCTCATGGTCCCCGTCCGGCGGCGGTGTCACGACGATCTCCCCCTCGATCAGTTCGGCCCGGAAGCCCTCCGGGGTGTCGAGGGACAGGAAGATGTCCAGCAGGCCCTCGGCCGGCGTGGTGGGCTCATGAGTCACGGCAGTCATGTCACGCCCCTCCTTCGGTCGGTCGCCAGACTGGGACATCCCAAGATCACCTGTACATGAGATCGGGAACCGTTCCCTCGATCGTGGCACACACGCGCGGCCGCCGTCAGGCGGACTCGACGTGGTCCTCCGGCCGGCTCGCCCGCGGGGCGGACCGGGTCACCGGGGTCGTACGGCGGCTGGTGCCGGCCGTCGTGGCCAGGACCGATCCCGCCAGGATCAGGGCGAAGGCCACGCCGATGCCGAGGGTGAGGGACTCGCCGAGGAACGCCGATCCGGCCGCGACCGCCACCGCCGGGTTGACGTACGTGATGACCGAGGCGCGGGTCGGACCGATCTCCTTGATCAGTTCGAGGAAGGCGACGAAGGCGACCGCGGTGCAGATGACACCGAGACCGGCCAGCGCGGCCAGGACGTGGGCGGAGGGAAGGGACGAGGGCCAGGTGGCGATGGCCGCGGGGGTGTAGAGGAGCGCCGCGAGGGTCAGGCAGGGGGTGATGAGGTGGAGGGTGTGGACGTCCTTGAGGTGGCGGGCCGCGATCAGGGGGGCCGTCGCGTAGCCGAGGACCGTCAGCAGCACCTCGCCGAGTGAGCGGGCGTCGCCGCCGGTCAGATGGGGGACCGTGAGCACGGCGACACCGGCGAGGCCGATCGTCAGTCCGGTCACCCGTCGGGTCCCGAGGCGCTCCGTGTCGCCGAAGTACCGGGTCAGGGCGACCGCGACGATGGGTACGCCCGCTATCAGCAGGCCCGCCGTGGAGCTGGACAGGTGCCGTTCGGCGTCGGTCAGGGTGAACCAGGGGCCGACGATCTCCAGCAGGGCGAAGGCCAGCATGGGGCGCCAGTGCGCCCGTACCGTCGCGGGCAGGCCCGGCCGGCGCAGGGCGAAGGGGAGCAGGAGCGCGGCGCCCACGGCGCAGCGGGTGAACACCACCACCGGCGGGGACACCGCGTCCACCGCCACTTTGATCATCAGGTAGGGGATGCCCCAGATCACTCCCATGAGGGAGAACAGGAACCAGCCGCGTGCAGTCATGGGATGAGTCTCGGCCGTCTCAGGCCGGGGAGTCTTGAACGCTGTTGCGGTACGCCGCCGGGGTCACCCCCAGCACCCGGCGGAACCAGCGGGTGAGGTGCGCCTGGTCGGCGAAGCCCACCAGCGGGGCGACCTCGGCCGGGCGCAGACCGGACTCCAGCAGTGCGCGGGCCCGGGTCACCCGGTACTGGGCGAGCCAGGCGTACGGGGGTATCCCCATCGTCGTACGGAAGGCCCGCAGGAGTTGGTAGCGGGACAGGTCCAGGTCATCGGCGAGGGAGGCGAGGGAGGGCGGGTCCGTCAGTTCGTCCGCGAGGCGGTCGCGGACCGTGCGGGCCACGGCGTCGGCGCCGGGGATGCGGTCGGGGCAGGGCCGGGCGGTGGAGTGGCGGCGGGCCAGGGCCGTCAGCAGCCAGGGCAGGCGGGACTCGGCTTCCAGGGGGTCGGGGCAGCGTGCCAGTTCCGTGTGGGCCAGGCGGATCGCGGCCGTCAGTTCGGGGTCGTCGGCGATGAGCGGGTCGGGGAAGTGGGGGACGCCGCCCAGGGTGCCGTCGGCCAGCAGGGCGGCCTCGGCGTACAGGGCGCGGTAGGCGTAGCCGTCGGTCGCGGTGGCGGGGCCTCCGGTGTGCACCTCGCCGGGGGCCAGTACGACGATGGCGCCGGGGCCGGTGCGGATGTGGCCGCCCCGGTAGTCGATGACCTCGGAGCCGCCGACGCACACCCCGATGGTGAACTCCTCATGGGCGTGCGGGGCGTAGACGTGCTGGTCGAAGCGGGCGGTGAGGAGGTAGAGCGGCGGGCCGCAGCGGCCCATTCTCGCCCGCGTCCACAGTGCCTGCTCACCCATGTCGTCCCCCGGATTCCCGTATGCGCCGGCATGGATTCCCCTATGTGCCGGCATGCGCCGCCGCGCCGGCATGCGCTGCGCAGGTACGTTCAACGCCCTCGGGTCCGCTTCCATGCCCGGCCGGCGGGGGGCTTACCGCCTCGTCATGCGTTCCAGCGCGTCGAAGGCCGTCTCCAGGCGGACGCGGTGGTCGGCGGCGACCTCGTCCACCGGGTCGCCCGCGAGCAGGCGGCGCGCGGAGGCGGTGTAGAGCGACCGGTACGCGGCGACGGTCAGCGCGGCGAGCAGGCCGGGGTCGGGGGTGTCCGTCTCCGCGAGGGCCCTGGCCAGGGCGTTCTCCAGTTCCTCGACGCCCTCGCGGGCCCGGGCCCGCAGTGCGGGCGAGTCCGCGACGACCCGCCAGAAGGACGCGTAGTCCCCGACCCCGGACAACGGGTGGCGCCGGTCCAGGAGTTCCCGGGCCAGGCGCCGCAGGGCGGTGAGCGGGGGTTCGGCGGGGGCTCGGTGCCGTACCGCCCCCGTGAACAGTTCGACCGCCTCCGGGATGCGGTCGAGGAACAGGTCCTCCTTGCGCGGGAAGTAGTTGAAGACCGTCATGGCGGAGACGCCGGCCGCGCGGGCGATCTCCGCGACCGTCACCTGCTCGAAGCCGCGCTCGCGGAACAGTCCGGTCGCCAGGTCCGAGAGCCGCTGCCTCGTCTCCCGCTTCTTGCGCTCCCGGAGGGGCATCTCGTCGCCGTCGTCGATCACGAGAAAAATATAGCCGATCGAAAAATATTGCCGATCGAAAAATATAGTTGATCGAAAAGTTTAGTAACTATAGTCAGGGTCATGACGGACTACGACGTGGTGGTGGCGGGCGCCGGCCCGGTCGGTCTCTTCCTGGGCTGCGAGCTGCGGCTCGGCGGGGCTCGGGTGCTGGTCGTGGAGCGGCTGACCGAGGTGGACGAGACGATCAAGGCGGGGGCCGTCAACACGCCCACCGCCGTGGCGTTCTACCGCCGTGGCCTGCTGCCCGAGCTGACGGCCGCGTGGGAGAAGGCGCGGAGCGGGATGCAGGCCTTCGCCCGGCAGTCGGGCGGCGAGCCGCGCACGCCCCCCAAGTTCGCCGGGCACTTCGCCGGGATCATGATGAACCCCGACCTGTTCGACGAGTCGGACCCGGCCTACGTGGACATAGGTCCCGCCGACTCCGCCGGCCTCGGCGTCCCGCAGGCGGAACTGGAACGGATCCTGGCCGCCCGCGCCGGGGAACTGGGCGTCGAGGTGCGCAGGGGTGTGGAACTGACCGGGTTCACCGCGGACGAGGAAGGGGTGACGGTCACCCTGGCGGGGCACGCACAGGTGCGGGCCGGCTGGCTGGTCGGCTGCGACGGCGGCCGCAGCACCGTACGCAAGCTCGCCGGCTTCGACTTCCCCGGCACCGCCCCGGAGATCACCGGCTACCAGGCGGTCGTCGAGATGACCGGCGCCGAGCGGCTGGGCAGGGGCTGGAACACCACCGGCAAGGGGACGTACGTCAACGGGCCGTTCCCCGGCCGCATCCTCACCGTCGAGTTCGACGGACCGCCCTCCGACCGCACCGCACCCATCACCACCGAGGAAGTCCAGGCCGCCCTGCGCCGGGTCTCCGGTGTGCCCGAGGTGACCATCCACCGGGTGCACTCGCTGACCCGGTTCACCGACAACGCCCGCCAGGCCACCACCTACCGTGAGGGCCGGGTGCTGCTCGCGGGCGACGCGGCGCACGTGCACTCGCCGTTCGGCGGGCAGGGGCTCAACCTCGGCATCGGCGACGCGATGAACCTCGGCTGGAAGCTCGCCGCCGTGGCGGGCGGCCGGGCGCCGCAGGCCCTGCTGGACACCTACACCGCCGAACGGCACCCGATCGGCGCCTGGGTGCTGGACTGGACCCGGGCCCAGATCGCGCTGATGCGCCCCGACCAGCACGCCCGCGCCCTGCGCCGGGTGGTCACCGACCTGGCGCTGACCACCACCGGCACGACGTACCTGGTCAAGAAGATCTCCGGCGTCTGGCAGCACTACGACCTCCCCGGCGACCATCCGCTGACCGGCCACAGCGCCCCCGATCTCGTCCTGTCCGACGGCACCCGCCTCGGCGACCACCTGCACGCCGGCCGGGCCCTCCTGCTCGACCTCGCCGACGACCCCGCACTGCGGGCCCGAGCGGCGGGACACGGCGACCGGGTGGACGTCGTCAGCGCCACCTGCCCGGACCGCCCGGGGACGGCGGCACTGCTGGTGCGACCGGACGGGTTCGTGGCGTGGGCAGCGGAGCGCGCGGGGGGCACGGAGGGCGGGAACGGCGACGACGAGGAAGGAGGGAAGCCGGGGGCGGCCCTCGCCGAGTCGCTGGAGCGGTGGTTCGGGGCGCCGGCCGAGGCCACCCGACCACTGCCGTCGGGCGCGCGGGAAGGGTGAGGGGGCACGCCGTACGCTTTCCGGAGCTGAGTGAGAAGGAGTACCCCGTGCTTGTCCTGCTGCCGCCCTCCGAAGGCAAGGCGTCCTCGGGCCGTGGGGCCCCGCTGAAGCTGGAGTCGCTGTCCTTGCCGGGGCTGACCGCCGCCCGTGAGGCCGTGCTCGGGGAGCTGGTCGAGCTGTGTGCCGGGGACCCGGACCAGAACGAGAAGGCGCGCGAGGTGCTCGGGCTGAGCGAGGGGCTGCGCGGGGAGGTCGCGAAGAACGCGGGGCTGCGCACGGCCGGGGCCCGCCCCGCCGGGGAGATCTACACCGGTGTCCTGTACGACGCGCTCGACCTGGCCTCCCTCGATCCGGCCGCCAAGAAGCGCGCCAGGCGCTCGCTGCTGGTCTTCTCCGGACTGTGGGGCGCCGTGCGCGTGTCGGACCGGATCCCCTCCTACCGCTGCTCGATGGGCGTGAGACTGCCGGGGCTCGGCGCGCTGGGCGCGCACTGGCGGACACCGATGGCGTCGGCGCTGCCCGAGGCGGCCGGGGACGGGCTGGTGCTGGACCTGCGGTCGGCGGCCTATGCGGCGGCCTGGAAGCCGAAGGGCGAGATCGCGGGGCGCACGGCGACGGTACGGGTGCTGCACGCGCCGACCCGGAAGGTGGTCAGCCACTTCAACAAGGCGACGAAGGGGCGGATCGTACGGAGCCTGCTGGCGGCGGGCACGGCTCCGGCGAGCCCGGCGGAACTGGTGGAGGCGCTGCGGGATCTCGGGTACGAGGTGGAGGTCGCGGCGGCCGGGACGGACCGGAAGGCCTGGGCGCTGGATGTGCTGGTGACGGAGATCCACTGAGCCTCCCCCCGCCCGGCCCCTACATTGCAACATGTGCAACGACCTTTGCGGAGGATGCTTCTCGCGGGCAGGATGACGCCCATGCCCTCCTCCGTGCCCGCCTCGGCGCCTGCCTCACCTTCGGCCTCTGCGCCGGTCTCCGTGCTGGATCTCGCGCCCGTCGTGCCCGTGGTGGTCGTCGCGGACGCCGCCGACGCCGTCCCGCTGGCGCGGGCGCTGGTGGCCGGGGGGCTGCCCGCGATCGAGGTGACGCTGCGGACGCCGGCCGCGCTGGACGCGATCCGGGCCGTCACCCGGGAGGTTCCCGGGGCGGTGGTCGGGGCGGGCACGGTGCTGACGCCGGGGCAGGTGGACCGGTGCGTGGGCGCGGGCGCCCGGTTCCTGGTGAGCCCGGGGTGGACGGAGGCGCTGCTGGGCGCGATGCGGGGGGCCGGAGTGCCGTTCCTGCCGGGGGTCTCCACCGCCTCGGAGGTGGTGGCGCTGCTGGAGCACGGGGTGCGGGAGATGAAGTTCTTCCCGGCGCAGGCGGCGGGCGGTGCGCCGTATCTGCGGTCGCTGGCCGGTCCGCTGCCGCAGGCCCGCTTCTGTCCGACGGGCGGGATCGGCCCCCAGACTGCGCCCGAGTATCTCCGGCTCCCCAACGTCGGCTGTGTGGGCGGGAGTTGGATGGTGCCGGCGGACGCGGTGGCCGCCGGTGACTGGGCCCGGGTGGAGGAGTTGGCGCGGGCCGCGGCCGGACTCAGGGACGCAGGTGGGACGTGTCGTTGAGCAGTCGTACGCTCGCGTTGCCGTCCGCGTAGTAGGCCACCGCCGACAGGGACGCCGCCGACAGTTCCATCCGGAACAGGGACTCGGGCGGGGCGCCGAGGGCGAGGCGGACGAAGGTCTTGATCGGGGTGACGTGCGTGACGAGCAGGACCGTGCGGCCGGCGTGGGCGGCGACCAGCTTGTCGCGGGTGGCGGCGATCCGGGTGGCGGTCTCGGCGAAGCTCTCGCCGCCGCCGGTGGGGTGGGCCTCCGGGTCGGCGAGCCAGGTGTTCAGGTCGTCCGGGTACCGTTCGCGCACCTCGCCGAAGGTCAGCCCCTCCCAGGCACCGAAGTCCGTCTCCCGCAGCCCGTCGTCGATCGACACCTCCAGCCCGAGTACGTCGGCCACGGCACCGGCGGTCTGACGGGTACGGGCCAGGGGCGAGGCGATGATGTGCTCGATCGTCCCGCGCCTGGCCAACGCCGCCGCGACCCGTCGGGCCTGCTCGCGCCCCACGTCGGAGAGGGAGGGGTCGCCGCCGCCGCTGCCGGAGAACCGCTTGTGCGGGGTGAGCGGCGTCTCGCCGTGCCGGAGCAGGACGAAGGTGGCGGGCGCCCCGAGATCGGGACCGGCGCTCCAGCCGGGAGCGGAGGCGCTGGGGGCGGAGGCGCCGGGGGTAGAGGTGCTGGGGGTGTCCGCGCCCGGCACGGAGCCGCCCGGCACGGAGCCGCCCGGCACGGAGCCGCCCGGCACGGAGCCGCCCGGCACGGAGCCGCTCGGCGCGGAGGCTCCGGGGGCGGAGGCGATGCCGTCGGCGGCCCGCGCGTCGGCGGCGGCGACCTCGGCGGCCTCGTCGGCGGTGGCCGGTTCCGCCGTGGAGGCCGACGGCTCCCACTGCTCGCCCCGCGCGCCCGCGTCCATCGCCTCGTTGGCCAGGCGGTCCGCGTGCTTGTTCCGTTCCCGCGGGATCCACTCGTAGGTGACCTGGCCGGGCGGCAGGATCCGGGACGCCTGTGCCGCCAGGGGCTTCATGTCGGGGTGCTTGATCTTCCAGCGGCCCGACATCTGCTCGACGACCAGCTTGGAGTCCATCCGGACGTGCACACGGGCGGCGGGGTCCAGGGCGTGCGCGGCCGTCAGGCCCGCCAGCAGGCCCCGGTACTCGGCCACGTTGTTGGTGGCGACGCCGATGTACTCGGCCGCCTCCGCCAGGGTCTCCCCCGTGGACGCGTCGCTGACCACCGCGCCGTAGCCCGCCGGGCCCGGGTTGCCCCGCGACCCGCCGTCCGCCTCGACGATGAACTCCCGCACGCCCACAGCCCCTTACCGCCCGCCCGGGCCCTTACAGACCCGACTCGGCCGTACGCACCAGGATGCGGCGGCAGTTCTCGCAGCGCACCACCGTGTCGGGGGCGGCCGAGCGGATCTCGTTGATGTCGGTGATCGCCAGCTCCTGCCGGCAGCCCTGGCAGGTGCGCTGGTAGAGCTTGGCCGCGCCGATCCCGCCCTGCTGCTCGCGCAGCTTGTCGTAGAGCTTGAGCAGGTCGGCGGGGACCGAGCCCGCGATGACCTCGCGCTCCTTGGTCACCGTGGCCGCCTCGCCGTCGATCTCCTCGTAGGCCGCGTCCCGGCGCCCGGTCGCGTCGTCGATCTTCGCCTGCACGGAGCCGACCCGCTCGGTCAGCTCGCCGACCCGCTCCTGGGCCGCCTCGCGGCGCTCCATGACCTCCAGGACGACGTCCTCCAGGTCGCCCTGCCGCTTGGCCAGGGAGGCGATCTCGTGCTGGAGGTTGGAGAGGTCCTTGGGCGAGGTGACCGCGCCGGAGTCCAGCCGCTGCTGGTCGCGGGCGGCGCGCTGGCGCACCTGGTCCACGTCCTGCTCGGCCTTGGTCTGCTCGCGGGCGGTGTCGCTCTCCTCGGTCTGCGCGGCCACCAACAGGTCGCGCAGCTGGGTGAGGTCCTTGGTCAGCGACTCGATCTCGGCGTGCTCGGCCAGCGACCTGCGCTTGTGCGCCAGCTGCTGGAGGCGTACGTCGAGGGCCTGGACGTCGAGGAGTCGGATCTGGTCGGCGGGCGCGGCGTTCAGTTGGGGGCTCCCAGGGGGTCGGTGATGGAGGATGCCGCGTGGGCGGTCCAGGGGTCGGTGACGGTCTTGGAGACATGCACGCGCAGGTCCCAGCCGTGACGGTCGGAGATCTCGTCGAGCTGGGCTGCGGCCAGCTCGCACCAGGGCCATTCGGTGGCCCAGTGCGCCGCGTCGAGCAGCGCGAGGGGGCTGGCGGACACCTGTGCCACGGCCTCCGAGGCGGGGTGGTGGCGCAGGTCCGCGGTCAGGAAGGCGTCGACGCCGGCCGCCCTGACCTGGTCGAAGAGGCTGTCGCCCGAGCCGCCGCTGACCGCGACGGTGTGCACGACGGCCTCGGGGTCGCCGGCCACCCGGATGCCCTGCGCGGTGGCGGGCAGCCGTTCGGCGGCGCGGGCGGCCAGTTCGCGGACGGTGACCGGGTGGTCGAGTTCGCAGATCCGGCCCAGGCCCCGACGGCCCTCCGGGTCGGTCGCGTCCGGCACCAGGGGGCGCAGCACCCGCAGGTCCAGGGCGCCGGCGAGCGCGTCGGAGACGCCCGGGTCGGCCGTGTCGGCGTTGGTGTGAGCGACGTGCAGCGCGATGTCGTTCTTGATGAGCGTGTGCACGACGCGGCCCTTGGCGGTGGAGGCCGCGACCGTGGTCGTACCGCGCAGGTAGAGCGGGTGGTGGGTGACCAGCAGGTCGGCGCCCAGCTTCACCGCCTCGTCGACGATCGACCGGACCGGGTCGACGGCGAACAGGACCCGGGTGACCTCCTGGTCCGGGTCGCCCACGACGGTGCCGACCGCGTCCCAGGACTCGGCCCGCTCGGCGGGCCACAGGTTGTCCAGCGCGGCGATGACTTCAGACAGACGGGGCACGGGGCAAGGCTACCTGGCTGTTCTGCGCGGTCGTACCGTCTCGGGCCCCTTCGGACCGCTCCAGCACATACGCCCCCGCTTCCTCAGGCGAATCGTTTCCTGGCCACCCGTATGTGTGAAGCCGGGGCCTGGCGATGCCACGCCCGTGCGTGCGAAAACTAGCTTCGTCGCTGGAGGTGACCGAACGATGACAGCCTGTGCGATCGAGCCTTCGGCCGCTCACGAGGATTCCGGAAGACCTCGGGCGGCCTGTGCCATCACCGCGGACGGCACGTACGCCGCGCGTCTCGCCCCGGCCGGCGAGTGCTGGTTCCCGCAGCGCTGGACGCTGGACGGCCCGGAGCCGTACGCCGTCCCGCTGCCCGGGAACCAGCCGGAGGAGCCGGGGACGGAGGTGCAGCCGATGGGCGACGGGCGGGTCCTGATCCACCGGCTGGTGGAGCGGCGGCACGTGTTCTCGCTGCTGTACCCGACCGGCCCCGGCACCGGTGAACTGCCGCTGGGCGCCGTGGAGTGCCCGGACCAGGGGGCGCGGCTCACCCTGCTGCCGCCGGCGCCGGGCGGGGCCGACGCCTACGCCCTCGCGGTGGGCCCGCGTTCCACGGCGGTGTGGCTGGTGGCGGGCGGTGCCTTCGGGCCGGAGCACCTCGCCGAGATCCCGGGGCGGTGCTCGGGCGGGGTCTGGCTGGACCGCACCGGGCGCATGCTGGCGCTCGACCGGGAGCTGGGCGGGCGCACCAAGGCGGTCGTGGTGGACCTGGGGCGCGGCGGCGAGGTGTCGCCGCTGCTGCAGATCGCGGCCGGCAGCGACGACCGGCTGCTTCTCGCCGACCCCGACAGCGGGCTGCTGCTGATCTCCTCGGACGCGCCCTCGCCCGGGCAGGAACGGTTGGGCTGGGGTGTTCTGGGCAGCACGCTGCCGGTGCGCTTCCCGGAGTTCCTGCGGGTACCGGGGTGTGCGGTGACGCCGTTCGCGATCCAGCCGGGGCAGGTGCTGACGCCGGAGCACTGCGGGGTGGCGCTGCGGGTGGACGGGCCGCTGGGCAGCTGGGTGGGCACCTGGCGGCCCGCCGAGCGGTGGGTACGTCATCTCCCGGCGCCGGACGGCTGGCTGGCGGGGGCCGGGCTGTGGACGGAGGGCGGGGTGCTGCGGCTGCCGTACGCCACGCGGGAGGTCCCGTGCGGGGTGGCGGAGCTGACGGTCCCGAGGGGGGAGGCCGGGGCGCCGGGGGACGTCGGGGGTACGGGGGGCACGGGCGCGGCAGGTCCGGAGGATGCGGTTCCGGGCGGCCTGCCCGCCGGGTCCGAGGCGCCTCGGGAGGCGGCGGAAGCGGACGTTCCGGAGCCTGTCGCCGTGCGGCCGGTGCCCTTGCAACAGGCACCGTTGGGACGACTTGTAACGAAGTAGCACCGGTCGGCGTGCCCGCCTGGATTCGGCCCGAGGTGTGCCGGTTAGACTCGCCCGGCTGTAAGAGATCTTGTTGACGGGGTGAATTCTTCCGATGAGCGACACCAGCACGACGCAGCAGCTGTCTGCCGACTCTCAGGAGGCCGGACACGGCCGCCACCGCGGCCCGGTCGCGGCCGGGGACGGCGAGACGGCACCGCACGGACGGCACCGCAAGCCGGTCGAGGAGACCGAGCACGCGGCCTGACGGCACACGCGGCAAACGAAGGGGGTGCCCGTCCTCGGACGGGCACCCCCTTCGACTGTCGCCACCGCCACCGCCACCGAAGCGCCAACCCGTCCAGCCGGCCTCACCGACGCCTGGGCGTCAACCCCCTTCGGCCGGCCTCCCCGACCCCTGGGCGTCAACCCCCTTCGGCCGGCCTCCCCGGCACCTGACACCCCCTTCGGCCGGCCTCACCGGCGCCTGAGCTTCGACCCCTTGGGCGGCCTCACCGACCCCTGGGCGTCAACCCCCTTCGGCGGACCTCCCCGGCACCTGACACCCCCTTCGGCCGGCCTCACCGGCACCTGAGCTTCGACCCCTTGGGCGGCCTCACCGACCCCTGGGCGTCAACCCCCTTCGGCCGGCCTCCCTGGCACCTGGGCGTCAACCCCTTCGGCCGGCCTCACCGGCACCTGACACCCCCTCCGGCCGGCCTCACCGGCACCTGAGCTTCGACCTTTTGGGCGGCCTCGCCCACGCCTGGGCGGCACCCCCGTCCGGCCGACCTCGCCCACGCCTGGGCGTCAACTCCTCCGGCCGGCCTCACCGACGCCCCAGCGTCACCCCCTCAGACGTGCCTCATCCGCGACGGAGCGTCAGTACCTCCGCCGCCGCGAACGTCTCCCCCGTCGGCCGCTGCGCGTAGTGCGGGGTGAGCAGGGCGTCGAGTTCGTCGTGGGTGAAGGTGTCCTGCTTGCTGTCGAACCGGGCCCGCACCCGGGGCCGTTCGATGATCGCGACCATGCCGCCGTGGACGACGAGCAGTTGGCCGTTGACGTGGGCGGCGGCCGGTGCGGCCAGATAGCCGACGAGCGGGGCGACATGCTCGGGGGCGAGCGGGTCGAGGCCCTCGGCGGGCCGGTCGAGACCGGCGAAGACGTCCTCGGTCATCCGGGTGCGGGCGCGCGGGCAGATCGCGTTGGCGGTGACGCCGTACTTGGCGAGGGCGAGGGCCGTGGAGGTGGTCAGCCCGACCACTCCGCCCTTCGCGGCGGCGTAGTTGGGCTGGCCGGCGGAACCGGCCAGGAACGCCTCCGAGGACGTGTTCACGATCCGGCCGTAGACCGGTCCGCCGGACGCCTTGGAGCGCTCGCGCCAGTGCGCGGCGGCGAAGCGGGTGGTGTTGAAGTGGCCCTTGAGGTGGACCCGGATCACCGCGTCCCACTCCCCCTCGGTCATGGAGAAGACCATGCGGTCGCGCAGGATGCCCGCGTTGTTGACCAGGATGTCCAGCTTGCCGAACTCGGTCACGGCCAGTTCGACCAGTTCGGCGGCCTGCTGGAAGTCGGCGACGTCCCCGGTGTGGGCGACGGCCCGCCCGCCGGCCTCGCGGATCTCGGCGGCGACCTCCTCCGCGGGGCCGGCCGAGGCCTCACCCGAGCCGTCCCGGCCCGGCTGCCCGAAGTCGTTGACGACGACGGCCGCGCCGAGCCGCGCGAGTTCGAGCGCCTCGGCCCGGCCCAGGCCGCGACCGGCTCCGGTGACGACGGCGGACAGTCCTTCGAGTGGCAGCGACACGGGCCCTCCGGTCAGATCTCGATGCAGGTACGAAGTGCGGTGCCGGTGCGCATCTGGTCCAGCGCCTCGTTGATCTCGGCGAGCGGCACCCGGTGCGTGATCAGACCGGCCAGGTCGACGCGGCCCGCCCGCCACAGGGCGATGGTGCGCTCGTAGGAGCGCAGGACGTCGCCGCCGCCGTACATCGACGGCAGGATCCGCTTCTCGTCGAAGAACAGCTCGAACATGTTGAGCTGGAGGAAATCGTCCATGGCGCCCGCGCCGACCACGACGAGGGTGCCGCCGCGCCGGGTGGTCTCGTAGGCGGTGCGGGCGGTGGCGGACCGGCCGACGACCTCGAAGACGTAGTCGAAGCCCTCGCCGCCGGTGACCTGCTGCTTGGCGTCGGCCAGCCCCTCGGGCGCGACGGCCTTGGTGGCGCCGAACCTGAGGGCCGACTCGCGCCGGGAGGCGACCGGGTCGACGGCGACGATCTCGGCGGCGCCCTTCAGCCGCGCCCCCTGGATCGCCGAGATGCCGACGCCGCCGCACCCGATGACGGCGACCGACGAACCGGCCTCCACGTCGGCGGTGTTGAGCGCGGCGCCGAGCCCGGTGGTGACCCCGCAGCCGATCAGGGCCGCGATGTCGAAGGGCACGTCGTCCGGGATGGGCACGGCGCATCCGGCGTCGACGACGACCTCCTCGGCGAAGGTGCCGGTGCCGGCGAAGCCGAACAGGTCCCCGCCGGGGCGCCTGAAGTTGGGCGTGCCGGCGTTCATGAAGCCGGCCAGGCACAGCTCGGTCTGGCCGCGCCGGCAGGCGGGACAGGCGCCGCAGGCGGGCAGCCAGCACAGGACGACCCGGTCGCCGGGCTTGAGGTGGCTCACGTTCTCCCCGACCTCCAGGACCTCGCCCGCTCCCTCGTGGCCGGGTACGAAGGGCGCGGGCTGCGGCAGCACCCCGTTCATCGCGGACAGGTCCGAGTGGCACAGCCCGGTGGCCCGCACCCGCACCCGCACCCTGCCCGGGCCGAAGCCCACCGCCTCGACGTCGTCGAGGACCTCCAGCTTGTCCTGGCCGATCTCGTGCAGTACGGCTGCGCGCATGGTGCGGCTCCCCTCGGAATCTGCGTGGCTCAGGAGTGTTCGACGACGGTGTCGGCGAGGACGGGCGTCTCCCGCTCGGCGGCGCTCACGGCCACCAGGATCCGGCCCTGCCGCCGCCACGCCCGGATGCGCAGGGTCTCGCCCGGGTACACCACCCCGGCGAAGCGGGTGGCGTAGGAGCGGACCCGGCTCACGTCCCCGTCGAGCAGCGTGTCGACGACGGCCTTGAGCGTGATGCCGTAGGTGCACAGGCCGTGCAGGATGGGCCGGTCGAAGCCGGCGAGCTTGGCGAACTCCGGGTCGGCGTGCAGCGGGTTGTAGTCGCCGGACAGCCGGTAGAGCAGCGCCTGGTCCTCGCGGACGGGCCGGTCGAGGACGCGGTCGGGTTCGCCGGAGGGCGGGTTCGAACGGGCGGAGGGGCCGCGGTCGCCGCCCCAGCCGCCCTCGCCGCGTACGAAGATCTGGGCGTCGTTGGTCCACAACGGCCCCTCGGCGTCGGCGACTTCGGTGCGCATGACGAGGACGGCGGCCTTGCCCTTGTCGTACACGGCGGCGATCCGGCCCGTGGCGGTGGCGGTGCCCTGGACCGGGATCGGCCGGTGCAGGGTGAGGGACTGACCGCCGTGCAGGACCCTGGCCAGGTCGACCTCGATGCCGGGCATGGACAGTGAGCTGATCACCCCGGGCGAGCCGGCGCCCGCGACGGTGGCGAAGCTCGGCAGCACGTGCAGCCGGGACTCCAGGGTGTAGCGCAGTTCGCCGGGGTCGGTGGCCGGGATCCCGGCGCCCACCCCGAGGTGGTAGAGCTGCACGTCCTTGCGGTCCCAGCTGATCTCGCCGGACCGGGGTTCGGCGGCGAGGGCCTTCGCTGCGTCGATGGGCATACGGCTCCTGCACTCGTGGGTTCGAGGGACACCGGCGGGTTCGTGCGACCGCGGCTGCGAGACCCCGGCGCGACCGTCCGCACCGTCGGCCGCACCGAGGTCGTCACGGGCCGATCTAGAACGCGTTCCAGTCCGGCGCCCCCTGTATAGCCCAGCACCCCTTACTTGTGAAGGCTCCTGACAGTGTGTCAGATCCGCCGGCCGTGACATTTGTACCGCCCGGTTCCGTACAAGCGCATCTGCCGTCCACCGGGCGCGGACTCCTAGTCTCACAGGCATGACACAGACATCACCCGCGGTCTCCTTCCGGGGGGCGGTCAAGGCCTACGGCGAGGTACGCGCCGTCGACGGCGTCGACCTGGGGATCGCGCGCGGCGAGACGGTCGCCCTGCTCGGCCGCAACGGCGCCGGGAAGTCCACCACCATCGCCCTGCTGCTCGGCCTGCTCGAACCCGACGCCGGCCACGTCGAACTGTTCGGCGCGGCCCCGGAGCGGGCCGTGCGCGCCGGCCGGGTGGGCGCCATGCTCCAGGAGGCGCGTGCCGTCCCCCGGGTCACCGTCGGGGAACTGGTGGCCTTCGTGGCCTCCCGCTATCCGGCTCCGCTGCCCGTGCCCCGGGCCCTGGAGCTGGCCGGGATCGCCGAGCTGGCCGGCCGGCGGGTGGACCGGCTGTCCGGAGGGCAGACACAGCGCGTGCGGTTCGCGGTGGCCCTCGCCGGAAACCCCTCCCTGCTGGTGCTGGACGAGCCGACCGCCGCCCTGGACGTGGAGGCGCGGCGCGCCTTCTGGGAGTCGATGCGGGCGTACGCCGGCCAGGGGCACACGGTCCTGTTCTCCACCCATTACCTGGAGGAGGCCGACGACCACGCCGACCGGATCCTCGTCATCGACCGGGGCCGGATCGTCGCGGACGGCACCGGCGAGGAGCTGCGCCGGGCGGCCGGCGGCAACCTGGTCACCGTCGACCTGGCCGGACGCGACCCGGACGGGCTGGCGCTGCTGCCCGGCGTGCGGTCGGTGGAGGTGCGCGGGCGGCGGGCCCGCATGCGCACCGACGACTCGGACGCGACCGTCGTCGCCCTGGCGGGGCTCGGGGCGATACGGGGCCTGGAGGTCGCCCCCGCCTCGCTGGACGACGCCTTCCTGGCCCTGACCGCCCCGAAGACCCCTCACGAGGAAATGGAGTCGGCGTGATGCTGGACTATCTGCGCCTCGAGGTGCGCCGGACGCTGCGCGACATGACCTTCGTGATCGGCGGGATCGCGATGCCGGTGATGATGTACCTGCTGTTCACGAACATCGGCCAGAGCGACGGGAAGTGGAAGACCGCGTCGATGGTGGGGATGGCCGCCTACGGCGCGGTCGGTTCGGCGCTGAACACCGGCGGCGCGGTGGCCGAGGACCGGGCGATCGGCTGGCTGCGGCAGCTGCGGGTGACGCCGATGACCCCGCGCGAGGTGGTGACCGGGCGGGCGCTGACGGGGGCGGTGACCGTGCTGCCCGCGATCGTCGCGGTGCTCGCGGCGGGCGGTCTGGTCAACGGCGTCCGGCTCTCGCCCTGGCAGTGGGCGGCGACCGCGCTGCTGCTGTGGCTGGGCTCGGTCCCCTTCACGCTGCTGGGGCTCGGCAACGGCTACCGGCTGACCGGCGCGGCCACCGGCGTGACGAACATGGTGTGCAACCTGGGGCTTGCGGTGGTCGGCGGCCTGTGGTTCCCGGTCGCCCTGTTCCCCGGCTGGCTGCGCGCGGTGTCCGCCTACACCCCGACCAACCGTTTCGCGCAGCTGGGCGGTTCGGTGGCCGGCGGTCACGCCCCGGCTCCCGGTGCGATCCTCGTGCTGGGCGCTTGGCTGCTGGCGTTCGGCTCGTACGCTGTGCTGTCGTACCGCCGTAGCGCGGGGAACATCTGATCGGGGGATCGCGGTGACCGGTGGCGTGTCGTGGTGGCGTGGGGTGCGGTGCCAGTGGGAGGAGATGCGCCGGGCACGCGCGGCCTGGAAGGAGGACATGGCGCGGTTCAAGGCCGCGCGGAAGACCGCCGGAACGTGCGGGGAGGGCCCCGAGCACCCCGGGCCGCCGCCCACCGGCTTCGGTCTGATGCCCTGGCTGCTGATGGGCATGGGTGCCTTCTCGAACCTCGTCCAGGGCAAGGCGTCCGACCCGTGGGTCGGCGGCGTGGGCCTGTTCGCCTTCAACTCGCTCTACCTCTACGTCACCTTCCGGGCCTTCGACAAGGAGCGGCGCGAGGCCCCGGCCACCCGTGTGGCGCTGCTGCTGATGGGCCTGGTGACCACCGGTCTCGCCCTCGGCTACGGCGGCAGCTGGCTGATGTTCTTCCCGCTGCTGGGCCTCGCCACCGGCGCGGTCCTGCGCGGGCCCTGGCTGGGCAGGACCGGCCTGCTGCTGGCCGCGTTCGCGGGCGCCGTCTCCGCCTACCGGGACGGCACGGACGCCGTGAACATCGCCTACGGCACCTTCCTGTCGACCATGGTCACCGCCGCCATCCTGGGTCTGACCGAGGCCGTACGGGAACTGCGCGCCGCCCGGGAGGAGCTGGCCCGGCGGGCGGTGGAGAAGGAGCGGCTGCGTTTCTCCCGCGACCTGCACGACCTGCTCGGCCACACCCTGTCGGTGATCGTGGTGAAGTCGGAGGCGGCCCGCCGTCTGGCGCCGCGCGACATGGACGCGGCGCTGGCACAGATCGGCGACATCGAGTCGGTCGGCCGGCAGGCCCTGACCGAGATCCGGGAGGCGGTGACCGGCTACCGCGAGGGCAGTCTGGCCACCGAGCTGACCCGGGCCCGTTCGGCGCTGTCCGCGGCGAGCATCGAACCGGTCGTCCGCCAGTCCGGCACCCCGCTCACCTCGCAGACCGAGGCACTGCTCGGCTGGGTGGTCCGCGAGGCGGTCACCAACGTCGTCCGGCACAGCGACGCCGGCCGCTGCGAGATCACGGTCGAGAGCGGTACCGAGCGGGCCCGGCTGACGGTGACCGACAACGGGACGGGCGTGGCCGCCGCCGGGCCCCGGGAGGGCATCGGCGGCACCGGTCTGAAGGGGCTGACCGAGCGTCTGGCGGCGGCGGGCGGCTCCCTCAGGGCCGGCCCGGCGTCGCGCGGCGGCTTCACGGTCACCGCGGAACTCCCGGTGGACGGCGACCTGTCCGCCGGGCCGGCGGCGCTGTCCCTGTCCACGGCGCCCGGGGCGAGCTGACCGCCCTGTCACCGGAGTTGCGTTGGCTAACCTGGATCCGTGGACAAGATCAGGGTGCTGCTCGCCGAGGACCAGGGGATGATGCGCGGCGCCCTCGCCCTGCTCCTCGGCATGGAGCCCGACATCGAGGTCGTCGCCCAGGTCGCGGCGGGCGACGCCATCGTGGAGGCCGCGCTGGACCGGCGTCCGGACGTGGCCCTGCTGGACATCGAGCTGCCGGGCAGGAGCGGTCTGGACGCCGCGGCCGAGCTGCGGGAGCGGGCCCCCGGCTGCAAGGTGCTGATCCTCACCACCTTCGGCCGGCCCGGTTATCTGCGCCGGGCCATGGAAGCCGGGGCGGCCGGCTTCCTCGTCAAGGACGGCCCGGTGGAGGAACTGGCCGCGGCGATCCGGCGCGTGCTCGCCGGGGAGACCGTGGTCGACCCGGCCCTGGCCGCGGCCGCGCTCAGCGCCGGGCCCAGTCCGCTGACGACGCGTGAGTGCGACGTCCTGAAGGCGTCGGTGGACGGCGCGACGGTCTCCGACATCGCCGCGAGACTGCACCTGTCCGAGTCGACCGTGCGCAACTACCTGTCCTCGGCCATCGGCAAGACGGGCACCCGCAACCGGGCGGAGGCGGTCCGGGAGGCACGGCAGCAGGGCTGGCTGTGACTGGGTGGCGGCCCGTGCCGCCGCTCGGCCGACGGCCCGGGTGACGGCCCGGGCCGTGACGCGGTGGCGGCCCCTGCCGCCGCTCAGCCGACGGCCCGGGTGACGGCCCGGGCCGTGACGCGGTGGAGGCCCCTTCCGCCGCTCAGCCGACAGCCCGGGTGACGGCCCGGGCCGTGACGCGGTGGAGGCCCCTTCCGCCGCTCAGCCGACGGCCCGGGTGACGGGCCCTGCCGCCGCTCGGCCGACGGGCCCGGTGACGGGCCCTGCCGTCGCTCAGTCGGCGGACGTCGGGGACGTTCCTCGCGGCAGCCACAGCAGCATCAGCACCGCCCCGCCGAGCAGCATCCCCGTCCCCGTCCGGAAGGCCAGCGCGTATCCCTCGGTCAACGCCTCGGCCGCGCTGCCCGGGGCGCCGCCGGTGCGTGCCGCCGCGATCGTCGACAGCACCGCGAGGCCCAGCGAACCGCCCATCGTGCGCGAGGTGTTGATCAGCCCCGACACCAGTCCGGCCTCCCCCGGCGCCGTGCCCGACGTGGCCGGCGCGGCGAGCGGCGTGCCGGCCAGGCCCGCGCCGAGCATCATCAGGACCCCCGGGATCATGATCGCCGTCGGATAGGCGCCGTGCGCGCTCATCGTGGACTGCCGGCCGCTTCGAGCATGGGTGTCATGCTCTCAACCGGGTTACGGTCCTTGCATCGGGATTTCGCAGGAGGCGGGGTAGGTCCCGGGGCCTACGTACGGCGCGCCGGTCGCCCGCTATCTTCTACGGACCACCCGACCTGCGGAGCCGGCATGCAGCACACATCCGAACTGGCGACGGCGCCGGAGGCGGCCTCCGCCGGCCCGGCCGGTCCCGGCGAGGACCCCGGACGTGAGCTGCCCCGGTTCTGGCCGCTCGTGCTGCTGGCCGCGGCCGTGGTGCCCGGTACGGCGATCGTCCTCCTCGGGCGGTCGGTCGACGCGGCGGCCGTGCAGGCCTGGCGGACCGTGTGCCTGGCCGTCACCGTGCAGGCGCTGCCCTTCCTGCTGCTCGGCACGGCACTGTCCGGTGCCATCAACGCCTTCGTGCCGGCCCATGTCTTCGGCCGGCTGCTGCCCGGGCGGCCCGCGCTCGCCGTCCCGGTCGCCGGCCTCGCCGGAGTGGTCCTGCCGGGCTGCGAGTGCGCGTCGGTGCCGGTCGCGAGCAGTCTGATCAGCCGCGGTGTCACCCCGGCCGCCGCCTTCGCGTTCCTGCTGTCGGCCCCCGCCATCAACCCGGTCGTGCTGACCGCCACGGCCATCGCCTTCCCGGGCAGCCCCGCGATGGTCCTGGCCCGGCTGCTGGCCTCGCTCGCCACCGCCGCCGTGATGGGCTGGCTGTGGCTCTGGCTGGGCAGGGAGGAGTGGCTGCGGCCGGCCGTACGGCACACCGGGCACCGGCCCGGACACAGCCGCTGGAGCGAGTTCCGGCGCGGCTTCCAGCACGACTTCCTGCACGCGGGCGGCTTCCTGGTCGTCGGGGCGATGGCCGCGGCCACCTTCAACGTGACGGTCCCGCGCTCCGTGCTCGACACGTTCTCCGGCTCGCCCTGGCTGTCGGTGCCGTTCCTGGCCGCGCTCGCCGTCGTGCTCGCGGTCTGCTCGGAGGCCGACGCGTTCGTCGCGGCCTCGCTCGCCGGTTTCCCGCCCACGGCGCGGCTGGCGTTCATGGTGGTCGGGCCGATGGTCGACCTGAAGCTGATCGCGCTGCAGGCGGGCACGTTCGGCCGGGCCTTCGCGGTCCGGTTCTCCGCCGCCACGACGGTCGTCGCGGTCCTGTGCAGCGCGCTGGTCGGAGGAGTACTGCTGTGAGACGCCCCCTTCAGGTGGTCCTGCTCGTCCTCGGCGGCCTCGGCGTGCTGCACGCCTCGCTCTTCACCGACCTGTGCCTGAGATACGTCAAGCCGGGGATGCGGCCGTTGCTGATCGCGTCGGGGGCCGTGCTGCTCCTGCTGGGCCTGGCGGAGGCCTGGTCGTCGAAACCGCGCCCTGACCACGACGGCCACGACGGCCACGACGGCCACGACGGCCAGGACGGTGACGGCGGCCACGGCCACGACCACTCCCGCGTCCCCCGGGTCGCCTGGCTGCTGTTCCTGCCGGCCCTGAGCCTGCTCTTCTACGCCCCGCCCGCCCTCGGGGCGTACACCGCAGCCCACGCGGCCCCCAGGGCCGTGACGCTGCAGCGGCACTTCGACCCGCTGCCCGCCGCCTCGCCCCTCCCGATGACCCTCACCGACTTCACCCGCCGGGTGCGGCAGGACCGCGGGCGGGCCATCGGGGGGCGCGCCGTGCGGATGTCCGGTCTGGTCACGCCCGGCCGGCCGGGCGCGGGCGGCTACTGGTACCTGACCCGGATCATCATCTCGTGCTGCGCGGCGGACGCGGAGACCGTGAAGGTGAGGGTCTACGCCCCCGCCCCGGCCGCCGGCACCTGGGTCTCCGTCACCGGCACCTGGCACCCCGGCGGGACCCTGGGCACCCCGTCCGCGCCGGTCGCGCTCGACGCCCGTACCGTCACCGGGATCGAACGGCCGGCCAACGGCTACACGGACGACCTCCCCCTCGTCCCACCGGCCGCCCGCTGAGCGAAGGCCCACACGACAACCCGCTGAGCGCTCGTCAGAAACCCATGAGTCGGTCAAGGATTCGTTAGAGGCCCGAAGCAACGGAATAGTTGCCTGCGCATACGAGGTTTACCCACCACTTATGTTCCACGGGAGGCCTCACTCAATGACGCACACGACGACCGACCAGCCCGACCGGAGGACGAGCGGGGCCGTGGTCCCGGTACTCGCCTTCGCGGGCATCGTGGTCGCGGTGATGCAGACCCTGCTCGTGCCGGTCATCAAGGACCTGCCGCAGCTGCTGGACACCGCCCCCAGCAACGCCACCTGGGTGCTGACCTCGACGCTTCTGTCGGGCGCCGTGGCGACACCGATCATGGGCCGCCTCGGCGACCTGTACGGCAAGCGGCGCATGCTGATCCTCAGCCTCGCCGTCATGGTGGTCGGCGCCCTGGTCAGCGCGCTCACCAGCCAGCTGCTCCTGATGATCGTGGGCCGCACCCTGCAGGGCTTCGCCATGGGCGCCATCCCGCTCGGCATCGGCCTGATGCGGGACATGCTCCCGCGCGAGAAGCTCGGCTCGGCCATGGCCCTGATGAGTTCCTCGATCGGCGTCGGCGGTGGCCTCGCCCTGCCCGCCGCCGCCCTGGTCGCCCAGCACGCCGACTGGCACGCCCTCTTCTACGGCGCCGCCGGCCTCGGCGTGCTCTCCATCGCCCTCACCCTCCTCGTCGTACCGGAGTCCCCGATGCGCGCCGAGGGCTCCTTCGACCTGCTGGGAGCGATAGGCCTGTCCACCGGACTGGTGCTTCTCCTGCTCCCGATCACCAAGGGCAGCGACTGGGGCTGGTCGTCCGGCACCACCCTCGGTCTGTTCGCCGCGGCCGTCGTGGTCCTCCTGCTGTGGGGCGTCCTGGAACTGCGCATCGCGGCCCCGCTGGTCGACCTGCGCACCACCGCCCGCCGCGAGGTGCTGCTCACCAACCTCGCCTCGATCATGGTCGGCGTCAGCTTCTACGTCGTCTCGCTCGTCCTGCCCCAGCTGCTCCAGCTGCCCAGGGCCACCGGCTACGGCCTCGGCCAGTCGATGGTCGTCGCCGGCCTGTGCGTGGCCCCGCTGGGCCTGACCATGATGTTCACGGCGCCCGTCTACGCCCGTCTGTCCGCCCGCTACGGCCCGAAGACCACCCTGATCCTCGGCATGCTGATCATCGCGATCGGCTACGGCGGCGGCCTCGGCCTGATGGACGCGGCCTGGCAGACGATCGTCACGTCCGTGGTGCTCGGCGCGGGCATCGGCCTCGCCTACTCCTCCCTGCCCGCCCTGATCGTCGGCGCAGTCCCCGCCTCGGAGACCGGCGCGGCCAACGGCCTCAACACGCTGATGCGTTCCATCGGCACGTCGGTGTCCAGCGCCGTCATCGGCATGGTGCTGGCCAACACCGCGAACCACGTGGGCGGGCTCGCGATCCCGACCATGCACGGCTTCCACGTCTCCTTCCTGATCGCGACCGCCGCGGTGGCCGTCGGCCTGCTGCTGGCCCTGTTCCTGCCGAGGCAGGCCCGCCCCGCCCAGCAGGTCCAGCTGCGGGCGAGCAGCGAGGAGGAGGCGAACCTGGCGCACGCCCGGGAGGCGCTGCGCGGTTTCCGCGGCCGGGTGCTGGGCGCCGACGGCCTGCCGGTCGCCCGCGCCAAGGTCACCCTGATCGACCGCCGGGGCCGTCAGGCGGGCGCCACGGTGTCGGCCGAGGACGGCACCTACGCCCTCGCCGTCCCCGCGCAGGGCCCGTACGTCCTGGCCGCGAAGGCCTCCGGGCACGGCCCGCTGGCCTCGTCCGCGACCCACGCGGGCGACGACCGGGCGGTGCTGCTGGACCTCGCCCTGCCCGGGGAGACGGTCAGCGCCTGAGCCCGTCCCGCCGTACCCCCTGTCGCGTCGCCGGCCGGGGGTACGGCAGCATGGGGGCGCCCATCCGCACGTACGACCGAGAGGGACCCCATGCCGGCGGCACCCAAGCCCGAGATCCTGGCCGCGTTCGAGGCGGCGAAGGGGTTCATGCCGCTGGACGAGGGGCTGGCGCTGTACGCGGCGGCGGTGGAGGCGGGGCGGCTGGGGCTGCCGTTGCTGGAGGTCGGCACGTACTGCGGGCGCTCGGCGATCCTGCTCGCCGACGCGGCCCGTGGGGCCGGGGTCACCGCGCTCACCGTCGACCACCACCGGGGCAGCGAGGAGCAGCAGCCCGGCTGGGACTACCACGACCCGGAGACCGTGGACCCCGAGATCGGCCTGATGGACACGCTGCCCACGTTCCGCCGCACCCTGCACCGGGCCGGCCTGGAGGAGCACGTGGTGGCGCTGGTCGGCCGCTCGCCGCAGGTGGCGAAGGTCTGGGGGACTCCTCTCGGCCTGGTCTTCATCGACGGCGGCCACACCGACGAGCACGCGGGCGCCGACTACGAGGGCTGGGCCCCGCACGTGGCCGACGGCGGCCTGCTGCTGATCCACGACGTCTTCCCCGACCCGGCCGACGAGTTCACCGGCCAGGCCCCGTACCGCGTCTACCTCCGGGCCCTTCGGTCCGGCGCGTTCACCGAGGTCTCGGTGCACGACTCGCTGCGCGTCCTGCGGCGAACCGGAGCAGGGATCTGAGTGCGCCGTTAGAGTCACAGTCGTGTCCTACGTAGGCCCCGACTTCGATCCCCCGCAGCCCCGCCGCCCCCGGCGCGGACCGATGGCCATCGCGCTCGCCGCGCTGGTGCCGGGTGCGCTGCTCGGCTGGCTGGTGTACGCGACGGTGGGCGGGCCCGGCGGCCCGGACCACTCGGCCACCACCGTGGCGCCCTCCGCCTCCACCCTGCGCGAGGCGCCGCCGTCGTCGGCGTCGGCCACCGACGACGCCAAGAAGCCGACGCCGGCCGGGTCCGCGCCCACCGGGTCCGCGTCCACCGGCTCCGCGTCCGCCGGGACCGCGCCGGCCGGCGCGGCGCCGCTCAAGGGCAAGGTTGTCGTCATCGACCCCGGGCACAACCCGGGCAACTTCCAGCACCCGGCCGAGATCAACCGCAAGGTGGACATCGGGACGAACTCCAAGGAGTGCGACACCACCGGGACGTCCACCAACGACGGTTACAGCGAGGCCGAGTTCACCCTCGACGTCGCTCACCGGCTGCGCGTGCTGCTGGAGGAGGAGGGCGCGACGGTGGAGCTGACCCACGACGCGAACCGGCCGGCCTGGGGTCCGTGCGTGGACGAGCGGGCCCGGATCGGCAACAACGCGCACGCCGACGCGGCCATCTCGATCCACGCGGACGGCGCGGCGCAGGGCGAGAGGGGCTTCCACGTCATCCTGCCGGGTGCCGTGCACGCGGGGGCCGCCGACACCGGCCCGATCGTCGCCTCCTCCCGCGACCTCGGTGAGCGCGTCGCGGGCAACTTCGTCGGGGCCACGGGTGAGCCGCCCTCCAACTACGTCGGCGGCGGCACCGGTCTCGTCACGCGGACGGACCTCGGCGGTCTCAATCTGTCAACGGTTCCCAAGGTGTTCATCGAGTGCGGCAACATGCGCGATAGCAAGGACGCGGCGCTGTTGGGCAGCGGCGCCTGGCGGCAGAAGGCGGCGCAAGGGATCTCTGAGGGAATCGTGAGTTTCCTGCGCGAGTCGTGACCGGCGGGCGCATCCGGGCGGACGGCCCGATCATGCGAACGATAGTGTCTACCGACGACGAGACGACCTACGAAGGACCTGAAGTGAATATCCGCTCCCTCACTAGAGGCGACGGCGTGGTGA
Source organism: Streptomyces sp. NPDC006739 (assembly GCF_042869815.1). Classification (NCBI taxonomy): domain Bacteria; kingdom Bacillati; phylum Actinomycetota; class Actinomycetes; order Kitasatosporales; family Streptomycetaceae; genus Streptomyces; species Streptomyces sp. NPDC006739. Next base: position 585,185 of record NZ_JBIAGM010000002.1, read on the forward strand.
TCGGAGCAGCGGTGTTGCTCTTCATCGCGTCGTTCCTCGACAACTACTCGTACGACGGCCTGCCCGACGGCGTCGACCTGCCGAGCCTCTGGTCGAGCGGACCGGTCCTGATGGGCGTCGTACTTGCGGGGATCATCGGGGCAGCGCTCGTCGTCGTGTCCCGCGCCCTGCCGCAGCCCCTCAAGGTCGCCGGTCTCGAACTCGGCGCCTTCGGGGCCGCGTTCGCGGTCTTCGCCGCGTGGAGCGCCCTCGGCAACGTCATCGACCCGGTCGGCGGCCTGGACAACCTCGGCGGCGACACGTCAAAGGCGCCCAGCGCCGGCCTGGGCCTGATCCTCGCCCTCGTCGCCACCCTCGTCATGGCCGCCGCCGCCGTCGCCACCCCGCTCGTCCCGGTCCTCCAGGCCGCGCTGATCCCGGCCCCCAAGCCGGCCGCCCCGCAGCCCTACGGCGCCCAGCCGCCCGGTGGCTACGGCTACCCGGGCGCCGCCCAGCCGCAGCCGTACGGTGCCCAGCCGCAGCCGGGGCAGCCCGGTCAGCCGCAGCAGGGCCAGCCGTTCGGGCAGCCGGCCGCGGCGCAGCAGCCGCAGCCGCCCGCCGACTTCTCCCCGTTCTGGTTCGCGGTGCCGGTGGCCCGGCCGCTGTTCGCGGAGGACGGCTCGCCGGCGCCGATCGCCGAACTGGCGCCGGGCACCTGGTACCTGGCCGTGGAGCAGCGCGGCCCGGCGCTGGTCGCGCAGACCCAGGACGGCCGCCGTGGCGTGCTCCAGGACACCTCCGGGATCCAGCGCGGCTGAGCCGCGAGAGCCGTACGGCCGTCGGCACGGCCCCTCGCCCTTCCGGGCGGGGGGCCGTTGTCGTACAGTCGCCTCCCGGCGATTGCTGACGGTCCGTCAGGAGGTTGGTGTCCATGCGGCTCGGTCTCGCGCTCGGCTACTGGGGTCGTGGTCCGTCCACCGACCATCTGCCGCTGGCCCAGGAGGCGGAGCGGCTCGGGTACCACTCGGTGTGGACTGCGGAGTCCTGGGGTTCGGACGCCTTCACCCCGCTCACCTGGATCGCGGCGCGGACGTCGACGATCGGGCTGGGTACGGCGGTCGCGCAGATGGCGGCGCGCTCCGCGACCACCACCGCGATGCACGCGCTCACCCTGGACCACCTCTCCGGCGGGCGGATGACGCTGGGGCTCGGGCTGTCGGGGCCGCAGGTGGTGGAGGGCTGGTACGGCCGCCCGTTCCCGGCCTCGCCGCTGACCGCGACCCGGGAGTACGTGGAGGTCGTACGGCAGGTGCTGCGCAGACAGGCGCCGGTGGAGCTGGACGGGCGCTTCCACCCCTTCCCCTACCGGGGTGCGGACGGCACCGGGCTGGGCAAGGCCCTCAAGTCCATCACCCATCCCCTCCGCCATGATCTTCCGGTCCTGCTCGGCGCCGAAGGCCCGAGGAACGTGGCCCAGACGGCCCGTATCGCGGACGGCTGGCTCCCGCTGTACTGGTCGCCGAGCCGGCCGGAGGTGTACGGGGACGCGGTAAGGGAGCTGCCCCCGGGGTTCCTGGTGGCGCCGATGGCGCGGGTGAAGGTCTGTGACGACGTGGCCGAGGGGCTGCTCCCGGTGAAGGCGATGCTCGGCTTCTACATCGGCGGGATGGGGCACGCGGCCCGCAACTTCCACGCGGATCTCATGGCGCGCATGGGCTACGAGGAGGAGGCCCGGCGGATCCAGGGACTGTTCCTGTCGGGCCGGCGCGAGGAGGCGGTGCTGGCCGTGCCGGACGCCTTCGCCGACGAGATCTCCCTGGTCGGCCCGCGTGAACGCATCGCCGAGCGGCTGGAGTTGTGGCGCAAGGGCCCGGTGACGGACCTGCTGGCGCTGGCACCGGACCCCCACACGCTCAGGGTGCTCGCGGAGCTGAACTCCTAGCCCCCGGTGAGCTGGCCGGCCGACGGTACCTTGTCGTGGACCGGCGCCCCCGCGCTGTTCCCCGCGTCCTTGACCTTGTTGATGACGTCGTCGAAGGACCCGGCGGCGTTGCCGTCGCCCTTGCGGAGCTTGGAGGGCAGGCTCTTCAGGCCGTCGATGCTCGCGGTGAGCGGCGCCAGCGCCTTGGACAGCAGCGGGTCACCCTGGGCGTTCCGCTTGGCGGCCTGCAGCCGGTTGTAGGCGAAGGCGCCCGCGAGACCGGCCTTGATCAGGGTCCCGGTGCGGCCATGGGTGCCCTTCTTGAACTTGCCGGCCTTCCAGGGTTTCACGATCCACTCGTAGGCCGCGCCCGCGGCGAGGCCCGCGTTGGCCACGAACCGGGTCTTGGCCAGTTTCTGTTTCTCCACGGTCGTGCTCGGACTGGGGGTGGCGGCGTAGGGATAGGCCACCGCCGCGGTGTCGGTGGACTTGCTGCCGCTGACACTGCCGTAGGCGGTGGCGCCCGCGAGCAGGGCGCAGCAGACGGTCAGCGCCACTATGAGACGCCGTATCGGTACGGGCACTGGGTCCTCCGGGGTGGTCTGGACATGTCCCCCGAGCAGGTGCTCCTTCCGGCAGGCTCACCCAGATGGCCGAGCTTCGCCACTCGGGAGCGGTCCCGCCCCGGTTTCAAGGGGCCGCCGGCGGCAATCCGAAGGACATGTCATCTCGCAGAGGCGCGAATGAGGCCGGGACCGTGATAGCGGTCGTCGCCGATGTCATGGCCGTCATCCTGGGCCTGTGGATTCTGATGTACCTGCTGGACGCCAACCGGGCCAACAGCCTGGTGCAGTTCGTCCACGACGCGGCCAACTGGCTCGCCGGCTGGTCGCACGACCTGTTCACCTTCGACGAGGCGTGGGCGAGGGTGGTCGCCGGTTACGGCCTGGCCGCGGTCGTCTACCTGTTCGTGGGGCACGCGATCGCGAACCGGATGCACCGCCACTGACCGGCTCCGCCACCGGCCAGTGCTGTGACCGGAAAGGTTTGCCGAGAAGCTCGCGGCGTCCGGTGCGCGCTCTGGGGGTCCCCCCCGGCCGAAGGCTGGGGGAGTGCCGGGTACGGGCCCTCGTACTGGACGTACTTGGGCCTGTGCCCGGTGCGGCGAAGGGGGTCCCCCCGCCCGAGGCGGCGAAGCCGGTTCGAGAGCGGGGGCGCGTGCCGGGCGTCGCGACGGGGCGAACGTCGCCTGTTGCGGTACTAGCCGCAGCAGTCCGGGTCGAGGCCGGAGGGCAGGTGCTCGCCTCCGAAGACCGCGCAGGTCGCCTCGTGGCCGCCGAGGGCGGCGACCGCGAGGAGGAGGGAGCCCGCCGTCCAGGTGGTCAGTTCCCGGGGCCACAGGGCGTCGTCGTCGAAGACGTAGCCGGTCCAGTAGAGGCCGGAGTCGGGGTCGCGCAGGTGCTGGATGGACTGGAGGATCTCCAGAGAGCGGTCGGACTCGCCCATCGCCCACAGGGCCAGGGCGAGTTCGGCGGACTCGCCGCCGGTCACCCAGGGGTTGGGGACCACGCAGCGTACGCCGAGGCCGGGCACGACGAAGCGGTCCCAGTCGGACTCGATGCGGGACTTGGCCTCCGGTCCGGTGAGGGCGCCGCCCAGCACCGGGTAGTACCAGTCCATCGAGTAGCGGTCCTTGTCCAGGAACCGCTCGGGGTGGCGGCGGATCGCGTGGCGCAGGGCGCCGGCCGCCAGCTCCCAGTCGGGCTGCGGCTCCTCGCGCTGGTCGGCGATGGCGAGCGCGCAGCGCAGCGCGTGGTGGATCGAGGAGCTGCCGGTGAGCAGCGCGTCCGCCGTGGGCGTGCCGTCGTCCTCGCGCCGCCAGCCGATCTGTCCGCCGGGCCGCTGCAGCCGCAGGACCCACTCCACGGCCGCGTACACGCACGGCCACATGCGGTCCAGGAAGGTGTCGTCGCCGGTGGAGAGGTAGTGGTGCCAGACGCCCACGGCGACGTAGGCCACGAAGTTCGACTCGCGGGAGCGGTCGGTGACCTCGTCGTGGGCTCCGTCCGCGTACGCCGCGTACCAGGAGCCGTCCTCGTTCTGGTGGGCGGCGAGCCAGGTGTAGGCCCGCTCGGCGGCCTCGTGCTCGCCGGCCGCGTCCAGGGCCATGGCCGCCTCGGTGTGGTCCCACGGGTCGAGGTGGTGGCCGCGGAACCACGGGATCGCGCCGTCCTCCCGCTGCTCGGCGAGGACGCCGCGGACGGTCGCGGCGGCCTGCTCGGCGGTGAGGACCCCGGGCAGGACGAGGTGTTCTGTCCGGGGAGTGGTCACCGGGCGTCCACCGCCGGCAGGTGCGGCTTCGTCGCGTAGGCCACGAAGCTCTTGCCGATCAGCGGGTTCAGCGCCTGCTCGGCGACCCGGGTGGCCAGGGGCTTCTTCATGATGTCCCAGACCAGCAGCTTGTGGTACGCCTGCACGGGCAGCGCCTTGTCGTTGTCGACGCCGAACGCGCACTTCAGCCACCAGTACGGCGAGTGCAGGGCGTGCGCGTGGTGGGTGCCGTACGGCTTCAGGCCGGCTTCCCTGATCCTGGCGAGCAGTTCGTCGGCCTTGTAGATGCGGATGTGTCCGCCCTCGACCTCGTGGTAGGCGTCGGACAGGGCCCAGCAGACCTTCTCGGGGCCGTAGCGCGGCACGGTGATGGCGATGCGGCCGCCGGGCCTGAGCACCCGGACCATCTCGGCGAGTACGCCCTTGTCGTCCGGGATGTGTTCCATCACCTCGGAGATGATCACGACGTCGAAGGACTCGTCCGGGAACGGCAGCGCGAGGGCGTCGCCCTCCATGGCCGTCGCGGTGGCACCCGCCGGGGCCTCGCCGGCCTCCTTCATCGCCGCGAACCACTTGGCGACCTCGCGGATCTCCTCGCCGTTCTGGTCGAGGGCCACGACCTGCGCGCCGCGCCGGTAGCACTCGAAGGCGTGCCGGCCGGCCCCGCAGCCGAGGTCCAGGACGCGGTCGCCGGGGGCGAGCGGGAACCGGGAGAAGTCGACGGTCAGCACGTGGCCCTGCTTTCGGAGTAGACACCTGTTGCGGCCGTCTCGCGGCCAGGGTTTCGCTGCGTGGTCACCGGCCCCCCGGAGCGGCTCGGTCCGGAACGGGCGATCGCCTCGCGGTAGCGGGCGACGGTGCCCTCGGCGGCCCGCGCCCAGGTGAAGTTCCGCAGCACCCGGTCCCGGCCGGCCGCGCCGAGCCGCGACCGCAGCTCACGGTTGCCGAGCAGCCGCCCGAGCTGGGCGGCCAGCGCCCCCGCGTCGCCGGGCGGCACCGCGAGGCAGGTCTCGCCGTCGCGTCCGGCGACCTCGGGGATCGCGCCCCCGGTGGTGGCGACCAGCGGGGTGCCGGTGGCCATGGCCTCGGCGGCGGGCAGCGAGAAGCCCTCGTACAGGGACGGCACGCAGGCGATCTCCGCCGAGCGGACCAGGCCGACGAGTTCGGCGTCGGAGATGCCCTTGACGAACTCGACGGCGCCTTCGAGGCCGTAGCGCTCCACGGCCTGGGCGACCGGTCCCTCCTCGGGGCGTTTGCCGACCACGACGAGGTGTGCGGTGGGGTGTTCGGTGCGGACCTTGGCGAGCGCGTCGACGAGGTGGACCAGGCCCTTGAGCGGGACGTCGGCGCTGGAGGTGGTGACGATCCGGCCCGGTACGACGGGCACGGCCGGATTCGGCGAGAAGAGGTCGGTGTCGGCGCCGATGTGGACGACGTGGACGCGGTCGTCGCGGACGCCGAGGTGGTCGACGATCTCCTGGCGGGAGGTGCCGGAGACGGTGAGCACGGAGGGCAGGCGGCGGGCGACGCGCTTCTGCATCCGGGTGAAGGCGTACCAGCGGCGCACCGAGAGGCGGCGGGCGCGGCCCTCGGCCGCGTCCAGTTCCAGCTGCCGGTCGACGGTGATGGGGTGGTGGATCGTGGTGACCAGGGGGGCGCCCAGGTCGCCCAGCAGCCCGTACCCGAGGGTCTGGTTGTCGTGCACGACGTCGAACTCGCCGCGCCGGGCGCGCAGATGGCGGCGGGCGCGCAGGGAGAAGGTCAGCGGCTCGGGGAAGCCACCGGTCCACATGGTGGCGACCTCGAGGGCGTCGATCCAGTCGCGGTACTCGCCCCGCCCGGGGGTGCGGAAGGGGTCCGGCTGGCGGTAGAGGTCGAGGCTGGGCAGCTCGGTCAGGGTGAGCCCGGGGTATCCCTCGTCGAGGACGGGGTAGGGCTGGGAGCCGATGACCTCCACCCGGTGGCCGAGGCGGGCCAGCTCGCGGGAGAGGTGCCGTACGTAGACGCCCTGGCCGCCGCAGAACGGGTTCCCTTTGTAGGTGAGGAGCGCGATGTCGAGCGGTCGCTCGCCGTCGGCGGCGGGGTCCCGAGGAGCACCCGCCTCCCTGGCCTCAGCGGTCACTCCGGGCCCCCTTCTGCCTGCATGGTCCCGCGAGACTACGCCGGGACGCTAATCTAGAACAAGTTTCAGACTTGATCGTTCAAGAGGCTCCGAATCTACCGGCAGGTAAGGGTGCTGTGAGCAGTGGATCAGGTGATTCGCGCCACGGCGGCCACCCCTGCCATGCTGGATGATCACCGCCTTCACCGGCTGCCTCACCGAGTGTCACGGAACGGGACCCATGCCTGCGGAAGTCAGCCCCCGAACCTCCCCCGCCCTCGGCTCCGCTCGCGCGGGGGGACCCCCGTCCTCCGCGCTCACCGAGCGCCAGGAGGCCCGCCGGCGCCGGATCCTGCACGCGAGCGCGCAGCTGGCCAGCCGGGGCGGTTTCGACGCGGTGCAGATGCGGGAGGTGGCCGAGTCCTCGCAGGTGGCCCTCGGCACGCTCTACCGCTACTTCCCCTCGAAGGTCCATCTGCTGGTCGCCACCATGCAGGACCAGTTGGAGCACATGCACGGCACCCTGCGCAAGAAGCCGCCGGCGGGTGACACCGCGGCGGAGCGGGTGGCGGAGACCCTGATGCGGGCCTTCCGCGCCCTGCAGCGCGAGCCCCATCTGGCCGACGCGATGGTGCGGGCCCTCACCTTCGCCGACCGCAGCGTCTCCCCCGAGGTGGACCAGGTCTCCCGGCAGACGACGGTGATCATCCTGGACGCGATGGGCCTGGCGGATCCCACGCCCGCGCAGCTGTCCGCCGTCCGGGTCATCGAGCACACCTGGCACTCGGCCCTGGTCACCTGGCTGTCCGGCCGGGCCTCGATCGCCCAGGTCAAGATCGACATCGAGACGGTGTGCCGTCTGATCGACCTGACGGAACCGGCCGAACGCCGGTAGCGGGCGCGCGAGGAGACCTGGCGGACGCGCGAGGAGAACCGGCGAGCGCACGCGAAGAACCTACGAGACGGGTTCCCTTCGCCGGTATTACCCGGATCAGGTGCTGGGGGTCGCCTTCCGGCCCAACTGCTGCCTTCCGGCCTCTCAGTCTGACCGTCGACGTCGGCCCCGGCGGATGCCCGTGGGACGTCTCGCCCGAGTCGGCTACTCCGGTCGAACTCCCTCACTCGTCCCGTAGGCCACTTCCAGGATAGAACGCCCACTCCCGGATGCAATACCCCGAATCGGATTTTTTACCCCCGGATCGCCGGTGGACCGCCGGTCACTCCTCGGGCGGGAACACCGGTTCCCCGCTGCCCAGCAGGGTGATGGTGATGGCCTCCACCGGGCAGTTCTCCGCCGCCGCCAGGACCTGTTCGGCCGCGCCGGTGTCCGGTTCGGCCGGGTGGGACTGGCGGGCGGTGTCGAGCCGGAAGCCGTCGGGGGCGTGATGGACGCACTGGGCGGAGCCGATACACAGGGAACGGTCGACGTCGACGTGCCAGCGGTCGCCCGCCCCCGCGCCCGGATTCGCTCGCCCGGGAGGTGTCACCGTCCCTCACCCCTCCCAGCCGGCCGGGAGGTGGATCATCTTGTGCTCCAGGTACTCGCCGTACCCCTCCGGCCCGAACTCCCGTCCCAGGCCGCTGTTCTTGTAGCCGCCGAACGGGCCGAGCATGTCGAGGCTGAAGGTGTTCACCGAGTAGGTGCCGGTACGGACCCGCCTGGCCACCTCGATGCCGTGCGCGACGTCGGCCGTCCACACGCTGCCGCTCAGCCCGTACTCCGAGTCGTTGGCGATCCTGAGGGCCTCGGACTCGTCGCCGTAGGGAAGCAGGCAGATCACCGGGCCGAAGATCTCCTCCCGCGCGATCCGCATGGAGTTGTCGACGTCGCCGAAGAGGGTCGGCTCGACGTACCAGCCCCGGTCCAGGCCGGGCGGGCGCCCGCCACCGGTGAGGATCTTGGCGCCCTCCTCCTGGCCGATGCGGATGTAGTCGAGGTTGCGCCGCTGCTGGCGCTGGGCGACCAGGGGGCCGACCTGGGTCGCCGGGTCCAGCGGGTCGCCGACCACGAGCGCGCCCGCCGCCTGCGCGAAGGCCTCGGCGAACTCGTCGTAGCGCGATCGCGGCAACAGGATGCGGGTCTGGGCGACGCACGCCTGCCCGTTGTTCATCCAGGCCGCCGGCACGATCCCGGCCACCGAGGTCGCGACGTCCGCGTCCGGCAGCACCACCGCCGCCGACTTCCCGCCCAGTTCCAGCGTCACGCGCGTCAGGTTCCGCGACGCCACCTCCATCACCCGCCGGCCCGCCGCGACCGAGCCGGTGAAGGAGACCTTGTCGATCCCCGGGTGCCCGACCAGGTACTCGCTGACCTCGCGGTCGGCGGGCAGGACGGACAGCACACCCTCGGGCAGCCCGGCCTCCTTGGTGATCTCGGCGAGGAGGTAGGCGTCCAGCGGCGACTCGGGCGACGGCTTGAGGATCACCGCGCAGCCGGTGAGCAGCGCGGGCGCGAGCTTGGCGGCGGCGACGAACTGCGGGACGTTCCAGGGGACCACGGCGGCGACGACCCCGACCGGCTCGCGCCGCAGCAGGATCTTCCCCAGCACCCCGTTCCGCGTCTCCTCGTACGTGAAGTCCCGCGCGACCGTGATCGCCGCGTCCCACACCATCATCGCGCCGAGGGCCTGCGCGAGGACGCTCCAGGAGTACGGCGACCCGTTCTCGGACGAGATCACGCGGGCGATCTCCTCGTGCCGTACGGCGATCGCGTCCTTGATCCGGGTGACGACCTCGATCCGCTCGTCCAGGGTCGTCCGCGGCCAGGGCCCCTCGTCGAAGGCTCGGCGCGCGACCGCCACCGCCCGGTCGACGTCCTCCCGCGAGGCGTGCGGCACCCGCCCGATGACCTCCTCGGTGTGCGGGGAGATCACCTCGATGACGTCCTCGCCGAGCGGGTCGGTCAACTCCCCGCCGATGAACAGCTGTCCGTGCTCCATCAGCTCGGCCATCGCCACTGCCCTCGTTTCTGACGGTGTTTCAGAAACTGATATCAGGTCTGGTTATAGTGGGCAATGGCCGTGAAGCGGAGGGCAGATGACGAAGACGTTCGATCATGGCGGGGGCATACGGTCCGTACGGGTCCCCATCCCGGACAACCCCCTCGGCCACACCCTGGTGTACGTCGTCGACACCGACCGCGGCCCCGTCCTGATCGACACCGGCTGGGACGACCCGGTGTCCTGGACCGAGCTGGCCGAGGGGCTGGCCGCCTGCGGCACCTCCGTCGGCGAGATCCACGGCGTCGTCGTCACCCACCATCATCCCGACCACCACGGCCTGTCGGGCAAGGTGCGTGAGGCCTCCGGCGCCTGGATCGCGATGCACGCGGCCGACGCGGCGATCGTGCGGCGCACCCGGGAGACCCGGCCCGAGCGGTGGTTCACGTACATGGCCGCCAAGCTCACGGCGGCCGGGGCGCCGGACGAGCACGTGGCCCCGCTGCGCACGCCCCCCCACCGCGTCCTGCCCGGCCTCTCCCCCGCCCTGCCCGACCGTGAGATCGTCCCGGGCGAACTCCTCGGCCTCCCGGGGCGGCGGCTGCGCGCCATCTGGACGCCGGGGCACACGCCGGGCCATGTCTGCCTGCACCTGGAGGAGGAGCACCCCGCCCGGCTCCCGGGCCACGGGCGTCTCTTCTCCGGCGACCACCTGCTCCCCGAGATCACCCCGCACATCGGCCTGTACGAGGATCCCGACGACACCACGGTCACCGACCCCCTCGGCGACTACCTCGACTCCCTGGAGCGCGTCGGCCGGCTGTCCCCCGCCGAGGTGCTCCCGGCCCACCAGCACGCCTTCACCGACGCGCCCGCCCGCGTCCGGGAGTTGCTGGCCCACCACGAGGACCGCCTCGCCGGGCTGCTGTCGCTGCTCGCCGAACCGCTGACCCCCTGGCAGCTGGCCGAGCGGATGGAGTGGAACCGGCCCTGGGACCAGATCCCGCACGGGTCGAGGAACATCGCCGTCTCGGAGGCGGAGGCACATCTGCGACGCCTGGTGAAGCTGGGCCGGGCGGAACCGGCGACGGGGGGCGAGCCGGTGGCCTACGTGGCGGTGTAGCCGGCCGCCGGTGCGGTGACCGGGGGTGTAATCCGATCGCGCCGCCCGGGGCACGGCTGTTACACAGTCCTCATGGACCTCCTCGAGCGGATCCGCGCGCAACACGCCTGCGAGCACCTGATCCTGCACTTCGTCCGCCGCCTGGACCTCGGCGATCCGTCCGCGGTGGCCGACCTGTTCACCGAGGACGGCACCTGGGAGTGGCCGGCGGGCGGGCGTCTGGTCAGTGGCCGGGAGGCGCTGCGCGCCTACTTCGGCTCCCGCCCGGACGACCGGCTCTCGCGCCGTCTGATGACCAACATCCTGGTCACCGTGGACTCACCGGAGACGGCCACCGGCACCTCGTACTTCGCGACGCACCGGGTCGACGGCCACCGGGGCGGACTGGTCCCCGCCGGACCGCCCGTCCAGGTCGGTGACTACACGGACACCTTCCGCCGCGTCGACGGCAAGTGGCTGCTGGCCACCCGGGTGCTCAACCTGCCGTTCGGGGGTCCGACCCCGACGGTCGGCGGGGAGTGAGTCCCGTCGCCTCACGCACGCTCGACGCGCTCGGGCCGCCCGGCACGTTCCACGTTCTCGGCGGAGATGATCATCTCCGCCAGGTCCGCGAGGGTGGCGAGCTGGCGGGCGTTCATCTGCGGGGCGCGGGCGGCCAGCCGGACGAGCCCGCTCTCGCGCAGCCGCAGCAGCGGGTCCGACTCGGCCTCCAGCGACTGCACCACCGGTTGCAGCGCCTCGAACAGCGCCTCCGGCTCGTCGGCGGTGAAGAAGCCGGCGGGCAGGCCGAAGAACCTCCGCAGCCGGTCGGTGTGTTCAAGGCTCGGCATACCGCTCTTGCGCCACTCGCTCAGCCACTGCCTGCTGGTCCCGGCGATCCGCGCCAGCTCGTCCAGCGAGTAGCGCTTGCCGTCGGGCCGGCGCCGGGTCTCGCGGATGAAGTCCAGGCGCTGCCGCACCCGTTCGGCCAGTCCGGCCTCGGGCGCGGTACCGCCGGCGAGGAGTTCCACCACGACACCGACGGGGATGCCGGCGCGGTAGGACAGGTCGGCCACGTCCAGGACCTCCGGCAGCCGGCCGGGCTGTCCGGGGCGTCCGGTCAGCTCCCCGAGCCGTTGCAGCAGGCCGGCCAGCGGGGCATGGGCGTCACTCACCGAGGTCCCCCCTGGGTGCGTCGTCACGATCGGTGGCTGGGCTGACGCGAGGCTAACCGATCGCCCGTCCACCGGCCAGACATGCAGCGACGCTTGCTCAAAGAGGCAGCAATCGTTGACAGTTGGGGCGGCAGAGGCGAGGATCACCAGGCACGGCCACGATCTGACCCGCTCCGGGTGCTGCCTACGGGGGAGCAGCATCCGGGGCGTCATCCGACCGCCTCCTCCCCACGAAGGTGAGGCGCCGATGCCGCGGCCCGTCCTTCTGCTCGGCGCCGGCCGGGATCCCGCGTGCGGCGAGTTCCCGCTCGCCGGGATCGCGGCGGTCCGCCCGGTGCTGCTGGTCGACGCGGCCCCGCCGGCCTGGGCGCGCCCCTTCCTGGCCGGGCATCTGGCCGCCGATCCCGGCCGGGGCGAGGCGACGGCGGCAGCCGTGACGCGGTACGCGGCACGGCACGCGGTCCGCGGCGTGCTGACCCTCGCGAGGCATCACCTGGTCGCCGCCGCACGGATCGCCGGGCAGTTGGGGCTGCCCGGCGTCTCCCCCGGCACGGCGGCCGCCTGCGCCGACCGCGCCGAGTTACGGTCCCTGCTGTCCCGCCACCGGGTGCCGCTGGCCGACCCGTGGGACCCCGAGCCGCAGCCGGGCGGCCACGACACCCCCGTCGACCCCCGTATCTCCGCCGAGACCGTCGTCCTCGACGGCGAGGTCCGGATCACCGCGCTCACCCGTACGACCCTGGGCCCGCCGCCCGCCCGGCAGCCGCTGCGGCACACCGTGCACGCCCATGACGGGCTGCTGCACAACCCGTTCCTGCGGCAGACCGTCGAACGGACCGTGCGCGCGACCGGCATCTCGCGGGGCGTCCTGCACATCGGGCTGTGCCTCACCGCCCGCGGCCCCCGCGTCACCGACGTCGCCGCGCACCTGCCCGGCGACCTGATCCCGCTGCTGGTCAAGCGTGCGACCGGCGTCGACCTCGCGCGGGCCGCCGCCGAACTCGCCACCGGCCAGGTCCCGGACGTGGCCCCCACCCGGCAGCGGGCCGCCGCGATCCAGTTCGCCTACCCGGCCGTCACCGGACACCTGGCCCACCTGGACCTGGACCCGGCCGCCGCCCACGAGCCGTACGCCGAGCGCATGGTGCTCACCCAGCACGTCGGCAACCCGGTCACGGCGGGCCCGTCGGCGGGCGCGGCCGACCGGCTCGCGCACTGGGTGGCGGTCGCCGAGACCCCGGCACAGTGCGAGCACGCGCTGCGCCGGATGGCCCGCCATCTGAGCGCCGCCGTCACCCCCCTCGCCCGTACCCCGCACGCCGCATAGGCCCTGGTGCCCCACCCCCGGAAGCCCCGCAGCGCTGCCGGTAAGGTGGCCGGGTCGTCGTCACACCCGTACGGGAGGAAGCCGGGGCGATTCCGGCGCTGACGCACCGTCGAGGTCTACGGAGCCGAGCCGCCCGGGGTGTCCCGCGCTGCCCGGCTCTCTTCAGGGAGAGGCAGTCGCCGACCATGAACGTCCGCCGCAGCGCCACGGCTCTGGCCGCAGTCGGCCTGATGGCCACCGCCGCAGCACCGGCCACCGCCGCATCGTCCCCGTCCCCCTCCCCGGCACCGTCGGGGCTGTACGGCACCACCGACCCGAAGTACGACGGCGTCTGGCGCCAGTCCCTCGCGCTGCTCGCCCAGCACACCGTCGGCGTCCGGCCCGCCGCCGCGGCCGTCGGCTGGCTCACCGGCCAGCAGTGCGCGAGCGGCGGCTTCGCCGCCTTCCGCCCCGACCCCGCCAAGTCCTGCGAGGCGACGGCCGCCCAGGCCGACACCAACAGCACGGCGGCGGCCGTACAGGCCCTGGCGGCGCTCGGCGGGCACGACGGCGCGGTCCGCAGGGCGGCCGACTGGCTGAAGAAGGCGCAGAACGAGGACGGCGGCTGGGGCTACGCGCCGGGCGGCCCCAGCGACACCAACTCCACCTCCGTGGTCGTCGGCGCGCTGAAGGCGGCCGGGGAGGATCCCGGCCGGCCGCGCGGTGCCGGGGGCGGGACGCCGTTCGCACTGCTCGCCAAGTGGTCGGTGCCGTGCGACAAGGACGGCGGGGGCGGTCTCGCCTACCAGCCGGACAAGAAGGGCACGCTCGCCGCCAACGCGGACGCGACGGCGGCCGGTGTGCCCGCCGCCCTCGGCCAGGGGTTCGTGGTGGCGCCCGGCAGGACACCCGAGGGGGCCCACGGCTGCGCCGGCTCCGGCAAGCCGCTCACACCTGGAGAGGTCGCCCGCAACGGTGCCGCCTACCTGTCGGCCCAGGTCCACGGCACCGGCTACCTGAAGTCCGTCCTCCCCGGCGCCAAGGACCAGCCCGACTTCGGGAACACCGCCGACACGGTCGTCGCCCTCGCCGCACTGGGCTGGACCGCCGAGGCGCGCGAGCCGTACGCCTGGCTGGAGAAGAACGCCACGCCGTGGGCGAAGCAGAGCGGCCCGGCCGCCTACGCCGAACTGATCCTCGCGGCGCACGCGTTGGGCGCCGACCCGCACGCCTTCGGCGGCACCGACCTCGTGGCGGCCCTCGACGCGACGGGCCCGGCGCCGGCGGCACACCCCGCCGGGGCCGAGAAGGCCACGAAGCACACCAAGGGTTCGGGCGCCGGCGTCTGGTGGATCGTCGGCGTGGGCCTGGTCGCCGGCATCGGCATCGGCTTCCTGCTCAGCGGCCGTCGCGGGAAGCGGCGGCCGTGATCGCCGTGCGCCGCGCCGGGGCCCTGCTCCTCGCCGTCTGGGTGCTGTGCGCCGCCGCCGGGCAGGCGCGGGCCGCCGGCTACCGGTACTGGTCGTTCTGGGAACGGTCCGGCGGCCACTGGACGTACGCCACCCAGGGCCCGTCGACCGCCCGCCCGTCCGACGGTGACGTGCAGGGCTTCCGCTTCGCGGTGAGCGAGGACTCGGCCGACGCGACACGGCCACGCGGCACGGGCGGGTTCGGCACGATCTGCGCGGCGACGCCCGCGCGGGCGGGCAGCAAACGGGTGGCGCTGGTCCTCGACTTCGGTACGCCCCAGGACGCGCCGTCGGGCGAGCGGCCGCCCGCGCCCCGTACGGCCTGCGCCCGCGTCTCCCCCGACGCGACCACCGCCGACGCCCTGGCCTCGGTCGCCCCGCCGCTGCGCTACGACACCAACGCGCTGCTGTGCGCCATCGCCGGGTATCCGCGGCAGGGGTGCGGGGAACAGGTGTCGGCCGGCGGGAGTCCCGGGGGAGAGTCCGCTGACCCGACGACGACCACGGCCCCGGCACCGGCGAAGCACCCCGGGCCCTCCCTGGGGCTGCCGGCCGGGGCCGGTGTGGTCGTCCTCCTGGCCGGGGCCGCGGTGTGGCAGGCCAGGCGGCGCCGCAATGCGTAGCCGGACCCCGGTCCATCCCGGCGCCTGGTGGCTCTGGGCGCTGGGCCTCGGCACCGCCGCCGGCCGCACCACCAACCCCCTCCTGCTCGCCCTCCTCGCCGGTGCTTCCGGCTATGTGGTGGCCACCCACCGCACCGCCGCCCCCTGGTCCCGCTCCTACGCCGGCTTCGTCCGGCTCGCCCTCGCCGTCCTCCTCGTCCGGCTCGTCTTCGCGGTCCTCCTCGGCTCCCCGATCCCGGGCACCCATGTCCTCCTCACCCTCCCCGAAGTCCCGCTCCCCCACTGGGCGCAGGGCATCCGGCTGGGCGGTGAGGTGACGGCGGAGGCCCTGGTGTTCGCCTGTTACGACGGCCTGAAGCTGGCCACGCTCCTCGTCTGTGTCGGCGCCGCGAACGCCCTCGCCGACCCGGCCCGGCTGCTGAAGTCCCTCCCGGGGGCGCTGTACGAGATGGGTGTGGCCGTGGTCGTCGCCCTCACCTTCGCGCCGAACCTCATCGCCGACGTGCGGCGGCTGCGGGCCGCCCGCCGGCTGCGGGGGCGTCCGGACCGGGGCGTGCGCGGTCTGCTGCAGGTCGGACTGCCGGTCCTGGAGGGCGCGCTGGAGCGGTCGGTGGCGCTCGCCGCCGCGATGGACGCCCGCGGTTACGGCCGCACCGCCGACGTTCCCGCCCCGGTCCGCCGTACGACGGCCGCGCTCACCCTGGGCGGGTTGCTCGGTGTCTGCGCGGGAACGTACGGTCTGCTCACCGCCGAGGGCGGCACCTACGGTGTGCCGGTACTGCTGGCCGGCTGTGCCGCGGCCCTCGCGGGCCTGCGCCTGGGCGGCCGCCGTACCCTGCGCACCCGTTACCGCCCGGACCCGTGGGGTGTTCGCGCCTGGCTGGTCGCGGGCTCCGGGGCGGCGGTGGCCGCGCTGCTGGCGTGGGCTTCGGCCGAGGACCCCGCCGCGCTGCACCCGGGGGTCGTACCGCTGGTCGCGCCCACCCTGCCGCTGTGGCCGGCGGCGGCCGTGCTGCTCGCCCTTCTGCCCGCCTTCGTCGTCCCCAGGGAGCCATGGTGATCCGCTTCGAGGAGGTCGGCGTCACCTACGAGGGCGCGGCCGAACCCACCGTCCGGGGCGTCGACTTCGAGGTGCCCGAGGGCGAACTGGTCCTTCTCGTCGGGCCGTCCGGCGTCGGCAAGTCCACCCTCCTGGGCACGGTCAGCGGGCTGGTCCCGCACTTCACCGGCGGCACCCTGCGCGGCCGGGTCACGGTCGCGGGCCGGGACACGCGTACGCACAAGCCGCGCGAACTCGCCGATGTCGTCGGCACGGTGGGCCAGGATCCGCTGGCGCACTTCGTGACGGACACGGTCGAGGACGAACTCGCCTACGGGATGGAGTCGTTGGGGCTCGCCCCGGACGTGATGCGGCGGCGCGTCGAGGAGACCCTGGACCTGCTGGGCCTGGCCGAGCTGCGCGAGCGGCCGATCGCCACACTGTCCGGCGGGCAGCGGCAGCGTGTCGCCATCGGCTCGGTCCTCACTCCGCATCCGAAGGTCCTCGTCCTGGACGAGCCGACCTCCGCCCTGGATCCGGCCGCCGCCGAGGAGGTCCTGGCGGTCCTGCAGCGCCTGGTCCACGACCTCGGTACGACGGTCCTGCTGGCCGAGCACCGCCTGGAACGCGTCGTCCAGTACGCCGACCGGGTCGCCCTCCTGCCGGCCCCCGGCGCCGCCCCGCGCCTGGGCGCCCCGGCCGAGATCATGGCCGTCTCGCCGGTGTGTCCGCCGGTGGTGGAGCTGGGCCGGCTGGCGGGCTGGTCCCCGCTGCCGCTGACGGTCCGCGACGCCCGCCGCCGCGCCGGCGCCCTGCGCGAACGCCTCGGGGACCGGGCGGTACCCCCTCCTCCGGAGGCAGCGAGGAAGGCCTCACCGCAGACAGCACCGGAAGTCACGCCGCAAGCCACACCGGAGGCCACACCCGAGGTCGCACCGCAGGCCGCACGACAGGCCACACCCGAGGCCCCGCCGCAGACCGCACCGAAGGTCGCACCGGAGGCCGCGCCACAGGCCACACGGCAGGCCACACCCGAGGCCACACCCAAGGTCGCACCGCAGGCCACACCCGAGCCCGCACCCAAGGTCGCACCACAGGCCACACCCGAGCCCGCACCCAAGGTCGTACCGCAGGCCACACCCGAGGCCACACCCAAGGTCGTACCGCAGGCCACACCCGAGGCCACACCCAAGGTCGTACCGCAGGCCACACCCGAGCCCGCACCCGAGGCCGCGCCGCAGGCCGCCGTGAAGCCCGTCCCGCCGGTAGCCCCCCGTAGGCGTCTCTTCCGGCGCGCCCAGCGCGAAGCGGACCCCCTTCCCCGGCCCACGGTCGCCGAAGTCCGTTCCCTCGCCGTCCGCCGTGGACGCGTGGACGCCCTGCGCCGGGTCGACCTCACCGTCGCCCCCGGCGAGACGATCGCCCTGATGGGCCGCAACGGCGCCGGGAAGTCCACGCTGCTGGGCTCGCTCGTCGGGCTGGTCGAGCCGACCGCCGGCGCGGTGCGGGTGGGCGGGGCGGTGCCGCACCGGCTCGCGCCCCGTGACCTCGTACGCCGGGTCGGTCTCGTCCCGCAGGAACCGCGCGACCTGCTGTACGCCGACACGGTGGCCGCCGAGTGCGGGGCCGCCGACCGGGACGCGGGGGCCGACCCCGGCACCTGCCGGGCGCTGGTCTCGGAGCTGCTGCCGGGCATCACGGACGACACCCACCCGCGCGACCTCTCCGAGGGCCAGCGGCTGACGCTCGCCCTGGCCGTCGTCCTGACGGCCCGCCCTCCACTGCTCCTGCTCGACGAGCCGACGCGCGGCCTCGACTACGCGGCCAAGTCCCGCCTGGTCGCCGTGTTGCGCGGTCTCGCGGCCGAGGGGCACGCGATCGTGCTGGCCACGCACGACGTGGAGCTGGCCGCCGAGATCGCGCACCGGGTGGTGCTGCTGGCCGACGGCGAGGTGATCGCCGACGGTCCGACGGCCGAGATCGTGGTGTCCTCGCCGTCCTTCGCCCCGCAGGTGACCAAGATCCTGGCGCCTCGGCAGTGGCTCACGGTCGCCGAGGTCAGGCGGGCCCTGTCGTGAGCGCCGCCCCGCGCCCGGTCCGGCTCGGCCCCCGCTCGCTGGCCGCCCTCGCCCTGGTCGGAGCGGTGGGGGTGGCCGCCTTCGGCTGGCCGTTCCTGGCCCCGCCCACGTCCCGGATCAGTGCCCACGCCCAGGACGCGCCGTGGCTGTTCGCGGGGCTGCTGGTACTGCTGGTCGCCGTCGTGGCCGCGACGATCTCGGAGTCGGGGCTCGGCCCGAAGGCGGTCGCCATGCTGGGCGTGCTGGCGGCGACCGGGGCGGCGCTGCGGCCGATCGGTGCGGGGACGGCCGGTATCGAGCCGATGTTCTTCCTGCTGGTGCTGAGCGGGCGGGTGCTGGGGCCCGGCTTCGGGTTCGTGCTCGGCGCGGTGACGATGTTCGCGTCCGCGCTGCTCACCGGCGGTGTGGGGCCGTGGATGCCGTTCCAGATGCTGGCCATGGGCTGGTTCACGATGGGCGCGGGGCTGCTGCCGGGCGCCGCCCGCCTGCGCGGCCGGGCCGAGCTGCTGATGCTGTCCGCCTACGGCTTCCTGGCGGCCTTCGCCTACGGCACCGTCATGAATCTGGCGGGCTGGCCCTTCCTGGGCGCGCTGTCCTCGGACATCGCCTTCGACCCGCGCGCCGGTGTGCCCGCCAACCTGGCCCGGTTCCTCGCGTACTGCCTGGCCACCTCGCTCGGCTGGGACCTGGGCCGGGCCCTGTGCACGGTCGCCCTGACCCTGGCTCTGGGTCCGGCCCTGCTGCGGGCGCTGCGCCGGGCCACCCGACGGGCCGCTTTCGAGACCGCGGTCACATTCGACGCACCCGCTGGGTGAGCGCTCGTACGCGTCCGGTCAGCGAGTCGGTGAAGCACCCCACATGACGCACGTCACCTACGACGCGGGGCCGTACCCCGCCTTGTCCGATATGTCCGTTTCCATACCCCCGCTGACCTGGGGTTTGAGAGCCAGCTCACACAGACGACCTTTCCCCTCGATTCGGCCACAACTAGTAAAAGGGGTCATTGCGGACGATCCCGGAGCCTGTTTCTCTGGAGCAGTCGCCAGGCGCCACGAGCCCTCCCGGGCCGCGGCGCCGACGTATGCGGCGGGCCACCTCGTGTGGCTCCCGAGTACGGGCGATCCCCTGTCCCCCACCCAAGAGGTTTCCTGTGACCGTCTCCTTCATCCGCCGCATCGCTTCCCCGAAGAAGGCCCTCACCGCCGCCGCCGTGGTCGCCGCCACCGCCGGCATGGCCCTGACCGCGGCGCCCGCCCAGGCCGCCTCGGGCTCCTCGGCCCAGGCGATCGCGCACAAGATGATCCCGGACGCCAAGCAGTACAGCGCGTTCGACAAGATCGTCTCGCGTGAGAGCGGCTGGAACATCTCCGCCACCAACAGCTCCTCCGGCGCCTACGGCCTGGTCCAGGCGCTGCCGGCCTCCAAGATGGCGTCCGCCGGTTCCGACTGGAAGACCAACCCGGCCACCCAGATCAAGTGGGGCCTGAACTACATGAACTCCCGCTACGGCAGCCCGGCCGCCGCGTGGAACTTCTGGCAGGCGAACGGCTGGTACTGAGCCGTCCCGTCCCGGACCTGATCCGCTGGATTCGACCCGCTGGATCCGGGCCGCTCCCCCGCCGAGGCACCACGTGACCTCCGGCACCACCAGCTGAGACCCCCCGCGGTCAACGGCTCGCCGGTCCAGACCCGCACCCTCGCCCCCTGACGGGCGGGGGTGCGCGCGTATGTGCGCCACCGATGTCACGGATGTCATGGTGGACCGATGACGACGACCGAGGGCGACGGGGCGACCGGGAGCGGCGGGACGGCCCACGACGGCGGGACCGTCCCCGACGACGGCGGGACGACCAGGGACCGCGGGATTCGCCTGGTGGCGGTGCTGCTGGCGCTGACGGTGGTGAGCGGTCTGATCGACGCGGTCAGCTATCTGGGCCTGGGCCACGTCTTCACGGCGAACATGACCGGCAACGTGGTGGTCCTCGGTTTCGCGGCGGCGGGCGCGCCGGGCTTCTCCGTCCCGCACACGGTGACCTCCCTCGTCTGCTTCCTGCTCGGCGCGGTGACGGGCGGCAGGGTGGCGGCCCGTTTCGGCTCCGGCCCGCGCCGCACCTGGGCCCGGCTGACGCTGGCTGCGGAGGCGGTGCTGGTCGGGGCGTCGGCGGCGGTGGCCTTCGCCTGGCCGCACGGGGCGCCGACGCGGTACGCCCTCATCGCCCTCACCGCCTTCGCCATGGGCCTGCGCAACGCGACGGTCCGCAAACTGGGCGTCCCCGACCTCACCACCACGGTCCTGACCATGACCCTGACCGGGCTGGCCTCCGACTCCCGGCTGGGCGACGCCTCCGGCCACCGCTCCCCGCGCCGCACGGCGGCGGTCGTGGCGATGCTGGCCGGCGCCGCCCTGGGCGCGTGGCTGGTGGTCCACCACGACCTGGCGCCGCCGCTGCTGGTCGCGGCCCTGGCCTCCGGGGTGCTGGCGCTGGTGGCCTCCGGCCGGGAGTGACCGTTCTTCGACGATTACGCCGGGGCGGTCGTCACCTGGAGTTCCTTCACGCCGTTGATCCACGCCGAACGCAGGCGGCGGGGGTCGGCGTCCGCCAGACGCAGGCCGGGCAGGGTGTCCGCGACCGCGTTGAAGATCAGGTCGATCTCCAGGACCGCGAGGGACTTGCCGAGGCAGTAGTGGGGGCCTCCACCGCCGAAGCCGAGGTGGGGGTTGGGGTCGCGGGTGATGTCGAAGGCGTCGGGGGAGGCGAAGACCTCGGGGTCGTGGTTGGCCGAGGCGTAGAAGAGGCCGACCCGGTCGCCCTTGCGGATGTGCTGGCCGCCGAGTTCGGTGTCCTGGGTGGCCGTGCGCTGGAAGGAATTGACCGGGGTCGCCCAGCGGACCACCTCCTCGGCGGTCGTCCCGGGGCGTTCGCGCTTGAAGAGGTCCCACTGCTCGGGGTGGGTCAGGAAGGCGTGCATGCCGTGGGTGATGGCGTTGCGGGTCGTCTCGTTGCCCGCCACCGCCAGCATCAGGACGAAGAAGCCGAACTCGTCCGAGTTGAGGTTGCCCTCGTCCTCGGCGGCCACCAGCGTGGTGACGATGTCGTGCGCCGGGCACCGCTTGCGTTCCGCCGCCATGTTCATCGCGTACGAGATGATCTCGGCGGCCGACTCGGCGCCCACCTCCGCCGTGATCGCGTACTCCGGATCGTCGTAGGCGATCATCTTGTTGGACCAGTCGAAGATCTTGGAGCGGTCCTCCTGGGGGAAGCCGATCAGTTCCGCGATGGCCTGGAGCGGGAGTTCGCAGGCCACCTCGGTGACGAAGTCGAAGGGACCGGAGCGGGCACCGGCGGCCGAGGCTATCGACCGGGCGCGGGCCCGCAGCCGGTCCTCCAGCGCCCGGATCGCGCGCGGGGTGAAACCGCGCTGCACGATCTGCCTGACCCGCGTGTGTTCCGGCGGGTCCATGTTCAGCAGGATCAGCCGCTGCGCGTCGATCGACGCCCGGTCCATGCCCTCCTTGAAGCGGATGATCGCCGTGTTGAGGTACGAGGAGAAGATCTCGGGGTGCGTGGAGACGTACCTGACGTCCGCGTGCCGGGTGACGGCCCAGTAGCCGTCGTCGGCGAAGCCCGCCAGACCGTGCGGCTGCGGGATCCAGCGGACCGGCTCCGCCCGGCGCAGCGCGGCGAACTCCGGCAGGGGCACCCGGTGGTGCAGCAGATCGGGGTCGGTGAAGTCGAACCCGTCGGGCAGCGCGGGACAGGGCATGAGCGACTCACTCCCACCATCTGACGGACCATCAGGAACTCACGGATGCCGTGAAGGTAGTAACGGGTTCTACAAGAGGCAAGGGGCACGGGCACCCCAATTACTTGCACGCCCCTTGCCGTTCTGGACAGCTGGTCAGCACACTGCACGGAGAACTGGTACGCGTTCTAGTTCTGCGTGGCGGGCCGGGCCGGGACGCGCCCGCGCCGCGCGGGTGACCGAGGAGAGGACGAGCCCCCATGGCCGCGGAAGCCGTGATCGTCGAAGCCGTACGCACCCCCATCGGCAAGCGCGGCGGCGCGCTCGCCAACCTCCATCCCGCCTATCTGCTGGGCGAGACCTACCGGGAACTCCTCGGCCGCACCGGCATCCCCGCCGACGCCGTCGAGCAGGTCGTCGGCGGCACGGTGACCCACGCCGGCGAGCAGTCCATGAACCCCGCGCGTACGGCCTGGCTGGCCATGGGGCTGCCGTACGAGACGGCCGCCACGACCGTCGACTGCCAGTGCGGCTCCTCGCAGCAGGCCTCGCACATGACCGCCAACATGATCGCGGCGGGCGTCATCGACGTCGGGATCAGCTGCGGGGTCGAGGCGATGTCACGGGTGCCGCTGGGCTCGGGCTCCAAGCACGGTCCCGGCAAGCCCTTCCCCGACGAGTGGAACGTCGATCTCCCGAACCAGTTCGAGGCGGCCGAGCGGATCGCCCGCCACCGTGGGCTGACCCGCGCCGACGTCGACTCCCTCGGGCTGCTCTCCCAGGAACGGGCCGCCGCCGCCTGGTCCGAGGAGCGCTTCAAGCGCGAGACCTTCGCCGTCCAGGTCCCCACCACCGAGGAGGAGCAGCACGCCGGCCAGGGCATGTGGCGCCTCGTCGACAAGGACGAGGGCCTGCGGGACACGTCGGCGGAGGCGCTGGCCCGGCTCAAGCCGGTGATGCCGACGGCCGTCCACACGGCGGGCAACTCGTCGCAGATCTCGGACGGCGCGGCGGCGATCATGTGGGCGTCGAAACGGATGGCGCGGGCGCTGAAGCTTCGGCCCCGGGCGCGGATCGTCGCCCAGGCGCTGGTGGGCGCCGACCCGCACTTCCACCTCGACGGCCCGATCGACGCGACCCGCGCGGTGCTGGGCAAGGCCGGCATGTCCCTGAAGGACATCGACCTCGTCGAGATCAACGAGGCCTTCGCGTCGGTGGTGTTGAGCTGGGCCCGGGTCTTCGACCAGAACCTGGACAAGGTCAACGTCAACGGCGGTGCGATCGCCCTCGGTCACCCGGTGGGGGCGACCGGGGCCCGCCTGATCACCACCGCCCTGCACGAACTGGAGCGAGCGGACAAGGAGTTCGCGCTCATCACCATGTGCGCGGGCGGCGGGCTGGCCACCGGCACGATCATTCAGCGCCTGTAGTCCACTCCAGGAAGGCGGAGAAGGAGGCGGGCGCGAGGGTCAGCACCGGGCCGGTGGGGGTCTTGGAGTCTCGTACGGCTACGGCGGTGCAGGGCGCTTCCGCGATCTCCACGCATTCGCCGCCCTGGTCGCTGCTGTACGACGACTTGCGCCAGGCGAGGCCACCGAGCGCCGCGCATTCGACGCACTGGCCCCCCTGGTCACCGCTGTACGACGACTTACGCCACTTGCTCTCCATAGCGGTCCTCCATCACCCGTCGGATCAGCTCCGCCGAGTCCTTGAGGGAGAGAGCGGCGGCTTGTAGATGATCGTAACGGAGCGAGCAGTCCTTGACGGTGTCCGGATTGGCGGTCGGATGCCCGCTGCCGTATCCCTCCGTGTAGACGATGGTCGGATCGCTCGTGAAGCGGAAGACGGTGAATGAGCCGGTCAATCCCGCGTGCGCCCCAGCTGAAAACGGCAGCACTTGGATGTTGACCCGCGGGTCGAACTCGAACGACAACAGGTGAGCCAGTTGCTCGCGCATGGTGGCCGGGCCGCCGATCTCCTGGTACAGCGCGGCCTCGCTGAGGACCAGCCAGAAGACCGGCGGCTCACCCTTCACGAAGATGCTCTGCCGAGCCAGCCGCACGGCGGTGCGGTCGTCGAGGTTGGTCTCGTCGATGGTCCCGAGGGTGGCCTGCGCGTACGCCTTGGTCTGGAGCAGGCCATGGACCATGCCCATCTGAAAGGTGCAGATCTCCGTCGCCCGAGCCTCAAGCTCAGCCACCTGCTGAAACCAAGCCGGAAGTTGGCTCCGCATCACCAGTACGACCAGCCGGGACAGCAGTCCGCCCGTGCCGAGCGCCACGTCCGCCCGTTCGCTGAACGCCGGCGTGGGCAGTTTTCTCGCCGTTTCGATCTGGCCGACCAGTGACCCGGTGTAGTTGAGGACGTCCCCCAGCTGCTTCTGCGTCAGGCCGGCCGCCTCCCGGTACCGGCGCAGCTCGAAGCCGTAGTAGTCGAGCGGCGAGGCGCCCGGGTCGAGGACGTTGATGTGGGTCACGCACGGTCCCCTCTCGCAACTCGGCCCACAACGGGACCGGTTGTATCCGTTCCGTTGCCGACGGTAGCGGCGCCGGGTGAGGCTCGTCCCGTGAAACTCCACATCCCCCACTACCGCATGAACCTCACCGTCGGCGAGCACTCGGTGCGGCACATCCGTCGTATCGTCCGCTCCCTGCTCGACGACTGGGAGCTACCGCAACTGGCCGACAGCGTCGAGCTGGCGGTGACCGAGGTGGTCACCAACGTCGTACGCCATGTACCGGACCGGCGCTGCTCGTTGGCGGTGCTTCGGCTGGCGTCGGCGGTCCGGGTGGAGGTGGGCGACGGGTCCCCCAGGCTGCCCTGTCCGCAGGACGCCTCCCCGGCGGAGGCCGAGTGCGGGCGGGGCCTTCTGCTGCTGGACGCCGTGGTCGACGAGTGGGGCGTGGTCCCCGGCCCGGGAATCGGGAAAACCGTCTGGTTCGAGTGCGTACCGCGCTAGGGTCCCTGTCCTGATTCAGGACGTTCAGGACGTTCTGGCTGGACTGGGGGGTTTGGCGATGCTTGACGAGGTGATGACGGCGGCCGCCGCGGCGGGGGGCACCGCGGTGGTGGAGGCCGCCGGTTCGGACCTGTGGGCCTGGTTCCGGACCCGGTGCGCCCGGCTGGTCGGCCGCGGTGACCCGGGCCGGGAGGGTGAGGCGCTGGAGCGGCTGGACCGCACCGCCGCCACCCTCGCGGCGGCGGGCGAGGACGAGGCCGAGCGGGAGTGGCGGCGCGAGGTGCAGGCACGCCTGTGGCGGGAGGAGTTCGCCTCGCTGCTGGAGAGCGTGGCGGCGGCGGAGCGGGACGAGCTGGTGGCCGGGCTCGACGCGCTGCGGGCGCGGACCGGGGGCGACGGGACCGGCGGGACGGTGTCCGGGAACACCTTTCGCGGGCCGGTCGCCTTCCAGACGGGCGCGCACAGCACCCAGGACATCCGCTTCGGGACGGCGGGATGAGCGGGTCCGTACCCGGTGCCGGACCAGGCGGGGTGTCCGGCAACGCCTTCAACGGGCCGGTCGCCCTGCAGACCGGCGCCGGCAGCACGCAGAACGTCCAATACCACTACGGCTCCGAGCCCCTCACCCCGCTGGACGCCTCGGCCGACGAGCTGGCCCGCGCGGTGTGGGCGCAGTGGCAGGAGGAGGCCGGGCTGCGGCGGCTGCTGGATCCCGCCCCGCTGCCGTCGCGCTGGCGGGTGACCAGCCGGGACCTGTCAGGTCCCGTCCGCGCGGCGACCGCCGAGGGCCGGTGGTCCCGGTTCGAGCCGCTGCCCGGGCTGGCGGCGGTGACCCAGGAGCGGTTGCGGGCCGGTGGCGGACTGGACGAACTGCACGCCGTGTACGGCGGGTTGGCCTCGGGCCGGCTGCTCCTGCTGGGCGCCCCGGCGGTGGGCAAGACTGCCACCGCGGTGCTGCTGCTCCTGGCCGCGCTGCGCCACCGCGCCCGGCCGGACCTCGGCGCGAGGGAGCGGGCGCGGGTACCGGTGCCGGTGCTGCTGACACTCGACGGCTGGGACCCGGCCCGGGAGAAGCCGGCGGAGTGGGCGGCGCAGCGCCTGTCCCGGGAGTACACGCTGTTCGCCGGGCGCGGCGGGCGCGAGCGGGCCCGGCAGCTCCTGGAGTCGGGACGGGTGGCACTGTTCCTGGACGGGCTCGACGAGGTCGACGGCAACAAACTGCGGGGCGCGATGGTGAAGGCGCTGGCGCAGGCTCCGTGCCGGCTGGTGCTGGTCTCCCGGGCGCTGGAGGCCGTACTGACCGCGAAGAGGTGCGCCCGGCTGGGCAGTGCGGTCGCGCTGGAGATCCAGTCCGTCGAACCGGCCGAGGCCGCCAGGTACCTGCTCGACCAGCTGCCCGACCCGGCGCCGGCCGCGTGGCGGGCACTCACCGACCGGCTGCTGCACGCCCCGGACAGCGCGGTGGCCCTGGCCCTCGCCAAGCCGCTGGCGATCACCCTCGTACGGGACATCTACGCCGACGACGGGCCGGTGGACGAACTCCTCGACAGCGCCCGCTTCGACACGTGCGCCAAGGTCGAGAACCATCTGCTGGACCACGCCGTCACCGCCGCCTACACGGCGCGGCCCGGCACCCCGGCACCCCGCTGGTCCGCCGAGACGGCGGAGCGGACCCTGCGGTTCGTCGCGCGGCGCCTCACCGAGGAGAGGGACCGGGACCTGCGATGGTGGCACATCCCGGGCTGGGCGGAGGTCCGGCCCAGACAGCTCGCCATGTGGGCGCTGGTCAGCCTGGTGTGCGGGGTGCCCACCTTCGTCGTGGTGTGGCTGGTCTCCCCGGGCCTGTCCACCGTGCTGGTCGGGGTCCCGGGCGTGGTCCTGGGCGGCTGGGCGGCCGGCGACCGCTTCGCGGAACTCAGCGATCCGCAGCCGTTGCAGAGTGCCGGCTGGCGGGACATCTTCACGCCGGGAGCGATCGTCTCGGGCGTGGTGGAGTGGCTGGTCCTCGGCACCGCGGCGACTCTGACCGCCCCGCTGCTGCCGGGTGACCACCCGCCGCCCGCGTGGCTCTGCTTCCTCACCACCCTGCCGCTCGGGTACACCGGGGTGCTGGTGACGGGCCGCGGCCACGAGATCGTGGCGGGGGTGCCGTTCCTGTCCGCCGGGGCGGGCTCCTGGTACGACGACGTACGGGAGCACTACAACCGCCCACCGGTACAGGACACCCGTTCGGTCGGCCCCAGGGACGTGTGGCGTCACCACCTCGGACTGCGCCTGGTCCTCGGCCTGCTGACCGGGGTCGCGGTGGGGCTGCTGGCCGGACCTCTGGTGGGCTGGTGGCTGGGCTTCCCGCTCGGCGCGATGACAGCGTTCTCGGGCGCGCTGATGACGGCCGTCATGGCCGGGCCGGTCTGCAACACGGCCGTCGCCACCACCGCCACCGCGCTCCAGCTCTCCGCCCGCGAGGGCACCCCGGTGCTCCTGATGGCGTTCCTGGAGGACGCCCGCCGCCGCAACCTGCTGCGGGCCACCGGCCCGGTCTACCAGTTCCGGCACTCCCGTCTCCAGGAACGCCTCGCCCGGACCCGCTGATCAGCTGGGTGCCGGGTCCTTCACGGGCTGCTCGGGGGATGCGACGCGCTCCGCCGCCACGGTGGCGGTGCGCGCCCTCGGTCCCTGGAAGACGTACGCCAGTGCGAAGCCGGCGCCCACCACCGCCGCGCCGCCGACCGCGTCGAGGACCCAGTGGTTGCCGGTGACGACGATGGCCGAGACCGTCAGCAGCGGGTGGAGCAGACCGAGGGCCTTCATCCACCACCTGGGGGCGATGACCGCGATGACGATCCCGCACCACAGGGCCCAGCCGAAGTGCAGCGAGGGCATCGCCGCGTACTGGTTGGTGAGCGCGGTCAGCGCGCCGTAGTCCGGCTTGGAGAAGTCCTGGACGCCGTGGACCGTGTCGATGATGCCGAGGGCCGGCATCAGGCGGGGCGGGGCCAGCGGGAAGAGCCAGAAGCCGATCAGGGCCAGGAAGGTGGCGAAGCCGAGGGCGGAGCGCGCCCAGCGGTAGTCGACCGGGCGGCGCCAGTAGAGGACGGCGAGGACGGTCAGCGGGAAGACGAAGTGGAAGGACTCGTAGTAGAACCCGAAGAAGTCCCGCAGCCAGCCGACACCGGCCACGGCGTGGTTGAGCGCGTGCTCGATGTCGATGTGCAGGAACCGCTCGGTGTCCAGGACGATGCGGCCGTGGTGCTCGGCCGTCGCCCGGCCCGCCGAACCGCCGCCGGTGGCCGCGAGCCGTACCCGCTGGTAGGCCGCGTAGGTGACGCGTATGAGGAGCAGTTCCAGGACGAGGTTGGGGCGGGTGAGGACCCTGCGCAGGAACGGCAGGAGCGGGACGCGGGAGAAGCGGGCGGGTACGGGTTCGGCGTACTCCGTGGGCGTCGGGTCCCGGAAGTACGGCGAGCTGCGGGGCAGGAAGGGTACGGCGAGGGCGGCGGACAGGGCCGCGAGCAGCGCGATGTTGTCCCGCAGCGGGTACATCACCGGCACGTTCGGCAGCATCATCTTGGCCGGGAGCGTGGTGACCAGGACGACCGCGACCGGCCAGACGTACCGGTCGGAGGCGCGGGTGCCGACCCGGCCGACGACCGCGAGCAGCACCCACAGCAGCTGGTGCTCCCAGGTGGTGGGTGAGACGGCGACGGCGGCGCAGCCGGTGACGGCCACGGCGAGCAGGAGCTGGCCGTCGCGGGCGTAGCGGACGGCGCGGCGCAGGGCGAGGACCACGACGGCGGCGGCGAGCGGCAGGAAGAGGCCGATCTCCAGGTCGCCGGTGACCCCGAGGCGCAGCAGGGCGCCGTGCAGGGACTGGTTGCCGAGGGCGTCGGCCTTGCCGCCGAGACCGACGCCCGCCATGTGGTGGAGCCAGTAGGTGTGCGAGTCGTGCGGCATCGCGGCCCAGGCGAGCGCGGTGCACACGGCGAAGGCGGCGGCGGTGGAGAGCGCGGCCCGGCGCCGGCCGGTGAACCACAGCAGCGGGACGAACAGCAGCACGGTCGGCTGCAGGGCGGCGGCGAGGCCCACGCACAGGCCGCCGGCGCGTTCGCCGCGCACGGTGAAGCAGCCGAGCAGCACCAGCAGTACCGGGATGATGCTGGTCTGGCCGAGCCAGAGGGTGTTGCGGACCGGCAGCGAGAGCATGAGGAGGCTGACGGCGACCGGGGCGGCCAGCAGCGAGGTGCGGCGGCTGACCGGCCGGGGCAGCGCGCGGGCGGCGACCAGGCCGAGCGCGACCACCAGGAGCAGGGTGCCGAAGGTCCAGCCCCAGCCGAGGGCCTGCTCGGCGGATCTGGTGAGGGGCTTGAGGACCAGCCCGGCGAAGGGGGTGCCGGTGAACCTCGTCGAGTCGTACAGGGAGCCCTTCACATGCAGGACGCCGTGCGGGCCGACCCAGGTCTCCAGGTCCGTGAGCCGTTCCCCGCTGGGGGTACCGAGGACGACGGCCACCTGCCGTACCGCGAGGACGGCGGCCACCGCCCACAGCCCGAGCCGGGCCGCGCGCAGCCGGGCCCCCGCCCCCACCGTCCCGAAGGCCTCCGTCGCTCCCCCGCTGTGCTCCACGTTCGCCACGCCTCGCCGGCCTCCGCCCCGTTCGTCCCGGGCGTCCCACACGCCCGGTACCTCTGAGAACCCTCTGAGCCTTGCAGCACCCGTTGACACAGACGCGGGCAACCCTCACTTCACCTCCCGTCCTCCCGCCTTTTGTCCGGAAGACGACGGTCCAGGGCCGTGCGGTCACTTGTTCGGAACGGGACAAAGATCACATGGGGTGGCCGAAAATCCCGCATGGAAGCGGGCAGACGTACCTGCGTACGCAACCTTTAGCTGCGCTATGCATCGATTCGCGTACGGGACGTAAGGCGGTGAAGTCCGCCTATCGTCGTTTTTCGGGCCGCTCATGGCAGCGCCGCCGGGCCGGCCTCGCCCCTGTCCCCGTCGAAAGGTAGGCGAACCCCGTTTTGGCGACCATCGCAGCCAACATCCCACCGCGCAAGGCCCGGTCGGCCAGGCAGGCCGCCGACGCCACCCACACCGAACCCGCCCTGGTCAAACGCGCCGTCAAGGCGGCCGCGCTGGGCAACGCCATGGAGTGGTTCGACTTCGGTGTCTACAGCTACATCGCGGTCACCCTCGGCAAGGTCTTCTTCCCCTCCGGCAATCCGACCGCGCAGTTGCTGTCCACCTTCGGCGCCTTCGCGGCGGCCTTCCTGGTCCGCCCGCTGGGCGGCCTGGTCTTCGGACCGCTCGGCGACCGGGTGGGCCGGCAGAAGGTCCTCGCCGTGACCATGATCATGATGGCGGCGGGCACGTTCTCGATCGGCCTGATTCCGTCGTACGCGTCGATCGGGGTCGGCGCGCCGCTGCTGCTCCTCGCCGCGCGGCTGGTGCAGGGCTTCTCCACCGGTGGCGAGTACGCGGGCGCGTCGACGTTCATCGCGGAGTACGCGCCGGACAAGAAGCGCGGCTTCTTCGGCAGCTGGCTGGAGTTCGGCACGCTGGCGGGCTACATCGGCGGCGCCGGCCTGGTCACCCTCATGACCACCCTGCTCTCCACCCACGACCTGCTCACCTGGGGCTGGCGGATCCCGTTCCTGATCGCCGGGCCGATGGGCATCGTCGGACTGTACCTGCGACTGCGCCTGGAGGAGACCCCGGCCTTCGCCGCCGAGGTCGAGAAGGCGGAGGCCGCCCGCCCGAAGGTGCCGCTGCGCGAGATGCTCGCCGGCCAGTGGAAGTCGCTGCTGCTCTGCATGGGCCTCGTCCTGGTCTTCAACGTCACCGACTACATGCTGCTGTCGTACATGCCGAGCTATCTGACCAGCGAGCTGAAGTACGACGAGACGCACGGACTGCTGGTCGTGCTGGGCGTGATGGCGCTGATGATGATCGTGCAGCCCTTCGCGGGCGCGCTGACCGACCGCGTCGGCCGTCGCCCGGTGATCGCCGCCGGCTGCGCGGGCTTCCTGCTGCTGTCCGTTCCCGCGCTGCTGCTGATCCGGCAGGGCAGCCTGCTCGCGGTCGCGCTGGGCATGGGTGCCCTGGGCATGCTGCTGGTGTGTTTCACGTCGGCGATGCCGGCCGCGCTGCCGGCCCTGTTCCCGACCCGGGTCCGCTACGGCTCCCTGTCGATCGGCTTCAACGTGTCGGTGTCGCTGTTCGGCGGCACGACCCCGCTGGTGGTGACCGCCCTGATCGGCGCGACCGGCAACATGATGATGCCCGCGTACTACATGATGGCGGCGGCCGTCGTCGGCGGGTTCGCGGTGTGGCGGATGGCGGAGTCGGCGGGACGTCCGCTGCCGGGGTCGGCGCCGTCGCTCTGAGTAGCGCGAAAGCCGGCCGAGATCCGTCGCGTATCTAGTTAGACGTGCTAAGTAGGTGGAGCTAGCTACGATACAAGTGGACACGGAAGGCAGCAGGCGCATGAGCGGGACACAGCTCTGGGACGACGTCGACTTCTACTTCAGCAGCCATCTCTCCCCCGATGACGAGGCCTTGCAGGCGGCGGTGCGGGACAGCGAGGCGGCTCAGCTGCCGCACATCAATGTCACGGCGACCCAGGGCAAGCTGCTCCAGCTGCTCGCCCAGATCCAGGACGCCCGGCACATCCTGGAGATCGGCACGCTCGGCGGCTACAGCACGATCTGGCTGGCCCGGGCCCTGCCGGCCGACGGCCGCCTGATCTCGCTGGAGTACAGCGCCAAGCACGCCGAGGTCGCCACCCGCAACATCGCCCGGGCGGGCCTCGACCGGATCGTGGAGGTGCGGGTGGGGCCGGCCCTGGAGTCGCTGCCCAAGCTCGCCGACGAGAACCCGGCCCCCTTCGACCTGGTGTTCATCGACGCCGACAAGGTCAACAACCCGCACTACGTGGAGTGGGCGCTCAGGCTCACCCGCGCGGGCAGCCTGATCATCGTGGACAACGTGGTGCGCGGCGGCCGGGTCCTGAACGCCGGGAGCGACGAGCCGGACGTCGTCGGCACCCGCGCCGCGATCGAGATGATCGCCGCCCACCCGAGGCTGAGCGGCACGGCGATCCAGACCGTGGGCAGCAAGGGGTACGACGGCTTCGCACTGGCCCGCGTGCTGGGCTAGGTCCTGCCGTCCACGAGGCTGGTGCCGCAACAGGCAACGTTCGCCCCGTCGCGACGCCCGGCACGCTCCCCCAGCCTTCGGCCGGGGGGGACCCCCACTCGCCGCACCTGCCGCGGCACTAGACCTCGTGGTAGAAGCCGACGTTGACGCTGCGGGGCTCGGTGCGGTCCTGGACGATGATCTCGCCGGAACCGCCGTGGGGCAGCGCGACCGTACCGCCGTAGACCAGGGGCTGCGCGTACTCCCCGGCCGTCAGCCGTACCTCGGACGACGGATCGGGCTGGGAGCCGCGCAGCCAGGTCACCTGCCAGGTACCGTCGGGGCCGCACAGGAACTCCAGATGGACCCGGGAGACGAACAGCCAGTCCTCGGGGGTCACGAGCCGGCACACGGCCGCGTCCCGGCCCACCCGCAGCACGGCGCCCGGTTCGCTGGGCGCGTCGGCCATCAGCATGCCGGCCGTGGCGCCCGAGTCCGCCGAGGAGACGGAGGCCATGGTGAGTTCGAGCACGTGCGTTCCCCCTGAAACGTCCTTGTGCGGTGGCCCGATTGCCGCACCGCCGCCGCATGATAAAACGCCCGGAGGGGCCGCGTCCGGCACAATGGATTCATGACCGAGCGAAAGCCGCCGGGTGTGCCGTTCGAGTCCTGGGTGGACAAGCAGATCCGTGAAGCGCAGCGGCGCGGTGAGTTCGAGCGGCTCGCGGGGGCGGGTGAACCGCTGCCGGCCGGGCTCGACTCCACCTACGACGAACTGTGGTGGGTCAAACGGAAGCTGGCGCGCGAGGGCCTGACCGTCCTTCCCCCCGCGCTGGCCCTGCGCAAGGAGGCGGAGGACGCGCTGGTCGCCGCCCTCGCCGCCCCCTCGGAGCGAATGGCCCGGAAGATCATCGAGGACGTCAACGTCAAGATCCGGGACATGATGTTCAAGCCGCCGCCCGGGCCCCCGCTGGGCAAGAAGCCGTACGACGTCGAAGAGGTCGTGGGCCGGTGGCGGGAGCGCCGGGCGGCGCGGTAGTGCGGTGCCTCAGATGTGGAGCAGCCGGTCGGCCAACTCGCGGTAGTCGCGCAGGGCGAGCCTCAACTGCTCGGTGTCGGCCTTGGTCCCGGGCCGGTCGTCGTCACCCTCCTGCCAGGACATGCGCAGGGTGCGGCGGCGCCGGGTCACGGCGTCGGTGAACCGCGCGCTGATCTCCTCCAAGGCCCGGTCGGCCTCCTCGACGGCCTCCCGGGGTTCGTCGACGAACCCGGCCACGGCATGCCGGAGCCGCTGCTCCAGCTTGCCGGTCTCCTCGTGGGGGAGGAGCGGGGCGGCACCGCCGGACAGCCGGGTACCGGTAGCGCCGGTGTCAGGGGTGCCGGAGGTGCCGCCGGCGCGATCGGTTCGGGTCATCCCGGACGCGGGGGTGTCGGTCCCGGTCGGACCGGGGGCCGCTCCGGGCGCGGGCGGGGCCAAGGGGTCGTCGTCCGCCCCCCGGGCCTTCTCCATGCCGGTTCCGGCGCCGGTGGTACCACTCACGGAGGTACCGCCGGGCGTGCCGGTCTCGGGCCGGTCCGGGGCCGCACCCCGCGCGGGCGGGGCCGGCGGGTCGTCGTCCGGCCTGCGGGCGCCGGGGCCACCGGACGCCAGAGCGCCGCTGCCGACGGTGCCGGACTCGGGCCGGTCCTCCGCAGCCGCGCCGAACGGGTCGGCGTTCGGCGTCGGCCTCTCCCGGGCCGGGGTTCCCGGGGCCCGGTCGGGTGTGGTGTCAGCCATGGTCGTCAGCTCCCCTTCGGGTGGGTCCGGTGGAGGGCCCACGGCAGGTGATGGGCGTGGGTGTCGGTGGTCGCGCGGTGCCGGCCGGGCGTGGCGCCCTGGCCGCTGGTGAGGTCGTCGAAGAGGGCGCGGGCCTCGACCAGGGCCGTACGCAGTTCCTCCGTGCCGACGCCGTCGTCACCCACTCCGGCCACGGCCACCCGGTGCACCTGCCGGTAGCCGTTCACATGGTCGGCGTGGTGCACGGACAGGGCGGCCAACTGCTCCTCGTACCGGGCGCCGTCGGGGAAGCCGCGCGCTCCGGCCACCTCCGAGAGCAG
This sequence comes from Streptomyces sp. NPDC006739, assembly GCF_042869815.1. Taxonomy (NCBI): domain Bacteria; kingdom Bacillati; phylum Actinomycetota; class Actinomycetes; order Kitasatosporales; family Streptomycetaceae; genus Streptomyces; species Streptomyces sp. NPDC006739. Next base: position 619,185 of record NZ_JBIAGM010000002.1, read on the forward strand.
CCGGTCGGCCTCGGCGACCGCCTCCCGGGGCGAGTCGACGAAGCGTTCCTGGACGACCGTCCAGCGTTGCGTGTACCGCTCCCGCTCCTCGGGCGGCAGCGGACGCTCCCGCAGGTCGCCGTGGCGCTCGACCCGCTCGGCCAGCTCCCGCTCGGCGGCCGTGGTGTCGCCGTCGTGCCGGGCCAGGGTCCGCTCGTACTCGGGCCCGAAGCGCCGCTTCAGGCTCGGTCCGCCCCGCCCGCGACTACGTGCCGTCAGGGCGGCCGCGACGAGGACCACGGCCGCCACGATCACGATCAGAACAATGATCATGCCTGTGGACATGGTTGCCTTCCGGATCCGACCGGCCCCACTGGCCGGTTCATCCCTCGGGTGACCCGGAAGACGGCCCACAAACGGCCGTCCGGTCCCCGCCTCCCATATTCGGTTGCGGCGACCGCGCCCGGCGCGCCGAGAATGGGCCGCATGAGCTGGACCATCGCCCCGGAACCCTTCGACTCCCCGGTCGCCGCCGCGCTGTGGCGGGCGTACTACACGGAGGTCAGCGACCGCTGGTACCTCCTGTACGAGAGCCGGCGCACCGACCCGGACGAGCTGGAGCGCGAGATCGCCGCCCACACCGGCGCCGAACTCACCCCGCCCACCGGCCGGTTGCTGGTCGCGCGGTACGACGGCGAGCCGGCCGGCTGCTCGGGCGTACGGCTGCTGGAGCCGGACACCGCCGAACTCACCCGGGTCTTCCTGCACGAGGGGATGCGCGGCAGGGGCGGTGCCGCGCTGCTCGTCCGGGCCGCCGAGGACGCCGCCCGTGCCCTCGGCGCCACGCGCATGGTCCTGGACACCCGCTCCGACCTCGTCGCGGCGCGGGCCCTGTACGCCCGGCTCGGCTACGAGGAGACCGAGCCGTACAACGACAACGAGTACGCCGAGCACTGGTTCCGCAAGGAACTGGCGGCCTCGCAGGTCAGCTGACCTGCGCGACCTGCCCGTTCTGCGGCCGCTCCCGCTCCGAGCCGCACAGCTCGTCCGTCAGTTCCTTCACCAGCCGCGCCAGGTCGGTGGGCCGGTCCGGGCCCCACCAGTCGCCCAGCAGCTCCGCGAGGGACTCCTCCCGGGCCCGCGCCAGCCGGTCGGCGACCTGGCGGCCCTGGTCGGTGAGGGTCAGATCGAGTCCCCGGCGTTCGGCCAGGCGCCGCTCCTCGACCTGGCGGGCGGCGGCGAGGACGGCGCCCAGCGGGACGGAGGTGGACTCGGCGAGCGCGCCGGGCTCGACCGAGCCGTAACGGCGGATCCTGAGCAGCAGCCAGCTCGCGGCGGGCAGCAGGTCGTACCCGGCCCGCTCGGTGATGGTCGCGTAGATCCTCCGCCGGCCCTCCCGGGTGCCCAGCACGGACAGCGCCCGGCACACCTCGTCGTAGGAGGAGCGCTCGACCGGGTTGGGCGGGATCGTCTCGGAGACGTCCGGCGCGGTGACCGAGGCGCGCAGCCGGTCCTCCTTCAGGAACCACGCCAGCAGGAAGCCGAGGCCGGCGACCGGAGCGGCGTAGAGGAACACGTCGGTGATGGAGGTGGCGTACGCGTGCAGGGCCGCCGGGCGCAGCGTGGGCGGCAGGGCGGCGATGCCGCGCGGGTCGGACTTGAGCGCGTCGGCGGACAGGCCGCCCGGCAGCCGGGCGCCCCGGAAGGCGTCGGTGAGCTTCTCGCCGAGGCGGCTCGCGAAGACCGTGCCGAAGATGGCGACGCCGAAGGAGGCGCCGATGGAGCGGAAGAAGGTGGCGCCGGAGGTGGCGACGCCGAGATCCTCGTAGGAGACGGCGTTCTGCACGATGAGGACGAGGACCTGCATGACCAGGCCGAGGCCCAGGCCGAAGACGAAGAAGCAGGCGCTCATCTCGGCGGTCGGGCTGTGCTCGTCGAGCCGGTGCAGCAGGAGCAGGCCGATGGCGGTGACGGCGGTGCCCGTGACGGGGAAGACCTTCCAGCGGCCGGTGCGGCTGACGATCTGTCCGGAGACCGTCGAGGACAGCAGCAGGCCGAAGACCATCGGCAGCATGTGGACGCCGGACATGGTCGGGGAGACGCCGTGCACGACCTGGAGGAAGGTCGGCAGATAGGTCATCGCGCCGAACATGGCGAAGCCGACGATGAAGCTGATGACGGCGGCGAGGGTGAAGGTGCGCAGCCGGAACAGCTTGAGCGGCAGGACCGGTTCGGCGGCCCGGCGTTCGACGGCGACGAACGCCACGGCGAGCAGGACGCCCAGCACGGCGAGCCCGATGATCTGCGCCGACGCCCAGGGCCAGGTCGTGCCGCCGAGGGAGGCGACGAGGACCAGGCAGGTGGCGACGGAGGCGATCAGCAGGGTGCCCAGGTAGTCGATGACGTGGTGGGCGGCGTGGCGGGGTATGCGCAGGGCGGTCGCGATGACGGCGAGGGCGACGACACCGACGGGCAGGTTGACGTAGAACACCCAGCGCCAGCTCAGGTGCTCGGTGAACAGTCCGCCGAGCAGCGGTCCGAGCACACTGGTCGCGCCGAACACGGCACCGAACAGGCCCTGGTAGCGCCCGCGTTCACGCGGCGGCACGATGTCGCCGACGATCGCCATCGACAGCACCATCAGTCCGCCGCCGCCGAGGCCCTGCAGCGCCCGGAAGCCGATCAGCTCGGGCATGTTCCGCGCGGCCCCGCACAGTGCGGAGCCGACGAGGAAGATCACGATGGCGGTCTGGAACAGCTTCTTGCGTCCGTACTGGTCGCCGAGCTTGCCCCACAGCGGGGTGGCGGCGGTCGAGGCGAGCAGATAGGCCGTCACCACCCAGGACAGGTGCTCGAGGCCGCCGAGGTCGCTGACGATCGTGGGCAGCGCGGTCGACACGATGGTCTGGTCGAGCGCGGCGAGCAGCAGGCCGAGCAGCAGGGCGCCGATCGAGACGAGGACGTTGCCGGAGACGTGCTCCTGGCCCCGCGCGTTGCTCGCGTCCTTCTCCGTGCCGTGCGTGTCCAGGGCCATCTCGGACCTCCCGGGGCTGTCGTGCACCTTCCATCCTGATCGGTGTCTCCCGTTATGGCCTGTTGAGTCCTCCGGGGGCGGGGGAATCGTGTGGCGCGCGGGCCGACGGGTGTGGGGGAGGTCTGCATAAACTCTGGAGTTCCTGAGGGGAAACGGCAGGGGAGGGACACCGCGTGACCGGTCCTGAGGGGCACACCTGCCCGGAGTGCGGGGCGCCGAAGGGGGCGGGCAACACTCCGTCCTGCGACTGCGCCCGGCGGGCGGCGGAGGCGTTACGTCACACGCGTACGGCGGAGGCGGCAGCGGCGGAGGACTTCGACCCGCTGCGGATACGGCCGTACGTGGAGCTGGAGGGCCCCGCTCCGGACGCGACCATGCCGCTGCGTCGCGTGACGGACGTGCCGGGGGCGAACCTCTTCGAGGCGGGCCCGGCGCGGCCGGAGCCCGAGCCGGACCCGGAGCCGCCGCGGGAGATCCGGCCCCGCCGTCGCCGTACCGCCCTGCTGCTGTCCGCCGCCACGGCCGCCGTGCTCGGGGTCGCCGCGACGGCGGCCTTCGCCGGCGGCCTGCTCTCCTACCGGAACCCGTCGCACGACGAGTCGGCACCCGAGGTCCGGGAGAGCGTCCCGGACACGGCTCCGAGTACGACTCCGTCGTCACCCGCCGCTCCGGCCCCCTCCTCACTTCCGGCGTCGAGGCCCGCGCAGGCTCGGCCGGCCGTCCCGGCCCACTCCCCCAGCCCGTCTCCGTCGCGGCCGTCACCCACGCCCACGCCGTCCCGCTCGGCCTCCCCGACGCAGACCGCGACGATCGCGGACACCCCGGTCACGCCCCGGCCCTCCGCAGCCCCGGCCCTGCGCCTCGGCGACAGCGGCCCCGAGGTCATGGAACTCCAGCTGCGGCTAAAACAGTTGAACCTCTTCGACGGTGCGACGAACGGCGTCTTCGACCGCCAACTGGAGGACGCGGTGCGCACCTACCAGTGGGCGCGGGGGATCCAGGGGGACGACCTGGGGGTGTACGGCCCGGCGACCCGGGCACGCCTGGAGTCGGAGACCGCGAAGCCGTGAGCCGCGAAGCCGTGAGCCGTGAGCCGTGAGCCGTGAGCCGTGAGCCGACGGAACCTACTCGGCGAAGTGCAGCCGGATCGTCCCGTCCTCCGCCGGCTCGACCCGCACCTGGGTCAGGTCACGCACCACGACGTCCGGCGCATGGGACAGGGCCCGGGGCCCGACCCCGACCACCCGCATCCCCGCGGCGCGTCCCGCCGAGATGCCCGCCCCCGAGTCCTCGAACACCACGCACTCCCCCGGATCGACGCCCAGCTCGGCGGCCCCCTTCAGGAACCCCTCGGGGTCGGGCTTGCTCGCGCCCACCGACTCGGCCGTGATCCGCACCTGGGGCAGGGGCAGTCCGGCGGCGGCCATCCGCGCGGTGGACAGGGCGACGTCCGCCGAGGTCACCAGGGCGTGCGGCAACCCCCGCAGGGAGGCGAGGAGTTCCGCGGCGCCCGGCACCGGCACGACGCCGTCCATGTCGGCCGTCTCCTCGGCGAGCAGCCGCGCGTTCTCCGCGAGGTTCTGCTCCACGGGCCGGTCGGGCAGCAGCAGCGCCATCGACGCGTGTCCCTGCCGTCCGTGCGCGACCTTCAGCACCTCCTCCGCGTCCAGCCCGTGGAGCCCGGCCCAGCGGCGCCAGATGCGCTCGACCACGGCATCCGAGTTGACGAGGGTGCCGTCCATGTCGAGCAGCAGGGCGTGGGCGGTCAGGGCGGTGGCCGGCATCGGCAGCTCCATGGCGAGAGGACGGGACCCCGGAGGGAAACAAAGTGCCCCGCCCGCCGGTCAGGGAGAACGGGCGGGAGCCACTTTGTTCCATCACGGTACAAAATCCGGCCGGGCCGCGCCACCACCCCCGGCGACCGTTCACCCGGTGTTCGCCTCGCACACCCGGCTCCGGCACGCTCAGCCGGCCACCGCCTCGTAGAGGCTCCACGCCCCGAGCCCCAGCATCAGCAGGGCGGCGATCCGCGTGATCAGCTTCAGCGGCACCCGCCTCATCAGCGCCTTTCCGCCGACGATGCCCAGACCGGCCACCGCCCACAGCCCCAGCACCGCACCGAGACCCACGGAGAGCGGGTCGGCGTAGCGGGCGGCGAGGTTCGCGGTCATGATCTGGGTGAGGTCGCCGAACTCGGCGACCAGGATGAGCATGAAGCCCGTACCGGCGACCCTCCAGAAGGACTGGTCGGCGGGCTTGCGGATCTCCTCGTCGTCCTCGTGCTTCGCCAGCAGCAGCATCGCGGCACCGCCCAGGAACAGGACGCCGGTGACCGCGTGCACGATCCGCTGCGGCAGCAGGGTCAGCACGCTGCCGGCCGCGACGGCGACCACCACGTGCAGCAGGAAGGCGGCGGCGACGCCCGCGAAGACGTAGGAGGCCCGGTAGCGGGTGCCGAGGACGAGGCCGGCGAGCGCGGTCTTGTCGGGCAGTTCGGCGAGGAAGATGACGCCGAAGACGAGCGCCGTCACGGTGATGCTGATCAAGGTTCCTCAATCGGTCGGGGCTGCCCCACCGAGAGTGCTGTACCTCACGTACATCACGCGACACGACACCTCGGCAGGGCAGCGCACATGGCACCCGTGCCGTGGAGCACGGGCGTGCACTGCTTGCCGAAGGTCTCGCTGGCCGGTCCCCAAGGACCCGCCTCCGGGCGCCGGCTCAGGCTGGCTGAGCAGTATGTCGACGGTCCGGCGAAGAGCTACTCCCCTTCAACGCCGTCCATGGTACGGGAAGGGAACCGGAGCCTCAGCCCGTGCCCAGGGTGCGGTCCAGGAGGGGGAGCAGGTCGTCCCAGTGGCGTTGCAGCCCGGAGGCGCTGAAGGCGTCGGTGTCGGACATGGTGAAGCCGTGGACGGTGCCGGGGTAGATCTCGGAGGTGTAGCCGACACCCGCGGCGTCCAGGGCCTCGTCGAGCCGGCCGAGCCCCTCGGGGGTCATGTCGCCTTCGGCGTGGCCCAGGTGGACCCGGGCGGTCAGCTTGGACAGGAGGCCGGGCCCGTCGGCGGCCACGGGGGCGTGGAACGCGGCGACGGCGGCCACCCGCCCGGGGTGGGCGGCCGCGGTGCGCATCGCGTAGAGGCCCCCTATGCAGTAGCCGGTCACCCCGACCGGACCGGCGGCGACCTCGGGCCGGGCGGCGAGGAACCCGAGGTAGGCCTCGGCGTCGCTCAGGACGCGTTCGGTGGTGTGCGCCTTGAGCAACGGCATGACCCGGGCCATGACCCGCGGCCGGGCCTCTTCTCCGATGTGTTCGGGAAGCTCGATCACCGGTGCCGGGCCGTGCCGGTGGAAGAGGTTGGGGACGAGCACGTAGTACCCGTGTCCGGCGAGTTCGCGGGCCATCTCGCGCAGCACGGGCCGGATGCCGAAGCCGTCCGCGTACATCAGCACTCCCGGGTGCCGCCCGCCACGGTCGGGGAAGGCCGCGAAGGCGTCGGCCTGGCCGTCTTCGGTGGGAATTCGCAAGGTCTGGGTGGGCATGGGTTCTCCTGTCGTGGTCGATGTGCCTGGGCTGTGATCGACACGACGGAGGCGGAGCCCGCGCGGCGGTGCGGGCTCCGCGATCGAGCAGCGGGCCCGCACCGGCCCGTACGGCGCTCAGCGGAGCACCGGGTCACCGATCCGTGTGTGGCGCGAAGCCGTCCCGGTGGTCATTCCCACAACATAGCCGTGTCCGCGCTCCCGGGTCAGGGAACCTGATCGTTCCTCGGCCCGATTCCGTCGACCCTGGCCGGAGTTCCGTCGGCGGCGAACGAGTGGTGGAAGGTGAAGGCGTGCGGCGCGGAGCCGTGGTCGCTGAGGTGCTCCAGCCGGGAGACCCCGTCACGCCAGGTGGGTATCACGCCTTCGGGGACCCACCAGAACACGTAGTTCGGGTGCCCTGTCCTCTCGAACCAGTCGTACCGCCGGTTCAGCGCCTCACGGTGCCGACCGGTGTGGACGGCGTCGAAGGCGGCTCGAGGGCCGGTCCAGAGCGAGAGGGTCGCGGCCAGGGCGGCGGTGTCCGGCGTACGGCCCTTGCCGTACCAGGCCGGCACGGCGAACTCTCCCCACGCACCCCAGTCCGCCCCGAAGAGTTCGCCCCGGCCGCCGTCCGCCGCTTCGGCATGCGCGAGGTATCCGGGGTGCCTGCCGACCTGCCGGTAGACGGCCTCACCGACGTCGTAGAACTCGTGCGTGAGGGGTGCGGGATCGGCGAGAGGGGTCTTCAGGACGCCGAAGGTGTACAGAGCAAGATGAGGCACGCGTCTCTCCCTGGTCCGGGGTGAGTTGGGGCGCGACCGACGGTCGCCACCAAGGCCAGGTGAAGGTAGCCGCGTCCGCGGGCCCTGTCGAAGTTGCGCTGTCCCTGTCAAAGTGGCCTCTGGTCGGCTGTCCAGGCGTGTATTCGGTCACGCTTTCGGATACCGGCGGGGCGGCACGAACCGTCCCACGTGCCACTACGTGCCGCTACGGCCTGCGTGGAGCCGTGATCAGAGGGGCAATCCTGGCCGAATGTTGAACTTGCAAGTTTTCATTAGGCCCACCTAACGTGGATGGCTCGTTCGGTACCGCCGTCCCCAGGAGACCGGTCAGTCCCCGACCGGCCCACCTCCCCCGAAGAGGAGAACCCCCCACATGTCCGCTCGTCTCAACTCCGCCCAGCCGTACGTGATAGGCCTGTTCCGCATCGTCGTCGGCCTGCTCTTCGCCATGCACGGAGCCGCCTCGCTCTTCGGCGTCCTCGGCGGCATGCCCGGCACCCACGGCGGCACCGTCGACGCCGGCACCTGGCCCGGTTGGTACGCGGCGGTGATCCAGCTGGTCGGCGGCGGTCTGGTCCTGCTCGGCCTCGGCACCCGCGCGGCCGCGCTGATCGCCTCCGGGTCGATGGCGTACGCCTACTTCGACGTCCACCTGAAGGTGGCCCTGTGGCCCATCCAGAACGGCGGCGAGCCGGCCGCGATGTTCTGCTGGGCCTTCTTCCTGCTGGTCTTCACCGGCTCGGGCGCCCTCGGCCTGGACCGGCTCCTCGCCCGCCGCACGGCGAGCGAGCAGCAGACGGCCACGGACCAGACGCCGGTGGCGGCCTGACCGGCGTGACCGCGGGACCAGCGGGACCGGCGTGACCGCGTGACCGCGGGACCGGCGTGACCTCGTGACCCTCCGGCCGGCGCCCGCGCCGGTGTGACGGCACCCTCCCGGAGGGTGCCGTTTCGCTGCCGGAGTCCCATACGCCCCCCGTGACCCCACTGTCACATCTGCGGCGTACGCTGTTGGGCTGTCATCGGGGGAGCAACGGGGAGTCATGGTGTTGGACAGCCTGGGGGAACTGGCGGCGGGGCCATGGATCTACGCCACGGTGGCCCTGTCGGTGCTGCTGGACGTGTTCGTGCCGGTCCTGCCGAGCGGGGTACTGGTGATCACGGCGGCGACGGCGGCCGCGGCGGGCTCGGGCGCCACGGGCCACGTCCCGCAGGACGTACCCAGCGCCCTCGCGCTGATCCTGTCCGCCGCGACCGCCTCGGTCCTCGGCGACCTGGTGGCCTACCGCCTGGCCTGGCGCGGCGGCGAACGCCTGGACCGCGCGATCGCCCGCTCCCGGCGCCTGACCAGCGCGCAGGAACGTCTCGGCGAGGCGCTGACCCGGGGCGGCGGCGCGCTGGTCGTCCTGGCCCGGTTCGCCCCGGCCGGCCGCTCGGTCGTCTCCTTCTGCGCCGGGGCCGCACACCGCCGCGCCCGCGACTTCCTGCCCTGGTCGGCCCTGGCCGGCCTCTCCTGGGCGGCCTACAGCGTGGCACTCGGCTACTACGGCGCCCAGTGGCTGGGCACGACCTGGCTGGCCACGCTGGTGTCGCTGGCGGCCCTGTTCGGAGCGGGAGCGGGCGCGGGCTACCTGATGCGCAGACGCCCGACGTGACGGCGTGACGACCGCACCGACGCCCCGGCACTCCGTGACCCGGTGACCGAGGCCGAGCCCCGTCAGACCGCCTGGCCCGCCCGCCGCGCCGCCTGCCCCCGCACCTCCAGCGCGCCGAGCAGCTCGGCCGTGGCCCCGGCGACGGCGTCCACCGCCCGGTCGAACGCCTCCTGGTTGTGCGCGGCAGGCGCCCGGAACCCCGAGACCTTCCGCACGTACTGCAAAGCAGCGGCCCGCATCTCGTCCTCCGTGGCCTCCTCGGCCAGCGCGGGCGGACGCAGCGTCTTGATACTCCGGCACATGCCCCCAGTCTGACCCATCCGCCTCCGCCACCCGCACCCCTCTGCGAAGATCACCTCCGAAGGCGGCCACCGACCCACCGGGGCCGACCGAAGAGAGGAACACATCATGGCGACCGGACTCACCGTGGCCGTCCTGGGCCCCGGCGGCACCGGCGGCCTCCTCGCCGGCCTGCTCTCCCGCGCCGGCCACCGGGTCGTCTGCCTGGCGAACCCGGACACCGCCCACGCCCTGACCCGGACCGGCATCCAGGTCCGCAGCGGCCAGTACGGCGACTTCACGGCACCCGTGGAGGCGGACACCGAGCTGCGCGAAGCCGTGGACGCGTGCGTGGTGGCCGTCAAGCACACCCACCTCGACACGGCCCTGGCCCGCGTACCGGCCACGGCCCTCGGCGACGCCCTGCTCGTACCGCTCCTGAACGGCGTCGAACACCCCGCCGGCCTGCGCACCCGCTACCGCGCCGACCGGGTCGCCCCCGCCGTGATCCGCGTCGAGTCCACCCGGCTCTCCCCCGGCCTGATCGACCACGGCAGCCCCTTCACCGAGATCGACCTGACCGGCGACCGGGTCCCGCGCGACCGCCTGGACACCCTCGCCGCGGCCCTCACCGGCGCCGGCGTCACCGCCCGCGTCCTCGACGACGAGACGGCGGCCCTGTGGGCCAAGATGGCCTTCCTCGCCCCCTTCGCCCTGCTCACCACGCGCTACGGCCTCCCCCTGGGCGAGGCCCGCACCCGCCACCGCGAGGAGCTGGAGTCACTGGTCGCGGAGACGGCCGCGGTCAGCCGCGCCTGCGGCGCCCCCGCCGACCCGGCCCAGGCCCTCGCCCGGTACGACGCCTTCCCGCCCGCCGCCAAGTCGTCCATGCAACGCGACGCCGAGGCCGGCCGCGCCCTCGAACTCGACGCGATCGGCGGGGCACTGCTGCGCGCGGCGGACCGACACGGCGTACCGGTACCCGTAACCGCGCGCCTGGTGCGGGAGTTGAGGGAACGGACCGCGACGGACTGAGCACTCGTTCGAAGGAACCCCACCGGTGAACTCGTCACCCAAATTCGAACAGGCGTAGCATTGCCGCGTGGCTACGACCTATGAATTCCCCAGTGACCTCCTCGCCGGTCAGGAGGAGCTGCATCAGGTCCGGGCCGAGCTGTCGGCCCTGCTCAAGCGGCTCCCCTGGTCGGTCGAGCCGATGGACGGTCTCAGTGACGACGGCGGCTGGCGCAAGGTGGAGCGCCCCGCCTCCCCGGGCTGGTCCGAGGACGAACAGGCCGAGGTGGAGAAGCTGCGGCGACGGGAGCACGAGCTGGCGGTGTTCGTCAGCGGCCACCGCTTCTGGTCCGAGGTCGCGGCGGCCGACCGGGTGGACGCCCGGATGAAGCTCAAGCACGCGCACGAGGAGCCGGAGAACCCCACGGAGTGAAAAGCGAGGAGCCCCCGACCGTGACCGGCCGGGGGCTCCTCGTTCGTCCTGGTGGGCGCGGACGGTTTCGAACCGCCGACATCCTGCTTGTAAGGCAGGCGCTCTACCCCTGAGCTACGCACCCGCGACGAGTCGACAGCCTACATTGCCCGGAGCCCTGCCCCGCAAACCCGTCCTGGGCGAACCCGGGACATCGCGAACCGACCAGCCTGTGTGTTCGTCTCCAACGGGTGGGAGAATGACCCATCGCAGGTCGACCCACGGCACAGGAGAGGGATGTGGCGGCGACACCCCGTAGGACCCCCGGTCCGGTGCGTGGCTGGTTCGGTGGCCGGGCGGAGAGTCAGCGGGCCGAGGCGCAGGCCGCCAAGGACGCCGCCGCCGGCGCGTTCTACGAACTCGACACCGCCCAGCGTGATCTCCGGATCTCGGTCGAGACCATCTCGGCCGTCGACGACTCCGCCGCCGCCCGGCGCGCGATCGCCGACTTCGAGGCGCTCGGCCGGCGCATCGACGAGGCCAGCAGCCGCTACATCGAGGCCGTCGACGCGCAGGACCTCGACCGGGACGACCTGGAGGCCTCCGTCGCCGGCCGGGCCCGGGCGGAGCTGACGGCGGCCAGGGACGAGCTGGTCCGGGTCAAGCAGGAGCTGGACCGTTTCGGCAGCTCGCTCGGGCCGTTGCTGGGCAAGGCCGAGACCCAGCTGGCCCGGCTCGCCCCGGCCGTCGAGCGGGCCCGTCAGGCGCTGCTCGCCGCCTCGAACGCCCTGGACGCCGTACGCGAGTCGGGGCTGAGGGCGGACGACCTCGCCGCCCGGCTGGCCGCCCTGTCCCCCGAGCTGACCCGGCTGAACCAGGGCGCCGGTCAGCACGGGGTGCCGCAGACGCTGGAGCGGGCCGAGCGGGTGGCCCGGGAGGCGGAGGCGATCCGGGCCGAGGCCGCGCGGCTGCCGGAGCGGGCCGCCGAGATCGATCACCGGCTGGTGAGCCTGCGGACCCGGGCGCAGGCGCTGACGACACGGGCGGGGCAGGTCGACCCGGTGCTGAGCGAGCTGCGGCGCCGGTTCTCGGCCGCCTGCTGGCAGGATCTGCAGCACGTGCCCGAGCAGGCCGCCGAGAACGTGCGGCAGGCGGAGCGGAGGCTGACCGAGGCGCGGGCCGCCCGGGACGCCCAGCGCTGGCCGGAGGCCACCTCGCTGCTGTCGACGGTCCGGGCGCTGCTGAACACCACCGACGAGGCGGTGTCGGCCGCCGGGGACCGGCTGCGGCGGTTGAACGCCGTACAGAAGGATCCGCAGCAGGAGATCGAGCGGACCCGGTTCGCGATCCGGGACGCGCAGCGGCTGGCCATGACCGGGCGGGCGACCCCGGATCCGCGGCACGCGGGCCCGCTGGACGAGTGCGTGGCCCGGCTGGAGCGGGCGGTCGGCACGCTGGAGGGCCGGCATCCGGACTACTGGCACTTCCTGACCGAGACGGAGGCCGTACGGCAGACGGTGGCGCGGGTGGTGACCCGGATCCGGGAGGACCGCGGAGGCGCACCGCACTGAGCGGCCGGGTGTTGCCGGTGCGCCGGGGCAGGCGGATATTGGAGTGACGTACGCCCTGCGCTCGTACTCGCACCAGGAGGCGGACATGGCCTCGAACGCACTGCACCCGCAGTCGCAGTCGCGGCAGCGGATCAAGTTCGACGAGCACCTGCCCGTCGACCACCGGCTGAACACGGTCTACCGGATCGGCGCGGGCCTGATGGGCCTGTTCCTGCTGGCCTTCGGGGTCCTCGGGCTGACCGACAACATCGGCTTCTTCGACACCGGCGGGAACACCGCTGTGGGGCTGAACACCAACGGCACGCTGAGCGTGCTGTCGGTCTGCGTGGGGGTGCTGCTCTTCGTCGGCATGGTGGTCGGGGGGAACTTCGCGTCCACGCTGAACATGGTGCTGGGCGTCCTGTTCATCCTGAACGGGTTCCTGTTCCTGGGCCTGCTCGACACCCCGCAGAACTTCCTGGCCTTCAGGATCCAGAACGTGCTGTTCAGCTTTGTGGTCGGGTTGCTGCTGATGGTGTTCGGGATGTACGGGAGGGTCAGTTCGAGCCTCCCGCACGACAACCCGTACTGGCGGGCCCGGCATCCCGACGCGGAGGCGCCGGACGAGGAGCGGGCCCGGCCGGATCAGGTGCGGTAGGCGTAGTACGCGGCGTTCGGGTACGACGCGACCAGGCTGGCCACCGACCTGTTGTAGGTGTTGGTGGAGTGGTACGTCACGTACGGCACGCCCTGCGGGCTGCGGTAGGTGACGATCATGGAGTGGTCCTTGGAGCCGTCCTTGTTGAAGTCCATCTGCAGCACGTCGCCGATGTCCAGCTGGTAGACGTCGGCGAGGCTGGTGACGCGCTTGGAGGACAGGGCGAACCAGGAGAACTCGTTGACGCCGACGAACGAGTCCGACTGGATCGAGGAGTTGCCGAACCACTTGTGGAAGTCGCTGCCGTCGCCGGGCACGTGCTTCCAGCCACCGGCCTTGAGGGTCTGGCTGACGAAATTGGTGCAGTCGCCGCCGTCGGCCTCCCCGTTGAAGTCGGGGTAGTCCGGGTTGTAGTGGCTCCAGTACTTGGTCGCGTACGCCACCATGGCCTTGTAGTCGTAGGCGCCGGTGGTGAGGTTCTTCGGCTTGGCGGGCGCCGGCCAGGCGGTGGCCGCGCGGGGCGCCTCGGGCGGGCTGTCGTCGGCGGGGGTGGCGGGCGTCCTGACGGACGGCGTGGCCACCTGGTTCACCGCGAGGTAGCCGTCGTCGGTGTCGCGGATGCCGGTGAGCTGCCAGTCGCCCTGCTGGTCGGCCTTGAAGGTCAGCTCGTGGTGGGCCTGGAAGCCGGTGGTCTTCGGCTCGGTGCCCTTGACCTTCTCGTACGTGAGGGTCGTGCTCTCGGTGACGTCGACGGTGGCGTTGCGGCCCTTGACCTGGGTGGCGTCGAGCGTGACCGTCGTGCTGCCCTTGCTGTACTTCTCCCCGGCCCTGGCGAGCCGGGACTTGCGGCCGCGCAGTTCGGTCAGCGCGGAGTGCTCCTCGCGCGACTGGGTGCCGGACAGCCGCACGTTGCCGGAGAAGGCCGCCGTGCGCTGGTGCCGTTCGGTGTCCCCGTGGGCGGAGTCCACCAGGGCCTGGGTGCGGTCGGTGAACACCGCGTCGGCCAGCCGCTGGAAGGTCGCCTTCGTCGCCGCGTCCACCGTCGGATCGTTGACGACGGCGGCGCCCGCGCTCCAGTTCGGCACCAGGGCGACGCCCGCCACCACCGAGGCGGCGGCGACCGTGACTATGCCCGTGCGACGCCCCTTACGGCTGAGTCTTCTGGATTTCAATGCTGTTCCCCTCTACGCCGGTACACCTACCGGGAGACCGCATCTTCGCATGGCATCTGCGACGGATGTGAAGAGGGGATACACAAGTGGAATGAGGGGAGTTCGCGGCTCAGCCGACCACGGTCGACCAGTCCGACGGGGCCTGTGCCGGGTCCAGACCGCGCAGGTTCGCCAGGGTCGAGGGCTTCTGTACGTCCATCCAGTCGGCGAGTTCCTTGAAGGACACGCATCGGACGCCCTTCCTGGTGCAGATCTTCGGAATGACCTGGTCGATGGCCTTCATGTAGATGCCGCCGTTCCAGTTCTCGAAGTGGTTGCCGATGAACAGCGGTGCCCGGCTGCCGTAGTACACCCGGTCGAAGCCGGCCATGTAGGAGGCGACGGTCTGCTGTTCCCACTGGGCGTAGTCGGCGGGGGCGCCGTGGGTCTCGCCGTTGGACTGGTTGTAGAGGAAGTTGAAGTCCATCGACAGGCCCTGGAAGTCGTGCCCCTGGTACGGCAGCATCTCCAGCGGGAAGTCCCACAGGCCGTCCTTCTTTTTGGGCCATATCTGGAAGTCGCCCGGGGAGCTGGCGTCGTAGCGCCAGCCGTAGCCCTGCAGCGCCTTGAGCAGGTTCGGCTGGCCTTCCAGGCAGGGGGCGCGCCCGCCGACGACCTCCTTCTTGAAGTCGAAGGGCAGGGCGGGGACGTCCTGGTAGCCGGTGTTGGTCTTCCAGTTCTCGACGAAGGAGAAGAACTGGTTGATCTCGCTGCGCCACTGGTCGACGCTCCAGTCGCCGCCGCCCTTCGCCCCGCAGAAGTGGCCGTTGAAGTGGGTGCCGATCTCGTTGCCCCCGGTGTAGGCGAGGCGGAGCTGTTCCAGGGTGTCGCGGATGTGCTGGTCGGTGGCGAAGTCGATCGCGGCGGAGCCGGTCGGGTGCATCGGCGGGTGGTAGAGGGTCCGCTTGCTCTTGGGCAGCAGGTAGATGCCGGTGAGGAAGAACGTCATGTGGGCGTTGTAGCGCTGGGCCATCTCGCGGTAGTGCGAGAAGAGCCGGTCGTCGCCCTGGAGGGCGCCGTCCCAGGAGAAGACGACGAACTGGGGCGGTTTCTCACCGGGTTTGAGCGGTACGGGCTTCAGCTGGTCCTTCTGCGGTCCGGTGTAGGAGGTGGAGCCGTCGCCGAGGATGTGCGTCCTGCCGTCCCACTTGGCCTCCTCGGTTGATCTGGGCACGGGCCTGGTGCCGGTGTCGGCGGCGGCGGGCGTGGTTCCGTCCGACCGGGTCAGCACCAGGTAGCCGGCGACGACGGAGGACACGACGAGGAAGGCGGCCAGGGTCATGAACTGCGAGCGGCTGGTGCGGCGGGCACGGGCCTTGCGACGGCGGCCCGTCGACTGTGTGGTGCGGGACATGCGCGGCTCATTCTTGCGTGGTGAGGTGGAGGCTGCGGAACGGCGGCCCGGGGTCAGCCGAGGCCCATGGCGCTCGCCCAGATGTCGTAGGGGGAGCTGTCGGTGGTGGTGCCGGCGAGTCCGTCGAGCGGGAGGGGCTCCAGGGACTTGCCCAGGTCCATGCGGTAGACGACGACCGCGGTGGACACGGAGGAGGCGGTGCCGGTGTACCAGGCGGCGGTGCCGTCCTGGGTGGTGCCGGGCTTGCCCGCCGCCCGGGCCAGGGTGGCCTTCGCCGAGGGGTGTGCGCTGTCGAAGGACCGCGCGAGCGCCTGGCCGACCTGTTGGGCGACATCGGCGCCGACGGCACGCCGGGGGCGTGGGGTGGGCAGGGCGATCTGGGTGCCGTTGCGGGTGATGCGGAGCACGGAGTACGGCTCGGTGTGGGTGCCGGCGGCGGCGAAGGTGGCGTATCCGCTCGCCATCCGGATCGCGCTGGGGGTGGAGTTGCCGACGGACAGGGCGGGCACCTGGGCTCCCAGGCTGGATTCCAACAGGCCGGCCGCCTCGGAGGTCTGGCGCACCGTGGCCAGTCCGGTGTCCATGCCGAGCTGCATGAAGGGGGTGTTCACGGACTGGGCGAGCGCCTGTTCGAGGGTGATCTGCCCATAGGATCTGCGGCCGTCGTTGTGGGCGAAGACCTTGTGGCCGCCCCGGTCCCAGTAGGGGCCCTCGGGGGTGGTGACGGGGACGGCGTCGTCGCCGTCGTAGAGCGTCCGGGGCGTGACGGGGGTCGCGGGGCCGGTGCGCGTCTTGTGGACGCCGTGTTCGAGGGCGGCCGCGTAGACGAACGGCAGGAAGGCCGATCCGGCCCGCACGGTGGACGCGTTGGACTCGTTGTAGCCCTGTGTGCGGTGGTCGGGGCCGCCGTAGACGGCGAGGATCCGGCCGTCGGTGGTGACCGAGGCGGCACCGTAGTGGGCGGTCCTCGCCGGGCCCGGATGCTCGTGCCGCGCCCGCTTGCGGGCCTTGGTGACGGCGTCGGTGAGCGCGGTCTCCCGCTTGCGGTCGAAGGTCGTGTAGATCTGGTAGCCGCCCAGGTCGAACTGCCGGTCCGTGAGGTGTCCGGCCTTCTTCGCGTACTGCGAGGCGAGTTCGACCAGGTAGTCGCTCTGCTCGCCGGTGTCGTACAGCGGGTTGGTCTTGAGCGGGTCCGGGAACTTGGTGTATTTGGCCCGTTCCTGCTTGGACAGTTTGCCGATCTTCACCATCCGGTCCAGGATCCAGGACCAGCGTTCGACGGCCCGCTTGTGGTTGGCCTTGCCGAGGGTGGGGTCGTAGAGGCCGGCGCCCTTGAGCAGGGAGGCGAGCACGGCGGCCTGGCTGACGTCGAGCTTGCTGACGTCCTTGCCGTAGTAGGCCTGGGAGGCGCGCTGGATGCCGTAGGTGCCGCGGCCGAACCAGCTGGTGTTGAGGTAGCCCTCCAGGATCTGGTCCTTGCTCATCCTGTCGTCGAGCTTGAGGGCGATCATCGCCTCGGTGAACTTGCGGGTGACGGTCTGGTTCTGGGTGAGGTAGACGTTCTTCACGTACTGCTGGGTGATGGTGGAGCCGCCCTCGGTGTCCCCCTTGCCGATGGTGCGGTACAGGGCGCGGGCGATGCCCCTCACGGAGATGCCGGGGTCGGTGTAGAAGCTCTCGTTCTCCGCCGCCAGCACGGCCCAGCGGACGTTCTCGGGGATGTCCTTCAGCGGCATCGCCTGGCGCTGCACCCAGCCGGTACGGGCCATGGGCGTGCCGTCGGACCAGAAGTAGACGTTGTCCTGCTGGGTGGCGTAGCTGTTGAGGTTGCTCGGTATGCCGGTGGCGGCGTAGGCGACGACCAGGAACGTTCCGGTCAGGCCGATGGAGGTCAGCCAGGCGCCGAGCCACTGCCGCCAGGAGGGTATCCAGCGGCGCCAGCCCGCGCGGCCCCGGCGCGGGTAGGCGGGCCTCAGCCTGCGGGCGTACGGCGCGACGCGGGCGGCGAGCGGGGCGAGGCGGGCGACCGCGGTGGCGGCGGCACGCGTCAGGGCCGGGGGAAGCGCGGGACGGGGGCGCGGTTTGCGACGGGTGGAGCGGTGGCCGGGCCGCCGGGGGGCCGGCTCGTTCACTGCGCGGGCGGCTTCGGCGGGATGCTGCGGGCCGGGCAGGCGCAGGGCCATGGTCTCGTCCGGGCGGGGTTCGCGCAGGGCGTCCACCTTGAGCCGCATCGTCTCGTCCGGCGGAAGCGGCGCGCCGCCCTCCCCCCGACCCTCTTCGGTCCCCACTGCGCCCCTTACTTTCACCGCCGCACCGCGGCCTCACGCGCTATAAAATTATCAGCGTTCTTTTCAATTCCTCCACATGGGTGGGGAACGGAAACCAACCCATAAGAAACACAGAACCCTGTGTGTTTGCTCTCGACGGTTAACCTGGGCGCATGCCTCGTTACGAGTACCGCTGCCGGACCTGCGGCGACACCTTCGAACTGAACCGCCCCATGGCGGAGTCCTCGGCCCCCGCCCCCTGCCCCGCCGGCCACGACGACACGGTGAAGCTCCTGTCGACCGTGGCCGTCGGCGGCTCGGCGTCGGCACCGTCCGCCCCGGCCCCCCGCGCGGGCGGCGGAGGCGGCGGCTGCTGCGGAGGGGGCTGCTGCGGCTGACCGACCGGTCCTGGAGACCTAGGCGGTCGCGCGTTGCGCCCGCAGGAACTCCCGCAGGATGCGTTCCCCGGCCAGCACCCCTCGCTCCGGGAGCGCGCTGATCCCCGGCGCCGTGAAGTCCGTGTCCGCCAGTTCGCCGTGGCCGGGGCGCCAGCCCCGGTCCGCCGCCAGGAGCAGATCGGCGTCCAGGAGGGAGTCACCGGCGGCCAGGACGAGTTCGGCCCCGGTGCGACGGGCGATCTCGCGCACGGCCGCGCTCTTGGTGAGCGGCTTGGGGACGGCGTAGATCTTGCGGCCCTGCAGGGACACCGTCCAGCCCCGGTTCTCCGCCCACACCGCCAGCTCCTTCACCCACTCCTCGGGCAGCAGCTCGCGCTCGACCACCAGGTAGGCGAACAGGTCCTCGGCGACGCGGTGCTTGCGCACCCAGGCCGGATCGGCGCTCTCCTCCAGGTGCGCCCGCACCTCGGCCAGCGGCGCGCACTCGTCGGCCAGCCGCGCGAGCACCCCGGCGTGCCAGACGGCGTCGGTGACGCCGTCCACGAGCAGGTGGCCGCCGTTGGCGCAGATCGCGTACTTCGGCGCCGGACCGGGCAGGTTGATGCGCTGGTACTGCTTGCGGGTGCGGGTGGTGGTCGGCACGAACACCGCCGCGTCGCCCAGGTCGGTCAGCAGCTGGGCCGCGGTCTCCGTCATGTACGACAGCGGTCTGCTCTCGTGCACCTCCACGCACAGCAGCCGGGGGGCCCGCGCGTCCGGCATGGTCAGCGCGAGGGCCGCCGCGGAGTAGATCAGCGTACGGTCGAGGTCGCTCGCCACCAGCACCGGCATCAGAGGGCCACCGCCCGGCCGTCGGCGCCGGTCGCCCCGCGCGTGTACTGCGGGTGGATCAACCCGACGCAGGTGTACGGCAGTTCGGCGACCTCCTCGACGGGGACGCCCCGCTGCGCGGCCAGCAGGCGCACATGGTCCAGGTCGGCCCCGGCTCCGGCCCGCGCGAGGATCTTCCACGGCACCCGGCGCAGCAGCACCCGGGTGGTCTCGCCGACGCCGGGCTTGACCAGGTTCACGTCGTGGATGCCGTACTCCTCGCTGATGCGCTCGACCGCCTTCCAGCCCTCCCAGGTCGGCGTGCGGTCGGCGCAGGCCAGTTCCTTGGCCGCCGTGGCCACGCTGTCCGCGACCTCCGGGAAGCGGTCCGAGACCGCGTCCAGGAAGGCCACCGACACGTCCGCGCCGGCCAGTTCGCGGTAGAACTTCGCGCCGTGGAAGTCGTGCGGGCCGACCAGGTCCGCGCGCAGCACGGTGCGGGAGACCAGTCCGGAGACCGTCGAGTTCAGGCAGGCGGAGGGGATGAGGAAGTCCTCCCGGGTGCCGTACGTGCGCACGCACGAGCCGGGGTCGGCCAGCACCGCGATCTCCGGGTCGAAGCCCGTGATGCCGTCCGTCGCCTCGAACAGGGCGATCGCGTCGGCGAGTTCGCGGGTGATGGCGCCCTTGCCGGTCCAGCCGTCGACGAAGACCACGTCCCGGGGGTCGTGACGGTCGGCCAGCCAGCGCAGCGCGTTGGTGTCGATGCCCCGGCCGCGCACGATGGAGACGGCGTAGTGCGGCAGGTCCAGGCCGTGCCGGAACCGGGCCCAGCGGCGCATGAGAGCGCCGACCGGGGTGCCCGCGCGGGCCAGCGACACCAGCACGGGGCGGGGGGACCGCTCCGCGATCACCGTCTCGGTGACCACGCCGGCCGCCAGGGCCAGCCGCGCGGCCGAGGCGTCCAGTGCCGTGCGGAACAGCTCCTGGTACTGCTCGCTCGGCTGGTACTCCACCGGCAGTGACTCCGCGTAGTGCGCCCCGCCGCTCTGGATGGCCTCCTCGCGTTCCTCGGTCGGCGCCTCCAGCGTGACGTCCGAGAGGTCCTGGAGCAGCCAGCCGACCTCGTCGGGCGGGTACGAGGAGAAGGCGGGACCACGGAGGGGCTCGGGGAGCATGGGCGGCCTTTCGGGAACCTGCGCGGGCTCGGGGACGTACGACGGTACGACGGCGAGCAGGACGTGCGGAGTGTGCGCGGCCAGCTGGGCGAGCAGGCCGTCGGGCGCGTGCAGCGCGGGGGTGTCGGCGGCCGAGTCGACGACCGCGACGACGGCGTCGAAGCCGCCGCCGGCCACGTTGTAGGCGTAGCGCTCACCGGGGCCGTCGGCCGGGTCGTCGTGGGCCGGGAAGACCAGCCGGCTGCGTATCGCGTAGCCGGGGTCGTCGACCGCGAGGACGGGCGAGCGGGTGGTGGTGGAGAACCGTATCCGCGGGGCGGGGGCGAGCTGCTCCAGCGCGTGGGCCAGCCGCAGCGGCGCGTACATCAGCTCCTCGAAGCCCAGCACCAGCACCCGCCGGGCGTCGGCGGGCAGGGCCTCGGCGAGCCGGGCGGCCAGCGCGGGCAGGGCGTCCTCCAGGCGGGCCCGGTGGGCCGGGGTGAAGCCGTGCCGGCCGCCGTCGGGCAGACCGTGCGGCCAGTCGAGCCCGACCCGGGCGATCCGGCCGGCCGCCTTGGGCGCGGTGCCTGCCGGGGACTCGTACCGGGCCACCAGTTCCTGCCCCTTCTCCAGCACCCCCTCGGGCAGCCGTACGGTCCCGGAGGCGGTCGCGACCAGGTCCACACGGGCGCCGATCTCGCGCGCGAACCGCTCCAGGCGGCCGGCGTCCCGCGCCGAGCGCATGTCGACCAGGGCGACCACGACGTACCGCTCGCGCGGATGGCGCTCGTGCAGGTCGCTGATGGTGTTCAGGACCGTGTTGCCGGTGGAGAACTCGTCGTCGACCAGTACCAGCGGGCCGTCCTGGGCGAGCAGCGCCGGGTCCTCGGGGAGCAGCAGGTGCGAGGTGGCGTGCGAGTGCGCCTCCTCGAAGCCGCCGGCCCGGGCGACGCCGGCGACCGGGCGGCGGGTGGAGTGCAGGTAGGGGGCGAGGCCGAGGCCGTCGGCGACCGAGTGGCCGAGGCCGGTGGCGGTCTCCGCGTAGCCCAGCACGAGGGCCCGGGCCGCCTCCTTCTCACCGAGCAGCTCGCGCACCCGCCGGCCCAGGGCGAACCCGTGGCCGTACACCACGGACGGCGACTGCGGTACGTGCTTGCCCAGGACGTGGGAGACGAGCAGGTGGGCGCGCTTGGGGTTGCGGCGCAGCGCCATCCCCAGCAGGGCCCGCAGGCCGTCGTCGCCCACGAGTTCGACGCCGAGTCGCTCGGCGACCCAGCTGCCGGACCAGACCCCGTCGTTCACTGCCTTGTTCATGCGTTCCTTGCTTTGGGGGGTGGTCAGCCGGGTATCCCGGCGGCGAGCAGTTCCACGAAGCCGACGTCCTCGTTGGCGACGCCGAACACCTCGGCGCGGAGCATGATCCGCTCGGCCCAGGCGCGGTGCGGCTTCACCTCGTTCATCTTGTTCGTGTAGGCCGACCTGAGGACACCCCCGCCGCCGCGTTCGGGCCGCAGGATGTCCGCCGCGTCGCTGAACTCCTCGTGGCTGACCACGGACAGCGCGTGCACGGGCAGTACGTGGGAGGGGTGGATGCAGGTCTTGCCGAGCAGGCCGTTGGCCTGGTCCAGGGAGATCTCGCGCAGCAGACCGTCCATGGCGTGCTCGATGAGCCGCTCGCGCAGTTCCACGGCCTGCCCCTCCAGGAAGGGGCTGTGCCGCAGCATCGGCTTGAACATGCGCTCCGGGACCCGGAAGTACTCCCACACCGGCCCGGTCACGGTGAATCCGGTGCCGTCGGCGCGGCCCAGCATGTTGACCACGTCGGCGATGACGGAGGCGACGATCTGGACGTCGTACGCCGTCATGTCGGGGGCGCGGCGCAGGCCGTAGGAGGAGCAGAAGTCGGTCACGCCGAGGCGGAGCGCGAGCACCCGGTCTCGGTACTTGTCGATCGCGCGGAAGATGCCCTCGAGCGTGTCGACGCGCGATTCGCGGTACAGCAGTTCGGGGGACTCCAGTACGGGCATGGCGAACAGGCGCCGTCCGCTCTCCGCCTCGGCGCAGGTCAGCGCCTCGAGGAAGGGGATGCCGCGCTCCTCGGTGAACTTCGGCATCACGAACCCGGACAGCAGCCGGGCGTCGGGCCCGAGGCGCCGCACGAGGTCGGGTATCTGCTCGGGGGCCCGGACCCGGACGAACAGCAGGGGCAGCTCCCCGCCGGTCCGCGCGGCGAGGTCGGCGAACTGGCGGACGAGGTTGTCCTCGCCCTCCACCACGTCCGCGTCGGAGATCGAGTCCTCCAGGCACAGCACCATCGAGACCACGCCGTTGCCGGCCTGTCTGACGATGTCGTCGGCGAGCCTCGGCCGGGTGGCCGGGCTGTACAGCGTGGCGCCCAGGGCGGCGGACAGCAGCCGGGCCGGGGAGCCGACGCCGAACTCGCACGGCTCCTGGTGGAAGAGGCGCTGTCGCACCTCAGGGGCGATGTGCCCGAAATGACGCATAGGACTTCCCCAGGGCCAAGAGATGCTGTGGATTCGGTAAAGGGTGGCCGGTAATAGTACGTAGGGATCCATGTCCAAGGTTCCCGCGGGGCATGAATTTCTGGTAACTCCGCCATGTCGCCCGACCCACCCCCCGCATTGTCGTGACCAGGACCGAGAGGGCAGGATGACCGCATGACGCACGCGATGCTGAAGGGGTCGAACGTCCCGGTCGAAGCCACCACGGTGCGAGCCGTGCTGTGCTGGACGCCGGGCCAGGAGGTGCCGGACGTCGACGTCTCCGCGCTGCTCCTCGGCCTCGACGGTCGGGTGCGCTCCGACGAGGACTTCGTCTTCTACAACCAGCCCCGGCACCCCTCCGGGAAGGTGTGGCGGCTCGGCAAGAAGCGGGGCGCCGACGGCCTCACGGACACGATCCAGACGGACCTCGCCGGTGTCGAGCCCGGTGTCGGCCGGATCCTGCTGGTCGCTTCGGCGGATGGTATCGCCTTCGAACACGTACCCGCCCTGCGCATCCTGCTGTACGACGCCGCCGTCGCCGAGGGCGAGCCGCTGGCCCACTTCGAGATCAAGCCGGAGACCGGCGGGGAGACGGCGCTGATCTGCGGGGAGCTGTACCGCCGGGGCGAGGGCTGGAAGTTCCGGGCCCTGGGCGAGGGCTACTCCAACGGCCTCAAGGGCCTCGCCACCGACTTCGGCATCTCGGTGGACGAGTCCGAGTCCGCCGAGGAGCCGCCGCAGCCGGAGCCCGCCTCCCGGCCGCTGCCTCCGGAGCGGCCCACGGCGGCCCCGGTCCAGCCGGCGTACGGCTACCCGCAGCCCACGTCGGGCCGGCCCGCCTACGGCTATCCGGAGCCGGCGTACGGCTATCCGCAGCAGCCGCCGCAGCCGGTACTGACGGCCCAGGACCCGAACTTCCGGCTGCCGCCGCAGGGCCCGCAGTTCGTCGGACGCTGACCGCGCCGGGGCCGCGCCGGCGCTGTCACGTCTTGGTCTTGTAGCCGCGCCCCCACTGCAGCCCCCACCCGTACAGCCGGTCCAGCTCGCCCTGGAACCCGTACACGAACTTCACCTCGCGGCGGACGAGCAGCTCCCCCTTGACGTTCTCGATGAGGACCACCGCGCAGGACCGGGCCTGCGGGTGCCGCTCGTCGAGGCCTATCTCGATCCGGGGACCGTTGCTGGGGTAGAGCGTCACCACCGCGTGCGTGCGGTCGAAGGCGGGGGTCTGGTCGTAGATGTACACGAAGACCAGCAGCCGTTTGATGGCGTCCCGGTGGTCGAGGTTGACGTACATCGTCTCGCCGGACGCCGAGCCGAACCGGTCGTCCCCGCTGAGTTTGATGTACGGCGGCGCGTTGACGTCACCGAGGTAGCCGCCCAGCGGCTGTACGACCCCCTTGGTGCCGTCCATCAGCTCGTACAGGCAGCCCAGGTCGAGGTCGACGTTGACCATGCTCTGGCCGTGCCCCAGCACCTCCGGCGGCTTCAGCGCCTTGAAGGGGTGGCGCAGCAGGCTGGTGCGCTGGGTGCCGTCGAAGTCGGAGGTGCGCATCCGCCAGTTCAGGTTGACGCGCAGATGGCCGGTGGCCGCGTCCTGCTTGGTGAGGGACACCTGCTGGTGCCGCCTGGTGAGCTGGATCGAGTTGTCGGCGCTGCCCGTGTCGAAGTCGTTGACGCGTGCGCCCAGCAGACCGTCGAAGAAGCCCATTCCCGCCCCCACGTTCGTCGAAAACCGGCGGGGCGGCCGAAGGACACGTCCGTCCTCGCAGGCCGCCCCGCCTTGAGCGTTCCTCACCCGGCAGGGTGTCACACCCCGGACGGGACCTCAGCCTTCTCGTCCGAGCCCGCCGCTTTTCCCTCCGCCGCCGCCAGCGCGCGGTTGCGGCGGACCGAGGACCAGAAGGACCAGCCGATCAGGACGACGCCGACCAGGCCGGTGATGACCTCGTTGATCTCGTACTGGATGGTGACCATGAGGATCACGGCCAGCGCGCCGATCGCGTAGTGCGCGCCGTGCTCCAGGTAGACGTAGTCGTCGAGGGTGCCCTGGCGGACCAGGTAGACGGTGAGCGAGCGGACGTACATCGCGCCGATGCCCAGGCCCAGCGCCATCAGCACGATGTCGTTGGTGATGGCGAAGGCGCCGATCACGCCGTCGAAGGAGAAGGACGCGTCCAGGACCTCCAGGTAGAGGAACATGAAGAACGCGGCCTGGCCGGCCAGGACGACCGCGGAGCGCTTGCGGCCGGTGCGCTCGGCCTCTTCCTCCTCCTCGTGCTCGCGTTCCTCGTCCTCCTCCAGCTTGTCCTCGAAGTAGCCGGAGAGACCGCCGACGATCATGTAGGTGATCAGGCCGGCGATGCCGGCGATCAGGACCGTCTGGCCCTTGTCGACGTGGGCGCCGCCGTGCTGGTGGGCGTGGGTGGCGAAGGTGAAGGAGGTGACCAGCAGGACGATCAGGGCGATGCAGACCGACAGCATGTCGACCTTGCCGAGCTTGGCCAGCGGCCGCTCGATCCAGCGCAGCCACTGGATGTCCCGGTCCTCGAAGAGGAAGTCGAGGAAGATCATCAGCAGGAACATGCCGCCGAAGGCGGCGATCGCCGGGTGGGCGTCGGTGACCAGCTGCTGGTAGTGGTCCTTGTTGTTGAGCGCGAGGTCGACCGCGTCGATGGGGCCGATCTTGGCCGTGAGGGCCACGATGACGACGGGGAAGACCAGACGCATACCGAAGACGGCGATGAGCACGCCGACGGTGAGGAAGATCTTCTGCCAGAAGGCGTTCATCTTCTTCAGGATCCCGGCGTTGACCACCGCGTTGTCGAACGACAGCGAGATCTCCAGGACGGCGAGGATCGCCACGATGCCGAAGGCGGTCCATCCCCCGTAGAACGCCGCCGCGACCAGACCGAGCGCGGTGACCGCGAACGACCAGCCGAAGGTTTTCAGAAGCACTGGCTAACCCTCCTGTAAGTACGGGCTGCCCCGCGCCGCACTCGGCTTTGCTAAACGTTGACCCCGACGAGTGTAAAGCGTGGTGGCTACGGCCCGGACGCCGCCTACCCGACGTTCACGCCGAAGTCCATGGCGATGCCCCGCAGCCCCGACGCGTACCCCTGGCCGACGGCGCGGAACTTCCACTCGCCGCCGTAGCGGTACAGCTCGCCGAAGATCATGGCCGTCTCCGTGCTGGCGTCCTCGCTGAGGTCGTAGCGGGCCAGCTCCTGGCCGTCGGCCTGGTTGACCACGCGGATGAACGCGTTGGAGACCTGGCCGAAGGTCTGGCCGCGCTCGTCGGCCTGGTGGATGGAGACCGGGAAGATGATCTTGTCGCAGCCGGCCGGGACCCTCGCGAGGTCGACCAGGATCGATTCGTCGTCGCCCTCGCCCTCACCGGTGAGGTTGTCCCCGGTGTGCTCCACCGAGCCGTCCGGGCTCTTGAGCTGGTTGTAGAAGACGAACCACTCGTCGCCCATCACCCGGCCGCCGCTGCACAGCAGCGCGCTGGCGTCCAGGTCGAAGTCGGCGCCGGTGGTGGAGCGCGCGTCCCAGCCCAGCCCGATCATGACGTTGGTCAGGTTGGGTGCGGCCTTGGAGAGGGAGACGTTGCCTCCCTTGGCGAGCGTGACGCCCATGATTGCTGGTCCTCCCCTAGTGGTGCCTCTTCGGTTGTCCTGCGCGTCCGGCGCCGACCGTAAACGGTGCGGCGCCGGACGATCCGGGGGTCGGTGCCGAGACGGGCACCGACGGTCAGACGTTGACGCCGAAGTCCTGGGCGATGCCGCGCAGGCCCGAGGCGTAGCCCTGGCCGATGGCCCGGAACTTCCACTCCGCGCCGTTGCGGTACAGCTCCCCGAAGACCATCGCGGTCTCCGTGGAGGCGTCCTCGCTCAGGTCGTACCGGGCGATCTCCTGTTCGCCGGCCTGGTTGACGACGCGGATGAACGCGTTGCGCACCTGACCGAAGGACTGCTGGCGGTTCTCCGCGTCGTAGATCGACACCGGGAAGACGATCTTGTCGACGTCGGCCGGGACCGCCGCCAGGTTGATCTTGATCTGCTCGTCGTCGCCCTCGCCCTCACCGGTGATGTTGTCCCCGGTGTGCTCGACCGAGCCGTCCGGGCTCTTGAGGTTGTTGAAGAAGACGAAGTTCTGGTCGCTGCCGACCTTGCCCGACGCGTTCAGCAGCAGCGCGCTGGCGTCCAGGTCGAAGTCCGTGCCGGTCGTGGTGCGCACGTCCCACCCGAGACCGACGATGACGGCGGTCAGGCCCGGAGCCTCCTTCGTCAGCGATACGTTGCCGCCCTTGCTGAGGCTGACTCCCACGAGTCCTCCAGTTGGTGTCCAGGGGCGGGGAGCCCCGTCGTGCTTCGGATATGGGATCAACGTGTCGATCCTAGTGACGGGTTCCCGCTCCCCGCAGTCCCTGGACCCGCCGTCAGAGGGTGTCGAGCGCCTTGACGTACTCGCCGAGGTCACGGGCGTCCGGGAGCGCGTTGACGACCGTCCAGCGGACGACGCCCTCCTTGTCGATGACGAAGGTGCCGCGCACCGCGCAGCCCTTGTCCTCGGCGAAGACCCCGTAGGCGCGGGAGACCTCGCCGTGCGGCCAGAAGTCGCTCAGCAGCGGGTACTCCAGGCCCTCCTGCTCGGCGAAGACGCGCAGGGTGTGGATGGAGTCGTTGGAGACGGCGAGCACCTGCGTGTCGCGGTCGGCGAACTTCGGCAGGTTGTCGCGCACCTCGCACAGCTCACCGGTGCAGACCCCGGTGAAGGCGAAGGGGTAGAAGAGCAGCACCACGTTCTTCTGGCCGCGGAAGTCGGAGAGCTTCACGCTCGCGCCGTGGTTGTCCTTGAGCTCGAAGTCGGGGGCCTTGTCGCCGACCTGGATCGCCATCGTCCTGCATTCCTCTCGGTGGGCTGTTCGGGTGGGAACCACCCTACGCAGCCGGCACCGTGGCCCGTGCCGCGGCCGGGCCGG
This sequence comes from Streptomyces sp. NPDC006739, assembly GCF_042869815.1. Classification (NCBI taxonomy): domain Bacteria; kingdom Bacillati; phylum Actinomycetota; class Actinomycetes; order Kitasatosporales; family Streptomycetaceae; genus Streptomyces; species Streptomyces sp. NPDC006739. The sequence continues at coordinate 646,758 of NZ_JBIAGM010000002.1, forward strand.
GCGCACTCGCCCGGCCCGGCCGGCAGGTCACTTCTTGGCCTTGGCCTTCGGCGTCGCCAGTCGCGAGCCGCTCCAGTCCTTGCCGACGCTGACGCTCTTGGACGCCGTCAGCCCCGCCGTGGCCGCGGCTTCCGAGATGTCACTCGGCTCCACGTACCCCGAACGGCCGGTCTTCGGCGTCAGGAGCAGGATCGCGCCGCCTTCCTCGATGTACGTGGTGGCATCCACCAGCGCATCCGTCAGGTCGCCGTCATCGTCGCGGAACCAGAGCACGACGGCGTCGGCCACGTCGTCGTAGTCCTCGTCCATCAGCTCGTTGCCGATGACTTCCTCGATGGACTCGCGGAGCTCCTGGTCGACGTCGTCGTCGTAGCCGATCTCCTGGACCACCTGCTCGGGCTGGAACCCCAGCCTGACGGCAGGGCTCGTCCGCTCCTCCGCGTGGTCCGCGGTCGCGCTCACGGGTTGCCTCCTGATCATGTCTTGGTGAGTATCTCAGCCACGCGCGTGCGCGAAGCATTGGCCGTAGTCCACACGGGCGGGGCGGATCGCGCAAGTACCCGGCCGTACAGACCGCCGAAACGGTGACGATCCGGGCCGTGTCGCCGCAACTCCTGGCACCGTATCGCGAGCCCGATGGTCATCCACCACACCGTTGTGCCCGATTTGCCCGGTTTGGAACCATATGCCCGGAGAGGGGCTCGGCGGACGTCTCGGTTACCTCACGGTAGAGATGACGTACGCCCTCCCGAGGTACACGATGGGGAACGGTGTAGGCACAAGCAAAAAAAGTGGCCCTCTGACAGGTAAGGAACAGCGTGGCTTCCGGATCCGATCGCAACCCGATCATCATTGGCGGCCTTCCGAGTCAGGTTCCTGACTTCGATCCCGAAGAGACCCAGGAGTGGCTCGACTCCCTGGACGCCGCCGTCGACGAGCGCGGCCGGGAGCGGGCCCGCTATCTCATGCTGCGCCTGATCGAGCGGGCCCGCGAGAAGCGCGTGGCCGTGCCCGAGATGCGCAGCACGGACTACGTCAACACGATCCCGACCAAGAGTGAGCCGTTCTTCCCCGGCAACGAGGAGATCGAGCGCAGGATCCTGAACGCGACCCGCTGGAACGCGGCCGTGATGGTCTCGCGCGCCCAGCGCCCCGGCATCGGCGTCGGCGGCCACATCGCGACCTTCGCCTCCTCCGCCTCCCTCTACGACGTGGGCTTCAACCACTTCTTCCGCGGCAAGGACGGCGGCGACGGCGGCGACCAGGTCTTCTTCCAGGGTCACGCCTCCCCGGGCATCTACGCGCGCGCCTACCTGCTCGACCGGCTCTCCGAGCAGCAGCTGGACGGCTTCAGGCAGGAGAAGTCGAAGTACCCGGACGGCCTCTCCAGCTACCCGCACCCGCGCTCCATGCCGGACTTCTGGGAGTTCCCGACGGTCTCCATGGGGCTCGGCCCGCTGGGCGCGATCTTCCAGGCGCGGATGAACCGCTACATGGAGGCGCGGGGCATCGCCGACACCTCGCAGTCGCACGTGTGGGCGTTCCTCGGCGACGGCGAGATGGACGAGCCGGAGTCGCTCGGCCAGCTGTCCATCGCCGCCCGTGAGGGCCTGGACAACCTGACCTTCGTGGTCAACTGCAACCTGCAGCGGCTGGACGGGCCGGTGCGCGGCAACGGCAAGATCATCCAGGAGCTGGAGTCGCAGTTCCGGGGTGCCGGCTGGAACGTGATCAAGCTGGTCTGGGACCGCTCCTGGGACCCGCTGCTGGCGCAGGACCGGGACGGGATCCTGGTCAACAGGATGAACACGACCCCCGACGGCCAGTTCCAGACGTACGCCACCGAGACCGGCGCCTACATCCGCGAGCACTTCTTCGGCGACGACCACCGGCTGCGCGCGATGGTCGAGAACATGACCGACGACCAGATCCTGCACCTGGGGCGCGGCGGTCACGACCACCGCAAGATCTACGCGGCCTTCAAGGCGGCCAAGGAGCACAAGGGCCAGCCGACGGTCATCCTGGCCAAGACGATCAAGGGATGGACGCTCGGCCCGAACTTCGAGGGCCGCAACGCCACGCACCAGATGAAGAAGCTGACGGTCGACGACCTCAAGCGCTTCCGGGACCGGCTGCACCTGCCGATCTCCGACAAGGAGCTGGAGTCCGGCGCGCCGCCGTACTACCACCCGGGCCGCGACACCGAAGAGATCCAGTACATGCACGACATGCGCAAGCAGTGCGGCGGGTACGTCCCGACGCGCGTCGTGCGCTCCAAGCCGCTCGCGCTGCCCGACGACAAGACGTACGCGAGCGTGAAGAAGGGTTCCGGTCAGCAGTCGATCGCCACCACCATGGCCTTTGTGCGACTGCTCAAGGACCTGATGCGGGACAAGGAGATCGGCAAGCGGTTCGTACTGATCGCGCCGGACGAGTACCGCACGTTCGGCATGGACTCTTTCTTCCCGAGTGCGAAGATCTACAACCCGCTGGGGCAGCAGTACGAGTCCGTGGACCGGGAACTGCTGCTGGCCTACAAGGAGTCGCCGACCGGTCAGATGCTGCACGACGGCATCTCGGAGGCGGGCTGCACGGCCTCGTTGATCGCGGCGGGCTCGGCCTACGCCACCCACGGCGAGCCGCTCATCCCGGTCTACGTCTTCTACTCGATGTTCGGTTTCCAGCGCACCGGCGACCAGTTCTGGCAGATGGCCGACCAGCTGGCGCGCGGTTTCGTACTGGGTGCGACCGCCGGGCGTACCACTCTCACCGGTGAGGGGCTCCAGCACGCGGACGGCCACTCCCAGCTGCTGGCCTCGACCAACCCCGCCTGTGTCGCCTACGACCCGGCGTACTCGTACGAGATCGCGCACATCGTGCAGGACGGTCTGCGGCGGATGTACGGGGAGAGCGCCGAGCACCCGCACGGCGAGGACGTCTTCTACTACCTGACCGTCTACAACGAGCCCATCCAGCACCCGGCCGAGCCGGCGGACGTGGACGTCGAGGGCATCCTCAGGGGCATCCACCGGATCAGCGAGAGCGCGACGGGCTCGATCCCGGCGCAGATCATGGCCTCCGGCGTGGCGGTGCCCTGGGCGCTGGAGGCGCAGCGGATCCTCGGCGAGGAGTGGAACGTCAGGGCCGACGTGTGGTCGGCGACCTCCTGGAACGAGCTGCGGCGCGAGGCCGTCGCCGTCGAGCAGCACAACCTGCTGCACCCGGAGGAGGAGCAGCGGGTGCCGTACGTGACACGGAAGCTGAGCGGGGCCGAGGGTCCCTTCGTGGCCGTGTCCGACTGGATGCGGTCGGTTCCTGACCAGATCGCGCGGTGGGTGCCGGGGACGTACCAGTCGCTGGGCGCGGACGGCTTCGGCTTCGCCGACACGCGCGGTGCGGCGCGGCGGTTCTTCCACATCGACGCGCAGTCGGTCGTGGTGGCGGTGCTGACCGAACTGGCCCGCGAGGGGAAGCTGGACCGGTCGGTGCTGAAGCAGGCCATCGACCGGTACCAGCTGCTGGACGTCTCGGCGGCGCACCCGGGAACGGCCGGCGGCGACGCGTAGCGCCGCGCCGCCCCGGGCGGCGTGAGCGGGTGAAGGGCGGTGGAGCCGGTCTCCACCGCCCTTACCAGTTCTTTACGATTATCCGCATGAACGAACAGTCGGCGCAGACCTGTTGGGAGCGGCGTACCCAACGGCCTTTGCTGGCGCTCGCGGTGACGTTCGCGGTCGCCTATGCCGTGCCGATCGTGGACAGCACCGCCGACCGGTCGCTGACCTGGCTGTGCACGGTGACGGAGTGGGTGGTGTGGGGGTCGTTCGCCGTGGACTACGTCATACGGCTGGCACTCGCCCGGCGCCGACGGGAGTTCGTGCGGTCGCACTGGATAGACCTGTGCGCGGTGGTGCTGCCGCTGCTGCAGCCGCTGCGGCTGCTGCGGATGGTGGCGACGCTGCTGCTGGTGGGGCGGCGGGCGCGGATGGCCTCGCAGATCCGCCTGACCACGTACGTAGCGGGTGCGGTGGTGGGGCTGCTGATGTTCGGGTCACTGGCCGTGCTGTCCGTGGAGCGCGACGCCCCGCACGGGAACATCCGGACGCTGGGTGACGCGGTGTGGTGGTCGTTCACGACGATGACGACCGTGGGGTACGGGGACCACGCGCCCACCACCGGGCTGGGCCGGATGATCGCGGTCGGGCTGATGCTGTCGGGGATCGCGCTGCTCGGTGTCGTCACAGCGAACATCGCCGCGTGGTTCATCGGGCAGTTCGCCAAGGACGACCTGGAAGAGCGGCGGCAGACCCAGGCCATCGAGTCACTGACGGAGGAGGTCCGCCGGCTGCGCTCGGAAGTGGCGGCTTTGGCCGCGCGGGAGGAGCAGCGGCACTGAGCGCTGCCCACCCGCGCCGCTCAGAAGAACCCGTGGCCCACCGTTGCCGAACCCGCCAGCCAGAGGATGGCCAGCAGGGTGTCGATGGCGCCCAGGACCAGGGCCACGAGGGCGGGGATGTTGCGGTCGGGAGACCATGCGCGGCCCATGGAGAGCCAGCCGCACACGGCGGCCACCGGCCCCAGGATGATGCCCAGGGTGAAGAAACCGGCGACCGCGCAGATGGTCCCGATGATTCCGAGCGTCGCGCGATCCGGCCCGCTCCGGGACCACGTCCGGCCGCGTGAACGGGGGTACCTGCGCGTTCCGTGCCCGAATCCCGCCATCATCAACTCCCTCGTCACGTATGGACAGTTCGGGTTCGGTACGACGGGTACCCCTGTTCCGCGGACTCAGACCTGCGCGCGCTGCCCCCCTCCGGCAGCGCGCCGCCGGCCCACCGTCCTCCCATGCCCTGCGGAGGACTTGACCCACTGTGACCTGCGGCGCGGGCCCAGTGCCAGGGATCTTTAGGGGAGTCACCCTGATAGGGGAATCCCGTCCGGCGATGGCGTGAATTCGCCCGCCGGCCGCATGAATCACCGCGAGCCGGGAGGAACCGCCCGGAAACGGCTGAGGGCCGCCGTTCCGGGAGACCGCTCAGATGTGGCCCACGCCCGCGCCCGCCTCCGCGTTCTCGCCCCGCTTGGTGAGCAGGGCCACGAAGATCGCGACCGCCGCCACGCCGGCCGCGACCAGCGAGGCGAGGCTCATCCCGGAGATGAAGGTGTCGTGCGCCACGGAGGTGATCTTCGCGGCGACGGCGGCCGGTGTGCCGTGCGGCACCGGCGCCACACCGACCTGGACCGCCTGGGAGGCCTGGTCCAGCTGAGCCGGGGTCAGCTTCGGCAGCCCCGCGCCGGTCCAGTTGCCCGCGAGGTCGCTGTCCACCTTGGAGGCCATCACGGCGCCCAGCACCGCAGTACCGAGGCTGCCGCCGATCTGCATGCCCGCCTGCTGCAGACCGCCCGCCACGCCGGACAGCTCCATGGGGGCGTTGCCGACGATGACCTCGGTGGCGCCGACCATGACCGGCGCGAGGCCGAGACCGAGGAGGGCGAACCAGACGGACATCAGACCGCTGGAGGTGTCGGCCTTCAGCGTCGACATGCCGTACATGGCGATCGCGGTGGCCGCCATGCCGCCGGCCAGCGGGATGCGCGGGCCCAGTTTGGTGATCAACGCGCCGGCCAGCGGGGAGCCGACGATCATCATCCCGGTGAGCGGGAGCAGGTGCAGACCCGCGTCGATCGGGCTCATGCCGTGCACGTTCTGGAGGTAGAACGTCACGAAGAACAGGCCGCCCATGAAGGCGATGGCCATCAGGACCATGAGGACCACACCGGCCGACAGCGGGACCGAGCGGAACAGGGCGAGCGGGATCAGCGGCTCCCCGACCCTGGTCTCCCAGAACGAGAAGAGGCCGAACAGCAGCACCGAGCCGGCGATGAACGCCCAGGTCCTGCCGTCGCCCCAGCCCCAGGCCGGAGCCTTGATGAGCGCCCAGACCAGACAGAACATGGCGCCGGAGAGCAGGGCGATGCCGAGCAGGTCGAAGGAGCGCGGGGCGTTCTCGGCGCGGTGGTCGCGCAGGATCAGCACGCCCAGGACCAGGGCGAGGGCGCCGACCGGCACGTTGATGAAGAACACCGACTGCCAGTTGACGTGTTCGACGAGGACACCGCCGAGGATGGGGCCGCCCGCGGTGGACGCGCCGATCACCATGCCCCAGATGCCGATCGCCATGTTGAGCTTCTCGGCCGGGAAGGTGGCCCGCAGCAGGCCGAGCGCGGCCGGCATCAGCAGCGCGCCGAACAGTCCCTGGAAGACACGGAAGGTGACGACCATCGCGATGCTGCCGGACAGTCCGATGGCGCCGGAGGCGGCGGCGAAGCCGGTCACGCCGACGAGGAAGGTCTGCCGGTGCCCGAAGCGGTCGCCGAGCTTGCCCGCGGTGATCAGGGAGACCGCGAGGGCGAGGAAGTAGCCGTTGGTGATCCACTGCACCTGGGCGAAGGTGGCCCCCAGGTCCTTCTGGATCGCCGGGTTGGCGATGGCCACGATGGTGCCGTCGAGGGCCACCATCATGACCCCCACGGCGACGGTTATCAGGGTGAGCCAGGGATGGCCGCGCAGGCCGGAGGCCGCGGCGGGGCTGGGCGGCTCGGACGGGACGCCGTCCGCCCGGTCCCCCGGTCCCGTCGTGTCGACGGTGGTCTGACTAGTCATGTGTTCGAGGCTAGTGACAGCCACTGACAGTTGACAAACGCCGACACGAGTCGGTGACTGACACAACTCCAGCGCCTACGCTGAGCTGGAAGGACGTCCACCGGGAGAGAAGAGGCGATGGAGACGGAAACGCTGCGCGAGCGGAAGAAGCGGCGTACTCGGGAGGCATTGCTGCTGGCCGCGCTCGAACTGTTCACCACCCAGGGCTACGAACACACCACCGTCGACGAGATCGCCGAGGCCGTCGACGTCTCGCAGCGCACCTTCTTCCGCTACTTCGCCGGCAAGGAGGAGGCCGCGTTCGCCGTCCAGGAGATGACCGAGGAGCAGTACGTGGCGGCGGTGCGGGCGCGCCCGCCGCACGAGGCGCCGATGGAGGCGCTGCGCCGGGCGGTGCTGGAGGGCTGGGAGACGATCCGCGAGACCGTCGAGTCGGCCGTCCCGGTCGAGCTGTACCTGCGCATGTACCGGACGATCGAGTCGACCCCGGCCCTGCTCGCCGCGCATCTGCGCCGCAGCGCCGCCACCGAGGAGACCATCGCGCGCATCCTCGCCGAACGGGAGGGCGTCGACGTGGACGCCGACCCCCGGCCCCGGCTGATGGTGGCCGTCTTCGGCGGGGTGATCCGGGTCACCGAACGACAGTGGAGCACCGGCGAGGACTTCAGCCTGGAGGCGATCCGCGCGCTCACCGCGTCCTACCTCGACCAGGTGGGGCCGGCGCTCACCGGGAACTGGCGCAGCGCCTGAGGTCAACCTCACGCCCGGCAAAACGTGATCCCTGTCACTCGGTTGCCCCGAGACCCTCTCGTTCTCCTAGTGTGTCCTCCCAGTGACTTCCTTCGACACCCCCCCGCAACTCAGCGTCTGGCGCATGCTGCTCGCCCTGGCCGTCGTGTTCGTGATGCTCGCGACCACCGGCTGGACCGCCCTGCGCAGCCACCGGGAGACGACCGCACTGCAGGCCTCGCTCTCCCAGTGGGAGCACGGCACGCTCCACGGACTGCACCTGCCGGACCCCGGGGCGGACCCCGCGCGGCTCGCCCGCTTCTTCGCCTCGCTCACCCCGCACGAGCGCGAGTACCTCGTCCAGCGCTATCCGCTCGCGGTCGGCAACATGAACGGCGCCCCGGTCGCCCTGCGCTACCGCGCCAACCGTGTCGCGCTGAACCAGGCGCGCAAGGTCGAGAAGAAACGCATGCACGACAACCGGCTCAGCACGGCCGGCCAGCAGGACGCCGGGCGCCGTATGCACCGCTACGAGGCGCTCATGCGGGGCGACCGGCAGATCCTCGCCTTCGACCCCGAGGGCTCCGGGCGGGTCGCCGAGGTGTTCGGGAACCTGACGAAGGCCGAGCGGATCTCGGTCGTCGTCCCCGGTGTCGACACGGACCTGCTCACCTTCGAGAAGACCTACCGCGAGTACACCGCCCCGGTCGGCATGGCCGAGGCGCTGTACACGGCGGAGCGCACCGCGAGCCCCACGACCCGGACGGCCGTGATCGCCTGGGCCGACTACACCTCCCCCGACGGACTCGGCGTGGACGCGGCCACCGCGATGCGCGCCGAGGAGGGTGCCGTACGGCTGAACGCGCTGCTGCGCGCCCTGCCCGGCGGCGCCCCGGTGTCGATGTTCTGCCACAGCTACGGCTCGGTGGTCTGCGGGGTCGCCGCGCACGGCATGCCGCGCCGGGTGGCCGACATAGCCGTGGCCGCCAGCCCCGGGATGCGGGTCTCCAGGGCCTCGCACCTGGACACCTCCGCCCAGGTGTGGGCGATGCGGGACGCCACCGACTGGATCCAGAACGTGCCCTACCTGGAGGTCGGCGGACTCGGGCACGGGGCCGACCCGGTCTCCTCGGACTTCGGGGCGCGGGTGCTGTCGGCCCGGGACGCCCAGGGACACGCCGGGTACTTCCGGCCCGGCACGGACAGCCTGCGCAACCTCGCGGACATCGGGGTCGGCGCATACCACTCGGTGACCTGCGCGCACGATGTCGAGGGCTGCCGGACCGGTTTGTCCGACGCGTCGACGGGCCGACGCGCGTAGAGACAGCAGGAAGTGCGGTCCACTCGGGGAGGGACGTGAGGAGTACGTGCCGCTTACCATGAGCCGCATGGGTGACGTGCTGGCCGGTTTTCATGCCGTCTGGGAGTTCGAGTCCGACTCCGTGCTCATCCGCTACGAACGGGGGATTCGAACACCCAGGCTGTTCCAGGCCCTGGGGGAACGGCGCGTCCCGCTGTCCGCGCTCGAGGGGGTGACCCTCACTCCCGGCAAGCGCGGCACCGTCGTCCTGCGCGCCCAGGTGCGCCCGGGCGCCGACCCGTTGATGGAGGCGGCCGACGGGCAGCTCAGGGAGGCCTGCGACCCCTACCGGCTGGTCCTGCCGGCCGAGCGGGAGACGCTCGCCGAGTACTACGCCGAGGAGCTGCGCCCGCTGCTGACCGAGTCCGGGCCGGCCGAGCGGTATCTGGTCGCGGCACCCGAGGCCCCGTTGCGGTTCAAGTCGTACGACGCGAAGGTCTCCTTCGACGGGAAGGCCGTGCGGTTCCGGTGGTCCTGGACGGGGGCGTCCTCGGCGAAGTGGAAGGCCGGGGACCAGAGTTACCCGGTCAGCGCCCTCAGCGGCGTCGAGTGGCGCTCGCCGGAGGTGTTCGAGGGGCATCTGCGGCTGCTGCCCCGGGACCCCGCGGGCGGGGAGCGCCGCGAGCAGCCGGACCAGGATCCGGCGGCGGTGGTGTTCGGGCTCGGGTACGGCCCGGTGCACGAGTCGCTGCCGTTCGCCGCGGCGGTGCTGGCCGCGGTGCGCTCGCGCGGGGCGGTGGCGGCGGTGACCGCAACGACCCCGCGCCGCGACCCCGCCGACATCGCCGAACGCATCCGCCACCTCGGGGAGTTGCACCAGGCGGGACTGGTGACGGACGAGGAGTTCTCGGCCAAGAAGGCGGAACTCCTCGCGGAGCTCTAGGCCCTGTCGTCCGGATCGTCCCGGCGCCGGCCGCACCGGTCAGCGGATGGTTCCCTGGGCGTAGAAACTGATCTTCCGGTCGAGCACGGAGAGCGTGTCGCGCAGTTCGGCGATCCGGGCCAGGACGTCCCGGCGGGTCGACTCCAGCAGCGCCTGGCGCTCCAGGTAGGTGCTCTCGCCCTCGCGGACCAGTTCCGCGTACCTGACCATGTCCGCCACCGGCATCCCGGTCAGCCGCAGCTTGGTCACGAAGTCCAGCCAGTCCAGGTCGCGGTTGCTGTAGCGGCGCTGGCCGGTGTGCGAGCGGTCGACGTCGGGCATCAGGCCGATCCGCTCGTACCAGCGCAGCGTGTGGGCGGTCAGACCGGTGAAGGCGACGACCTCGCTGATCGTGTACTTGTCCTTGCCGGCGGGGCGTGGGTGGCGCCGGGGCGCGGCGGAGCAGCTGTCGGCCGGCGCGGGGGTGACTCGCTCGGTGTCCACTTTCATGGTCTGCATCACCGTCATGCCCCCACGCTATGACCTTCGAGTGCACTCCAAGCAAGCGGAACCGGTAAGAAAAGAGGGGGACCGGCCAGGGTACGGCCGCTAGCGTGCGGGGCATGAGCCTCGTACGACGTGCCACGCCCGAGGACGCGGAGGAAGTACTGCGTCTGCGTCAGGTGATGATCGATTCCATGGTCGGCTCGGACCCGTCCACGGACTGGCACGAGACGTCCCTGCCGACCCTTCGCGAACGCCTCGCCGACACCGACGGGGACTTCGCCGCGTTCGTCGTCGACCACCCGGAGCGGCCCGGGGCGCTGGCGGCGCTGGTCGCCGGGACGGTGGACTACCGGATCGGGAGGATGGGCAATCCGCTCGGCACCGTCGGCTTCGTCTTCAGCGTCGCCACGGACCCCGGGACGCGCCGGCAGGGCTACGCCCGCGCGTGCATGGCGGTTCTGCTGGACTGGTTCCGGGCCCGGGGTGCGGTCCGGGTGCAGCTCACCGCGTCCGCCGAGGCACGGCCGCTGTACGACTCCCTCGGCTTCCTGCCCAAGCCGGACCCCTTGATGGAGCTGACGCTTCCGGGCGCTTGAGGACCCCTTAGAGGGGTCCTTGCACTATGAGCGTCCGATCAGGTCGCGTGGTCTGGTGACGTGCATCGCAAGGCGCCGGAGAGCCCTGGTAGCGGAGCTACCAGGGCTTTACGGCAACGCGGCGAGGCGCGGTGCCAGGCCGCGCGACCCGGGCGGGCATAGTGCAAGGACCCCTTAGGCTCGGGGACATGTCGTTGAAGAGCCTGTCGTTGATCGAGAGCTGGCCCGTGCCGACCGCCGCCGCGGGGGTCGTACGGGCCGACGGGACGGTCCTGGGGACCCATGGGCCGGCCGGGCAGAGGTTCGCGCTGGCCTCGGTCAGCAAGCCGCTCGCGGCGTACGCGGTGCTCGTGGCGTACGAGGAGGGGGCCGTGGAGCTGGACGAGCCCGCGGGGCCGGCCGGGTCGACGGTCCGTCATCTGCTGGCGCACACCTCCGGGCTGGCCTTCGACGAGCACCGGGTGACCGGGGGCGCCGGTGAGCGGCGGCTGTACTCCAACGCCGGGTTCGAACAGTTGGGCGACCATGTCGCGAAGGCCACGGACATTCCGTTCGGGGAGTACGTACGGCAGGCGGTGTTCGAGCCGCTGGGGATGACGTCGACGTCCCTGGAGGGCTCCCCCGCGAAGGACGGGGTCTCGACCGTGGAGGACCTGCTGCGGTTCGCGGCGGAGGTGCAGGCGCCGCGGCTGCTGGACCCGCGGACGGTGGCCGACGCGATGACCGTGCAGTACCCGGGGACGAAGGGCGTCCTGCCGGGGTACGGGCACCAGAACCCGAACGACTGGGGGCTCGGCTTCGAGATCCGGGACTCCAAGACCCCGCACTGGACCGGCGCTTCGTCCTCACCGCGCACCTTCGGCCACTTCGGGCAGTCCGGTACGTTCCTGTGGATCGACCCCGACGCCCAGGTCGCGGGGGTCGCCCTGACGGACCGGGCGTTCGGCCCCTGGGCGACCGAGGCGTGGCCGGCGTTCACGGACGCGGTGCTGGCGGAGCTGCGCGGCTGAGGCCGGCGGGGACCGCGCGGCCGGCTCACGCGGCGGCCATCTCCCACAGCAGCAGTTCCGCCGCGGTGATCCCCTCCGCCGCCAGGTCCCGGGCGTCCGTGATCCGGGCCGCGTCGCCCGCCCGCAGTGTCCGCCCGGCCAACCGGATCTCGCCGCGCACCACATGCGCGTACAGCCGCGCCGCGTCCGGCACCGCCGTCCGCTCCCCCGGTGCCAGACGGCGGACGTGGAGCATGGCCGCCGCCCCCGGAACCGCGTAGGGGGTCGAGTCGGCGATGCCCGGGACGATCTCGTAGGCGGGGGTGCCGCCCGGTTCCAGCGGTGCCAGCCAGGTCTGGACGAAGGTCAGGGGGACCTCCGTGTCGTTGCGCTCGACGTGGCGCACGCCCGCCGCCGAGCTGAGGCGCTGGACGTCACCGGGGCGGACCCGCGTCTCGTGGCCGGTGGAGTCGCGGTGGGTCAGCTCGCCCTCGACCACCCATGTGACGATCTCGGTGTGGCTGTGCGGGTGCTCGTCGAAGCCGGCGCCCGGCGCGAGCCGTTCCTCGTTGCAGGCGATGATCGCGCCGAAGCGGAGGTTGTCGGGGTCGTAGTGCGGCCCGAAGGAGAACGCGTGCCGGGAGTCGATCCCGGCCTCAGGATCCCCGCCTGGATAGCGCTCCGCCGCGCGCCTCACATCCATCACGCCCACCACGGTAGCCCTGCCGGGCGGCGGCGGGCACAACCCCGGCGGCGCACGGTCCCGTCCCGATAAGGCAGTCTTGTCCCGTGCCCGAACCCGTAACGCGCAAGTCCGAACCCGCAGCGCACGACGTCCACGCGCACTCCGCGACCCTGAAGCGGCTGGAGAGGTCCTCCGGGTCCCTGGCCGCGCAGGCGATCGCCAGGATGGACGAGACGCTGCCGTGGTACCGGGCCATGCCCCCGGAGAACCGTTCCTGGATCGGGCTGGTCGCCCAGGCCGGTATCGCCGCCTTCACCGAGTGGTTCCGGCGCCCGGACGCCCCGCAGGCCATCTCCACCGACGTGTTCGGGACCGCCCCGCGCGAGCTGACCCGGGCCATCACCCTGCGGCAGACCGTGGAGATGGTGCGCACCACCATCGAGGTCATGGAGAGCGCGATCGACGAGGTCGCCGCCCCGGGCGACGAGGGCGTGCTGCGCGAGGCGCTGCTCGTGTACGCCCGGGAGATCGCCTTCGCCACCGCCCAGGTGTACGCCCAGGCCGCCGAGGCACGCGGTGCCTGGGACGCGCGGCTGGAGTCGCTGGTGGTCAACGCCGTCCTGAGCGGGGAGGCCGACGAGGGGGCGGTGAGCCGGGCCGCCGCGCTCGGCTGGAACTCGCCGGACCATGTGTGCGTCGTGCTCGGCACCGCGCCGGACGGGGACAGCGAGCTGACCGTGGAGGCGATCCGGCGGGCCGCCCGGCACGCCAAGCTGCAGGTGCTCACGGGAGTGCTCGGGGACCGGCTCGTGGTCATCGCGGGGGGCAGCGACAACCCGCTCGCGGTGGCGAAGTCGCTGATCGGACCCTATGCCGCCGGACCGGTGGTGGCCGGTCCGGTGGTACCCGACCTGCTGGCCGGCACCCGGTCCGCGCAGGCCGCCGCGGCCGGGCTGAAGGCGTGTTCCGCCTGGCAGGACGCGCCTCGGCCGGTGCTGGCGGACGATCTGCTCCCGGAGCGCGCCATCGCGGGCGATCCGAGCGCGCGTGAGCAGTTGGTGGAGGAGATCTACAGACCGCTCGAAGAGGCCGGCTCGGCGCTGCTGGAGACCCTGAGCGTCTACCTGGAGCAGGCGAGCAGCCTGGAGGGAGCCGCCCGGATGCTCTTCGTTCACCCGAACACCGTGCGCTACCGGCTCCGACGTGTGACTGACGTCACCGGTTGGTCGCCATCCGATGTACGATCCGCCTTCACACTGCGGATCGCGCTGATCCTGGGGCGTCTGGCCGATGGGGATGCCCAAACCTAAGCTTTTGTCGGGGGTCCACAAAACCCCTCCGTGTTCTTCGTCCCTGTCCCCACGGGCGGCCCCGGCCGTCCCCAAGAGAGAGTGTGAGAGTGCTCGTACTCGTCGCTCCCGGCCAGGGCGCCCAGACGCCCGGCTTCCTGACTCCCTGGCTCGAACTCCCCGGTGCCGCCGACCGCGTCGCCGCGTGGTCCGACGCCATCGGACTGGACCTGGTCCACTACGGCACCCGGGCCGACGCGGACGCCATCCGTGACACCGCGGTGGCGCAGCCGCTGCTGGTCGCCGCCGGGATCCTGTCCGCCGCGGCACTCGGCACCCGCCCGGGGACCGCGCCGGGCGCGGTCGCGGGTCACAGCGTCGGCGAGTTCACGGCCGCCGCCTTCGCGGGTGTCCTGGACGACACCGCCGCCCTGGGCCTCGTCCGCAGGCGCGGCCTGGCCATGGCGGAGGCCGCCGCGGTCACGCGGACCGGTATGTCGGCGCTGCTCGGCGGCGACCCGGAGGTGTCCGTCGCGCACCTGGAGAAGCTCGGCCTGACCCCGGCGAACATCAACGGCGCGGGCCAGATCGTCGCCGCGGGCACCCTCGAGCAGCTGGCCGCGCTGAACGAGGACAAGCCCGAGGGCGTCCGCAAGGTCGTCCCGCTGAAGGTCGCCGGCGCCTTCCACACCCACCACATGGCCCCGGCGGTCGAGACGCTGGCCAAGGCCGCCGCGGACCTCACGCCCGCCGACCCGGAGATCACCTACGTCTCCAACAAGGACGGCCGGACGGTCGCCACCGGCGCCGAGGTGCTGGAGCGGCTGGTCGGCCAGGTCGCGAGCCCGGTCCGCTGGGACCGGTGCATGGAGACGTTCAAGGAGCTGGGCGTGACCGCCCTCATCGAGGTGTGCCCCGGCGGCACGCTGACCGGCCTGGCCAAGCGCGCCCTGCCCGGGGTGCGGACGCTGGCCCTGAAGACACCCGACGACCTCGACGCCGCTCGCGAGCTCATCGCCGAGACGACCGCACCTGCCGCTGACGCGGCGGGCGCCTGAAAGGGAGCCCAGGAGCAATGTCGAAGATCAAGCCCAGCAAGGGTGCCCCGTACGCGCGCATCCTCGGTGTCGGCGGTTACCGGCCGACCCGGGTGGTGCCCAACGAGGTGATCCTGGAGAAGATCGACTCCTCGGACGAGTGGATTCGTTCGCGCTCCGGCATCGAGACCCGGCACTGGGCGGGCCCCGAGGAGACCGTCGCCGCGATGGCGATCGAGGCCTCCGGCAAGGCGATCGCGGACGCGGGGATCGACGCCGAGCAGATCGGCGCCGTGGTCGTCTCGACGGTCTCGCACTTCAGCCAGACCCCGGCGGTGGCCACCGAGATCGCCGACAAGCTGGGCACCGACAAGGCCGCCGCCTTCGACATCTCGGCGGGCTGCGCGGGCTTCGGCTACGGCCTCACGCTCGCCAAGGGCATGATCGTCGAGGGCTCGGCGGAGTACGTCCTGGTCATCGGCGTGGAGCGGCTGAGCGACCTGACGGACCTGGAGGACCGGGCGACGGCCTTCCTGTTCGGTGACGGCGCCGGCGCGGTCGTGGTCGGCCCCTCCCGGGAGCCGGCGATCGGCCCGACCGTCTGGGGCTCCGAGGGCGACAAGTCCGAGACCATCAAGCAGACGACCCCCTGGGACCGCTTCCACGTGGGCGACGTCTCGACGCTGCCCCTGGACAGCGAGGGCAACATCAAGTTCCCTGCGATCACGCAGGAGGGCCAGGCGGTGTTCCGCTGGGCCGTGTTCGAGATGGCGAAGGTCGCCCAGCAGGCGCTGGACGCGGCCGGGATCACCCCGGACGACCTGGACGTCTTCATTCCGCACCAGGCCAATGTGCGGATCATCGACTCGATGGTGAAGACGCTGAAGCTGCCGGAACATGTCACGGTCGCCCGTGACATCCGCACCACCGGCAACACCTCGGCCGCCTCGATCCCGCTCGCGATGGAGCGGCTCCTGGCGACCGGCGAGGCGAAGAGCGGCGACACCGCGCTCGTCATCGGATTCGGGGCGGGTCTCGTCTACGCCGCCACGGTCGTTACCCTCCCCTAGGCACTCCGTGCCGGATCATGCGATCCGGTACGGGACGTACCGCCACAAACCGTCTGGATATCTAAGAAGGAGCGCCTGACATGGCCGCCACTCAGGAAGAGATCGTCGCCGGTCTCGCGGAGATCGTGAACGAGATCGCCGGGATCCCGGTTGAGGACGTCCAGCTGGACAAGTCCTTCACCGACGACCTGGACGTCGACTCGCTGTCCATGGTCGAGGTCGTCGTCGCCGCCGAAGAGCGCTTCGACGTCAAGATCCCGGACGAGGACGTCAAGAACCTCAAGACCGTCGGCGACGCGACCGACTACATCCTCAAGCACCAGGCCTGAGCCGTCCCTTGGGGGTTCTCGCACTGTGAGCGCCCGATGAGGTCGCGTGGTCTGGTGCCGTGCATCGCAAGGCGCCGGAAGGTTCTCGTAGCGGAGCTACTAGGGTTTTCCGGCAACGCGGCGAGGTGCGGTGCCAGGCCCCGCGACCCGGGCGGGCACAGTGCGAGACCCCTGCGGCCGGCGGGGCCCGCCCCGTCGGCCGCAAGGCCCCGCCACCCGGCGGTGGCGCCGTCGAATCCCGTTCCGTTGGAGAAAGAATTCCCGTGAGCCCGACCAATCGCACCGTGGTCGTCACCGGTATCGGCGCAACCACACCGCTGGGTGGCGACGCAGCCTCGTACTGGGAGGCCCTGGTCGCCGGCACGTCCGGTGTCCGTCTTCTTCAGGAGGACTGGGCGGCCGAGCTGCCCGTCCGTATCGCCGCGCGGATCGCCGTCGAGCCGGGCGAGATCATCCCGCGTCCGCAGGCCCGCAAGCTGGACCGGTCGGCGCAGTTCGCCCTGATCGCCGCCCAGGAGGCCTGGAAGGACGCCGGTTTCACCGCCCGGGCCGGCGAGGACTCGTCGGTGAACCCCGACCGGCTGGGCGCCGTCATCGCCTCCGGCATCGGCGGTGTGACGACCCTCCTCGACCAGCACGACGTACTCAGGGAGAAGGGCGTACGCCGGGTCTCCCCGCACACCGTGCCGATGCTGATGCCCAACTCGCCGGCGGCCAACGTCGGTATCGAGCTGGGCGCCCGCGCCGGTGTGCACACCCCCGTGTCGGCCTGTGCCTCGGGCGCCGAGGCCATCGGCTACGCCATCGAGATGATCCGCACCGGCCGCGCCGACGTCGTCGTCGCGGGTGGCACGGAGGCGGCCATCCACCCGCTGCCGATCGTCGCGTTCGGCAACATGATGGCGATGTCCAAGAACAACGACGACCCGCAGGGCGCCTCGCGCCCCTACGACTCCGGCCGCGACGGCTTCGTGATGGGCGAGGGCGCCGGTGTGATCGTCCTGGAGTCCGAGGAGCACGCGAAGGCCCGCGGTGCGCGGATCTACGTCGAGGCCGTCGGCCAGGGCATCTCCTCCGACAGCCACCACATCACGCAGCCCGAGCCGTCCGGCAACGGCATCGCGCACGCGCTGCAGAACCTGCTCGACAACACCGACCTCAAGCCGGCCGACATCGTGCACGTGAACGCGCACGCCACGTCGACGCCTCAGGGTGACGTGGCGGAGATCAAGGCGCTGCGGAAGGTGTTCGGGGACGACGTCGACCACATGGCGATCTCCGCGACCAAGTCGATGACCGGGCATCTGCTCGGTGGCGCCGGCGGCATCGAGACCGTCGCGTCCGTCCTCGCGCTCACCAAGCGGCTGGCTCCGCCGACGATCAACCTCGACGCCCTCGACCCCGAGGTCAACGCGGACGTCGTCC
Organism: Streptomyces sp. NPDC006739; assembly: GCF_042869815.1. Lineage (NCBI taxonomy): Bacteria > Bacillati > Actinomycetota > Actinomycetes > Kitasatosporales > Streptomycetaceae > Streptomyces > Streptomyces sp. NPDC006739. The sequence continues at coordinate 664,297 of NZ_JBIAGM010000002.1, forward strand.
ACGGCGAGGCCCGTGAGCTGCCTCAGGGCCGCATCGCCGTGCTGAACGACTCGTTCGGCTTCGGCGGCCACAACGTGGTGCTGGCGTTCCGGACGGTCTGACCGGCCGGCAGCACACCGGTACGAACGTGAGGGGCCCCCACCGGCCGGTGGGGGCCCCTCACGTCGTGTCGGGCCGGGTCAGGCCACCGGTCAGACCACCTGGTGCAGCCAGCGCACCGGCGCGCCCTCTCCCGCGTACCGGAACGGCTCCAGCTCGTCGTCCCAGGGCTTGCCCAGCAGCTTGGACAGCTCCGCCTCCAGCTCCGTCTCCCCGCGCTGGCTGCGCAGCAGGGCCGCGCGCAGCCGGTCCTCGGGGATCAGGATGTCGCCGTGTATGCCGGTGACGGCGTGGAAGATCCCGAGGTCCGGGGTGCAGCTGTAGCGTTCGCCCTCGGCGGTGGCGCAGGGCTCGGCGGTGACCTCGAAGCGCAGCAGGTGCCAGCCGCGCAGCGCGGAGGCGAGCTTGGAGGCCGTACCGGCCTCGCCCTGCCAGGAGAACTCCGAGCGCCAGGTGCCGGGGGCCGCGGGCTGCCGGATCCAGTCGAGGTTGACCCGGGTGCCGAGCACCCCGGCGATGGCCCACTCGACGTGCGGGCACAGCGCGCGCGGCGCGGAGTGCACGTACAGAACTCCACGTGTCGTCACCGGAACCTCCGGGCAGAGCGGGACATCTTGCGGACTGGCTGGGCGGCAGTGGCGCGACGGCCGCGTTGAGGGCGAGGCTACCGTGCGGCGGCGCAAGGAGTGTGACGTACCGTCGGTCCCGGTGCCAGGAAACCCCCGCCATTCACCCAGGGGGACGCTTGTACGGGGGTGAGCCGTTGCACCGCGCCGCCCGGGAACTCCCGCGCGTTGTCATGGAGGGGAGTACTGCGGGAACCGCGAGGACGAACGAGGGGATCACCAGGGGATGCGGAAGCGAAGCCACCGGGTGCGGGCGGCCCTCGCCGTGGCCGTGACGGCCGTGCTGGCGGCCGGCGGGTGCACGGCCCGGGGCGGTGGTTCCGCGGCGCCGAGCGCCGGCGGGACGCGTGCCGGGCGGCCGGTCTCGGTGTGGGACCGCAGCCCGTCCTCCATCGCCGCCGTCGGCGACTCGATCACCCGCGGCTTCGACGCGTGCACGGTGCTGTCGGACTGTCCCGAGGTGTCCTGGGCGACGGGCAGCGACGCCAGGGTGGACAGCCTGGCGGTGCGGCTGCTCGGGGTGACCGGGGCGGCGCGGCGCAGCTGGAACTACGCGGTGACCGGCGCCCGGATGGCCGATCTGCCGGCCCAGATGGCGCAGGCGGTCACCCGCGCGCCCCAGTTGGTGACGGTGATGGCGGGGGCGAACGACGCCTGTCGCGCGTCGGCGTCGGCGATGACACCGGTGGCGGACTTCCGCGCCGACTTCGAGAAGGCGATGGGCACCCTGCGCGCGGCGCTGCCGAGGGCGCAGGTGTACGTGGCGAGCGTGCCGAACCTGAAGCGGCTGTGGTCGCAGGGGCGGACCAATCCGCTGGGCATGCGGGTATGGAAGCTGGGCATCTGCCCGTCGATGCTGGCGGGGGCCGACGACCTGACCAGCGCGGCCACCCTGCGGCGGGACGAGGTCCAGCGGCGGGTGGTGGCCTACAACCGGGTGCTTCAGGAGGTCTGCGCCAAGGACCGGCGGTGCCGGTTCGACGGGGGCGCGGTGTACGACTACCGGTTCGGCACCGACCAGCTGAGCCACTGGGACTGGTTCCATCCGAGCCCGGACGGCCAGGCGCGGCTGGCGGCGATCGCCTACCGGACGGTCACCGCGAGGAAACCCGTGTCCTAGGGTTCCCACATGAGTGAACTTTTCGGCACACTTTCCGACGGCACCGAAGTGCACCGCTGGACGCTGGAGCGGGCCGGCACCCGGGTGGAGATCCTGACGTACGGCGGGATCGTGCGGTCGGTGGAGGTCCCGGACCGGGACGGGCGCACGGCGAACGTCGTGCTGGGGTTCGCCGGCCTGGACGGCTATCTCGCCCACCCGGGGCCGTACCTCGGCGCCCTGGTCGGCCGGTACGCGAACCGGATCGCGGGCGCCCGCTTCCCGCTGGACGGCGTGACCTACGCGCTCGCGCCGAACAACGCGCCCAACTCCCTGCACGGCGGTGAGCGCGGCTTCGACAAGCGGGTGTGGGACGCGGAGCCGGTCGGGCACGGGGTCCGGCTGAGCCGGGTCAGCCCGCACGGCGAGGAGGGCTTCCCTGGCCGGCTGGAGGTCTCGGCGACGTACACCCTGGACGGGTCCGGCGCGCTGCGGATCGCGTACGAGGCGGTGACGGACGCGCCGACCGTGGTGAACCTGACGAACCACAGCTACTTCGACCTGGGCGGTTCGGGGAACGCGGTCGGGCAGGAACTGCGGCTCGCGGCGTCCCGGTTCACCCCGGTCGACGCCGATCTGATCCCGACCGGCGTCCTGGAGGACGTCTCCGGCACCCGCTTCGACTTCCGTACGGCCCGCGAGACGGGCGCAGGTTACGACCACAACTTCGTGCTCGACAAGGGCGTCACCGACGCGCCCGAGGAGGTCGCCGAGCTGCACGACCCGGCGTCCGGCCGGGTGCTGACCGTGGCCACCACCGAGCCCGGCCTGCAGCTCTACACCGCCGACCATCTGACCGGCCCGTTCTCCCCCGGTGACGGCATCGCCCTGGAGACCCAGCACTTCCCGGACTCCCCCAACCACCCGCACTTCCCGAGCACGGAACTGCGGCCGGGCGGGGTGTTCCGCTCCGAGACGGTGTACGGCTTCGGCGTGCGGGGCTGAACCGAGCCCCGGCCCAGGGGTCAGGTCCCGGGCCGGGGCTGCTCTGGGGGTTTCCCCGATCAGACGTTAATCGTGACGGCACGGCGACGGTCGGCGATCGAGCACCCGACGGCGATCCCGTACGAACCCTTCACAAACACCGGCGGCCTCACGGGATACTGCGCCCGTCCGGCACCACCGCACGCACCCCACTGCGCCCCCACTGTGACGGAAGGACCCCGACCGCCTTGAGCGCCGTACGCCTTCGGATCGGCATCCTCGGACTGACCCTGCTCGCGGGGCTGGCCGCACCCTCGGCCCCGGCCGCCGCGGACACGGCGCCCGCCCCGACCGTCGAGGAACAGCGCCTCGACGGGGCCGTGCCCCAGGAGATCCTGCGCCGCTCCGGATTCGACACCGTCACCCCCCGCTTCGTCCGCGCGCTCGACCGGGCGCGCTCCTACGCCCAGGCCCGCCACCTCGTGGTGCGCGAGGGCTCGGCCCTGTGGCGGCGGGCCGTGGACCGCGCGCAGGGACGGGGTCCGGCCGGTGGGGACCTGAGCCGGGACGACGACCGGCCGCTGTACTGGGCACGGCTCGGGATGACCCGCGAAGTCCGCACCTGGGAACCGGGGTTCGGCCTCACCGAGGTCCAGCGTTCGGCACTGCTGGGCGAGCTGGAGCGGACCTCGCGCGGCCAGGGCGACATCCGCTTTCCGGACCGGGCGACGGGGATCAGACGGATCCTCGTCACCGGGTTCGACCCGTTCACGCTGGACCGGGACATCCGGATCTCCAATCCGTCCGGGGCCACCGCGCTCGCCCTGGACGGGACGGTGATCCCGACCGGGGCGGGTCCGGCGCGGATCGAGACCGTCACCTTCCCGGTGCGCTGGGAGGACTTCGCGCAGGGGACGGTGGAGCGGACGCTGGCCCCGTGCCTGCCGAGGGTCGACCTGTTCACGACCGTCAGCCAGGGGCGGGCCGGGCGCTTCGACGTCGAGCGGACGAACGGGGCCTGGCGGGGCGGCTTCCCCGACAACGACCGGGTCGGCAGCACGGGGACCGTCCCGGTCGCCGACCCGGCCACCCAGCCCCAGTGGACGACGACGACCCTGCCGTACGCCGCCGTCACGGCCGCGGACACCGGACGCTTCCCCGTGTACGACCACACCGAGGTCACCGAGATCCCGGCTGGGGGTACCCCCTCTGGGGGAGGTGCCGGTCCCGTCGTGCGCCCCGACGGGCCCACCCCCGGCTCCACGGCCCGTGCGGGCGGTGGCGGCGACTACCTCTCCAACGAGATCGCCTACCGGGCGACCCTGCTGCGCGACCGGCTGGGCCTGCACGACACGCTGCCGGGCGGGCATGTGCACACGCCGGTGCTGGAGTTCGGCCCGGGCAACACCGATCCGGCGACCGGTACGGTCACGGACCCGCAGTTCGTGCGGAACCGGCTGGACATCATCGCGCAGGCGAGGTCGATCCTGACGGTGGCGGTGAATGCGGCGCTGAACTGACGTCGTCGTCCTCCTGGCCCTCCTCCTCGTCCTCGCCCAGCAGGTCGCGGGCGAGGAGGGTGGCGCCCGCGACCGCGCCCGGCATCAGGAACACGGCGACGAACGGCACCAGGAAGGCCAGGCCGAGGGGCGTGCCGAAGCCCCAGACCAGCGTCCTGCGGGAGCGCAGCAGCGCCAGGCGGGCGCGCAGGTCGACGTCCCTGCGCTGGAGGGCGACCGCGGTCAGTTCCTCGGTGAGGAAGAAGCCGGTGACGAAGAAACCGATCACGGGGACGACCGTCTGCCCGACGAAGGGCAGCAGGCCCAGGGCGAACAGCAGGACGCCCCACAGGGCGGCGCGGACCAGGACGCGCAGGCTGTCGCGGGCGGAGACCCACAGTTCGCGCCAGAGCGGCAGGCCGGACTCGGGTGCGGTGCCGTCGGGCGAGACGTCCCGGTCGACCTTCGCCGAGAGGTTCTCGTAGAAGGGCTGGCCGATCAGGAGGGTGACGGCGGTGAAGGTGAGGACGGCCAGCAGCAGGCCCAGGGCGAAGAGCACGACCGTGAGCAGGCCGCGGAACAGGCCCTGCCAGGGGCTGGACCAGTGGTCGGCGAAGGGGGTCGCCCAGGCGACCGCGTCCTCGCCGCGGACGGCGAGCAGGGTCAGCGCCGCCGCGTACAGGACCACGGTGATCAGGCCGGGCAGCAGACCGAAGCCGTACTGTCTGCCGTGCCGGCCCACCCAGCGCTGGCCCGCCAGCAGATATCCGAAGCCCACCCCGAGATCACGCATGGCTCGCACCTTAACCGTGCTCGGTGTGCAGCATCCTGCGCAGCAGATCCCGCAGGGCCAGCCGCTCCTCGTCGGACAGCCCGGCCAGCGGTTCACGGGCGAAGCGCAGGCCCTCGCGCAGGTCGCGGGCGACCCCGAGGCCCTCGTCGGTGGCCGCGGCCAGTTTCACCCGGCGGTCGGCCGGGTCGGGGCGGCGCTCCACCAGGCCCCGGGACTCCAGGCGGTCCACGATCCCGGTGACGTTGGACGGCTCGCACCTGAGTTTCTGGGCCAGTTTGCGCATGGGCAGCGGCTCAAGGGACAGCAGACTGAGCAGCCGGGCCTGCGCGCCGGTCAGCGTGTGCTCGCCCGCCGCCTCCTCGTAGTCGGCGTAGAACCGGGCCACCACGTCCCCGATCAGCTCGACGACCTCCATGGTCACCGGGTCGGGGCGGGTCTTCGATGGGGTGGACATGCTCTCCAGGATAGCCGGTTACTTGACATCCTGAAATATTCAGGAGCATGGTTGTTTCAGGTACTGAAGTAACTGATGCAAATGAAAGGCAACTGTGATGATCAACCGCGAATGGCACCTGCTCAGCCGTCCGGTCGGCTGGCCGAAGCCCGAGGACTTCGCCCTGGTCGAGGCGGAGGTCCCGACCCCGGGCGAGGGCGAGGTCCTGGTGCGGAACAAGTACCTCTCGGTGGACCCGTACATGCGCGGCCGGATGAGCGACGCCAAGTCGTACGTCGCCCCCTTCGAGCTGGGCAAGGTCATGCAGGGCGGGGCGGTCGGCGAGGTCGTCGCCTCCAACGCGCAGGGCCTCTCCGTCGGGGACCACGTGCTGCACTTCTTCGGCTGGCGGGAGTACGCGGTCGTGGACGCGAAGAACGCCGTCAAGGTCGACGCGGACGCCGCGCCGCTGAGCACGTACCTCGGCGTGCTCGGCATGACCGGTCTGACCGCCTACGCGGGCCTGCTGCGGGTCGGCGCCTTCAAGGAGGGCGACGCGGTCTTCGTCTCCGGCGCGGCCGGCGCGGTGGGCAGCCAGGTCGGGCAGATCGCCAAGCTCAAGGGCGCCTCGCGGGTCGTCGGCTCGGCCGGCTCCGACGAGAAGGTCAAGCTGCTGGTCGAGGAGTACGGCTTCGACGCGGCCTTCAACTACAAGAACGGCCCGGTCCGGGAGCAGCTCAAGGAGGCCGCCCCCGACGGCATCGACGTCTACTTCGACAACGTCGGCGGCGAGCACCTGGAGGCCGCGATCGGCGCGCTCAACCTGCGGGGCCGGGCCGTGATCTGCGGCATGATCTCCCAGTACAACTCGACCGAGCCGACCCCCGGGCCGCGCAACATGGTCAAGATCCTGCAGAACCGGCTCCGCGTCGAGGGCGTCCTCGTCGGCGACCACTACGACCTGCAGCCGCAGTTCGTCGAGGAGGTCGGCCCGTGGGTCGCCTCGGGCCGTCTGAAGTACCGCGAGACGGTCGTCGAGGGCATCGAGAACAACCTGGAGGCGTTCCTCGGGGTGCTGCGGGGCGACAACACCGGGAAGATGATCGTCAAGCTCTGACGTCCCCGGTCCTCGCATTGTTTCCGGCATGCGGTAACTTCTTTCCGAATTCCGTCGTCGATCGTGGGCGCGAGTCACGGCGGACCGAGGAGAGAGACAACCGCATGCCCCTTCAGCAGTCCGAGGTCCTGTACACGGCCGTCGCCACCGCCGAGAACGGCCGGGACGGCCGCGTCGCCACCGACGACGGCAGGCTCGACGTGGTCGTCAACCCGCCCAGGGAGATGGGCGGCAGCGGCGCGGGCACCAACCCGGAGCAGCTGTTCGCGGCCGGCTACAGCGCCTGCTTCCAAGGCGCGCTGGGTGTCGTCGCCCGCGCGGAGAAGGCCGACGTCTCCGGTTCGACCGTCACGGCGAAGGTCGGGATCGGCAGGAACGACGACGGGTTCGGGATCGTCGTCGAGATCTCGGCGGACATCCCGAACGTCGACGAGGCCACCGCGCGCGACCTGATCGAGAAGGCCCACCAGGTGTGCCCGTACTCGAAGGCGACCCGGGGCAACATCACCGTGACGCTGACGCCGACGGCGGCCTGAGCCGGGACGGAGGGCGGCGGGCCCTTGCCGGGCGGACGGCGGACCGTCCGCCCCGTCCGGCTGGTGCGGTGGCCGGAAAGGTCTGCCGCACCAGGGCCCGCCGCCGCGTCAGCTCGCCGCCAGGGCCGCCCGGTGCACGGCGGCCGCCAGACGGTCGTTCTCCGGGGCCGCGCCGCCCGGGAAGGCGAAGCGGCGGCGGGTGTAGCCGTAGGCGAGGCCACCGCGCGGGTCGGCGAAGCCCTGGGATCCGGACGCGCCGCTGTGCCCGATCGTCCCGGCGCCCAGGAAGGGGTGCCAGGTGTCGGCGGTGGCCTGGAAGCCCAGCCCGTACGATTTGTGGGCGCGGGCCACCAGGTCGTACCCGACGGAGTGCAGCTGCCCGAACTCCGCGACCGTGTCCTCCTTCAGCAGCGGCGCCTTTCCGTCGGCCTCGCTGATCACCGCCGCGTACATGCCGGCCAGACCGCGCGCCGAGGCGACCCCGCCGACCGACGCCGGGCCCTTGGCCCGCACGAGAGGGTCGTTGGGCAGGGCCGCCAGGTCGGTCGGCTCGGCCGCGTGCCGGTTGAAGGCGATCGCGGGGAGCGTGTGCGGCCCGGACGGCAGTGCGTCGAGCAGCGCCTGCTGTTCGGCGGTCGGCAGCATCGGCAGGGTGGACCGGAAGCGGGAGTCCTGGGCGGCGGGCAGGCCCAGGTGGAAGTCCAGGCCGTAGGGGGCGCGGACCCGCTCCTCGTACACCTCCTGCAGCGTACGGCCGGTGGCGCGGCGCACCACCTCGCCGGTGAGCGCGCCGATCACCAGGGCGTGGTAGCCGAAGGCGGTGCCGGGGCGCCAGAACGGCCGCTGGTCGGCGAGGCGTTCGGCGATCGCGCGGTCGTCGGCCAGCTCCGCCGCACTGAAACCGGTGTCGGTGCCGACCAGGCCGGCCCGGTGCGCGAGCAGGTCCCGCAGGGTGAGCGATCCCTTGCCCTCGGCGGCGAACTCCGGCCAGTAGTAGGTGACCTTGCGGTCCAGTTCCAGCGTGCCGTCCTGCACGAGCAGCGCCACGACCAGGTGGGCGGCTCCCTTGGTGGACGAGAACACACCGTACAGGCGGTCCCCGTCGACGCCCTCGCCCGCCCACAGGTCGACGACCCGCCGTCCGTGGACGTAGGCGCACAACTGCCCCTCGTAGTCCTCCCGTTCCCCGGCGACATGGGCGGCGAACGCCTCGCGCACCGCCTCGAAGCCCTCGGCGACCGTGCCGTGGACGGTGATCTCCTGCGTCATCCGCTCTCCTCAACTGAGCCGCTGATCGCTGCTCCCCCACAGGGGTGATTCCCCTGCCCACCGGTCGGTACGGCGAGAGGTACCCGTCCGACTCAACCTCCGTGTGGGCCGGTTGGTGGCACGGATACCCCGGACGGGTCACAGCCGGAGAGCCGGCGGTGCCGGCGGGGTCGGCTCAGGTGCACCACCACAGGAAGCGGTTGCAGGTCTTCGTCGGGGAAGGCGCCGGGGTGGGGTTCGAGGTCGTCGGGTCCGAGGTGGGGGCCGAGGTCGGCCGGGACGTCGTCGGGGCGGTGGGCGCCGAGGTCGCCCCGCCCGTCGTCACCGATTCGGCCGACGTGTCGGTGACCCCGGGGTCCGGGGACTTGGACGCCTTGTCCCTGGCGGACTTCGAGGGCGACGGGGACGACGAGGGGTTCCGGGACGCGGAGGCCCCGGTGCGGCCGCCCGAGCCGGCGTCCAGGGGGTCGGCCGTACGGCCGGGGGTCGCGGAGGCCGCGCCGCCCTCCGCCGAGGTGTCACCGGCCGGCGCCGGCCGGGAGTTGGCGGAGAAGGGCGCGTCGATGCCGAGTTCGGCCAGGCTCAGACCGCCGGCCGCCAGGACGAAGCCCGCCGTGATCAGGACGGCACGCCGGCGCCGGCGACGGTGGGCCGCGGCCTTGCGGTCGCGACGGCTGGCGTCGGCGGCGGCGGGGCCCTCGGCGGCGCCCCGTGAGCGTCCCCGGCCCCGGCCGTGCGCCTGGTCCCTGCGGCGGGCCGCGCGCCCGCCCGGGTCGTCCCCGGGGCCGGGACCGTCCTCGGTCTCGTGGCCGGCCTGCTCGTGGCCGTCGTCGCCGGTGTGGCCCACCTCGCCGTGGCCGCCCTGGCCGCCCTGGCCACTGTCGCCCGCCCCGCCGAACGCCGTACCCGCCGTCCCGCCGCTCACCGTCCCGTCATGGGCCTCGTAGCCGTACCCCTGCTCCGGCCCGTACGCCTGCTCCGGCCCGTACCCGTACCCGTAGCCGTCCTGGCGCGCGTCGCCCGCGTGGGCGCGCGCGCGGAGTTCTTCGATCGGGGTGCCGCACCCCGGGCAGGCGAGGGCGCCGTTGAGGTGCCGTCGGCACGGGTTGCAGTAGTCCATGACGCGGGAAGACTAAGTTCCCCGCAGGTCACGTTCCTAGGCGCCACGGTGAAGGTTTCGTGGGGGACCGAAAGAGTTCTCGAAAGGCGTGTCGAAACTGTTACCGGTTGACCCCATTGACACCCCCGCCGCGCCATCCTTACTGTCACGCCAGCATTTCGAACGTGTGACGAAATCTCGAACATCTGAGGGGCAACAGCCGTGCGCATCACCGGAATCAGCACGCACGTGGTCGGTACGCCTTGGCGCAACCTGACCTACGTCCAGGTGCACACCGACGAGGGGATCACCGGAGTCGGCGAGACCCGGATGCTCGGTCACACCGACGCGCTGATCGGCTACCTGAGAGAGGCGGAGGCCAACCACATTCTCGGCTCCGACCCGTTCGCTGTCGAGGACCTCGTCCGCCGTATGAAGTACGGCGACTACGGGCGCGCCGGTGAGATCGTCATGTCGGGCATCGCGGTCGTCGAGATGGCCTGCTGGGACATCAAGGGCAAGGCCCTGGGCGTGCCGGTGTGGCAGCTGCTCGGCGGCAAGGTCACCGACAAGGTCAAGGCCTACGCCAACGGGTGGTACACGACCGAGCGAACCCCGGAGGCCTACCACAAGGCCGCCCAGGGGGTGATGGAGCGCGGTTACAAGGCGCTCAAGATCGACCCCTTCGGTACCGGCCACTTCGAGCTGGACCACGAGCAGAGCCTGTACGCCGTCTCCCTGATCGAGGCCGTACGGGACGCGATCGGCCCGGACGCCGAGCTGATGCTGGAGATGCACGGCCGCTTCTCCCCCGCCACCGCCGTCCGGCTGGCCAAGGAGCTGGCCCCCTTCAAGCCGGCCTGGCTGGAGGAGCCGGTGCCGCCGGAGAACCTGAAGGCGCTGGAGAAGGTCGCCGCCAAGGTGGACGTCCCGGTCGCCACCGGTGAGCGCATCCACGACCGGATCGAGTTCCGCGAGCTGTTCGAGAGCCAGGCCGTCGACATCATCCAGCCGGACGTCGGCCACATCGGCGGCATCTGGGAGACCAGGAAGCTGGCGGCCACCGCCGAGACCCACTACATGCTCGTCGCGCCGCACAACGTGGGTGGCTCGGTGCTCACCGCCGCCTCCCTGCAGGTCGGCTTCACCTCCCCGAACTTCAAGATCCTCGAGCACTTCAACGACTTCGCCGACGCGGACATCAAGAAGGTGGTGAAGGGGGCCCCGCAGGTCGTCGACGGGTACTTCCACCTCTCCGACGCGCCCGGCCTCGGCGTCGAGCTGGACACCGACGCCGCCGCCGAGTTCCCGCAGCAGCAGGCACGGTTCGACCTGTGGGCCGAGGGCTGGGAGCAGCGCAAGCCGAAGGGCACCCAGTGAGTTCGCAGGTCGTCGTCGAGTCGCCGGGCGCCCACCGGGTCGAGGAGCACACGCCTCGCGACCCGGGCGCCGGAGAGGCGCTCGTCGCCGTCCACGCCGTGGGCATCTGCGGCAGCGACCGCGAGGTGTACCAGGGCAACCGGCCCGAGGGGTACGTGCGCTATCCGATCACGCCGGGCCACGAGTGGTCCGGGACCGTGTGGTCGGTGGGCTCCGGCGTCCCGACGTCCCTGGTCGGCCGCAAGGTGGTCGGCGAGGGCTTTCGCAACTGCCAGGTGTGCGACCGCTGCCACGCGGGCGAGACCACGCTGTGCACGGACGGCTACGAGGAGACCGGCTTCACCCAGCCGGGCGCCATGGCCACCACCCTCACCCTGCCGGCCCGGCTGCTGCACGTCCTGCCGGACGACGCGGACCTCACCGCCGCCGCCCTGCTGGAGCCGGCCGCCTGCATCGCGGCCGCCGCGCTGAAGGCCCGGACCCAGCCGGGCGAGCGGGCCGCGGTGGTCGGCACCGGGACGCTCGGGATGTTCGCCGTGCAGTTCCTGAGGGCGACCTCGCCGGTGGAGCTGCTGGTGGTGGGCACCCGGGCCGACCGGGAGGCGCTGGCCCGGCAGTTCGGGGCCACCGACTTCCGGCTCAAGGACGAGCTGCCCGCCGACGGCGGCGCCGAGTACGACGTGGTGATCGAGACCGCCGGGTCCGCGTCCGCCGCGCGCACCGCCGCCTCGCTGCTCAGGCGCGGCGGACGCCTGGTCCTGACCGGCATCCCGGCGCCGGGCGCCGAGGGCCTGGACCCGACCGACCTGGTCGTCCGGCAACTGGAGGTGCACACCGTCTTCGGGGCACCGCCCGAGGCCTGGGCGCACACGGTACGGGTCTTCGGCGCCGGACTGCTCGATCCCCTGCCGCTGATCACCCACGAGCTGCCGCTGACCGAGTTCCCGCAGGCGATCGACCTGATGGGAACCGGTGATCCGAAGGTGGGCAAGGTGCTGCTCCGCCCCTAGACGTACGCCGGTCACGGCGATACCTGACGGCGCCGTGACCGGCGTACAACCAGCAGTCTCCGCTACCCCGAGCCGCGAACCTCGGCCGATATACCGAACACGAAGGACAGCTTGTGACCGACGCTTCCGCCCCGGCAGCCCGTAGGCCCGGTGAGCCGGCGCTCACCGCACTCGGCCTGGGCGCGCCCGCCCTCGACCCCGCCGACGCATCCGCCCACTCCTTCCCGGGCGGCGGCCGCTGGCGCACCGAGATCCCCTCGTGCGAGGGTCCCGAGGCGCTGGCGGTCGTCCTGAAGGAGGCCTCGCGGCTCGACGTGCCGATCCACCGGATCAGCCAGGGCAGCGGCGTGTGGATGCTGACCGACGACGAGATCACCGAGATGGTCGACTCGACCGGTGAACGCGACATCGAACTGTGCCTGTTCACCGGTCCGCGCGGCACCTGGGACATCGGCGGCTCGGTCCGCACCGACTCCCGCGGGGCCGGGCTGCGCGCCCGCGGCCACGACGCGGTGGCCGGCTGTGTGGAGGACGCCGTCCGGGCCACCGAGCTGGGCGTCAAGTGCCTCCTGGTCGCCGACGAGGGCGTGCTGTGGACCCTGCACCGGGCCCGCGAGGCCGGGATCATCCCGGCCGACACCACGCTGAAGGTCTCGGCGCTGATCGGCCCGGTCAACCCGGCGTCGTACGCGGTCTACGAGCGCCTGGGCGCCGACTCGGTCAACGTGCCCAGCGACCTGACGCTCGACCACCTCACCGAGATCCGCCGGGCGTCGGCCGCGCCCATGGACATGTACATCGAGGCCCCGGACGACCTCGGCGGATACATCCGGATGTACGAGGTGGCCGAGCTGATCCGGCGCGGCGCACCGCTCTACCTGAAGTTCGGTCTGTCCAAGGCGCCCGGCATCTACCCGTGGGGCACCCACCTCCGGGACGTGACCCTGGACACCGCCCGGGAGCGGGTGCGGCGCGGCCGGCTCGCCCTGGACCTGCTCGCCCGGCACGGCGCGGACGGCGACATGGCGCCGCTCGGCTCGCGGCTGCCCGGACCGCTCAACCGATTTCCCGTCCACGCGTGACCCGCTCGACGACCCCTCTCAACGACGAGACGAACAAGGACTGATGACATGCGCAACCGCAGAGCCGCTCTCGCCGCGATAGCCGGCGCCGCCTCCCTCGCCCTGACCCTGACCGCCTGTGGCCAGAACAGCAGTGGCGGCAGCAAGCCCAAGGCGGGTGACGCCAAGGGCGGGACCATCGGCATCGCGATGCCGACCAAGTCCTCGGCGCGCTGGATCTCCGACGGCAACAACATCGTCAAGCAGCTCCAGGCCAAGGGCTACAAGACCAAGCTCGTCTACGGCGAGGACGACCCGGACACCCAGGTCTCGCAGATCGAGAACATGATCACCCAGGGCGTCAAGGGCCTGATCATCGCGGCCATCGACAACAAGTCCCTGAACAACGTGACCCAGGAGGCGGCGTCCGCGCACATCCCGGTCATCGCGTACGACCGGCTGATCCTGGGCACCAAGAACGTCGACTACTACGCCTCGTTCGACAACGAGAAGGTCGGCAAGCTGCAGGGCGGCTACATCGTGCACAAGCTCGGTCTGGACGCCGGCAAGAAGGGCCCGTTCAACATCGAGCTGTTCGCGGGCTCGAACGACGACAACAACACCCGGTACTTCTTCAAGGGTGCGATGGAGACCCTCCAGCCGTACATCGACAAGAAGGAACTCGTCGTCAAGTCCGGCCAGACCGCGCTGGACAAGGTCACCACCCTGCGCTGGGACGGCACCACCGCGCAGAAGCGCATGGAGGACATCCTCACCGCCTCCTACAAGTCCGGCCGGGTCGACGCGGTGCTCTCGCCGTACGACGGCATCTCCATCGGCATCATCTCCGCGCTGAAGTCGGACGGCTACGGCACCAAGAGCAACCCGCTGCCCGTCATCACCGGCCAGGACGCCGAGCAGGCCTCGGTGAAGTCGATCATCGCGGGTGAGCAGACGCAGACCGTCTACAAGGACACCCGTCAGCTCGCGAAGGTCGCCGTCACGATGGTCGACGACGTGCTCAACGGCAAGAAGCCGCAGGTCAACGACACCAAGTCGTACGACAACGGCACCAAGGTCGTGCCCGCCTTCCTGCTGCAGCCGGTCAGCGTGGACAAGACCAACTACGAGGACGCCCTGGTCAAGAGCGGCTACTACACCGACGCCGACCTCAAGTAACCCCGGACGGACCTGACCGAAACAATCGGATTGGAAGGCACGACCATGGCGGGACCCGTCCTGGAAATGCGCTCTATCGTCAAGACCTTTCCCGGCGTCAAAGCGCTGTCGGACGTCACACTGACGGTCCGTCAGGGCGAGGTCCACGCCATCTGCGGGGAGAACGGCGCCGGCAAGTCCACCCTGATGAAGGTGCTCTCCGGCGTCCATCCGCACGGCACGTACGAGGGCGAGATCCTCTTCGAGGGAGAGGAGTGCGGCTTCAAGGACATCCGGGCCAGCGAGGACCGCGGCATCGTGATCATCCACCAGGAGCTGGCGCTGGTGCCGTACCTCTCGATCGCGGAGAACATCTTCCTCGGCAACGAGCACGCCACGCGTGGGCTCATCGACTGGCGGGAGACGCTCAAGCACGCCACCGAACTGCTGCGCCGGGTCGGTCTGACCGACCACCCGGAGACCCGGGTCGCCGACATCGGCGTGGGCAAGCAGCAGCTGGTGGAGATCGCCAAGGCGCTCTCGAAGAAGGTGAAGCTGCTCATCCTGGATGAGCCGACCGCCGCCCTGAACGACGAGGACAGCGGCAAACTCCTGGAGCTCATCCTGGAGTTGAAGAGGCAGGGCATCACCTCGATCATCATCTCCCACAAGCTGAACGAGATCCGCAAGGTCGCCGACTCGGTGACGATCATCCGCGACGGCCGTTCCATCGAGACCCTCGACGTGAAGGCGGCGGAGACCACCGAGGAACGGATCATCGCGGGCATGGTCGGCCGCGACCTCGACAACCGCTTCCCCGAGCGCACTCCGCACCAGCCGGAGGAGGGCGTGGCCCCGGCGCTGGAGATCCGCAACTGGACCGTGCACCACCCGATCGACCAGCAGCGCAAGGTGGTCGACGATGTGTCGATCAACGTGCGCCGGGGGGAGATCGTCGGCATCGCGGGGCTGATGGGCGCCGGCCGTACCGAACTCGCGATGAGCGTCTTCGGCCGCTCCTACGGCCGTTACGCGGCCGGCACGGTCCTCAAGGACGGCACCGAGATCCGGACCAAGTCCGTCGCGGAGGCGGTCCAGCACGGGATCGCGTACGTCACCGAGGACCGCAAGCACTACGGTCTCAACCTCATCGACACGATCAACCGGAACATCTCGCTGACGGCGCTCGCCAAGGTCGCCAAGCGGGGCGTGGTCGACGAGCACGAGGAGCGGCAGGTCGCCGAGGGCTTCCGCAAGTCCATGAACATCAAGGCGCCGACCGTCTTCGAACCGGTGGGCAAGCTGTCCGGCGGCAACCAGCAGAAGGTCGTCCTGAGCAAGTGGATCTTCGCGGGTCCGGACGTGCTGATCCTGGACGAGCCCACGCGCGGCATCGACGTGGGCGCCAAGTACGAGATCTACACCGTCATCGACCAGCTCGCGGCCCAGGGCAAGGCGGTCGTCTTCATCTCCTCCGAGCTGCCCGAGCTGCTCGGCATGTGCGACCGCATCTACACGATGGCCGCGGGCCGGCTGACCGGTGAGGTACCGAGGGCCGAGGCCACGCAGGAAGTGCTGATGCGTCAAATGACGAAGGACAAAGAGGTAACGCGATGAGCACGGACGTCACCGACAAGAGCGCGGCCGCGGCACCGCCGGGCAAGGGCGGATCCGGCGGCGGCGAGGGCCTGTTGCAGATCATGCTCGGCGGCCTGCGCCGCAACATGCGCCAGTACGGCATGCTGATCGCGCTCGGGCTGATCGTGGTCCTCTTCCAGGTCTGGACCGGCGGGGACCTGCTGCTGCCCCGCAACGTCTCCAACCTGGTGCTGCAGAACAGCTACATCCTGATCCTCGCGATCGGCATGATGCTCATCATCATCGCCGGGCACATCGACCTGTCGGTCGGCTCGCTGACCGCGTTCGTGGGCGCGTTCGCGGCCGTACTGACCGTCAGCCACCATGTGGCGTGGCCCCTCGCGATGGCGCTGTGCCTGCTGATGGGCGCGGTGGCGGGTGCCGTACAGGGCTATCTCATCGCCTATTTCGGCATACCGTCGTTCATCGTCACACTCGCCGGCATGCTGCTCTTCCGGGGTCTGACGGAGATCCTCCTCAAGGGCCAGACCCTCGGCCCGTTCCCGGACGGCCTGCAGAAGCTCGGCAACGGCTTCCTGCCCGCGGTCGGCCCGAACACCAACTACCACAACATCACGCTTCTGCTCGGCCTCGTGCTGATCGCCGCCGTGGTGTGGCAGGAGGTGCGCGACCGGCGCCGGCAGCAGGAGTTCGCCCTCGACGTCCTGCCGGGCCGGCTGTTCGCCCTGAAGCTCACCGCCATGGTCGCCGCGATCCTCGTCCTGACGATGCTGCTCGCCAGCTACAACGGCGCCCCGATCGTGCTGATCATCCTCGGTGTGCTGGTGATCGGCTACGGCTACGTCATGCGCAACTCCATCTTCGGCCGCCACATCTACGCCATCGGCGGCAACCTGCCGGCGGCCAAGCTGTCCGGCGTCAAGGACAAGAAGGTCACCTTCTACGTCTTCCTGAACATGGGCGTGCTCGCGGCCCTGGCGGGTCTGGTGGTCGCCGCCCGTCTGAACGCGGCCTCGCCGAAGGCGGGCGTCAACTTCGAGCTGGAGGCCATCGCCTCCTCGTTCATCGGCGGCGCGTCCATGAGCGGCGGTGTCGGCACCGTGCTCGGCGCCATCATCGGCGGTCTCGTCCTCGGCGTGCTGAACAACGGCATGAACCTCCTCAGCGTCGGCACCGACTGGCAGCAGGTCATCAAGGGCCTGGCCCTGTTGGCCGCGGTCGGCTTCGACGTGTGGAACAAGCGCAAGTCCGGTTCGTAAGTCAGCTCGGGCCCCGTCGGAAACGGCGGGGCCCCTCCCTGTACAGGAGCCGCACCATGGAACTGAACAGACGTACGGTCATCGCAGGAGCCGCGGCGGCGGGTATGGCCGCGACCACTCTCGGCGCGGGTACGGCGCAGGCCGCCTCGGGCTCGTCCTCGTCCGCGGTCACGGCGTCGGAAGGCGGCAAGCCGGTGAAGGAACTGTTCGGCAGGCTCGCCGACGGCACGAAGGTCTACCGCTGGTCGCTGGCGAACGGCGGCACCCGCCTGAAGGTCCTCTCCTACGGCGGCATCATCCAGTCCCTGGAGATACCGGACCGGCACGGCCGGTACGCCAACGTCTCCCTCGGCTACGACAACCTCGCCGCCTACGTCGCCGGCACCACGTTCTTCGGCTCCACCATCGGCCGCTACGGCAACCGCATCGCCAAGGGCCAGTTCACGCTGGACGGCAAGAAGTACCAGCTGAACGTCAACGACGGCGTGAACAGCCTGCACGGCGGCGCCAAGGGCTTCAACACCAAGGTGTGGGACATCGAGCCCTTCACCTCCGGCTCGAACGTCGGCCTGCACCTGCACTACACCAGCGTCGACGGCGAGATGGGCTACCCCGGCACGCTGAAGACCAAGGTCACCTTCACCCTCACCCGGCACGGCGACTGGCGGATCGACTACGAGGCCACCACCGACAAGCCGACGATCGTCAACCTCACCAACCACACCTACTACAACCTGGCGGGCGAGGGCACCGGCAGCATCTACGACCACGAACTGTGGCTCGCCGCCGGCCGGTTCACCCCCACCGACAAGGGGCTGATCCCGACCGGCGAGCTGGCGAAGGTGGCCGGCACCCCGTTCGACTTCGCCCGGCCCAAGCCGATCGGCCGGGACATCCGCACCGGGCACCCCCAGCTGGTCACGGCCAAGGGCTACGACCACAACTTCGTCCTCGACAAGGGTGTGACGGCGAAGCCGGAGCACATGGCGACCCTGCGCGACCCCGAGTCCGGCCGCACCCTGAAGATCTTCACCGACCAGCCGGGCGTGCAGTTCTACTCGGGCAACTTCCTCGACGGCACCCTGGTCGGCCCCTCCGGCCACACCTACCGCCAGGGCGACGGCCTCTGCCTGGAGACCCAGCACTTCCCGGACTCGCCGAACCACGCGAACTTCCCGTCGACGGTGCTGCGCCCCGGGCACACGTACCGCACGACGACGGTCCACAAGTTCAGCGCGTGACGCCACGGTGCCGGGCCTGGTCACCAACCTGATCCCAAACCTGTGAAGGCACCCTTTCTCGGATGAGTCGAACGACGAGTTGAACACGGCGACTCCGGCCTCCGTACTCATGGGTGGCCCGTGCTCCCCCGCGCGGGCCACCCATAGTCGGAGGTCTCCTTGCCTGACAACGTCACCTCGTTGTTCCGCAACACGGCGGCGAACAGCCCCTCCATGGCGGCGCTGGCACGCGAGGGCGACGGGTCGGGCCCGGTGGACTTCTGCGTTCCCTGCAACCCCTACTTCCCCACCCCGGCGATGTTCGAGGAGATGGCGGCAAGGCTGCGGGACATCATCACGTACTACCCGAGCAGCGCCGACACCATCACCGCCGAACTGTGCGACCTCCTCCAGCTGCCCCCGCAGTGCGTGGCGATGGGCAACGGCTCGACCGAGCTGATCACCTGGATCGACCACCTCCTGGTCCGCGAGTCCCTCGCCGTCCCGGTGCCCACCTTCGGCCGCTGGACGGACCAGCCGATGGAGACCGGCAAGCGGGTCGACATGTTCCCGCTCCAGGAGTCGGCGGGCTTCGCGCTGGACCTCGCGCAGTACGCGGAGTTCATCCGCGCGCGCGGCACCCGGGTCGCCGTCATCTGCAACCCGAACAATCCCGACGGCGGCTATCTGCGCCGCCAGTCGGTCGTGCAGTTCATGGACGCGATGGCCGACCTCGACCTGGTGGTGGTCGACGAGTCGTTCCTGGAGTTCGCGGACGCGGAGACGGAGCCGAGCGTGGTCCAGGAGGCGATGCTCCGCCCGAACGTCGTCGTGCTGCGCAGCCTCGGCAAGAACTTCGGCCTGCACGGCGTCCGGTTCGGCTACCTGGTGGCGAACCCCGCCCTGGCGGGCCGTATCCGCTCCATGCTCCCCAAGTGGAACCTCAACGCCTTCGCCGAGCACGTGGTGTTCATGCTCAAGGAGCACGGCGCCGAGTACGCGCAGAGCCTCCAGCAGGTCCGCCGGGACCGTCTCGACATGGCCAGCCAGCTGTCCGCGCTGCCCGGCCTGACGGTCTACCCCTCGCAGGGGAACTTCCTCTTCGTTCGCCTCCCCGTCGGCGCCGAAGGCACCGTGGTCCGGGACCGGATGCTCACCGAGCACCGGATCCTGGTCCGTGAGTGCGGCAACAAGATCGGTTCGTCCAGCCGCTTCCTGCGTCTCGTGGTGCGCCCCCAGGTCGACGTGCGTCGCCTGGTGTCCGGCCTGGAACAGGTGCTCTACGGGACCAGGAGGGGAGCCGCCGTGCCCGAGCTGGGGACAGGGACCAACTACAGCTCGGGTACGGCGGCCGTGGACCGGCTGGTGAGCGAGACCAACGGGGCCGGAATGCTGGGCCTCGCCGCACAGGCCCTCGGCACCGGTCCCGCCCCGGGGCCGGCCGCCGGCACCGGCATGCCGCTCCCCGCCGCCGCGCCCCCGGCCGCCGGCGGGATGCCGTTGCCGGCGGCGGCGCAGATGAGAACCCCGGCCGTGCCACAGCCGGTGGCCCCGAAGGGGATGGCCCCCATGGCGCCCATGGCGCCCATGGCGCCCATGCCCGCGATGGCCCCCGTCCCCGCGATGACTCCCATGGCTCCGATGACTCCGATGGCTCCCATGGCTCCGGCGGCGATGGCCCCGCCCGCTCAGCCGATGCCGCAGCCGATACCGCAGTCGCTGCCTCCGCAGATGCCGCAGATGCCGCAGATGCCGATGACCGCGCCGCCCGCGCCGGTGCCCGTGCCGATGCCGCCGCCATCCGCGTCGCCGTTCCCCGCCCCGGCTCCCGTACCGGCACCGGCGGCCGCGGCGACCGGGCCCACCCCGCCGGGCGTCCCGGCCCGTGGAGGCCTTACGGCGGCCCAGGTACGGGGCATGACCGCCCCGGCACCCGCCGCCCCGGCCCTCACCCCGGCCCCGGCGACCGGCTGGCCCAACGCCCAGAGCTGGCCGAGCGCGGCCGGCATGGGCCAGGCGGCCGGCTAGTCAGGACGAGGCGTCCCGAAGCGTACGGCTCCGGCCCGCCTCCTCCCGGGGAGCGGACCGGAGCGCGGTTTCAGGAGCTGGGACACTCCTTCCACGCCATGTGGTACGTGGTGCTGATGTTTCCGTCCGTGGAGTCCATCGTCATGAAGCTGACCTTTCCCGGCGCGGTGCTGCCCGCGCTCACCCGCAGCTCCGTGTTGATGTTGAAGTTGCGCAGCACCCCGCACGGAGCCCACACCAGTTGGGCCACCTCGGTGCTGTCCGTGGCCTCCCAGTCGTCGTTGTAGGGGCCGGTGAACGGGTGGGTCTTCGCGGCCGTGTTCGACGAGCCCTGGAAGTAGTACGACGCCTTCTGCGTGCCGCTCGCCCCGGGCTGCAGGGAGAGGAAGCCCCGGTAGTCGGCGCTGGCGATGGCGTAGGTGAAGCCCTGCGGGACGTGGACGATCAGGTTGAGCTGGCAGTTCTTGCGGAACCAGGTCGGGTCGGAGTTGCCGCCGGCCTGGGCGAGGTAGTCGCTGTAGGTCACGGTGAACGCCGTGTTGTCCGGGGAGACGGCGACGGCGGCGGTGCCCTGCGGGCAGCCGGAGCCGTTCACCGTGGCGACATCGATGACGATCTTGTCCGGGGGCGGGTTGTCCACCACCGGGGAGGAGGAGGGATGGGCAGGGAGCGCGGAGGTGAGGAGCGCGGCTATCGCGCCGCTCAGGAGCAGGCCGCCTGGCATGGGTTCTCCCGGTCGTCGAGTGGGGGGTGGGACGCCACCGGCCTTTGGAGAAGTTGTGCGAAACCTGTGAAGGCCGGAGGCGTTCCGCATCGTAGGAACCCGGCCACGACACGGGCAGGGTGAACTCCGGCCATTCACAATCGCGCTTTTCACAGCGCCGGGGGCCGGGGAGCACCGTCGTTCAGGGGTTCTCCCACGCGGCCGGATCGGCCGCCAGCTCCCGTACCGGATCCGGCAGGGCGTCCGCCGCGATGTCCGCGAGCGTCACGCCCTCCAGGATCTTGCGCACATTGGCGCGCAGGGCGATCCAGAGAGGCAGCAGCGGCTGTGCCGTCCCCGTGTACTCCAGGCCCGTCGGCCGTTCGCCCCGCACCGACACGATCGGGCCGTCCACCGCGCGGATCACGTCGGCCACGGTGACGGCCGCAGCCTCCCGCGCCAGCCGGTAGCCACCGCCCCCGCCCCGCCGGCTGTCCACGATCCCGCCGCGCCTGAGGTCGCCCAGGATCCCCTCCAGGAACTTGTGCGGGATGTCCTGCACGGCGGCGATCTCCTCCGCCTTCACCGGGGTGTCCCCCTGTCGTACGGCCAGTTCGAGCACCGCCCGTACCGCGTAGTCCGCCCGCGCCGAGATCCTCATGCGTCCATTGTGAGGCGTGCGGCGGTGGAGAATGGCCCCGCCCGCGCCCCATAAGATCGCCCGGGAGGATCCCTTGGCGCTCAGCAGACGTAACTTCAGTGCCCTGGCCGGCTCGGCCGCGCTCGGCCTCGCCCTCGGCGGCAGCGACGGCCCCGGGGCGCCGTCGGCGTACGCGGCCCACAGCGTGCCCACCGGCCCCGCGCCGGCCCCGCCCGGTGCCGACGGGCGGCGGCACACGATCGGGTACGACCGTTACTCGCTGCTCGTCGACGGCAGACGGCTGGTCGTGTGGTCCGGGGAGATGCATCCGTTCCGGCTGCCCAGCCCGTCGCTGTGGCGGGACGTGCTGCAGAAGATGCGGGCGCACGGCTACAACACGGTCAGCATCTACGTGTCCTGGAACTACCACTCCCCCGCCCCCGGCCGGTACGACTTCACCGGTGTCCGGGACCTGGACCTGTTCCTGCGCACGGCCGCCGAGACCGGGCTGTACGTCATCGTCCGCCCCGGCCCCTACATCAACGCCGAGATCGACGCCGGCGGCTTCCCGGGCTGGCTCACGGCCACGGAGGGGACGGCCCGCACCGCCGACCCCGCCTATCTGGCGCACGTCGACGAGTGGCTGTCGGCCGTCGACCGGATCATCGCCCACCATCTGTTCACCCGGGGCACGGGGACCGTCCTGCTCTACCAGATCGAGAACGAGTACGACTCCCATGTCGGGGAGGCGACCGGCCGGGCGTACATGTCCCACCTGTACGCGAAGGTGCGCGGGGACGGGATCGACGTGCCCCTGTTCCACAACGACAAGGGGCGCAACGGGTACTGGGTCCCGGGCTCGTTCGACACCGGGGGCGGTGACCGGGGCGACGGGTGGCTGTACGGGTTCGACGGGTATCCGTCGCCTTCCCAAGTTCCGCCGGACTGGGGGCACTTCGGGCCCGGCGGGGCCCACGGGGGTGCCACGGCCAGTCCTCGTACGCCCGGTTTCATGCCGGAGTCCGGCGGGGGGTGGTTCGACCCCTGGGGCGGGGTGTGGTCCGGCGGCAAGGGGTACGCCGAGTCGCGGCGGACCCGGGACGCGGCCTTCGAGCGGCGCTTCTACCTCACCGACCTCGCCAACGGCATCACCCTGCACAACGTCTACATGACCTTCGGCGGGACCTCCTGGGGCTGGCTGCCCGCGCCGGTGGTGTACACCTCGTACGACTACGGGGCCGCCATCGACGAGGGCCGAAACGTCACCGAGAAGATCTCCCCGATGCACCAGCTGGGGCATCTGCTGCAGCGCGTTCCCGACTTCGCCAAGCTGGACCGGGCGGCGGAGGTCAGGGCGGACGGCCTGAAGGTCTACCACCTGGCCAATCCGGACACCGGCGCGCATGTGTACGTGGCCCGCAACGACGGGACGCGGGAGGTCACCTCCACCCTGCCGACCGGGGCCGGCGGCCTGGAGATCACGGTGCCCGCCCGGGACGCCCGGCTGCTCACCACCTCACTGCCGCTCGGCAAGCGGAAGCTGAAGTACTCCACCGCGCAGCCCATGATGTGCGTCACGGCCGGCCGGCAGGACATCGCGGTGTTCGCCGGGCCGCGCGGTGAGATGGCGCGGGTGGTGCTGGACTGCCCGGAGGAGCCGTTCGCGATGCGGCTCGACCCCGAGGCCGCCTGGGTGTACGACGAGGACCGGGGCGAGCTGCAGGTGAACGTGCCCCTGGGCGGGCTGACCCGGGTGCTGGTCGACAAGGGCGGCAGCGACACCCCGCTGCTGCTGCTCTTCGCCGACGACCCCACCGCCCTGCGCCTGTTCCCGTACGACACCCCGTCCGGGACCGTGCTGGTCCACGGCCCGAAGCTGCTGCGCCACGCCGAGGTGCGGGGCGGCGAGGTCCGCCTGACCGGCGACACCGTCCAGGAGACCGGTCTGGAGGTGTGGGGTCCGCGCGGGATCGGCAGCGTGGTGTGGAACGGGCGCCCGGTGGCCACACGGCCCACCTCCTCGTCCAGCCTGCTGGCCGACCGGCCGCTGGCCGGGGTGCCCGAGGTGCGGCTGCCCGCGCTGGGCGGCTGGCGGATGCGCACCGAGAACCCGGAGGTGGGGCCGAGCTTCGACGACTCGGCGTGGCAGGCCGCCGAGAAGACGTCGTCGTACAGCGTCACACCGGTCCCGAAGGGGCAGCCGGTGCTGTTCGCCGACGACTACGGCTTCCACTACGGGGACGTCTGGTACCGGGGTACGTTCACGGACTCCACCGGCCTCGAGGAGATCTCGCTCGCCTACAGCACCGGTACGCAGGGGCTGCTCATGGCGTGGCTGGACGGCGATCCGCTGGGCACCCACCGCATGCCGGTGCCGGACAGCGGCACGATCCGGCAGGGCAGTTGGGCCGAGACCGCCGCCTTCCCGGTGCGGGAGGCACTGCGGGGCGAGGGCCGGCACGTGCTGTCGGTCCTGGTCCGGCGCATGCAGCACGACGAGGACGGCAAGGCGCTCGACACCCACAAGACGGCCCGCGGGCTGACCGGGGTCGCCTTCAGGGGCGCCGCCCCACGGGTGAGCTGGCGGATCCAGGGCGAGGCCGCCGTGGATCCGGTGCGCGGGCCGCAGAACAACGGCGGGCTGTACGGCGAGCGGGAGGGCTGGCACCTGCCCGGCTTCCCCGACCGGGACTGGGAGCCGGCGGCCTTCCCGCGTGCCGACCGGCGGCAGGGGGTGACCTGGTACCGGACGACGTTCCGGCTGTCGGTGCCGGCCGACGTCGACGCCTCGATCGGGCTGACGCTCCAGGACGACCCGTACCGCGCCTACCGGGCGCAGATCTTCCTCAACGGCTGGAACATGGGCCAGTACATCAACAACGTCGGCCCGCAGCACACCTTCGTCCTCCCGGGCGGCATCCTGCGCACCCGGGGCACCAACACCCTGGCCCTCGCGGTCCTGTCCGAGTTCACCTCGCAGTCGGGCCCGGGGACGGTGGGCCTGACGCTGCTGGGCCGTTCGGCCGGAGGAGTACCGGTGACCCCGGTGCCCTCCCCCGGCCGCTGACGGGGCTCACGCCAGCCTGATCACGTTCCAGGACAGCGGCTCCAGTACGGCGGTGAGCCGGCCGTCCTCCAGGGACGTGCCCTCGACCCGGTGCGGGGTGACCCGCTCCGGGTCGTCGAGGGTGTTGCGGGCGTCGGGGTCGGCGTCCGCGAGGGCGCTGTGTTCGGTGACGGCGGTCAGGTCGAGGCCGTTCAGGGCGACTTCCAGGGGCAGGGCGCCGGTCCGGTCGCGGTTGACCGCGAAGACGGTGACCGTGCCGTCGTCGGCGCGGACGGCGGTGGCGTGCAGCAGGTCCGTCTCGCCGTACTTCCTCGTCTCGTGGGTCGGGGAGTCCACACGGACGTCGAGGACCTGTCCGCGGCCGTACCGGGAGGCCTGCGCGAACGGGAAGAACGTCGTCTGCCGCCAGGCCGGCCCGCCGGGCTCGGTCAGGATCGGGGCGATGACGTTGACCAGCTGGGCCAGACAGGCCACGGTGACGCGGTCGGCGTGCCGGAGCAGGGCGATGAGGAGCGAGCCGAAGACGACGGCGTCGGTGACGCTGTAGTTGTCCTCCAGCAGGCGGGGCGCCTCGGGCCAGTCCCGCTGGTCGATGGTGCGGGCGTGCTCCTCCCAGCGGGAGAGGTACCAGACGTTCCACTCGTCGAAGGAGAGGTTGATCTTCTTCTTGGACTTCAGGCGGGCGCCGACGTGGTCGCAGGTGGCGACCACGTTCTCGATGAAGGACTCCATGTCGACGGCGGAGGCCAGGAAGGAGTCCAGGTCGCCGTCGGCCGGCTCGTAGTAGGCGTGCAGGGAGATGTAGTCGACGAGTTCGTACGCCTCCTCCAGGACGGTGGCCTCCCACTCGGCGAAGGTCGGCATCGACTGGCTGGAGGAGCCGCAGGCGACCAGTTCGACGCCCGGGTCGATCTGGCGCATGGCGCGGGCCGTCTCGGCGGCGGCACGGCCGTACTCCCGGGCGGTCTTGTGGCCGGTCTGCCAGGGGCCGTCCATCTCGTTGCCCAGGCACCACAGGCGGATGTCGAAGGGGTCCTTGTCGCCGTGGGCGGCGCGCAGGTCGGACAGGGCGGTGCCGGCGGGGTGGTTGGCGTACTCCTGGAGTTCCAGGGCCTCGGCGACGCCCCGGGTGCCGAGGTTCACCGCCATCATGGGCTCGGCCTGGGGGCCGATCTTCCTCAGGAAGGCGATGTACTCGGAGAGGCCGAAGCGGTTGGTCTCGGTGGAGTGCCAGGCGAGGTCGAGGCGGCGGGGGCGGTCCTCCACCGGGCCGACGGAGTCCTCCCACTTGTAGCCGGAGACGAAGTTGCCGCCGGGGTAGCGGATGGTGGTGACGCCGAGTTCCCGCACCAGTTCGAGTACGTCGGTCCGCAGGCCCTGGTCGTCGGCAGCGGGGTGGCCCGGCTCGAAGACACCGGTGTAGACGCAGCGGCCGAGGTGTTCGACGAAGGAGCCGAACAGCCGGGGGTCGACCCGGCCGACGGTGAAGGCGGGGTCGAGCGTGAAGCGGGCGGTGCGCGTGCTCATGGGGTCCTTTCGATGGCTGCCGGCCGGGCCCGGGTCGCGTTCGCGATATCGAATAGCGCCCGTAACTTCGAACGGGACCGTAGGATCGGAGCGCTCGCACGTCAAGGGGTGGACCCGAACCGGTCATGAGGGTGATCGTTTCCGGTTGAACGACGGTCGCCGGATCGCATGACGCGGACACATCCGGGCGCGTAATCTCGGACGGGCCGCCGATGGCCGCGAGAAGGGGGAGCGATGGACTTCGCGGGCGCGTTCCGGCGCTTTCGGCCCGGCTCGGCGATGCGCGGCCTCGCCGCCGACCTCGCCGCCGCCGTCCGCGCCAGGCCCCAGGCACCGGCGGACGTACGGGAGCTGTGCCGGGCGCTGTGCGAGGAGATGAGCGTGCGGCGGGCCGGGCGGCCGGTGGAGCTGCGGTTCGAGCGCTTCCCGGACGAGATCGAAGTGACCGGTCTGTGGGTCGAGTTCCAGGACTTCGACCTGGTGATCGTGGAGGAGCGGGCCGAGGCGGTGCAGCAACTGGTCATCCTGGGCCATGAGCTGTGGCATCTGCACTCCGGGCACCGGCACCACCACCGGGCCGGGGCGGCGGCCGCCCGCGCCCTGGCGGACACACCGGGCTGGCGGGACACGGCCCTGACGGTGGCCGCCCGCAACGGCTCCCGGGAGGCCGACGAGGCCGAGGCGGACGACTTCGGCCACCGGCTGGCCACCGCGTTCCGGCCGTACGTCTCGGCGGCGGGCCCGGGCCCGGACGCCCCCCTCGACCCCATGCAGCGGTCGCTCGGCTACCGCGGCCGTGGAGGAGCCACACGGTGATCCGGCTGGCGCTGAACTCCGCGGATGGCCCCTCGGACTTCCTCAGCGAGTTCTACATCTCGTTCTGGATCCCGACAGCGGTGCTCACCGCCGCCCTGGTGATCAAGCTGCCCACCATCATCCGGCTGTGGCGGGACCCGCTGCTGCGCGCGGTCGGCGGGCTGCTGCTGCTCGCCTGCGGGGTCTTCGTGTTCTGCAGTCCGTCCACGATCGCCCTGGTCAACCGGCTCGTCGGGGTGCCCAACATCTCGGCGCCCTGGTGCTACTCGCTGCTCACCGCGTTCTGCGGCTCCTGTCTGCTGCTGATCATCGCCTGGCGCAACGGTCTGTCCGACCGCTCGGCCACCACCCGCCGGGCGATGCGCCGGGTCGTCGCCGTCTACTCCGGGGTGATCGTCGCCCTGTGGGTGCTGTTCGCGCTCGCCGACGCGCCCGTGGAGCGGCTGCGGGACCTGGACACGTACTACGCCACCACCCCGTTCATGCGTGAGGAGATCCTGCTCTACCTCCTCGCGCACGCGGTGGCCTGTCTCATCACCTCCCGGCTGATCTGGAACTGGGCCCGCACCGGGCTGCTGGACGCCTGGCTGCGCTGGGGGCTGCGGCTGCTGGGCGTCGGCTACGTGCTGAACCTGATCTTCGACGCGTCCAAGCTGGCCGCCGTCACCGCCCGCTGGAGCGGCCGCGACCTCGACTGGCTGAGCACCGACCTGGCCCCGCCCGTCGCCGCCGTCTCCGCCATCCTGATCGCGGTCGGCTTCATCCTGCCGCACGCCGGCCAGTATCTGCACGACCGCTGGCGGGTCCGGCTCGCCCACCGGGAACTGCGGCCGCTGTACCAGCTGCTGCGGAACACGAGCGGCGACGGCGTCCCCTTCGTGCTGCGGGCCACGCCGGAGCTGCGGCTGACCCGGCGCGAGACGTTCATCCGGGACGTGCTGCTGCCCCTGGCCCGGCACCTCGACACCGGCCTGGGGGCGCGGTCGTACGACGCCGCGCTCGCGCTCGGCCACCCGCCGGAGCGGGCCCGGGCGCTGGCCGCCGCCGTGTCCATCCTGGACGCCATCGACGGCAGGGCCCGCCACCCCGAGCGGGCCGAGACCTCCGACGGGCCCGACACCACCCACCTGCTCCAGGAGATCGGGGCCGTGTCCCGAGCGTTCCGCCACCCCGACGAGATCGAGGCGGTACGCGCGCGTGCGGCCGCCCCAGCAGAGAGCGTTGCCGTACATGACTGATCCCCGAGCCACCGCCGTCGTCCTCGGCGGCTCCCTCGCCGGCCTGCTCACGGCCCGCGCCCTGGCGTCCTCGGTCGAGCGGGTGGTGGTCGTCGAGCGGGACGCGCTGCCCGCCGGGCCGCAGCCGCGCAAGGGGCTGCCGCAGGCCCGGCACGTGCACCAGTTGTGGTCGGGGGGCGCGCGGGCGCTGGAGGAGCTGGTGCCGGGGGTGACCGGCCGGCTGCTGGCGGCCGGGGTGCGGCGGCTTCCGGTGACCACGGACATGGTGGCGCTGTCGCCGCAGGGCTGGTTCCGGCGCTGGGACGAGTCGGCGTTCGTGCTGCCGTCCAGCCGGGACCTGCTGGACTGGGTGGTGCGCGAGCAGGTGCTGGCCGACGGACGGATCGAGTTGGTGGAGCGGGCCGACGCGTGCGCCCTGGTCGGTACGCAGGCGGCGGTGACCGGCGTGCGGATCCGCGCCGAGGACGGCTCGGAGCGCACGCTGCCGGCCGCCCTGGTGGTCGACGCCACGGGGCGTGCCTCCCGTGCGCCACGGTGGCTGACCGGGCTGGGGCTGGCCGCCCCGCTGCGCCGGGAGGTCAACTCCGGGGTGGCGTACGCGAGCCGGCTGTTCCGGGCGCCGGACCAGGCACGGGACGGCTTCCCGATCGTCAACGTGCAGGCGGACCCGCGCAGCGGGCGGCCCGGGCGGGGCGGTGTGCTGATGCCGATAGAGGACGGCAGGTGGATGGTCACGCTGCACGGCAGCCGGGGCGGTGAACCCACCACCGACGCCGACGACTTCCTCCGCTACGCGAGGGAGGAGCTGAGCCATCCGGTCATCGCCGAGCTGCTGGCGAACGCGGAACCGCTGAGCGGGGTGTCGTACACCAGGACCACCACCAACCGCCGCCACTTCTACGAGCGGATGCCGGTGTGGCCGGACGGATTCGTGGTGGTGGGGGACGCGGTGTGCGCGCTGAACCCGGTGTACGGGCACGGGATGTCGGTGGCGGCGCAGTCGGCGCTGGCGCTGCGTGAGGTCCTACGACGGCACGGACTCCGGTCGGCCGGTCTGGCCCGGCTCCTCCAGAGGGAGGTGGGCCGGCGGGTGCAGGGGGCGTGGGACCTGTCGACCGGGGTGGACGTCTTCTACCCGGGTGCGACCGACGCCGGCCCCACGCTCCGCGAACGGGTGACCGCGGCCTACGTGCGGCGACTGATGCACACCGCCACCGGCAACGGCCGTATCGCCCGCCGGGTGACCGATGTGACGTCGTTGGAGCGGGGGGCGACGGTGCTGCTGGCGCCGAGCGTGCTGCTGGCCGCGGCGGTGGGGCCGCTGCGGCCGGCGCTGGGGGGACCGCCGTTGACGGCGGAGGAGCTGAAGGCGGCGGGCCTGTAGCGGCCCGCCGCCCATGGCGCTCTCAGCCCGCGAACGCCGGCTGGGTCAGGCCCTTGCCCGCCCCCGGCACCACCAGCACCGAGCCCGCGAACGGGTCCGGCCGGTCCAGTCCGACACGCGCGGTCGTCACGTACAGGTCCCCCAGGCCGGGGCCACCGAAGGCGCAGGCCGTCGTGCGCGGGGTGGGCAGCTCGATCACCCGGTCCAGGTCGCCGGCCGGGGTGTAACGCCGTACGGCGCCCCCGTCCCACAGCGCCACCCACACACAGCCGTCGGCGTCCACGGTGAGCCCGTCGGGGAAGCCCGCGGCCTCCTCGATCACCGCGAACGGGCGCCGGTCGCCGACCAGTTCACCGTCGTGGGTGAAGACGTCGATCCGGCGCGTGGGGGTGTCCACGTAGTACATCAGCGCGCCGTCCGGGCTCCAGCCCGTGCCGTTGCTCACGGTCACGTCCGGCAGGACCGTCGTCACGGTGCCGTCCCCCGTGAGGCGGGTCAGCGTGCCGCCCCCGGCCGCCTCGTCGTAGCGCATGGTGCCGGCCCACAGCGAGCCGTCCGGCGCCACCGCCGCGTCGTTGGCCCGGCGGCCGGGCACCGGCTCGTGGTGCAGCCAGCGGAAGGCGCCGTCCGGGTCGAGCAGACCCACGCCGTCCCGGAGGTTGAGCACCAGGCCCCCGCCGGCCCGGGGCTTGACGGCACCGACGTGCTGCTCCGTGGTGCGGACCGTGCGCCGCCCGGACGAGGGGTGGTAGGTGTGCACCCGCGAGCCCAGGATGTCGATCCAGATCAGGTGGCCGGCCGTCGCGTCCCAGGTCGGCCCCTCCCCGAGCGTCGCCTCGGCCCGTACCGCGACCTCGTACACCGTCGTCATGCCACGCTCCGGTGGCCGAGGCGCTCCGACAGCTCGGCCGCGCCCTTGACGGCCAGCTGCTCCAGCTCGATGCGGCGCTCGTCGCTCCAGCGGATCATGGGGACGGAGATGGACAGCGCCGCCACCACCTGGCCGGTGCGGTCGCGGACCGGGGCGGCCACGCAGGACACGTCCGGGTTGGACTCGCGGTTCTCCACCGCGATCCCCTGCTCCCGGATGCCGGCCAGGGTCTCGCGCAGGGCGCCCGGGTCGGTGATGCTGTTGGGGGTCATCGCGACCAGTTCGGCGTCGTCCGGGATGCGCGCGGACAGCTCCGGTCCGGGCAGCGAGGCCAGCAGCATCTTGCCCACCGAGGTGCAGTGGGCGGGCAGTCGGCGCCCGGCGGCGGAGACCATGCGCACCGCGTGCGTGGAGTCGACCTTGGCGATGTAGATGACGTCGGTGCCCTCCAGGATGGCCACGTGCACGGTCTCGTCGCAGGTCTCGGCGACCGAGCGGGCCACCTGCTGGCCCTCGGCGGCGAGGTCGAGCTGCTCGGCGTACCGGCTGCCGAGCTGGTACGGACGTACGCCGAGCCGGTAACGTCCGGGCTGTCCGGGTACGGGCACGATGTACGACCGGGCGGCGAGCGTGGTGACCAGCTCGTGCACGGTGGTGCGCGGCAGCTGCAGCTTGCGCACGATGTCGGGGGCGGAGAGCGACCCGTCCCCGTCGAGGAACAGCTCAAGAATGTCGAGAGCCCGGGTCACGGCAGGTACGAGGCGTCCCATGTCCGGCCCCCTCCCTTGGGTCTAAGTGCCTGTGTTCGAGATTTCAACAGACGATCGGCATGACGAACACAGGCTAGTCATCAGGAGTTCCCCGGGCAATGGGCGGGTACGGGGTGGGCCGGAACGGGACGCGGCACCATGGGCCTCATGCCTCTCGACTTCCAGCTGGTGCTGCTGCGCCGCATGGCCGACCACAACCCGGACCTGGTCGACGAAGCCCGCCGGCGGCTGGGCGCCTCCCTCGCGGACATGCGGGAGACCAACAAGCACTGGCAGGCCATGGTCCGCTCGTCCCGCTCCCGTTCGGCGTCCTCCAGATACCGCTCGGTGCTCGGGCCGCCGGAGACCGAGGGCAGGCGCACCATCGGCGACCTGGAGTGCGCGGCCTGGCAGTGGTCCCTGCCCCTGTGGCCCGACCTGCGCTTCGAGGTGCTGGTCGGGCCACGGGGTGCGGTCTGGAACGAGTGGCTGGTGCGCGCCGCGGGCGCCCCCGCCCCGGCCCTGGCCACCCTGGAGGACCTCACCCCCTGGTCCTGCACGGTCGACGAGGCGGCCCGCGCCTTCGCCCCCGCCCGCCCCCTGGAGGGCACGGCTCCCACCCGGTGGGGACTGGCCTTCTCCGCCCCGGACCGGCAGGGCGTACGGCACGAGGTGGTGGCCGAGTTCACCTGGGGGCTGCTCCAGCGGACGGCGGTCAGGGGGTGAGGGCCGCTGCCAGGATCGCCTCGGCCACCGTGCCCACCGAGCCGGGGTGCAGGAACAGGAAGAGGTTCGGCTCGACCAGCTCCAGCTCCATCACCCGGGGCCGCCCGTCCTCCCCGTCGACCAGGTCCACGCGCGCGTACAGCAGCTCGGGCGCCTCCGGTACGGCGGCCAGCGCGCGCTCGGCGACGGCGAGTTCGGCCGGGGCCGGGGTCCAGGGCCGCAGGTCCGGGTGGGCCACCTTGTCCGCGTCGTAGGCCGTGCCGGGCGCCAGCACCGCCCGCTTGCGGCTGGCGTGCAGCAGCCGGCCGCCGAAGAACTGCAGCGCCCGCTCGCCGCTGACGTCGATGCCGCTGACGTACGGCTGCACCATCGCGGTCAGCCCCTCGTCGTGCATCCGCGCCAGCTGCCGCAGGGCCGTCCCGCGCTCCGCGGGCGTGTAGCGGGCGGCGAAACGGGCGCCCGCGCCGAAGGTCGGCTTGACGACGAAGTCGTGGTCGACGGGCAGCTCGGCGGGGTCACCGGGGGCGATGTAGCGGGTGGGCACGACCGGCACGCCGGCCTCGGCGAGATGGCCGAGATACCGCTTGTCGGTGTTCCAGCGCACCACCTCCGCCTGGTTGGCGACCCTCGTCACCTTCCCGACCCGCTCCACCCACGCCACGAACTCCTCGGCCCGCCAGGTGTAGTCCCAGGTCGACCGGATGACGACGAGGTCGAACGCGCTCCAGTCGGTCCCGGCGCCGTCCCAGGGCAGGGCGACCGCGTCGGCCCCGGCGTCCGCCAGGGCCCGCACCAGTACGGGCAGGTCGCGGTCCCGGCTGGGCTCGGCTCCGGGGTCGTAGGTGGCGAGGGCGATACGGGGCACGGGAGGCACGGGAGGCACCGGAGGGACTCCTTCACTGGGGAGCGCGGGTTCGGCGGGCAGGCTAGTGCTGCGACCGGAAAGGTTCACCGGCTCGCGACGCCCGGCACGGCGCCTCGCCGCGTTGTCGCATCACCCGAGTACATCCAGTACGCGGG
>NZ_JBIAGM010000003.1:0-640741 GCF_042869815.1 Streptomyces sp. NPDC006739
GCAGTGGCTGCACACCTACAATCACCACCGCGGACACACCGCGCTGAAGGGCCAACCACCCGCCAGCCGCGTCCCCAACCTCACAGGGCAATACAGCTAGATCTTGGACTTGAACAGAGTACGCAGCACGTTGGACTAATGGAAGACGGCTCCCTGCCTGCTTTGTGCAGGTCAAGGGCGATCTTCACTCTACACGGGCACGCCCTGGAGTCGATGGCTGTGAGGAACGTCGCTTCACTCCGGCGAGCAGGCGCGCACGGAGTACGGCCTTCGGCGTGACCGGGGGGCGGATGAACGGGGCTCAGCTCTCGTTCTGGGCGTGTCGGTAGAGCTTGGCGATGTCGTCGTCGAAGTACGCGGCGTAGGAGACGTCGTCCTGGTCGCCGCCGCCCTCATGGCCGCCCAGGACGCCGATGACCGTGCCGGTGCGGCTCTTGGGGTCGTAGTCGGCGAGCCAGGGGCTGCCGCTGGTCCCGTCCTCCAGGCCGGCGCACTGGATGCGCAGTTGGGTGTCGCTGAACTTCGTGGTGCGGTTCCGGCACGAGACCGGGGTGTCACGGCTGGTGGGGTATCCGGTGATCTCGACCTTGTTGCCGAAGCCGCGGTCCGTGCCGAGGGCGTTGGCGCCCAGGACGTCCTGGATGTTCTTGCCGTCCTTCTGGTCGAGGACGAGGAAGGCGACGTCGAGGTCCTCGTCCTGCGACTTGGCCCAGCGGTCGTCGACGACCACCTTGCCGACCTTCCACAGGCCGGTGGGCTCGTCGCCCTTGCGATAGCCGGGGGCGAAAACCAGGTCGTTCACCGGCTCCCCGGAGTCGGCGTCGAAGGCGCAGTGGGCCGCGGTGATCAGCATGTTCCGGCCCGGACTCCGCACCACGCTCGCGGTGCAGAAATGGGAGCCCTGGTCGTCCTTCTCGAAGACCGCGCCGATCCGGGCGTTCTCCTCGGTCCTGCGGGGGGTGTACGCGTCGCCGTCCTTGACCGGGGCCGACGCGGGGAGGTCCTGGTCCTGTGCCTGCGAGGACTGACCCGGCTCGCCGGACTTGCCGAAACCGCCGTGCCGGCTGTTTCTGGCCGCATCGGTCGCCGCCGTGGCGTCGCCCACCACTGCGGCTGCCGCGATGACGACCAACGTCACGGGCAAGACGGATTTCCTGGCAAGCGAGCGCACAAGGTCATTATCGACATGGGCCGGGAATTCGGGAGGTGCTTCGCCGGGAGGCTCCCGTCACACACGGCGATTCACCCGGTCACCTCGGCAGCCTCACAAGACCTGCATTGGCATGACCTTGACCAGCGGAAGACGGCGGCCGCATGGTGAACCGACCGGCCCGCGGCTGACCCGACATGCCATCTGTCAACGCTGTTTCTCGTCAGGTGGCACTTCCGAACGCCTGAAACCGCACGGAGGCTTGATGCACCGACGCGAGATACCCTCCGCACCCTTGGTGATGCGCCGCACCCGGTCGAGACGCCGGACGCGGAGGACGGCGGCCGGCCTCACGGCGATGTTCACGCTCACCGTCACCGCCCTCACCGTCGGCCCGGCCATCGGGGTCCAGGCCGCCGCTCTCCCGTCCGGCCCGCGCGCGTCCACCCCACGCGGGTCCGGCTCCGCGAGTACGACGGGCTTCGGCTGCGACCATCCTTCGCGAACGGAGCAAGCCCGCTGTTTCGGGCTCCTGAAGGCCCACCGCACCGCCTCGGGCCGCATGTCACCGTTCACCACCGGCTCCCCGACCACGACGGGGCTCGTACCGTCCGACCTGCGGTCCGCCTACGAACTGGGCGGTGCCTCGGGGTCGGGTCGAACGGTGGCGATCGTGGACGCCATGGACGACCCGAACGCCGAGGCCGACCTGAGCGCTTACCGCAGCGCCTACGGTCTGCCGTCGTGCACCACCGCCGACGGCTGCTTCCGCAAAGTGAACCAGAGCGGCCGGGCATCGCCGCTGCCCTCCGGTGACCACGGATGGGCCGAGGAGATCAGCCTCGACCTCGACATGGTCTCGGCCGCCTGCCCCGGCTGCCACATCCTGCTGGTCGAGGCGACATCGGCGAACATCCCGGATCTCGTGAGGGCCGAGGACACCGCCGCCGCCACACCGGGCGTCGCCTCCGTCTCCAACAGCTGGGGCGGGGCCGAGGACATCACCGTCACCTCCCTCGACTCGCACTTCCGCCACCCGGGAGTCGCGTTCACCGCCAGCTCGGGTGACTCCGGTTACGGTGTCTCCTGGCCCGCCTCCTCCCCGTACGTCACCGCCGTGGGCGGCACCTCGCTGAGCAGGGCGTCGAACGCGCGCGGCTGGACCGAGACGGCATGGCGCGGCGCGGGCTCGGGCTGCTCGGCGTACGAGGCCGAACCGTCCTGGCAGCACCACTCCGGATGCGCCGGGCGTGCCGTCGCCGACGTGTCCGCCGTCGCCGATCCCCACACCGGGGTGGCGGTCTACGACACCTACAACAGCTGCGGCGGCGCGTTGTTGTGCGACACCGAGCTTCAACTCGGTCTCGCACAGGGTGCCGACGGCTGGGTCGAAGCCGGCGGCACCAGCGTCTCGTCGCCGATCATCGCGAGCGTCTACGCACTGGCCGGAAACACCTCTCAGGTCGCCGACGGGGCGTATCCGTACAGCCACAGGTCGGCGCTTCACGACGTCACGGCGGGCAGCAACGGCTCCTGCGGCGGCACCTACCTGTGCACCGCCGGTCCGGGATACGACGGGCCGACCGGCCTCGGTACGCCCAACGGCACCGGCGCCTTCTGACGGCGGTGCCCCCACGAGTGCGGGGTCGACCACGGTGGCGAGCCCGGCCGGGGCCGGCGTACGCAGGATCTCCCCTACGGCAGCGACCGGATACAGTGCGCGGGACGGCAGCCCGGTCAGGGAGGGGAAGCGTGACCGACACCAGCAACACCCGGCCCGCCGAGGGTGAAGCGGAGGTGCCGCGGCGGAGCCGACTGCAGCGCCTGATGCGCTACATCCCGCTGATCGCCCCCGTCCTGCTGTGGGCCGTGCCCTGCGGGGTGCTCCTCTACGGCGGCCAGCACTGGCCGCCGGCCGTCACGCTGGCCGGCACCGCCCTGTTCGCCCTCGGCCTGATCGGTATGCCGCTCGCGATGGCGCGCGGCCACGGCCGGCGCCAGCAGGACCGGGCGGCGATCGTCGGTGACACCCTGCTGGGCACCGGCTGGGTGCTGTTCACCTGGTCCGTCCTGCTCGGTGTCCTGTTGCGGCTCGCCCTGACCGTGGCCGGCGTCGGCGAGAGTCAGGACCGGGCCCGGATCGTCACCTGGGCCGTCCTCGGCACGACCGCCGTCCTGCTCGCCTGGGGGTACGCCGAGGCCCGCCGCGTACCGCGCGTGCGCCGGCTGGACGTGCCACTCCCGCGACTGGGTGCCGGGCTGGACGGCCTGCGTGTCGTCCTCATCACCGACACCCACTACGGCCCCCTCGACCGCGCCCGCTGGTCGGCACAGGTGTGCGAGACGGTGAACACCCTGGACGCCGACCTGGTATGCCACACCGGCGACATCGCGGACGGCACGGCCGAACGCCGCCGCGCCCAGGCCGCCCCACTCGGCACCGTGCGGGCCACCCGTGCCCGGGTGTACGTCACCGGCAACCACGAGTACTACAGCGAGGCCCAGGGCTGGGTCGACCTGATGGACGAGCTGGGCTGGGAGCCGCTGCGCAACCGCCACCTGCTGCTCGAACGCGGAGGCGACAGCCTCGTGGTCGCCGGCGTGGACGACGTCACCGCCGAGTCCTCCGGCCTGGCAGGCCACCGGGCCCACCTCGCCGGAGCCCTGCAGGGCGCCGACCCCGACCTGCCCGTCCTGCTCCTGGCGCACCAGCCCAAGTT
Organism: Streptomyces sp. NPDC006739; assembly: GCF_042869815.1. Classification (NCBI taxonomy): domain Bacteria; kingdom Bacillati; phylum Actinomycetota; class Actinomycetes; order Kitasatosporales; family Streptomycetaceae; genus Streptomyces; species Streptomyces sp. NPDC006739. The sequence goes on from NZ_JBIAGM010000003.1 coordinate 3,871, forward strand.
CGTCGACCGGGCGGCGGCCGACGGCATCGACCTCCAGCTCTCCGGTCACACCCACGGCGGCCAGATCTGGCCCTTCCACCACCTGGTCCGCATCGACCAGCCGGTCGTCGCGGGCCTGAGCCACCACGGCACCCGCACCCTCCTGTACACCAGCCGCGGCACCGGCTTCTGGGGCCCGCCGTTCCGCGTCTTCGCGCCCAGCGAGATCACCCTCCTCGTACTCCGCTCCCCGCACCGGACCACCTCGCCGTAGCACGGGGCGGGCCAAGGCTGCGCGCGACGGTGTCGGTCCCGCGGGAACCCGGCGCGGCCGATCGTCGTCTCCGACATCGCCGCACAGCAACCACGAGGGGAGTGGACCGGGGCGTGGAAAGCACCGTTTCGCACAGGGTCGCAGGGGTTTCGACGGCGCGGCGCGGGCGCGGAGCAGCGGCCGTCCGGGCCGTCTGCGCGGCAGCGTTGGCGGCCGGAGGCTTGCTGGGGGTACCCGGCGGCGCGCACGCGGCGACGACCGCTGCCGTGCCGGGGTCGGTCTCCCCCGTGGTACGCACGGCCTCTCGCGCGGGAGCCGTGCCCGCCTCGCAGCAGCTGACCGTGCAGGTGTGGCTGACGCCCGATCTGGCGGGGGCCGCCGCGTTCGCGGACGCCGTCGCCACGCCCGGCAGCACTCGGTTCCACCGGTACCTCAGCCCGAACGCCTACACCGCCGAGTTCGGTCCTTCCCGCGCGCACACCGCCGCGGTGGCACGCTGGCTGGCGTCCAGGGGTCTGACCCGGGTGCACGCCGACAGCGGCCGGGACTACGTCTCGGCCACCGGTCCGGTGGCGAAAGTGGAGGCGGCGTTCGGGGTGCGGATCGACCGGTACCGGGTCAGGGACGCGAACGGCCGACCGGCCGTGGCGCGGTCCAACGACCGCGAGGTGTCCGTTCCGGCCTCGCTCGCGTCCGCCGTGCTGGGCGTGACCGGCCTCAGCAGCTTTCCGCCCACCGCGCGCCGCGCCCCGGCCTCCTCGGCGCCGGGGCACCGTGAGCGGGCGACGAAGGCCTTCAAGCCACCGACGTGCTCCAGCTACTGGGCACAGCACGTCCAGGCTTTCCATCCGGCGTACCAGGGGCTGACCAGGGCCCCGCTGCCGGTCTGCGGGTACTCCGCCGCGCAGATCCGCGCCGCCTACGGCGCGACCTGGAGGGACACCGGGAGGGGCCAGACCGTCGCCCTCACCGAGGCCGCGGAGCCGACCGCGATGTTCCGGACGCTGACGGCCTATGCGAAGGCCAATCACCTGCCCGCCCCCAGGCGCTCGCAGTTCCGGCAGGTGCGGTCCGGCAACGGCTGCGCTTCCTCGTCGGTCTCCCGCGCGGCGGTGCAGGCGCCCGCCGTCGACGACGAGGCGGAGATGGACTCCGAGGCGCTCTACGCGATGGCGCCCGACGCCGACCAGCTGATGGTGGTCGGACAGGGGTGCGACGAGGACCAGGCGTTGCTGAACGCCGATCTCGCCGTACTGACCGGGAGCGGCGGCCGTCCCAGCGCCTCGATCGTGTCCAACTCCTGGCAGATCCCTCTGGGCGAGGTGTCGGCCAGGACCGTGCACGCGATCGACGTGCGGGCCGCCGCCGAGGGAGTCGGCATGTACTTCGCCTCCGGTGACACGCCCGGTGTGACGGTGACCGACTCCGACCCCTACGCGGTGGCCGTCGGCGGCACCAGCCTCGGCATCGGGGCGGCGGACCATCGGGTGTTCGAGACCGGCTGGTCCGACGACTACGGGTCCCTGGACCAGGGCAGGTGGACCGACGTGGGCGTCAGCGGGGGCGGCGGAGGCGCCAGCGCCGTATACGGGCAGCCGTCCTACCAGAAGAACGTCGTTCCCGCGTCGATGTCGCGTGTGCGGGTCGGCGGGCGGGTCGTCACCGGGCGCGCGGTGCCCGACATCGCGGCGGACGGCGACCCCGACACCGGGATGCTGACCGGCTACACCGAGTCGACGGGCAACGGGCGGCCGGGGCCGTACCGGACCGTCCCGAACGCGGGCACGAGCCTGGCGTGCCCGCTGGTCGCCGGTCTGGTCGCCGACGCTCAGCAGGGCCGCAGGTCCGCCTTCGGCTTCATCGACCCACTGCTCTACCACCTGGCCGGAACCCGAGCGTTCCACGACGCCCTGCCGGTCACGGCGTCGACGCCCGGACAGGACCGCGGCGCCTATGTCGCCGGCGACGGGTCCGTGGGCCTCGACGTGTTCGACTCGCAGGAACGCGCCTACACCGGACAGGTGACGGCGAAGGGGTACGACACCATGACGGGCGTGGGAACGCCGAACGGCGCCGCGTTCATCGCGGGGCTGCGCGCCGGCGGCGGCTGACCGGCTTCATGACGTGTCCGCCCCGTCGCCGTCGGGGCGGGTGCCGGTGATCGTGAACAGTTCCATGGTGCCGGTGATGGTCAGCAGCCGGCGGACAGCGGGCCGCAGGGGGCCGATCAGCACGAGTTCGCGGCCGTCGGCCCGGTGGCGGTGCAGGGCCGCGATGAGCGCGTTGAGCAGCATGCTGTCGGCGAAGGTGACCTCGGCGAGGTCCACCGCCGTGACGGGCATCGCCGCCCGGTCGGCGGCCTCCCAGGCCTGTTCGAAGTCCTCGGCGGACTGGTAGTCGACCTCGCCCCGCACGATGAGCACGAACGCCTGCTCACGACGGTCGATGTGCACCCTCAGGCGGGGAGCGGCGTGCATGGTGCCATCCTCACGTCACCGGTTTCCAGGGGGTGGGCCGCGTCATGGGGCCGGCCGGCGGAGCGACGCGCGCCCCGCGGTGGGCGCGGGGCCGCACCCGGCAGGACAGCCGGTATGTTCCGGGCCGGCCCGGGTGCGACGCGGCGTCCGCGCGCGCCTCCGGATCCGCGACTTACGAGACATACCGCACAGTCACTGCAGATCGTGCGGATAGCGGGGTAACCGAACGACGTAAGAGCAATCCAAAAGGACTGTTGTCGTTTGACAACAATAGCCATGAGGCAACAGAGTAGCCGAGTCGGGCACGCACGAGGAAGGACCTGGAATGATCCGGTGGACGGAGACCGCTCCGGCACCCTCCACCATCGTCACGGAGCGGTGGTGGCACCGGTGCCGTGAAGGATCCTTCAGGCGGTCCGGCTGCCGGAGTCCGGCGCCTCCTCGTGTATCTGCGTCGCCGCGGTGACACAGAACGCCTCCAGGCCCTCCAGCAGGGCGACCCGCTTGGCCGCGGGCATGTCGGCCAGCACCGACCGCAGCTCGCTCTCGCGGCGGGCCCGCAGATCGGCGAGGAAGGAACGCCCCCGGCCGCTGAGATGCAGCCGTACCTCGCGCCGGTCCTCCGGGCTCACCACGCGTTCCACGAACCCGGCGGCCTGCAACCGGTCGCACAGCCGGCTCGTCGACGGAGGGGTGGAGGCCAGGGATTCGGCGAGAGTGCGCAGGTTGATGCCGTCGTTGTGCTCAAGGATGTGCAGTACCCGCAACTGGGAGGCGGACGTGGGCGCGGTCGAGGCCCGGCCCCAGACGACCTCCAGCAGCTCGACGGCCCGCGTGGTCACACGGGCGACCTCATCGGGCTCTGGGCGGCGGCGGAAGGCAGTCACAATCACACTCTCGCAGGCACTGGGGCGGCTTTCAGCCTACTAGCAGCCGCGCCGGACACGGACACCGCGGCGCGACAGACACGGCTCTTCGCGGAGTTAGGCCCTCCCGGCCGCGCCCGCACGTTGTCAGGAGAAGGAATGGTGCGCTTCCCATCGTGAACAGATTCGAAACCGCTGAGCGTGCTCTGCGCACAGCGGCTCCCGACGAACTGCTGGACGTCCTGCGCGCCGTGCTCGACGAGCACTACGGCGCGCAGGACGTGGAGCTGTTCATGGCCGACTACGGCCTGACGGTGCTTCAGCCGGTGTCGGCGGCACTGCACGACCTGGATCCGGTGCCGGTGCACGGCAGCCCGGCCGGCCGGGCCTTCGGCTCCCAGGAGCCCTACTGCGAACAGGACCGGGACGGGCGCACCCGGGTCCATCTGCCGGTCAGCGTGCGCGGCGACCGCCTCGGTGTGCTGTCCGTGACACTGCCCGCCGACCGGGCGGTGGCCGAGTGCGTCCCCGAACTCGCCGACTGCGCCGACGCGCTGGCCCACGAGGTGGTCGTGGCCGAGCGCCACACGGACCTGTACCTCCAGGCCCGGCGCAAGGACCGGCTCACGCTGGCCGCGGAGATGCAGTGGCATCTGCTGCCCGGCCGCTCCTGCTCCCGGCCCGAGTACGACCTGGGCGGCCAGCTGGAGCCCGCCTACGCCGTCTTCGGGGACAACTTCGACTGGTCCGCCTCGGCCGACCGCCTGACGCTGTACGTCACGAACGGTATGGGCGAGGGCATAGAGGCGGCGCTGCTGACCAGCCTCGCCGTCAACGCGCTGCGCAACGCGCGGCGCGCCGGAATCCCCCTCGCCGACCAGGCGGCCCTGGCCGACCAGGCCGTGTACGCCCACTACCGGGGTGGCAGCTACCTGTCCGTCCTGATGCTCGACTTCGACCTGGAGACCGGCCGGGTACGGGTCGTCGACGCGGGATCCCCGCAGATGCTCCGGCTGCGCGGCGGCACGGTCGAGCGGGTGCCCTTCGACGCCCAGTTGCCGCTGGGCATGTTCGAGGAGACGGACTACGTACCGCAGGAGTTCTCCGTGGAGCCCGGGGACCGGCTCGTCTTCGTCAGCGACGGCGTCCACGCGGTGCACTCCCCGAAGGGGGAGGCGTACGGCGACCGGGCGCTCGCCCGGGCCATCCAGTCCACTCGGCTGCTGCCCGCCGCCGAGGTGCCCCGCGCCATCCTGCGCGAGCTGGCGGCCCACCGCGGTGAGACCGCCGTCGCGGACGACGACGCCCTGGTCGTGTGCCTGGACTGGCGGGGGCGTCAGCGGCAGCCGTGATCGGGACGGGGGCGCTCCCCCTCGCTGCCGGCCGGGGCCCTCACCTCGGCCCCGGCCGACAGCGGACGGCTCGCCCCTCCGTCAGGAACCGGTTCGGTCCGGGCCGTCGTCAGGACCCGGTTCCGTCCGGGCCGTCGGCCGTGCCGTCCCAGGCGGCCAGGAACCCCTGAAGCCCGCGCCCCAGGGCCTCCCGCTCGGCCGGCTCCATGGCGTCGAGTACGACGGCCAGCGCCCGTGACCTGCGCGCGGCCACCTCGTCGAGCGCCGCCCCGCCCCGCCCGGTCAGGAACAGCCGTACTTCACGCCGCTTGCGGGGATGCAGTACGCGCTGCAGCAGACCGGCCGCCTCGAGACGGTCGCACAGCCGGCTGGCCGTGGGCAGCCCCATGTCCAGCCCCACGGCCAGAGCGGTGAGGTTGAGCCCCGGCTCCGCCTCCAGGGTCCGCAGGGCCCGCAACTGCTGCGGCGACAGACCGAGGCCCGCGCCCTGTGCGGCGGCAGACCACAGGTTGGTGAGGCCCTCCACGGCATCGGCGATGGCCAGGGCCAGCGACATGGGGCCGTCGCGCGGCCCGCCCGCTCGACCGTCCCCGGAGTCACTGAGCCCAGTCACGAGGCATCGCTTTCAGAATCGCCTGTCCATGCCGGTTACCACCGCCTTGTTTCCCTCGCGGTACCCGACCAGCCGCCGGGCACGCATCCCGGCCGACGGACCCCTGCGGCCGACGCGGCGATCGACCGGTGGTGGCGCGACGCCGACCGGTTCGCCCACCGCCCGTCCCTTCCGGGCGGACGGGACGGGCGGAAGAGGGGCCGTTCTCAGGCGGCCAAAGTCGTCTCGTCCTGCGTGGTTCCCTCACGGTCGGCGGTGTACTCCTGCAGGAGCGCGTCCGCCGCGGCCAGCGCCCGCTCGACGGTACGGGCCCCGGTCATCACGCAGAGTGTGTACGTGGCGTCTTCGAGCGCACGGCTGGTGCGGCCGGTGGGACGCACGTCGTGCTCGATGCGCGCCTCGGCGAACCGGGCCAGTACAGCCCGCAGTTCCTTCTCCGCCGGAAGAATCATGGTGGTCCCCTCCCACACAACACAGCTCGCCCGGCGGGCCGACCGCCATCGCGAGGAACAGAATCCCGTACATGGCGTTCGACGCCATCCCGACACCGGGCCGTATCGAGCGATCACCAAGTGCCCCCGGCCGAGAGATCCATGCACACGCAATGTGCGGATACCTCTCAACCGTCCGTCGTCGGCGGCTCGTCGCGCACCGCCGGCCGGCCCCCGCCACGGCCCGGCCGGCCGAAGCCCAGCAGCGGGTCGTCGGACAGCGCGAGGCGGGCGATGACGCGCTTGCCCACGGGCTCACGGCGCGCCTCGAAACCCTGCACCACCGCCAGCACGATCTCCAGGCCGTGCTGGCCCACCCGCCCGGCGTCGGCGGCCCGGGCCAGCGGAAGCGTGGGATCGGTGTCCCACACCTCGGTCTCCAGCATGCCGTCGACCACGCTCAGGTGCACCAGCACCGGTCCGGGCGCGTACTTCAGCGCGTTGGTGACCAGTTCGCTGACCACCAGCTGGGCCAGGTCGATGGTGCGGGCCGTGACCGGCAGTCCGTGCTCGGCCCGAGCACGGGTCAGGAACTGCCAGACCTGGTTCCGTGCGTCGGCGATACAGCCGTCCGCCCCGTCGAGGGCGATGCTGACATCGGCAGGTGCGGCCTCCGGCATCACGGAACACCCCTCAGGAGGGACATGCTCCCTGCCGTAGATCTGCGATACCCCGTTCATGGGCGCGCGTCTACCCGCGATGCGCCGCGATACTCCCACGCCGCGCGCATCGGTTCGGGCACGCCCGGAAAGGCGGGGCGCGGGCCGTGCACGCCCCCCCCATGCGGGAGCCTTGGCGAGACGACGCCGACGGTGCGTGAGCCGGGGCCCGCCCGACGCTCCGGACGCGTCCTCGACGAAGGGCCCGCGACGCCGCCTCACACGGGATCCCGCCGGGATCCGGAGTCGGACAAACCCCTTCGTGTATCCCGATATGGCTTGGCCATGCCGCGGTTCCCGCATTTTTTCGCGGCGAGCCGCGATAGTGAGCCGGCCTTTTGTTGCTGCACGGCAACTGAGTTAACCTGCGACGGATTCCTCGTCGGCCGGCGCCGTCGAACGCGGGGTCGCCGCCGGCAAACGTGACTTCACGACACCGGTGTGGTTCCGGGTCCGCGCGGACCCCTGGGGAGTGGAACGAGGGTGGGCATGACCGGTACGTCGATGGACGCCCAGGTACAGGGCCCGGGCGAGCAGGAGCTGCGTCAGCTGCTCGCCGGGCTGACGGCCGTACGCGACGGTGATTTCGGGACCCGCCTGCCGTCCGACGGACAGGGGCTGCTCGGCGACATCGCCACGGTGTTCAACGGCATGGTCGACCAGCTGTCCGTGTTCACCTCGGAGGTGACGCGGGTCGCCCGCGAGGTGGGCACCGAGGGCACGCTGGGCGGCCAGGCCGAGGTACCCGGGGTCTCCGGCACCTGGGCGGACCTGACCGACTCGGTCAACGCCATGGCGGGCAACCTCACCACCCAGGTCCGCGACATCGCCCAGGTGGCGACGGCGGTGGCCAAGGGCGACCTGTCGCAGAAGATCGACGTCCCCGCGCGCGGCGAGATCCTGCAGCTGAAGGAGACCGTCAACACGATGGTCGACCAGCTCTCCGCCTTCGCCGACGAGGTCACCCGCGTCGCCCGCGAGGTCGGCAGCGAGGGCCGGCTCGGCGGCCAGGCGCAGGTTCCCGGAGTCGGCGGCGTCTGGCGCGACCTCACGGATTCGGTCAACTTCATGGCCGGTAACCTCACCTCCCAGGTCCGCAACATCGCCCAGGTGACGACCGCGGTGGCCCAGGGCGACCTCTCCCAGAAGATCACCGTCGACGCACGCGGCGAGATCCTCGAACTGAAGAACACCATCAACACGATGGTCGACCAGCTCTCCGCCTTCGCCGACGAGGTCACCCGCGTCGCCCGCGAGGTCGGCACCGAGGGCCGGCTCGGCGGGCAGGCGGACGTCAAGGGCGTCAAGGGCACCTGGCGTGACCTGACGGACTCCGTGAACTTCATGGGCGGCAACCTGACCGGGCAGGTCCGCTCCATCGCGCAGGTGGCCACCGCGGTGGCCCAGGGCGACCTCTCCCAGAAGATCACCGTCGACGCACGCGGCGAGATCCTCGAGCTCAAGGACACCATCAACACGATGGTCGACCAGCTCTCCGCCTTCGCCGACGAGGTCACCCGCGTCGCCCGCGAGGTCGGCACCGAGGGGAACCTCGGCGGGCAGGCGATCGTGCGGGGCGTGTCGGGGACCTGGAAGGACCTCACGGACAACGTCAACGTGATGGCGTCCAACCTGACCGGGCAGGTCCGCTCCATCGCCCAGGTCGCCACGGCCGTGGCGCGCGGTGACCTCTCGCAGAAGATCACCGTGGAGGCCAAGGGCGAGGTCGCCGCGCTGGCGGACGTCATCAACACGATGGTCGACACGCTGTCGGCGTTCGCCGACGAGGTCACCCGGGTGGCGCGCGAGGTGGGCACCGAGGGGCGCCTCGGCGGTCAGGCGCACGTGCCGAACGTGGCCGGCACCTGGAAGGACCTGACGGACAACGTCAACTCCATGGCCAACAACCTCACCGGGCAGGTCCGCAACATCGCCCTGGTGACGACGGCGGTCGCCAACGGCGACCTGTCGAAGAAGATCGACGTGGACGCCCGGGGCGAGATCCTGGAGCTGAAGACCACCATCAACACGATGGTCGACCAGCTGTCGTCGTTCGCCGCCGAGGTCACCCGCGTCGCCCGCGAGGTCGGCAGCGAGGGCCGGCTCGGCGGCCAGGCCGAGGTGGAGGGCGTCGAGGGCACCTGGAAGCGGCTGACGGAGAACGTCAACGAGCTGGCCGGGAACCTCACCCGGCAGGTCCGCGCGATCGCCGAGGTCGCCAGCGCCGTCGCCGAGGGCGACCTGACCCGGTCGATCACGGTGGAGGCCTCCGGGGAGGTCGCCGAGCTGAAGGACAACATCAACTCCATGGTGGGGTCGCTGCGCGAGACCACGCGGGCCAACCAGCAGCAGGACTGGCTCAAGACCAACCTGGCCCGCATCTCCAGCCTGATGCAGGGCCACCGCGACCTGCCCGTGGTCGCCGAGCTGATCATGGACGAGCTGACACCGCTGGTGTCGGCCCAGTACGGCGCGTTCTACCTGGCGGAGGACACCGACCACGGCCATGAACTGCGGCTGGTGGGGTCCTACGGCCGTCCCGACGACGAGGAGCGGCCCACCCGTATCCCGGTCGGACGCTCCCTGGTCGGGCAGGCCGCGCGCAACCGGCGTCCGATCACCGTGGAGGAACTGCCGGAGGGCTACGTGGCCATCTCCTCGGGGCTGGGTCAGGCGGTGCCCCGCGCCCTGATGGTGCTGCCCATCGTGGTCGAGGAACAGGTGCTGGGTGTGATCGAGCTGGCCTCGCTGAGCCGCTTCACCCAGATCCACCAGGACTTCCTGGCGCAGCTGATGCCGACCATCGGCGTCAACCTCAACACCATCGTCGCCAACGTCCGCACCGACGAGCTGCTGGATGAGTCCCAGCGGCTGACCGCCGAACTGCAGGCCAGGTCCGAGGAGTTGCAGGTGCAGCAGGAGGAGCTGCAGCGCTCCAACGCCGAACTGGAGGAGAAGGCCTCCCTGCTGGCCTCCCAGAACCGCGACATCGAGGCGAAGAACCTGCAGATCGAGCAGGCGAGGCAGGAACTGGAGACCCGTGCGCAGCAGCTGGCGCTGGCCTCCAAGTACAAGTCGGAGTTCCTGGCCAACATGAGCCACGAGCTGCGCACCCCGCTCAACAGCCTGCTGATCCTCGCCCAGTTGCTGGCGCAGAACCCCTCGCGCAACCTCACCCCGAAGCAGGTCGAGTACGCGGGCATCATCCACTCGGCGGGCTCGGACCTGCTGCAGCTGATCAACGACATCCTCGACCTGTCCAAGGTGGAGGCCGGCAAGATGGACGTCACGCCCGAGCGGGTCCCGCTGCGCCAGCTCCTGGAGTACGTCGAGGCGACGTTCCGGCCGATGACGACCCAGAAGAGCCTGGAGTTCACGGTGGCGACCGCTCCGGGAACGCCGGACGACCTGCTCACCGACGACTCCCGGCTCCGTCAGATCCTGCGCAACCTGCTGTCGAACGCGGTGAAGTTCACCGAGGAGGGCAGTGTTCAGCTGCGGATCGAGCCGGTGACCGACGGGGAGGTGCCGCCGGGTGTCCACCTCGGTGGTCCGGTGGTGGCCTTCCGCGTCGTCGACACCGGCATCGGCATCCCCCACCAGCAACTGGAGACGATCTTCGGCGCGTTCCAGCAGGCCGACGGGACCACCAGCCGCAAGTACGGCGGCACCGGCCTCGGTCTGTCCATCACCCGGGAGATCGCGCATCTGCTCGGCGGTGCCGTCGCGGTCGACAGCACCCCCGGTCAGGGCAGCGCCTTCACGCTGTACCTGCCGGTCGCGCGGGCCGACTTCAAGGAGCTTCTGGAGTCCGGCGGCAGGCCGGCGGAGCAGCCCGACGACGCCCTCGCCTCCGTGGCCGCTCCGGCCCCTCGTGAGCTGCCCCGCTCCGGGCCGGCCGCCGCGCACCGCAGGCGGCGGCTGCTGGTGATCGAGGAGCGTCCGCGCGGGTTGCTCAGCCTGGTCGCCGAGCGGGCCGTGGCGGACCTGACGCACGACGACCCCGGCGACCCGCACGGCGCGATCGACCTCATCACGGCCGTGGGAGCCCAGGAGGCGGCGAGCACGCTGGCGGCCGAGCCCTGCCACTGCGTCGTCCTCGAACTGGGCATGCCCGGCAAGGAGGGCGCGGACTTCCTGGAGGCCATGCGCGGTGACTCCGCGCTGGCCAGCGTGCCCGTCCTGGTGCACACCGGACATCGGGTGGATCTGGCGCAGGAACAGGCGCTGCGCGCCCTCGCCGGTGGCCGGCCGCTGGACTTCCTGTCCTCGCTGGACGAGCTGCGCGAGCGCATCACCCTGCACCTGTCCGCCGAACAGCCCGGCGACGTGCTGTCGCTGGTCCGCGCCGAGGACCCGCACCGCCCGGCCGCGCAGGTCGTGGACGACGCCTTCCTCGGCCGGACGGTCCTGGTGGTCGACGACGACGCACGCAACCTCTTCGCCCTCAGCGGGGTGCTGGAACTGCACGGCTTCCAGGTCCTGCACGCCGACAACGGCCGCAAGGGCATCGAGATGCTGCTCGCCCACCCGGACATCTGCCTGGTCCTGATGGACGTGATGATGCCGGAGATGGACGGTTACGCCGCCACCGCGGAGATCCGCGCCATGCCCCGGTACGCGGACCTGCCGATCATCGCCGTCACCGCCAAGGCGATGCCGGGCGATCAGGAGAAGAGTCTCGCGTCCGGCGCCGACGACTACGTCACCAAGCCTGTCGACACCGGCGAACTCATGGCCCGGGTGCGGCGCTGGCTGCCCGTGTGACCGCGCGGCACGGCCGCATCGCCCGTCAGCCGACCGCGTGACGTCCCAGCCCGAGGAACAGGCCCATCGTGAGTGATCTCCGTCTACCTCCCGAACCGCGGGACGAGCGCGTCCCGGTGGTCGAGCAGCCCTCGCCGGCGGACGCCGGGCCGGCCGGTGCCGTCGGCGGTGGGCGGGACGCGGGTGCCGTCGGTCCCGGCGAGCCGTCCCCGGTCGGCAGGCTCGCGGCCACCGTGGAGCGGCTGCGCCGCGAGGTGCGGGCCGCGCACGCCGAGGCCGACGGCCGGGCCCTGATCGAACTGGCCAAGGGCATCCTGGTGGAACGGCTGGGCTGCGGTCCGGCGGAGGCGGCGCGACAGCTGGCCGAACTCACCGGGCAGGCCGGGCTGACACCGCTCGAGTTCGCGGTCGACGTCATCAACCAGGCGGCACGCGACCGGCTCTCGGAGGTGACCGCCGCCTTCCTCACCGCCACCGCGGCCCGCGCGGAGACCGCCGGCGCCAGGGGCGACGACTCGTGGGCCGTACGGCTGCGGTCCGCCGAGAGCGGTGCGCTGGCCGCCCCCGACACCCAGGCGGTCGCCGACTCCCTGCTGGAACACGCCCTGGCACCCCTCGGCGCGGAGGCGGTGGCGATCTGGGCCCTGGGTACCGACGGCTCGCTCACGCTGGCGGGCCACGCCGGGTTCTCCGCCACCGAGGCCGGCCGCTGGCGGCACGTGCCACCGGGTGTGGCGACCGTGGCCCGGCGCGGTCTCGCCGAGCGCACCGGCCACTGGATCCGCAGCCTGGCCGAGACCGGGCTGCCCTCCATCGGCCAGCATCACCATCCCGAGGGCGGCCGGGTCGCCGTACCGGCCGGCACCGGCGGGCGCATCCACGGCGTGCTGGAGATCGTCTGGCCGGCGCCGCTGGAGGCCCCCTCCCCGCCGATCGTCCGGCAGGTCGAGGCCCTGGCCGAGCTGTGCGCGCACACGCTGGGGACCTCCACCGGGCATCCTTTCGACGGTGCCGACGGCTCGCGTGTGCAGCCCGGTACGACGGAACTGATGGACCTGGCCGACGGGCTGCACGACCCCGCCCTGGTGCTGGTGCCGCAGCTGGACGCCGGCGGCGAGCTGGTCGACTTCCGCATCCACCACGTCAACAGCCGCTTCCTGGATCCCGCGGGCCGCCCCCGGGGGGTCATCAACGGCGCGCTGCTGCTGGAGGCGTACCCGATGGCCGCCGGCCACAGCGAGCTGTTCGGGCGGATCGAGCGCGTCTACGCCACCGGCGAGCCCTACCGCGCCCACCGCATGCGGCTGACCGCCCTGGTCGACGACGTCCCCCTGGCGGCGGTCGCCGACATCAACATCAGCCGGCACGGGGGCAGTGTCCTGCTCATCTGGCGCATCGAGGACGAGACGGCGCGCCTGGCCAGTCTGCTCCAGCACGCGCAGCGCCTGGGCCGCATCGGCGGTTTCGAGGAGAACCTGCTCACCGGTGAGATCACCTGGAACGGCCAGCTCTACCATCTCTACGGCAAGCCCGCCTCCAGCGCCCCGGTGCCGCTGGAGGACCTGCCCGCGCACGCGCACCCCGACGACGCCGTCACCATCGGCCGGTTCCTGCGCAATCTGCTGCACCACCGCCGGGCCGCGTCCACGGCCTTCCGTCTCCAGCGCCCGGACGGCGTCACCCGCCACATCCGGGTCGCGGCCGAACCGGTCCTCGACTCGGACGGCCGGCTGCACGTCGTGCGCGGCGCCTACCAGGACATCTCCGCGCACCACTGGACGGAGGTCGCCCTGGCCGCCACCCGGGACCAGCTCGCCCACACCGAGCAGCAGGCCAGCGAACGCAACCGGCTCACGCTGCAGCTGCAGCACGCCATCATGCCGCCCGCGCAGGCCCCGCTGGAGGTTCCCGGACTGGACCTCGCGGTGCGCTACCGGCCGGCGGAGACCCAGCACCTGGTCGGCGGCGACTGGTACGACGCGGTCGTGCTGCCGTCCCGGCTGGTGCTGTTGTGCGTGGGGGACGTCGCCGGCCACGGCATCGAGGCGGCCACCAGCATGGTCGTGCTGCGCAACGCGCTGCGCGGGCTCGCCGTGACGGGCGCCGGGCCGGGGCAGTTGCTGTCCTGGCTGAACATGGTGACGCACCATCTGACCGGCTCGGTCACCGCCACCGCGGTCTGCGGCCTGTACGACCCCGACCGCCGCACCCTTCGCTGGGCACGGGCCGGGCACCTGCCGCCCGTGCTGGTGCGCGGGGCGCAGGCGGAGCCGCTGCCCCTGGTCGGCGGCCTGCTGCTGGGTGCCGTGCCGGAGGCCGTGTACCAGGAGCACGAAGTGCAGCTCGCCGTCGACGACACCCTGCTGATGTACACGGACGGTCTGATCGAACGCCGTGACCGGTCCGTCGAGGAGTCCCTGGCGCAGCTGCTGACGGCGGCGCGCACGGTCCCGCCGACGCTGGACCTGCAGGTGGACCGGCTCCTGACGCACAGCAGGTCCGACACCGACGACGACACCTGCGTCGTGGGCATCCGGGTGGCCCCGTGACCCCGGCCGGCCGGGGTCACGGACTTCAGTTCCGGGCCCGGTCGAACGCGTCGCCCTCGCGCAGGGTGCGTGCGGGGCTGGTGCCGTAGGCGTCCCGGTAGAGGGCGGCGAAGCGGCCCGCGTGGGAGAAGCCCCAGCGGGCGGCGATGCCTGCGACGGTGGCGCCGCTGTGCGGGCTCGCCGCGAGCAGGTCCCGGTGGGCGTGGGCCAGCCGGGCCCGGCGCAGATAGGCCAGTGGCGTGGTGTCGAGGTGGCGGCGGAAGGCGTACTGCAGGGTGCGGATGGTGACGTGCACGGCGTCGGCGATGCCGGCCACCGTGAGCGGCTGGTCGGCGTGGTCGTCGATGTAGGCGACGGCGCGCCGGAGAGTGGCGGGGTGCGCGTCGGTGCGGTCGCGGGCGGTGGGCTCGGTGCGCGCGGTGTTGGGGAAGGCCGCCAGCACGCTCGCGGCCAGCAGCTGGCTGCCCGCCGAGACGATCAGCGGATGCGCCTCGACGTCCGGGTCGGCCAGCACCTGGTCGCGCAGGTAGACGATGGTGCTCTTCAGCCGGTCGGCCGCGGCCGGGGTGAGGGGCCGGTGGCCGGTCAGGCGGACGGGCGCGCGCAGCGGACCGCGCTCGGTGGCGGCGACCTGTTCGAGCAGACCGGGGTCGATCAGCGTGATGTTGTAGCGGGCGCTGTTGACACGCCCCGAGTACGGCTCGTCGGGGGGTGCGAACAGCACGGCGTCACCGGGGCCGAAGGAGTCCTGGACACCACGGAAGGCATGGTCCTGGACGGTTCCCTCGTGGACGACGCACAGACAGATCTTCCCCAGCGGGCTGACCGAGTACGACATGTCGAAGTCGAGGTCGAGTTCGTCGACGCTGATCGACCCGGTGCTGTCGCGGCGGACCCGGGCCCGGCCGGCGGCCGGTGTCGCGCTGCCGATGCGCATGGTCGCGTAGGCGCGGCAGAGGAAGTCCTCCGTCACGCCGAGATCGTCGCTCTCGAAAACCAGCGAGTCCATACCGCCATCCTGACACCTCGGGCGGCGTGGGCGGCAAGCGGGCGCCCGGGGCGGCCCGGGCCGGGGACGCTTTCGTTTTGTGGACATCCCGTGGGCCGACTGTTCGCACAGTGGACCTTCACGGACGGCGACAACGGGCAGCAGTGGGACAAGACCGTATGACCTGTCCCACCAGGGAGCCCAGACCACGATGCCAGAACCGCTCGCAAGCGCCGACCGGATCGCGGCCCTCCAGGAGGAGGTCGCCCAGCTGAGGCACGCCGTCACCGCCCACGCGATCGTCGACCAGGCCATGGGCGTGGTCGTCGCCTACGGCGGGGTGCGTCCCGACACCGCCTGGCAGATCCTGCGGGAGGTCTCCCAGCACACCAACACCAAGCTGCGGGAGATCGCGGAGCACATCGTCCAGTGGCCGCACTGCGAGTGGCTCCCCCAGGAGGTGCGCGACGCGCTGGACGCGGCGGTGCTGCGCAGGGCGGGCGCCGACGCGCGGTCACCGGTCAGGGCAGTGTCCAGAACCGGACCGTGACGAGGTGGAAGACGACGGCCCAGAAGGCGATCGCCACCGCGACGACACCGAGGCCGCGCAGCCCACCAGGAGGACCTCGGTCGGGGGGATGTCGGCGTAGGTGGGGATGCGGTAGTTGCGGAGGTTCGGGTTGACCATGACGCCGCTGTCGTCGACTTGGTGGTTCTCGGTGAGCGCGAAGCCGATTCCCTGGGCGACACCGCCCTCCACCTGCCGGCGGACCTGCGCCGGGTTGATGATCACTCCGGCGTCGGCCGCCTGCACGCTGTACAGGATGCGTATCTCACCCGTGACGCGGTGCACGGCGACCCGGAACCCTGGGTGTTGGAGGTGACGCTCCGGGGCGAGCCGTACGCCTTGCGGGCGGCCGTGAACCGGATGCCGCGCGCCCTGGCCAGCGCGACCAGTTCGGCGAGGGACACCCGCCGGTCACCGCAGAGGACACCGTCGTCGTCCATCGCGCACATCACGACGTGGACGCCGGTGTGCGCCGAGGCGAACTCCAGGATGCGGTCGCGTACGGCGCCCGCGGCCCGCAGGACCGCGTTGCCCGCCACGAAGAGGCCCGCGCTCGCGAAGGCGCCGGTGTCGACTCCCGTGCGGTCGGTGTCGGACTGCACCAGCCGGATCCGCGACGGTGTCGTGCCCAGTTGGCTGGCCGCGATCTGGACGCCATCGAGACCGGCGTGCGCTACCAGAACCTCTCCGGGGCGATGACGGTGTGGTCGGCCCGCCGGGAGGACGACGGCTACGTGTTGCGCGCCGATCTGCCGGACCCCGCACTGGATCCGACGGTCGCCGTCTTCCTGGCCGAGGAGGCGTACTCCAGTGTCGTCACCCTCACCCGGCTGAGCGTCGGCGCCGCGTTCGCCCCGCAGGCGGTCGAGTTCACCTTCCCCGCACCGCGCGAAACGCGCCCGTTCGACGACCTCTTCCGCTGCCCGGTGCGCTTCGCCGCCGCCCGCAACCGCATGGTGTTCCCCGCCCGGTGGGCCCGTGCGGCCATGCCGGGGCGGGACACCATCACCTGTGCCTCGGTGCTCGACGTGCTGGACAAGGAGATGGCGTCCCGCCGCGACCAGCAGGATCTGCTGGAGGTGCTGGAGATCTCCGCCGCGCAGAGCCTTCCGGCCGTCCCCTCGTTCACCGAGCAGGCCCACAGGCACGCGTCCAGCGAACGTACCCTGCGTCGTCGCCCGGCCGGGTGCGGCACCACCTATGAGGCGATCGTCGACGGGGTGCGCCGCGCGCAGGTCGAACAACTGTTGCGCCGACCGGACATGACGCTCCGTGACATCACACGTCAGGCGGGCTTCGCCGATGTGAGCGCACTGCGGCGGGCGGTGCGGCGCTGGCACGGAGTGACCCCGCTCGAACTGCGCAGCGGCCTGCTCAAGCGGGAGGCGCCCCCGACGACCGGGACGGCCGAAGGGACCGGCGCTAGCCCGCGAAGGCGTTGACGCCCGTCAGGTCCGCCGACAGCTCCCACAGCCGAGCCGCCTGCTCCGGGTCGATCGCCCAGTCCTTCACGCCCGAGCGGTCGGCGTTCTCCTCCGACGCGGGCTCGGCGATGTCGCAGTCCTCCAGATAGACGCCGCCCATCCCGTCCAGCTGCGGCGAGGTCGCCGCCCACACCTGGGTGGCCGCACCCTGCGGCGGGGTCTTGAAGCCCTCGGGGTTGAGCACGTTGCCGTCCTCGTCGATCCAGCCGCGCTCGATCATCTCCTGCTTGGGCAGGTGCCGCTGGAGCGGGGTGAGGATGCCGCCGGGGTGCAGCGCGAAGGCCCGGACGCCGGCGTCGCGGCCGAGCTCGTCGAGGTGGACGGCGAACAGGACGTTGGCGGTCTTGGCCTGGCCGTAGGCCTCCCACTTGTCGTAGCCCTGCCGCCAGTGGACGTCGTCCCAGCGGATGCCGGAGAAGTGGTGGCCGCGGGAGGAGACGGAGACGACCCGGGCACCGCCCGGCGCGATCGCCGGCCACAGGCGGTTGACGAGGGCGAAGTGACCGAGGTGGTTGGTGGCGAACTGGGCCTCCCAGCCGGGCCCGACCCGGGTCTCCGGGCAGGCCATGATCCCGGCGCTGTCGATCACCATGTCGATGGTCCGACCGGAGGCGAGGAACCGCTCGGCGAAGCCGCGCACGCTCTCCAGGTCACCGAGGTCCAGCTCGTCCGGTTCGACCCCGGAGATGTCGGTCAGTGCCTGCTCGGCCGTGGCCGGGCGGCGGGCGGGCACGATCACATGGGCACCGGCCTTGACGAGCGACCGGGTGGTCTCCAGGCCGATTCCCGAGTAACCGCCGGTGACCAGGGCGGTCTTCCCCGTCAGGTCGATGCCGTGCAGGACGTCGTCGGCGGTGCTGGTGGCGCCGAAACCGGATCCGATCTTGTGCTGTGCAGTGCTCATGTGCGCAACGCTACGAATTCGAGTGCACTCGAAGTCAAGTGGCCCTTCCCCTCCAGGCGATACAGGGAAATCCCTTGGCCCCATACGGGGGAAGCCCTGTGGTTTTGCCGTGACGTGACCGGCTCGCGTAAATTCTCGGCCGCTTCGCGCCCCGCGGGCCGCGGCGCTCTTGTTGCATGTCATGTCCGGTGCAAGCATCCCGGACTGCGAACACGCGCTCCATCGGCGTGGACGTCCTTCATCTCCCCGTGTGCCGGGCGATCTCCGGCTGCCCGAAAGGATGTTCCGTGTCCCGATCCAGAGACAGGCGCGGCCTCATGCCGCGCACCGCTGTCCGTAGATCCGTGGCGACCGCCACCACCGCCCTGCTGTCCTTGGGCGGTCTCCTGCTCGCCTCCCACCCGGCCCTGGCCGACGTCGCCAACGGCGGCTTCGAGTCCGGCAGCCTGACCGGCTGGACCTCCGCCGGGACCACCGCCGTGGCCGGCTCCGGCGCCCACGACGGCACCTACGCCGCGCGGGTCGGCGGCACCTCCCCCACCAACGGCGACTCCTCGATCGCCCAGACCTTCACCGCGCCGAGCGGAGCGACGCAGCTGTCGTTCTGGTACAGCGTCACCTGCCCCGACACGGTGAACTACGACTGGGCCACGGCCACCCTGGCCGACACCACGGCCGGCACGACGACGACCGTGCTCGCCAAGACCTGCACCAACGGCCAGGGCTGGAAGCAGATCGCCTCGTCCGTGACCGCCGGGCACAGCTACAAGCTCACCCTGATCAGCCACGACGACGACTACGCGGGCGACGCCACCTACACGCTCTACGACGACGTCTCCTTCACCACCGCCACACCGCCGCCCAGTGGTCTGACCCAGGTCAGCACCGACCCGTTCACCAACTCCTCCAGCCAGCACGCCACCGAGCTGGAACCGGACACCTTCGCCCACGGCACCACGATCGTCGCGTCCTCGCAGGTCGGCCGGTTCAACGACGGCGGATCCTCCGACATCGGCTGGAACACCTCCACCGACGGCGGCACCACCTGGCAGCACGGCATGCTGCCCGGCATCACCACCTACCAGGGCGGCACCTGGGCCCGTGTCTCCGACCCGGCCGTGGCCTACGACGCCAAGCACGGCACCTGGATGGTCGCCGGGCTGGTCATCGACTCCAGCGTGAACGGCGCCGGGGTCAGCGTCAGCCGCTCCGCGAACGGCACCAGTTGGCAGAACCCGGTGATCGCGGTCGGCAACGACGGCAAGGGCTACGACAAGGAGTGGATCGTCTGCGACAACTCCGCCGCCAGCCCGTACTACGGCACCTGCTACGTCGAGGTCGACGTCACCTCCTCCGGCAACGCGGTGGTGATGAGCCGCTCCACCGACGGCGGCGCGACCTGGTCGGCGCCGGTGGCACCGGCCGGCGGCCCGAGCGGCCTGGGCGGCCAGCCCCTCGTCCAGCCCTCCGGCACGGTCGTGGTCCCCTACTCCGCCGACGGCAGCTCCGTCAACGCCTTCAACTCCACCAACGGCGGCTCCAGCTGGTCCTCCAGCACCCTGATAGCCAACGTCTCCAGCCACGGGGTGGCCGGCAACCTGCGCGACGGTGAGGGACTGCCCTCGGCCGAGATCGACGGCTCCGGCAAGATCTACGTCGCCTGGCAGGACTGCCGCTTCCGCTCCGGCTGCCCGGCCAACGACATCGTCTACTCCACGTCCACCAACGGCACCACCTGGTCGGCCGTGACCCGGGTCCCGATCGACGCCACCACCAGCGGCGCGGACCACTTCATCCCCGGCATCGGCATCGACCCCAGCACCTCCGGGACGACGGCGAGGATCGGCCTCTACTACTACTTCTACCCGAACGCCAACTGCACCGCGTCCACCTGCCAGTTGGAGGTCGGCTACCTCTCCTCCGCCAACGGCGGCAGCACCTGGAGCAGCCCGGCGACCGTGGCCGGGCCCATGTCCCTGTCCCAGATCGCCGGCAGCTCACAGGGCAGCATGGTCGGCGACTACATCTCCACCTCCGTCGTCGGCGGAAAGGCGGTCTCCGTCTTCGCCGTCGGCAAGGCTCCTTCCAACGGGCAAGCCTTCGACGAGGCCCTCTACACCGCCGGCCCCCTGCCCGTCACCGGCGGCAGCGCCCGCGCCACCACCCACGGCGCGGCGGCCGTCCCCTCACCCCACCTCACCAGGCCACTGCCCGTCCGGCACTGACCTGGGAGAGCACAGGGACGCCCGGAACCACAGGCTCAGGAACCGGGCGCCGGGCCAGAACGTCACAGTGGCGTGCGGCGAGGTGAGGAGGCGGCTGTGGCAGCGGAGCGGCATGGACGCGGGCCGTGGTTCATGGCCGCCGTCGTGGCGGTCGCCTGCCTGCTGACCGCCTGCGGAAGCGGCGGCACGAGCGGCGGCACCAGCGGCGGCGGCAGTGGCTCACCCTCCGGCTCCACGCCACCGCGCCCTTCCGCCGACCCGCACCCCACCACGCCCTCGGCCGGCGGCACGGGGACGGCACCTCCCGGGACACGGTCACCGGGCTGCGAGGCAGGCTCCGCCGCGATCACCCACCGCGCCGGGGACGCCTCGGTCCGGAGCCTGTGCGTGCGGTCCGGCACGACGGTGACCGTCGTCCTGGAACCCCGCACCCACGGCCCCTGGCCGCCGCCGCGCAGCAGCAACCCCATGCTGGCACTGGTGACCTCGTCCACCACCGACGGCCAGGGAGGCGCGCGGGTCACGGTGCGTGCCGCGCGCATCGGAGCGGCCTCGGTGACCTGGGGCCCCGAGAAGGCGCCGCTCTTCACGTTGCGGCTGAGCGTCGCGGCGTATCCGGTGCAGTGAGCCCGGACGCCGGACGGCCGGTGCGCCCCCGGGAACCGGGGCCGCACCGGCCGTCGTCGTGCCACCCGCCGTACAGGTGGTGATCAGTCCTTACGGCCCTTGAGGCGCCGTACGTCGAAGGACCAGATGCCGCGACCGTGGGTGGCGGCGTACAGCTTGCCGTCGGGGCCGAGGCGGAGTTCCATCACGGCCGTGGTGGGCAGGTCGTGCCCCAGGACCAGCCACTTCGTGGCGCCGGCGGGGCGGTAGAAGGTGGCCAGGTCGGTACCGAGGGCGAGGCCGCCGTTGGGCAGCAGCTTGACCGCGTCGGCGGGGACGTCGGGCAGGTTGGCGGAGATGTCCGTCCAGCTGGTGCCGCCGTTCCTGGACTCGAAGACGTGGCCGACGCCCGCGCCGGGGCCCTCGGTGAACCGGCGGGAGAACCCGTTGATCGCCACGTAGACGTGCTGGGCGTCGGCCGGGTCGATCTCGAAGCCGGAGACGTAGCGGTTCGGGACCGTGCCGTCGACCGGGAGGTTCAGCTGGTGCCAGCCGGTGCCGTCGGCGTTGCCGACCGCGATGCCCCGGGTGAAGCCCTGGTTGTTGCAGGGGCCGCACCAGCCGACGTACACCGTGCCGCCCGAGGACGCCACGGCCGTGGCCACATGGCCGTCACCGAGGTCGTAGGCGTTCGCCCATTCCTTGCCGGAACGGATGGCGAAGCCCTTGGTGTTCACCCACACGTGCCGGCCGCCGGCGATCCAGGTGCGGCTGTTCTTGGCGTCGGCGGTGATCGGCGCGATGAAGCGGGCGCCGGCGCCGCCCAGGTCCTTGTCGGGCGGGGCGACCTCGTACTCGGTGGCCTTGGCCGGGTCCGTCGACCAGGAACCGTCGTTCACACCGCAGTTCTGCGTCACCCACAGGTCGAGGTAGACGTACTCGGCGGCGATGTTGCACCCGTTGGCGGGGTCGGCGATGGTGTCGCCGCCGTCGCCGCCGAAGTTGGAGCCCATGACCTTGTCACGGCCGCGCAGGATCGACTGGCCGTTGTCCTGCAGACCGCCGGTGACCGAGACACCGCCGTAGGTGCGGTCCTTGCCGACGCCCACGGAGTAGTACTGCAGGGTGTCGAGGGTGCCGTCGTTGAGGGACTGCCAGTCCTTGGCGTGACCGCCGGAGTCGACCGCGCCGTCGAGGGGGCGGCGGTAGATGCCTCCGTCGTTGCCGACGTACGCCCAGGTCTTGCCCTTGTAGCTGCCGATCGCGACCGCGTGCTGGTCGGAGTGGGTGGTCGGCGAGCAGTCGCCGGTCTGCTTGGCCGGGTCGATGCTCCAGCAGGGGAACGGGAAGTTCCAGTACGGGCCCGGAACGGTCCAGCTCTGGCCGCCGTTCTTGGTCTCGAAGACCTCTTCCAGGCCGAGGTAGACGTGGTCGGCGTTGGCCGGGTCGACCTGGAGGAACTGGTTGTACCAGGCCTGGATGCCGGGCATGTAGCCCGCGCTCTGCAGGGCGGATCCGGACGCCTTCAGCTTGGTGTAGTCGGCGATCAGCGTCCACGGCCCGAACGGCGAGCCGTTCTGCGACACGTAGACGCCCTTCAGCCCGCTGTCCGGGTTGGCGGCCATCTGCGCGGGAGACTGGTCGACGGCGTACAGGCGGGAGCCGTCGGCCGACGCGGCGAACGTCATGTTGCCGACGTCGTCGCTGCCGGTGGGCAGGTCACCGAGTCCGCTGACCGGCTTCCAGCTGCCGTCGGCGCCCTTCGCGTACAGGCCGTTGTAGGTGTCGCCGCCGCGCCAGCCGACCGCGAGCAGGACCTTGCTCGGGTCCTTCGGGTCGACGGCGATGTCGTTGGCGATGTTCTTGTACGGGGCGCTCGGGTCGTCCGCCTTCGAACCACCGGGCAGATAGTCCGGGTTGGGGGCGAACTCCTGCTTCCACGGACCGGACAGGGTGGTCGTGGAGTGCGACCAGACGCCGGTGCTGGTGGCCGCCCACACCTTGGTGCCGGCGAAGCGCAGGGCGTGGATGACGGTGGACTCCAGTTCGGCGCCGCCGACGCGGTCGCCGGGCTGGAACTGCCCGTGGCGCGGGTCCTTGAGGACGTAGACGCCGGTGCCGACGAAGGAGGTCGCGCCGGTGTTGGACTCGCCGGTGGCGTACCAGAGCCGCTTCTGGCCGTCCAGGGCGAGGGTGCCCGTCGACAGGGACGGCAGCTTGTCGGAGATCGGCTTCCACTGTCCGCCGCCGGTCGTGGAGCGGAAGACACCGCCGTTGGCGCCGCCCGCGTACACATAGCCCTGGTCGTCGGCGGCGATACCGGTGATCCGGCCGGTCACCTTGCCCGCGCCACCGCTGGAGTTGGAGTTCACATCGCGGTAGCGGGGGTCGTCGGAGTTGTACGCCTTCCTGGTGACGTGGTCCCAGCTGCCGCTCGTGTGCTTCATCGACTGCAGCTGCTGCCAGGCGGCCCCGTAGGCGCCGGGCGCGACCACTCCGGGAGCGGTGCGGGCCTCGGTGAACTGGGCGGTGGACTCGGCGGAGTTCTCCGCCTCGTCGGAGCCGTCGTCGCCGCCCTCAGCGGCGAACGCGGACGCCCCATGGCCCCCGTGGACCGCGTTGATGTGCTGCCGGCCGACGGCCGCCTGATGGCGGGCCTGCCAGGGCCTCGGTCTGGTGTTGTTCGACGCCGCGAACGACTGGGTGCTGACCAGTCCGAACGCGGCTGCTACGACGACGCAGGATATGAACCGTCGTCGGTGCTTCGGGGGCAACATGCCCTCTCCTCCCTGCACCGGTCATATGGGGGTGTCCCGGCACAGAGGGGATCTTGGCGTGGCCACAACAGTCACACAAAGGGCTGACAGGAAAAATGGCGGGTTGTTTACCTCGCGCCTCACATGATTCCGAAGTCGCAAGGGAGAAAGCCGCGTTGGAGACGGCCTTCGGCCACCGAAGGCACATCGGCAGTATTGTTGTCCTGACGTCTTGACGTGCCTGGTGTCTCCGAGTTGGCTTCCTCCACATCATCCGTTGCGCATGATGATCCCCCCACTCGGAAGGCCCCTGGCGTGAGCGCTCCACTTCTTTGCAGAACCCCCGCATGCCGTGTCGCGACCGCCCTGATCGCCTCCGCCTCGGCACTCACACTCACCGCGTGCGGGACCGTCGACGGCATCGGCGCGGACGGCGGCTCCGCCTCCGTGAAGAAGGGCGACGACATCACGGTGGGGCTGCTCCTGCCCGACAGGGACACGGCGCGTTTCGAGGACTTCGATCACCCCATCATCAAGAAGGAGGTGGCCTCGCTCACCCACGGCAAGGGCAAGGTCGTCTACGCCAACGCCGAGGCCGACCCCGTCAAGCAGAGCCGGCAGTTCCGGCAGATGGTGGCGCGGAAGGTCGACATCATCGTGGTGGACGCGCTCGACGCCAAGGCCGTCGCACCGGACGTGCAGAAGGCCAAGGACGCCGGCATCCCCGTCATCGCCTACGACCGCCTCGCCCAGGGTCCGATCGACGCGTACGTCTCGCACGACAACGAACTCGTCGGCGAGGTCCAGGCCCGCGCCATCCTCGAAGCGCTCGGCAGCAGGGCGGCCACCAGCAGGATCGTCATGATGAACGGCGATCCCGCGGACCCGAACACGGCGAAGTTCAAGGAGGGCGCCCTCAACGAACTCCAGAACAAGGTCCGGATCGCCAGGACCTACGACACCGACAAGTGGTCACCGCAGGTCGCCGCGGCGAACATGACGAAGGCGGTCCGGGCCCTCGGCCTCGGCAACATCGCCGCCGTCTACTCGGCCAACGACGGCATGGCCGGCGCGGTCATAGGCGCCCTGAAGAAGGCGGGCGCCACCACGATCCCGCCGGTGACCGGGCAGGACGCGAACCTGGACGCGGTGCAGCGGGTCGTGTCGGGCGAGCAGTACATGACGGTGTACAAGTCGTTCCTGGACGAGGCGACCCAGGCCGCCCAGATGGCGGTGTACAAGGTGCAGGGCCGGGACATCCAGTTCGACGCGCTGACCCAGGACAGGGTCGACAGCCCGACCGAGAAGAAGATTCCCGCCTCACTCGTGCCGGTGGTCGCCCTCACCAAGGCGAACATCAAGGACACCGTGATCGCGGACGGCGTCTACACCGTCAAGGACATCTGCACCCCGGCCTTCAAGCCGGACTGCGAGGCGATCGGCCTGAGGTAGACCGCCTGCCGGGCCGTCGCGTCGGGAGGGCCCCGGCGCCGGAGCCCCCGGACGCATGAACGGCCCGGCCCTCCCTCCCCGGGAGAAACTCCCGGATTTCGCGCTCGCCACCCGCCGTTTGGCTACACTTTGACGACCATCAGCGGGAATGGGGGATGCCGCCTTGATCGATGTCATTTTCCCGGACTTACCCCGAAGAGCGCTCAGTCTGCCGGCCGCCGGAGCCGTACGGGGTCCCGGGGATCCGGCGCCGCCCCCGCTCGGAGGCAGGATCCTGCTGGGCGGCCCGGTCTCGGTCCCGCTGGACGCCAAGGCCGTCGCCCACGACATGGAACTCCAGGCGTTCGTGGCGGCCGAGGCCGCCGACGCCGTTTACCACCTGCTGCATCTCTCGGTCACCTGTGAGCAGGAATCCGGCCTTCCCGAACTGCACACGGTCGACGTCGCGCTGGCCCTGTCCGCGGACGGCGCGGCGGCGTTCCAGCCGACGGCCTGGTCCATGACGCCGAAGCAGCTGACCGAGACCGTGGAGAGTACGACCTCCGCCCAACTGGGCCCGCAGCTGGCCTTCGTGGGCTACAGCAGAAGCGTCCAGCGAAGTCTCGTGTGCCTGGAGGCCCTCCGCGAGCTGCGCTCCGACCCCGGCTGGCAGATCCGCCGCACCCGGACCGCGCCGATCGGCGGCACCTACCGGCTGGCCATGGTGGTGCGGGCACCGCGCGGCGCGACGAGCCGGGCGGCGTTGACGGTGGAGGCGGCGGTGCGCAAGGGGCCCGTGCTGCGGCGGTACCGGGAGGCGGTGCCGGACCCGGTGACCCTGGTGACGCATCTGTGAGCGACGCCCTGACCGCGTGGGCGCGCACCCACGCACGGTCGATCGGCAGGGAGGGACCCGCGGTCGCCGCCTCCGTCGCGGGGGCGGTGGTGGGCGGCGGCGGCACGCTCGGAGTGAGGGACCGGACCCCGGACGAGCTGCGCCCGTACGCGCGGCTGTGCCTGACCGCCCCGGCCGACGGTCCGGTGGTGGGAACGGCCCGGGGGGTGGCCCCTCCCTTGACCGGCGCCGGCCTGCGACCTCGGGTGTTCGCCCTCCCGCCGGGCGGCGCGGGGGGCCGGCTCGGCTGGGTGCCGATGGACGACGTCCCGCTCGAAGCGGAGGAGTGGCCCATCGGATGGGCCGCCACCCCCACGGGCGATCCCCTTCTCGTGACGCGCACCGGAGGCAACGAGCTGCTCCTGCACCGCGTCGGGGGCGACCCGCGCAGGAAGTCCTACAGCCCGGGCATCTCCCTGGAACTCGCGACGCTGGCGAGGGGGCCGGACGGCACGGCCCTGCTGACCGCCTCGGGAGCGGGCGACGTCCTCGTCTGGGACCTGACGGGGGGCCAGCTGGTCGACCGCGTCCACGTGCCGTTCGTCGTGGACACCGTGTCGTCGGTCGAGCGGGGGCAGATCCAGCCGGACGGCGCCGGCCTGATCGCCACCGGTCACCGGGACGGCCATGTCCGTGTGTGGGATTTCGACGAGACCGGCCAGGGGCTCCGCCATGAGATACAGACCGCCCTCGGCCCGGTCTGGGCCATGTCCTGGGCGATGCTCCCGGACGGATCCGCGCTGCTCGCCAGCGGTCACGACGACGGGAGGGTCTGTGTATGGGACGGGCTGAGGGGCCAGCGCCTGCTGATCTGTCCGCCCTGCCCCGGACGCGTGGACTCGGTGGCCTGGGCGGTCGCACCGAACGGGGCGAGGGTGCTCGCCAGCGGGCACAGTGACGGCACGGTGCGCATCTGGGGCTGGCTGACGGGCGCCGTCCTGCACGAGTTCGACGACCTCACCGCACGGGGACCGGCCCAGTGCGACGTGGGCACGAAGGTCGACTGGCTGTTCCTTCCCGACGGCGCCGTGTGGCTGTACGCAGCCGGGGAGACGGGCGCACGCGTCTGGGAACTCGACGGACTCCTCGGCACCGCCGGGCGCATCCCGGACGGTACCGGCCCGTCGGCCTCGCCGGTCCCCCACCTCCCGTGGGCCGTGCGCCGGGGGCTGGTGCGGCTGGCCGTGCACGGGGTGTGCCCCTCGCTCGGCCTGCTGCACGATCTGGTCGCCCTGACCGGGCCGACGACCGCCGTGCCGCTGCTGGACGAACGGCTCAGAGGTCTCGTGGACCACCCCGGCCTACGGCTCCTGCGCGAGCTGGCGTGGCCCGTGAGGTCCCGGGTCGGACTCGCCGGCCTGCTGGCCGCGGGACTGTCCGAGCCGAACACCGTCCCCTCCCCCGGCCACGGCCCGCTCGAACTTGCCGAGGCGCTGCGCCGCGCCCTGATCGGGGAATTCTCCCGGGTGCCCGACGGGGAACTCCCCCTGGAGGAACTCAGGTCCGCCGCCGACGCGGTGACCGGGCGTACGGCCGCCCTGCTCGCCGTCATCGGGGCCGAGGCCGTCGCCGACGACCCGGTGCTTCCGCTGCGCCTGGCACAACAGGCCGCCGCCATGCCGGCCGTGGACCTCCGCAGGCTCCAGATCCTCACCGGTGCCGTGTCGACGAAGGCCCGGCACGCCGGCACGCTCACGCACGCCCCCGGTTCCGGCGGCATCTCCCGCACCGGCCGGATCACCCAGATCCTGCCAAGTCAACTCGCGCTGCCCGCACATTGGTTGACCTTGCGTCACGCGCGCAGGGAACTCCTCTACCGCCTGCACAGCTCCGCCGCCACGTGGGTTCCCGAGCCGGTGACCCTCGTGCTGGACACGAGTCCGCCCACCTTCGGACCGCCCGAGGTCGTCCTGCGCTCCCTGGCGCACCTGCTGGCCACGTCCCTGTGGAGCCACAGCCGTCACGCGGCGTTCGTCGGGCTCGACCGGCCCGACCTGCTCAGACCGGTCTCCCGGCCGGCGGATCTGGCCATGCTGTGGACCTCGCGCACCCTGGAGCCGCCGGATCTCGAAGCCGCGCTCAGAACGGCGGCGTCCACCGGAACGCCGACCGTACTGCTCGCCCTCCACCACCTCGTCCGGGACCACGCGCTCGTCGGGGGCCCCCGCCTCCGGCTCGCCACCACACACATCGGCGACGATCCGCCCCGCGGCCGGCCGGCCGAGACCCACCACGTGCACCTGCCGCCGGATGCCGACGGGCGCCGCTTCGCGGACGCCGTACGCCTCCTGCTGACGGGGGACGGACCGTCATGACCGCACGGGAGGCACAGCCGCACTGGCGGCCCGCTCTCCTCGGCGAGCCGGCCGCGGGCACCGGCCTGCGCTGCGAACTGTGCCCCCACCGCTGCCGGATGGCGGACGGACAGACCGGCTACTGCCGGGTCCGCCGCAACAACGGCGGCCGGCTGGAGACCGCGACGTTCACCGCCTCCGTCGCACACCTCGACGCGATCGAGCGCAAGCCGTTCTACCACGTCAGGCCGGGCGGCAAGGTCCTGACCGTGGCCGGACCCGGCTGCAGCTTCCGCTGCGACTACTGCGTCAACCACCGGCTGTCGCAGTACGGCCGCACGGACCGTGCGCCATGGACGGGAGAACCCGCCCGCCCGGGCGAACTGGCGGCCTCGGCGCACGCGCGGGGCGCCGATCTCGCGCTGTCCTACGCCGAACCCTCCCTCGCTCCGGAACTCACCCTCGCGCTCGGCGAGCGTGCCCGGCCCCTGGGCGTGGCGGTGATGTGGAAGAGCAACGGCTTCCTCACCCCGCGGGCCGTCGACCTCGTCGCCCCCGTGCTCGACGCGGTCAACATCGATGTCAAAGCGGCCGAGGACGGTCCGCACCGTCGGCTCACCGGCGCCCCGCTGGCCCCCGTACTGGCGGCGGTGGAGCGGTTCAGGGCGGCCGGCGTATGGGTGGAGGTGAGTACGCCCCTCATCCCCGGCACCTCGGCCGACCCCTCCCAACTGCGGTCCATCGCACGCAGGTTGGCGGCCATCGACCCCGGCCTCCCCTGGCACCTGCTCCGCTTCACACCGGACTTCCGGATGGGCGGTCAGGATCCCACGGCACCCTCCGCGCTGGCGGCCGCCCGGCACACCGGGGCCGAGGAGGGACTGCGCTTCGTCTACGTGGAGCGGGCGCTGGGACCCGAGGGCCGCGCCACCCGGTGCCCGCGCTGTGCGGACACCGTCGTGGAGCGGGGCGTCTGGGAGACGCTCGACAACAGGCTCACCGGCGGCGGATGCCCGTCGTGCGGGGCGCACATTCCAGGAAGGTGGGAGACACGACCGTGACCACGGACCATGTGTTCACCGAGGCGATACCCGATCTCATCGGACCGGAGGAATACGCGGAGCACCCCCACGGACATCTCGTCCGCGTCCGCATCAGGATCACCGGATCCGGGGTCGAGGTCATCGGCGACGCACTGCGGCCGTCCGCCGTGGAGGCCGTACTCGACGCGCTCGGCGAGGGACCGATGGAGCAGATGCTGTGCGGGTAGCCGACGACGGCGACGCCCTGGCGCGCCGGGCCTTCGAGGCGGGCATGGCGGCGGGCCTCGACCCGCAGGAGGAGAGCGTGCAGAGCGGCCGGACGGCCGTCACCCACGCCTCCTCCCCGTGGAACCACCGCCTGTGCACGACCTGCGGGCAGACCTTCCGTCGCGGCGACACCGTGCGCGTGGGCGACGCCGGGACGACGGGCTCGGGCACCGCCGCGGACGACGTGGCCCACCTCGCCCCCGCTCTGGCCTGCGCGGGCGCGCCCCACGAGGCGCCGGAGGGTGCCCGCGCCGACGCGGCGGACTCCGCCGGTTTCGCCGCGGGGCTGCTGGCCACCTGGCCGCCGGTCGACGGGGTCCCGGTCACCGCGCTGACGGCGGACGACTGGCAGGTGGCGCGTCCGGCGATCCACGGCGCCAGGCCGCCCCGCTGCCTGTACTGCGCGCACACCTTCCGCGCGGGAGAACACGTCGTGCTCTGCCCCTGCTCACCGAACCGGCCCGCCTGCGGCGCGGCCGTCCACCGGGACCCTGCCGCGGGCCTCGCCTGCTGGGAGAACTGGCGGCCCGAGGGCCGGCTGACGATCTGTCCCGTCAAGCTCGTCGCCGTACCGGAGTAGCCGCCGATGACCGAGAACGACCGGTTCGCACGTGAGCGCCTCGTACCGGGGTGGGACCCGGGCACCTTCGGCAGGGCGACGGCCGTCGTCGTCGGGGTCGGCGCGCTGGGCAACGAGGTGGCCAAGAACCTCGCGCTCGCCGGGATCGGAAGGCTGGTCCTGTGCGACCCGGACACGGTGGAGACGACCAACCTGAGCCGTTCCGTCCTCTTCGGCCCGCACGATGTGGGCCGGCCCAAGACGGATGCCGCCGCCGAGGCCCTGGGCCGCCTGTCGGCCGACACCGTCGTCGAGCCCCGGGCGCACGACCTCGCCGCGGGGGTGGGGCTGGGCGAACTCGCCTCGGCCGCCGTGGTGCTGGGGTGCCTGGACAGCCTGCGCTCGCGCATGCGCCTGCTGGGGCGGTGCGCGCTCGTCGAGGCGCCGCTCGTGGACGGCGGGACCGGCCCCTGGGAGGGGGAGGTGCGGCTGCGCCTCGACACCCGGGAGGCCTGCTACGGCTGCACCCTGACGGCTCATCAGCGAAGCGCTGACGACGTCCCGTGGAGCTGTCTGGACGCCCCGGCGGCCGGTCCGCTCGGCACCTCCATCGGGACGACCGCGCTGGTCGCCGCCTGGATGACCCAGGCCGCGCTGCTCACCGTCCTCGGCAGGCCGCTGCCGTACCGCATGCTGCGCGTCGAGTCCCTGACCGGCCGCTGCGCCCCGGTCGTGATGACCCGCGCGGCCGACTGCCCCCACCATCGCCCGATCGAAGGGGACGTCACCGCGTGCGCTTTGAACAACCGTGCGACCGCCGGGGAGTTGGCCGCAGCGCTGGCGCCCGGTGCCGAGCCGCTCACTTGGTCGCGGTTTCCGCTTTTGCCCCGTTGCGGGGCCTGTCACCCCTACACTGAGGCGGTCGGCGACCGGGCGGTGGCCGACACGCCGTTCTCACGATGTGAGCGTTGTGGACGTGTGCTGCGGCCGCGGTTCAGCAATCGCCTCAGGGACGCCGCTCCGCATGCCCGGCTGGACGAACTCGGAGTGCCGCCGGAGGAGATCCTGCCCGTCCGGCAGCCCAGGGGGGACTACACATGGCATCGGCTGAGTTCCTGAGCGGCCCGCCCGAGCCCAAGGCGACGGGCCATGCGGCGCAGCCGGAGATCGCCATCACGCAGGCCGACCTCTACCGGCTGCAGGACGAGCTGGCGAAGATCTACCGCAACGACAAGGAGGCGGCCGGAATCCTCGACCGCATCGGCTTCCCCCGTGGGCGCCGGCCCAACTTCGTCGGCGCGAAGCCCGACGACACCTGGGCGGAGATCTTCGTCGACCTGGCCAACGGGGTCGTCGCGTCCCCCTACCGTCAGCTGCTGACCGTGTCGGTAGGCGTGTACCGGGCCAACTCGACCTTGGTGGACCTCGCCCAGCGGTACGGCATCCTCCCGCCGGCCGCCGCCGCGGCGCCCCCGGTGCAGGCCCCCGCCCCGCAGGCCGTGCCCCGGCCGGATGCCGCGCCCGCGCCCGTGGCGGCGGCCGCGCCGCAGACGGAGCGGACCTGTCATGTGATCGTCCGCGCGGACTCCGAGGACGACCGCCGGGCTGCGGCCGGCGCCCTCAACCGGCTGGGGCTGCGGCCCAGGGAGGTGTGGTCGACCGCCCACGCCGTCTCCTTCCGGGTCGACTCCGACCAGCCCGACGTGGTGCGGGACGGCTTGCGGGAGACCTTGTTCGGCTGGACCGTCGTCGCACCGGGCCAGCCCGACTACCTGCTGCACCAGCTCTTCGTCGAGGGCCCGGACGGGAGGCAGTTCCGGCTCGTCGACGCCCCGGCCCAGCAGCACAACAGCGATGTCGCCGCCGAGGTGATCGACCAGTACGGCCGGGGGTTCGCCGACGCCACCCGGACCACCGTCATCGACCACGTCCAGGGCGACGGCCAGGGCCGCCGGCTGGATCCCGACGCCACCCTCCACGACTCGGGCGTCCGGGACGGGGACCGTATGCGCGTCGGATTCGAGACCACGGCCGGAGCGGTCAACCCTCTCGACCGGCAGGACGCCCTCTACCGGGTGCGCAACCAGATCGTCGCCTACGCGGAAGGCCACCCGGGGTTTCGCGTCAGCGCGGACTCGGCACTCCTGCCCACCGAGTTCGAGGTGGAGTTCGAGCAACCGAGCTTCGGCCCGCCCGCCGTCCCCGGCGGTGAACCGACCGAGGTCACCAGACATGTCGTGCTGATCCAACTGGGCCCGGAATTCCCGGAGACGGCCCCCGAGGTGTACTGGCTGACGCCTGTCTTCCACCCCAACGTCTACCCGAACTACGACTGCGAGCAGTCCCGGGCCTACGCGCAGAGCAAGGGTCTGGTCTGCCTGGGCCTGCTGGCGGAGTCCTACCAGCCGTCGCTCAGCTTCGAGACGCTGTGCCAGATGCTCGTCGACATGGCCGGCTTCCGCAACTACTCGCTGTTCGAGCCGACGGGCGAACTCGGACCCGACGGCACCCCACGGATCCGCGGCAACTTCTACGACCGTACCGCCGCGCAGTGGGTCGACGAGCACCAGGACCGGGTCAGGGCCATCAGCGGCAGCGTCGTCGCGCCGGCCCCACGGGACACACCTCGCTACCCCAACCTCGTCGAACCCCTCGACGGCCCATGAGTACCGCGGCGGCCATCGAAGTGGAACTCTTCCGCAGCGACGACTACGTGCACGCCGGGCGCCTGCCCCTGCTGCCCCTGCTGCGCGGCGTCCTGCAGCCGGTGGTCGGCCAGCCGCTCGAAGGAGCCACGATCGAGCTGTCCTTCCTGCCCCTCACCGACCGCACACCGGTGCGCGGCACCCCGTCCGTGATCAACCTCAGGGGCAGCCACGGCTACGTCCGGGTACGCATCGTCCGCGGGGACACCGTGCTCTACCAGCACCCGCACGCACTGCGCGAGATCGTCGGCAGGCCCCTGCAGGAACTCCTGGGCGAGCGGCTGCCCGAGGAGACGCACTGGGGCTTCGGGATCCGCGGGCCCGGACTGGAACAGGTCGCTCTGGTCCGGCCGAAACCGGTGGTCGCCAACCGGGTCGAGATCGCCGTCGGCGGACCCAGACGAGGCCTCTTCGGGATCGAGGAGGTGCCCGAACCGGAGCCGCCCGTCGCGACCCTGCAGGAACTCGGCGTCGCCGAACCCACCGCGCAGGCACCGTCCGAACCGGTCGTCGTGGTGTTCCACACGCCGGTCCACCAGGCACTCGGCGGTACGCGCTCCTTCTCCCACGAGGTCGAGGAGGGCGGCTTCCTCACCGGGCGCGTCCACCGCAACGGTGAACACCTCGACGGCCATGTCGTGGAGGTGACCGGGGCCATCCCCGCCGAGCGCACCGGCGCCTCGCTGCTGCACTTCACCTTCACCGGCGAGAGCTATCTGCGGATCGGTGAGTCGCTGGCCGCCCGGGACCGGGGCGAGAGCCTCCTCGGCTGGTACCACACCCACCTGTTCCCGGCCACCAGCCGCTTCGGGCTGTCCTCGGCCGACGTCGACCTGCACACCACCACCTTCCAGCGCCCGTGGCAGGTGGCGGCCCTGGTCAACATCGACGGGGCGTCGCGGGTGCTGCGCGTGTACCGCCGGGAGGGCCCGGACACCATGACCGCGGTCCCCTACTGGGTGAGGGAGCCGTGAACGCCCTGACCACCGCCCTGCGGGTGCTGCGCTGGGCGGTCGAGGGCAGGGGCCTGCCGCCGGGCGGCCCCCTCCAGCACACCCTGGACCTCGTCGACCCCGGTACGGAGGCGGCGACGGCCCTGGCGGAGCTGATCCGCCGCTACGCGGCGCGGCACGGCGCCGGCCGGCCACCGCTCGGCGACCCCGGACCGGCGGGCCCCGGGGCGGTGCTGCTCGCGGCGGCGATCGGCGGCCGGATGGACCCGGAATCCGCCTGCGCCGTCGCCGAGGCGCTGCCGCCGCCGGTCCTGACGGAGCGAAGCGACGGCTGGTGCGACGCGATCGCCCGCCACACGGTCGTCGCCCCGTTCCTGAACGGCGTGGCGCCGTTCGAGGGAAGACCGGCCCCTCGGGGGGCGGCCGGGGTGGCCCACGACGAGGCAGGGGCGAAGGAACTGCGCATCGCCGAGGTGCTGCTGGACGCCTCACCGCTGACCGCCGTGCTGTACCGCCCCGCCGACGGGCGGCTCTCCCGGGGTGCCACCGCCGCCGTGCGGACGGCCGCGCTGCTCCTCACCCGTCCGGGGGGGCGCCGGCTGCTGTGCGACCGGCTCGCCGCCTGGGACGGTCACGCCCCGGTACTGGACTGGCGGTCCCAGTTGCTGTCCCGGCTCGCCACGGACCATCCGGAGGTCGTCCTGGACACCTACCTCGCCGCCCGCCTGCGCTACGGCGAGGAGTGGGACCAGCGGATCAGCGCGGCGCGCCGGCGTCTCGCGGCCCGCTCGCTGCCCGACGAACTCACCCTCGCCACCGTCCGGTTCTGGGCGCCGCTCGCGGACCTGGCGCGCAGGCACCCCCACCTGCCGGCGACCCGGCCGCTGCTCGCCGGGCACCGGCCGGCCGTCGAACTCGTGCGCCGCTACCGGCTGAACCAGCCCGTGGCCGGCTGAGAGGAGCGGGCCCATGTCCAAGCGCCGTCTCGTCCTGGTGTCCACCACCCCGAGGGCACTGCGGGACCGCTGTCTGCTGGCTCCGGTGGACGAACCGGACCTGACGCTCGGTCAACTCCTCGAGGAGTTCCCGGCCCTGTCGCTGACCGAGCTGGGCGAGGACCACCTGCGGCTCCCACTGAGCCGGGTGCTGGTGGACGTACTCGACCAGCCGCCCGCCGCCGGCACCCCGCTCTATCTGCCGCCCGGGGTCGGGCTCGGCACCCTGTCCGGTCGCGCCGCCGACGCGGCCCCGGCCGCCCCCGGCCCGGCTCCGGGACCCCGGGACGAGGACGACGACGAGGACCGGGGCCGGGAGCATACGGTGGCACCGGCGGACGGTCACCCCCGGCGCCTGAGCGAGCGCGAGGCCGTGCTGATCGCGCACGACCTCGAAATCAGCCGCGCGGCCGCCTACCTGGAGTCCGGCCTCTCGGTGCTCATCCGCTGCGAGAAGCTGCTCGTGGAGCACCTGGCGAAGGAGATAGCCGGACGGTCCGGGCGCACCCAGCAGACCGTGCGGCTCGCCGCGAGCGCCACGGACGCCGCCGCACCCGGCGGTTTCGGCCCCGGCCGCCGTGCCGAGCTGCTCGCCATGCTGCACGAGGCCGTCACCGACACCCCGCCCGAGGACGTCGTCGTCGTACCCCACCTCGACCTGCTGGCGGGCGGCAGCGACGCCGCCCTCACGGCGGAGGCACGCGAACTCACCGACGTGCTCTACGAGCGCAGCGAGCGCGTGCTGCTGGCGTTCACGGATCCTTCCCTGATCGTCCCCGAGGTACTCGCGGGCCGGTTCGGGGTCCGGCTCGCGCTGGACATCCTGCCGCGCGAGGTGGAGAGCGCGGACGACCGGCGGGTGCCGCTCGGACAGGCCCTGATCACCCAGGCCGAGGCGGAGCTGTTCTCCGGGTTCGACCCGGCCGGCCTCTACAAACACGTGGCGGGCATGAACGCCGTCCGGCTGCGGCACGCCGTGCGCTTCGCCTACCACCACCACGCGGGCCCCGCCGGCGGCCACGGCAACGGCCGCCGGCCGACCTTCGCCGACCTCCTGCAGGAGCTGCGCACCTTCAAGGCGCGCACGTCCAGCGCCTTCGAAGTGCCCGACGTACCGCTGTCGGCCATCGGCGGATACCCGGAGGTCAAGGAGGAACTCCAGCGGGCGCTGGACATCGTCGGCGGCGCGGCCGACCTGCCCGCACACCTGCGTCACGACCTGGTCCCGCGCGGCTTCATCTTCCACGGACCGCCCGGGACCGGGAAGACCCTGTTCGCGAAGGCGGTCGCCAGCAGACTGGGGGCGACGATCCTGGTCGTCTCCGGCCCGGAGATCACGGACATGTACGTCGGCGAGAGCGAGCGCAAGGTACGGGACCTGTTCGCCGAGGCCCGTCGCAACGCGCCCGCGGTCATCGTCTTCGACGAGTTCGACTCGATCGCCGCCCAGCGCACCGGCCGCGACGACGGAGGCAGCCGGGCGGGCAACGCCGTGGTCGCGCAGCTCCTCACCGAACTCGACGGGTTCCGGCCCGAGGTGCCCGTCCTGATCATCGGCACCACCAACCGGATCGACCTGATCGACGACGCGCTCCTGCGCCCCAGCCGTTTCCGGCCCATCAAGATCGACCTCCCGGATCATTCCGCCCGTACCGCCATCGCCGAGGTACACGCGAGGCACTTCGGGGTTCCGGTACGGCCGGCCCTGCTGGAGCGCATCGCCACGGCGACGGAGGGAATGAACGGCGACGAGATCCGCTCGGTGTTCCGCGATGCCCGAGCCGAGCAGCTGGTCGGCGGACGCGGCGCTCCCGACGCCCGCCGCCTCGGTGAACTCGTCGGCGAACTCCGCAGGTCACGTCAGCAGCGGGACCTCGACCGGGCCCAGCAGCACAGGAGCCGCACCGTGGCCGCCGGTGCGGCACAGCGCGCCCAGCGCGCCTCCATGATCATTCTCGCTGGGGGCGGGGACGACCGCAGAGCCCCCGCCGGGGCAGCACCGCTCGACCGAGGGGACAGCACGACACCGTGACCGACACGACGCCGACGAGGCACGACAGGACCCGGCTGCTGGCACGCACCTTCGCCACCCGGCTGGAAGAGGTGAAGCAGGACTTCGTCGAGCGCGACGACGTGGTCGACATGCTGGCGCTGGCCACCCTGTGCCGGGAACACGCCCTGCTGATAGGCCCGCCAGGCACGGCGAAGACCAGGCTGATCGAGAAGTACTGCCGCATCCTGGACACCTCGCCCTTCACCTACCTGCTCACCCGCTTCACCGAGCCCGCCGAGCTGTTCGGCCCCATCGACCTGCGCAAGTTCCAGGACGAGAGCGTGTACGAGGTGAACACCTCCGGCATGCTCCCCGAGGCGCGCATCGCCTTCCTGGACGAGGTCTTCCAGGGCAGCTCGGCCATCCTCAACACCTTGCTGACCCTGGTCAACGAGCGGAACTTCTTCACCGGCAGCAAGACCGTCCACGGTCGGCTGATCACGCTGCTCGGGTCGTCGAACGAGATTCCCGACGACCCGGTTCTCGCCGCGTTCAGCGACCGCTTCCTGTTCCGCTGCCGCCTCGACTACGTGGGGGACAACGAGGTCGAGGAGGTGCTGGGACTGGGCTGGCGGGAGGAGCAGCAGCAGATCCGCGGTGCCGCGAGCCCGGTGAACGGCCAGGTGGGCAAGGCGCCCGTCAAGGTCGCCACGGCGGACCGCTCCCAGGTCGTCTTCCCGCTGGCGGACCTGGCCGTGCTGCAGCAGGCGTTGGCCGACATCGACTTGAGCGCCGTACGGGATCCGTACGCCCGGATCGTGCGTGCCCTGCGCGCCGAGGGCATCGCCTTCTCCGACCGCCGCGCGGTCAAGGCGCAGAAGGCGTTCGCCGCGTCCGCGCTGCTGGCCGGCCGGCTGCGTGCGGAGGTGGCGGACCTCGCTGTGCTGTCCCGGCTGTGGACGGACCCGAGGGACGAGCAGTCGCTGCGTCGCATCGTCGCCGATCACGACGTCCCCCTCGACACGCCCGGC
Organism: Streptomyces sp. NPDC006739; assembly: GCF_042869815.1. NCBI lineage: Bacteria > Bacillati > Actinomycetota > Actinomycetes > Kitasatosporales > Streptomycetaceae > Streptomyces > Streptomyces sp. NPDC006739. Next base: position 41,595 of record NZ_JBIAGM010000003.1, read on the forward strand.
CGGGTCCGGCGCGATCCCTACGACCTGCGCATCGACCTGCGCGAGCTGCGCAACCGGCTGGCCGTGCTGCGGACCTGCGACGAGATCCGTGAGGTGCTGCGGCTGCTGGGCCGCCTGGCCACCGAGGCACGCCGGGACCATCCGGCCGAGCAGCCACTGCTCAGGGAGATCGGGCAGGCCCAGCGCGAGACGCTGACCAAACTGCGCGAGGACTTCCCGGAGGGGTGATCGAGGGTGTGCAATCCGAGGCGCATCAGGGTGCGGGCGACGCGTGAACTGGCCGTCGCCTGGGAGCGGGAGATTCGGCGGCGCGTGGTCCGCTCCGGGCAGGCGACGGGGTCGGCGCGGGTGTGCGAGCCGCTGCGGGGATCCGTCGGCGCGCCGACCCTGGCCGCCCTGCCCGGGGTGCTCGCCCGCACCCCCGGCTGGGAGGAGACCGAGGACTCCTTCCGTCACTCCTTCGACGGCGGTTGGGTCGCCTACCGTCCGGCCGAGGCGGAACTGGAGATCGTGGCGACCGTGTCGGCGGACATCGAGGCGGTGGGCGAGGCGACGGAGACCGTGCGTGGCCAGGTCACCGGCACCATCGAGGCCGAGGGCACGGGGGTCTACTACGACGACCGGTGGGGCGGTACGGACCCCGAGTCCGCACGGCGGGAGGCGGGCCTGGCGGCCGAGGCGGCCCTGGACCGCGAGGTGCGGGAGAGGGTCCGTGCGGCCCGCGGCGAGGCGGGCGCGGGCGAGGAGGGCCAGGCGCAGGAGGCGGCCACCGCCCGCGCCGACGAGGCGCTCGCGGCGGCGGCCCGGGCGCGTGAGCCGGAACTGCGGGACCGGGCGGCGGCGCGGCTGGCCGCGGTGGGCGTCACCGCCAGGAACCACTTCCACCAGGCGCTGGCCGACGCGTACCGGGACGCGGTGCTGGCGTTCGCTCGTTCACGCGGGGCCGAGTTCGTCAGGTGCTCGGAGGCCGACGGGGTGCTGGAGATCGACTTCGAGCTGCGGATCTAGTGCTGTGGCCGGAAAGGATTGCCGAGAAGCTCGCGGCGTCCGGTGCTGGGGGCACCTCCCACGCCGTTCAGGCAGTGGGCGTCGCGAGCCGGTGAACCCATACAGCCACAGCACGGGCGGCGGCGGACGGGCGGAGAGGGGTGCCATGCGTGTCCGAGTGAGGTTCCGGTACCGGGCCGATACCGGGGAGGTCGAGCTGTACGAGGTCGAGGAGATCGGCTCCGGTCCGCGTGCCGCCGACCATGATGCCCGTCACGACGGGGTGGCCGCCGCGCTGGCACGCCTCGTCGAGGACAACGCGTTGATCGAGGAGGTACGCGGCGACGGCGGCCGGCGACGGAGCGAGCCGCACCGTTCCACGGCCGAGGGGCCCGCCGCGACCCGGCGGAAGGAGCGCGACGGTGAGTGACGCCGCGCTGCTGGAACGCGCCGCGGACTGCTACCTGCGCGGCGGGCTGCCGAGCGAGGCCGCGCGCTGTCTGCGGGAGGCCGGAGCCTATCGACGCTCGGCCGAACTCTGGCTGGGGCTCGGGGAGTTCATGGAGGCGGCGGCGGACTACGTGAGCGCCGGCATGACGGACCTGGCCGTGTGGGTCATCGTCCACGAGGCCGGTGACGCGGCCACGGCCAGGGCGGTGGCGCTCATGCCGTGGGGGGGCGGTGCAGAGGCCTCCCAAGGCTCCCGCTGGGACCAGGTGAGGCTCAGGCCGGCGCGCGTCCTGTCCCAGCGGGAGACGTCCGACGCCGACCGAAGCGCCCGGGACAGCTCACTGCGGATGCGGCTGGCCCTGGCGCGCTGCGACATCGCCGAGGGCCGCTCCGAGCGGGAGCCGCTCGCCGCACTCGCCGCGGCGATGGACTTCCTCGCGTCCCCTTCCCCCGTCCACGACCGGATCGTGGAGGGGTGGGCGGTCGCCACGGCCGAGTCCATGCGCCGCTACGACCAGGTCGCCCTCCTCTTCGCGGCGGCGGTACGCGGAGGGCGCGGTGGCGCCGCGCAGCGCTGGACCGACTGGGCGGCTCGGGTGCTGCGGTGCGAGATCACGCTCCCCGATCCTCCCGCGGACGACCGCCTGCAGACCGTCCGCCCACTCCGACAGGGATGAACGATGAAGTGGCCACGACGACGCAGAGACGACGACACCAGCGGCCGGCAGCCCGTACCGGGGCCGGCGCGCTACGGTCCGCCCAGGCCGCCCTCCGGATCGCTGGAGGAGGTCCTGAGAGCGAGCGGGGCGGTCGGCCCGCCCCCGGCCGACCGCCCACCGGTGCGCCCCTCCCCGGCCCCGGCGCCGGTGCCTCTCCCCGTGACCCCCGCTGCCGGTGGTGCCGGTGGCCCCGGTGCTCCGGCGGCCGGCGGTGGCGGTGATTCCGCCGAGAGCACCCTCGCCGTGCGCTTCGCCACCGCTTCCGCCGCGCTGGTCTTCACCGGGCGGCTCATCGCCCTCGGCCGTCCCCGGGCCGGTGACCACCGCCGGAGCGCCGACGGAGCATCCTGGTGGGTGTTCACACCCGTCGCCCTGGACCTGGGGCGGCAGTTGGCAGCGGCCGCCGACGGCACGGTGTTCCTGGTCAGGGACGCGCACCTGGTGCCGGACCGGGGCTGGGGCGGCCCGGAGCGGGTCGCGGGACGCCGCCCGGCGCAGCACCTGCCCGTGGCCTCACTGCGCCCGGCCACACTCCTCGACCTGGTGCGGCAGGCCGGCTTGCACAGTGCGCCGGCGCGGCCCCTGGACGACGCGGTGGTGTTCACCCGCGCCCGGTTCGCCGGCGGTGTCATCAGGCGCGCACTGGACCTGGGCCTGGAGGTGACGTACCGCCCCACCCGGCTCACCCCGCTCTTCGACGAGGAGCCGCCGGACTCCGACCGGCACGGCGTCGTCCTCGAAGTCGCCCTGCGGGCACCGGACGGAGACCTGCCGCCCGGGTTCCTGGACGCGCTCCACCGGGACCCGTTCGTCCTGCTGTGCCGCCGCGTCGCGGGAGAGGACACGGTGCTGATGCAGTACCGCCGGGCCTCGGCGCTCGGCGACGGACCGCTGCTGGAGTTCGCCGAGCGGGGAGTGTGGCTGCTGTCGGACGCGGAGTTCGGCTGTGCCCGGCTGGAGCGGCTGGGCGAGCCGCTGGACGGTGGAGCGCTGGTCGCCCTGGCGGCCGACTACCCGCTGCGGGACGTGGGTTCCTCGCCGGACTGGGCCGACGACGCGCCGGCCGCCCCGGACGCGCCGCGGCTGACGATCGTGCCCGCCCGGACACCGGACGCGACGGTCGACGCCACCTTGCTGGACGGGACGGGGACGGACACCGTGCGGATGCTGCTGGAGGGGCATCCGCTCGCCGACGTCGTCCAGGTCGTCAGCGGGCGCGACCGGCACCTGCTGCTGGCGGCGGGAGGGCTGCTGGAGCGCCTGCCGTTGGGAGAGCCACTGCACTGCATCGGCCCGGGCCCGCTGTACATCCCGCTCGGATTCCGCACGGAGCCCCTGTTGCCGCCGTCCGCGCTGCAGGCCCTGTTCGAGCCGGACGCCGCGCGGGCCGTCGTGCTGACCTCGGGAGCCGCCCTGGTCTTCGACCTGGAGCAGCGCCGCCCCGCCTGGACCCTGTGGCTCGGCGGGCCGCCCGAGCTGGACTTCCAGCTGCCCGAAGAGGCGGAGACCGTGCTGCGCGTGGTGGACGAGCGGCTCGCCCCCCAGCCGAAGCCGGAGTCGGCACGGCCACCGCGCCCGGGGCAGCCGCCCCAGCCGGGCAGCCGGCCCAGGCCCGCGGGTCCCGGCATCGCACGGCGACACCGGAACTGGCGGGACGCCGCGCTGGAGGCGGAGTTCGCCGGTGAACTGGTCGACGCGGCGGAGATCCACGAGCGCAACGGTGACGTACTGCGCGCCGCCAACCTCTACGAGCGTGCGGCACGGCAGGCCGCCCGGCGGGGGCGGTAGCCCGGTGCCGAGGACCGAAGCCATGGACCTGGCGCCCGAGGAGATCGAGGAACTCGCCCGTGCCTACCCGCCGGGGCCGAGCGCCCAGGGCCTGCTGCGCCGGGCCGGGTTCCCCGCCGAACACGTACCGAGCCAGGTCGGCACCACATCCCTCGACTTCTGGTACGCGGTGGCCGCCGCCGTCTCGGCCGGCCGGGTGGCGGACGGTCGGGGCCGGCTGCTGGTGACGGCGGCACGGGAATACCCGCACAACGCCGTCTTCCGTGCGGCGGCGCGCAGACGGTCGCCCATCGAGCGCGTCCTCGTCGTCGGCGCCGCCCCGCACGGCACGCAACGGGTGCGTGCCGACCGGGAGTTGCGCGCCGTCCAGCAGGCCACGGCAAGGGGTGCGATCACCGTGGACTACTGTCCGGCCGCGGCCGTCACGGACCTGGGGCGGATGCTGGACGTACCCCCCGATGTCCTGCACCTCGTCTGTCACGGGGAGGCGGAGCACCTGGTCTTCGAGGACACGTACGGCGACCCCCACCGGGTGCCCGCGGCCGATGTCGCGCGACTGCTCGACGGGTATGCCCGGTCAGCCGGCGAGCGACTGCGCGGGCTGGTCCTGGCGTCCTGCGACAGCACAGCGGTGGCCGAGTTGTTCCGGGAGGTGGCGGAGGTCGTCGTCGCCCACCGGGGACCGCTCGACGACGACACCGCGGTGCTCTACGCGGCGGAGCTGTACGGCCTCCTGCGGCGGGTGCCCGCCTTCGACGAGGCCGCGCGGATCGCGGCCGAGCACGTCGCGCTGAACCTGGGCGACGAGTACGGCCGGCGGCTGACGGCGAACCTGGTGGTGCTGGGTTCCGGGAACCTGGAGGGACGGCGGTGACGTCGACGCCGGCCGCCGCGGACCGTGAGCTGCGCGCCTGGGCCCTGACCCACGCCCGCTCGGTGGGATGCGGCGGTACGGAACCGGAACCTGTCCCGTCGCCGGGCCGGCCGTCGCACGAGCTGATCCCCGGCGTCACGCGACTGGACGTGACGGAAGCCGAGGCGCGGGACGTCACCTGCATGGACATCTGCACGGTGCCCGGCGGTCCCCTGCTGGTCGCCACGGGCACCCGGTCGGGCCTGGTACGGGTGTGGGACGGACAGAGCGGCCGGTTGCTGCGGACGATGCCCGCACGCGGGCAGGTCCACTCCGTCGTGTGGAACGCGCACCGGGATCGTGCGCTCCTGGCGGTCACCGGCGAGTCCGGGGTGGGCATCTGGGACGGGTTGACGGCGGCGTTGCTGGTGCGGGTGGCCGACCCTGTGCATCTCGTGCTGTCCGGCCCGTCCGGCATGGTGCCCGTTCGCGGCGCGGCACGCTTCTTGAACGAGATGCAGACCTACACCGATGTCTGGGGACCCGGCGGCCGTTGTGGCGAGCTGCCGGCCGTGGAGGCGCCACATGGTGACCTCGTGGGACCGAATTGCGCGGTGGCGCTTCCTTCGGGGGAGATGATCGCCGTTTACGCCGACCACGTCTCCGACGAGTTGTTCATGATCTTCAGGGACGAGGTCGACGGAGCCGCGACAACGCCGGAACGCGCGGTGCGGTTGTCCCAGGGCTCGGTGGACCAGATGGCGGTGACGCCCCTGCTCGGTGACACGGGCGTTCTTGCGGCGGCGGCGACGGAGGGTGAACTGCGGCTCATCCGCGCTACGTCCTCGGAGGCCGTCACGCTGCTGGACGGAGGGCTCAGGGGCGCCAGGGCAATGGACTGGCTCGCGCTGCCCCGCCGGTCGCTGTTGGCGATCGGCCACGAGGACGGCGAACTGACCGTGGTGACGGTGGAACGTCGGCCGCCCGGGCAGCGGTCGGCGGACCGGGGCTGGCAGGTCACAACGCACTCGTGCAGTCACACGCACCCCGGTGTCGTCAAGGCGACCTGGTGCATGACGCCCGGCCGTGAACCGATGGTCGCCGTACTGTGCAAGGACCTCACCGTCTGCCGCGAGCAGCTTCCCTTCGTCGTCGATCCCTCCGACCTGCTTCCTCCGGCCGGTCCCGGGATGCCGCAGGAGCCCGGCGCGCCCGAGTCCCGTGACGCCGCCGGCACCGAGCCGCGCTCCACGAGCCCCAGGGTGGACCCCGCCGGGCTGGTCGCTCTCGGCAGGGTCGGCCTGTGGCCGCCGCTCTCCCTCGTCGAGGACCTCGTCTCGCTCACCGGCAGGGCGGTCGCCGGCCCGCTCCACGACCCGCGCTTCGGCGCTCTCGCCGACCACCCCGGGATCGTCAGGCTCAGGGGTCTTTCCTGGCCGGACCGTTCGCGGGTGGGGTTCGCGGGGCTCCTCGCGGCCGGGACCGGGGAGACCGACGGGTGCGTCCCCCCGCCGGACAGCGGCGACCCGGACCGGGTGGCGGCGCTGCGGGAGGCGCTGGCCTTCGGCCGGGGGCCGGCCGACGTCCCGCACGTGCCGGTGCACCCGGTCACCGACGCGGCCGACACGGTGACCGACCGGATGATCTCCCTGCTGACCGTGCTCGGTCCGGAGACGGTCCAGGCGGATCCGAGCCTCCCGCTGCTGCTCGCGCGCTCGGCGGCCGACATGCCTCAGCTCGACAGCCGTCAGCTGCGGATCCTCAGCACGCAGGCGAGCGACGGCTCCGCCCGGACGAGGACCACCGTGCACGCGCCGGGGACGAGCGGTACCGCCAACCGTGGTGCCCTGACCCACCTCCTGCCCACCCAGCTGGCCCTGCCCCGGCAGGTTCTGCTCCTCAAGCACTCCCGCCACGAGCTGCTCTTCCGGCTCCACGTCACGGAGGCGGATCCGTTGCCGGGAGAGGTCACCCTGGTCCTGGACACCAGCCCGCCGACGTTCGGGCCGGTCGAGGGGCTGCTGCGGGCGGCGGCGCACGTCATCACCGCCGAACTGTGGCGGTACGGCCGCCATCCGCAGTTGGTGACCTTCGACCAGCCGTCCCAGGCCGTGCCCATCGCCCGGCCCACCGACCTGCTCGCGCTGTGGACCACCCGCACGCTCGCCGTCCCCGACGTGGACCGTGCGCTGAAGACGGCGTCCGTCACGGGTGTCCCCGCCGTGCTGCTCACCCATCACCGCCTCGCGCGCGAACTGGGCCTGACCGCCGGACCGGGGTTGCGTCTGCTCACCACGCATCTGGCGGACGACGCGCCCGCCGGCCGCTGGTCCCTGCCGTTCCAGCAGCACGTTCCCCCCTCCCCGCACCCCGCCCAGCTGCGGAAGGCCATCTCCGCGCTTCTGCTGGGGTGAGTGCGGGGCTCGACGCGGGCGCCGTCACCTGACGCGTATCTCGGCGATCTGCAGCCGGTGCAGGGTCGGCTCGTCGGACGCCGGTGTCCCGAGCTTGGTGGCGCGCAGGCGCAGGTACCGGCCCGTGGCCCCCGTGAGGGTGTAGGTCTGCGCCGCACCGGCCGGATCGGCCTGACCGGTGACGGTACGGACGGTGGTGTACGACGTGGAGCCGTCGGCGCGGGTCTGGAGGGCGAAGTCGACGGGGAAACCCGCCGTACCGCCGCCGGTTCCGGCGGTGTCCGTGCGCGGGTAGAGCGTGACCGAGCCGACGGACCGGTCCGCGCCCAGGTCGACCTCGATCCACAGCGGTGTCGCGCTGACGTCGGCGGAGGGGAAGTCGATGCTGGTGAACCCCTTGGCTCCGGTCACGCTCGTGGTGGTGCCGTCCAGCACCCGGGTCTTGCCCCAGTCGCCGTTCTCCAGGGTGTAGTCGGCGGTGACGGTGGTCGCCGCGGTGGGAACGGTCAGTTCCGCCAGTTGCAAGCGGTACTTGGCGGACTCGTCGGAGGCGGGGGCGCCGAGTCTCGTGGCCTGGAGGCGGACGTAGCGGGCGGTGGTGGTCCGGAAGCCGTACGTCTGCACCAGCCCGGCCGGATCGGGTTCGGCGGTGACGGTGCGCACGGTGGTGTAGCCGCTGGATCCGTCACGCCGGACCTGGAGACTGAAGTCGACGGGGAAGCCGGCGGTGCCGCCGCCGGCGGCCGGGGTGTCGGTGCGCGGGAAGAGGCGGACGGCGTCGACGTCGGTGTCCGCCCCGAGGTCGATCTCGACCCAGACGGGATTCGCGCCGACGTCGGCGGAGGGGAAGTCGTTGCTGGTGTAGCCCTTGGCGCCGGTCACGCTCGCGAGCTTGCCGTCGGTGAGCCGGCTCTTGCCCCAATCCGCGTTCTCCAGGCTGTTGTTGCTGCTGACGGACCTGCCCAGGGCGAGGTTGTCCAGACGGCCTGCGCCGGTGACGGTGAACGTCCAGGCACCGGGCTGGACGGTGAAGTAGACGTAGGAGGAGTCCTTGCCCGCATACGTCAGACCGCTCACGTTCCCGGTCGAAGAGCCGCCGCTGTACACGGTGGTGCCGTTCGCGCCGATCACCGGCCGCGCTCCGCCGTAGGTGGGCACGCCCACTCGGGCCGTGGTCCCGCTGGGCGAGGTCAGTGTCAGCGTCACCTTGTCGGCGGCACGGGTGACGCCGAGGCGGATGTCGCCCTTGACGGTGGGCGTCACCGTGGTGATGTTCGTGAGGGTGCCGGTCTGCGGGGTGACGTCGTACGTCTCCCAGCCGGGCTTGGTGGGACGCGCGCCGGCCGCATAGGCGGACAGGGCGTAGAGCGGGCCGCCGTTCCAGGCGTGGTTGTCGGTGCCGTCGGCCTTGGTCCACACCTCCCACAGGGTGTGGCAGGCCGGGTCGGCGACCTGCGCGGCGTACCGGTTGCGTATCCGCTCCTCGGCGACGACGGGCGCGCCCATGAGGTAGAGCGCTTCGAGGACGTAGAACTCCATGTACGGGCTGGCGTTGAGGTGGGTGCGCAGGACCTCGGTGACGGCCCGGTAGCGGGAGGCGGGGGCGAGGCCCGCGACGACGGCGAGGGCGTTGGCGCGGTCGTCGCTGTCCTTGGTGTAGCCGGGCGAGCGGTACTCGTTGCTCGTCGCGTTCCACAGGACGCGGTCGAAGTTGGCCGTGATGCTGTCTCGTTTGGCCTGCCATCCGGCGACGTCCGCGCCGTTGCCGCTCAGGCCGGCCAGGGTGATGGCCGTGCCGAGGGCCAGGTAGTACCAGCAGTTGTCCAGGACACGGGCGTCGATGTCGGACCCCCAGTCCTCCCAGTCCCAGTCCCCGGCCCGGTGGCTGACCAGGCCGTCGGCGTCCAGGGTCCACAGGTTCAGGTACTTCTTGACCGCCGGGTAGGCGCCGGTGACGGCGTCTGCGTTGCCGGTGTAGAGGTGGTACGTGCCGAAGGACCACACCGAGGCCAGCATCTGCACGGGCAGTTCGCTGGTCCAGATGACCGACGGGACCGGCGAGTACAGCGCCCCGTTGTCCTTCTGCCAGGCGGTCAGCTGGGCGATGGCCTTGGCGCCGAGCGCGTGGGAGCGGGTGTCGAAGGTGTAGAAGCCCTCCTTGAGCTGGTTGACCACGTCGCCCCACCACTGGGAGCGCTCGCGGGTGGGGCAGTCCATGTAGTTGTCCCGCATGTTGACGTACATCGTGCGGGCGGCCTTGGACCACAGGGTGTCCAGGAAGGCGTCACCGCTGCTGAACGACCCGGCGAAGTCGGTGTCGTAGCCCGATTCCCGGTACTGCAGGCCCAGAACGGTCACGCCCGTGGGGATCGTGTACTTCACCGCCGTGCCGCTCATCCAGGCCGGTGCCTCGAACTCCTGCACTCCGCTCGTGCAGACGTAGGTGGCGCGCATGTTGTAGGCGGTGCCGGGCTGGATGCCGGTCAGGCCCGCGCCGTCGTCGTAGTGATCGGTCTGCACGCCGATCACCGCGCCGGCCGGGGCGTCGACCTTCAGGTACGGGGTGACCTGGAGGTTGGACGGCAGGGTCGCCGAGATGGCGGTGGAGCCCTGGCCGGTGGACGGCAGCGAGGACGCGTTGGTGTAGGACTTCAGGCCCGAGAACCGGAACTGCGGGACCGGCCGCTGGACGAGTCCGTTCCAGGGGGCGGCGCCTGCCGCGCCGTAGTCGGTGGGCGCGCTCCAGGAGCCGTCGTCGAATCCCGGGGACTGCCAGCCGGACATGGCCGTGGCGTTGCGGGCGTCGTAGTAGACGTTGGACTCGGGCAGCCTGAAGTTGACCTGTGTGCCGCCGGTGTTGTTCGAGTAGCCGGGGTGGACGGTGTGCTTCCAGCCGGTGTCGCTGACCAGGCGGGTGGTGGTGGAGCCGGTGGTGACGTCGGACTGGAGGAGCAGACCGCCCTTGCCGCTGTCGTTGTGGGAGAAGCCCTGCTTGCCGAAGTACCACACCAGCAGGGCGATGGTGTTGGCGCCGCCGGTCAGGTAGGGGGCGAGGTCGATCTCGTCGTAGTAGGTGTCGGTGCGGTTGGGGCCGCGCTTGAGCTGGCCGTCGAAGACGACCAGCGTGCCGTTCACCCACAGCCAGTACTTCGAGTCGGCCGCGATCCGCGTCACCGCCTGCGCCGGTGCCGATGCCAGGGTGAGCGATCGGCGGAAGGCCACCCACTGGTTCGTCGAACTGGACGGCGCCCAGATCCACTTGGCGGTCCAGGAGACGGCGGCGGCCGCTCCGGTGGCCAGGCCGGGCAGGAGCAGGGAGCCCACGGTGGGAGCGAGGGCCACGGCTGTGGCGGAGCGCAGGATCGAGCGGCGGGAGATGTGCTGCATCGGGGGACCTCACTGACGGCGGCGCGAAGAGGCGGGGGTGGGCGGCTGGGACGGCTCTATTGAATCGATTCAAACGGTTGTTTGCAGGCGTGATGATTCGTCGTCGCGCGGTCGGGTGTCAAGAGTGCTGCGGCAGGTGATTCGCGCGGACGACGAAGGCCGCCCGGTCGTCACGCCGTTCGGACGTTCCACACCCGCGCCAGGTCGGCGACGTGATCGTCGTTCTGCCAGTTGCGGAAGCCGGGCAGGTCGCCGTCGGCTGCGCACTCACGGGTGTTCTGGGCGGTGGGCCGCCCGTTCATCTGCGGCACGCCGGCGCCGGGCCGGGCCGGGCATGCCGCGGATCGGGTGCAGGTTGTTGATCTGCACGGCGGCGGGGGTGGCCTGGTGGGACTGGTGGTGCCGGCCGGCCGCCCTGCGCCGGCGGCCTGGGTGTTGCCGTCCCGTACGGGGTGCGGCTCCCCCACGGGTGTGCTGTCCGGTCCACGGAAGCGTCCACGCCTGCCCCCCCAGCACCAGTCCGGGGCATCGGCCCCCGGCCTCGGTACCCCTCGGTCCGCTCGTGTGACACGGCGGGCGGCGCGCGGGGGCCGTCCGCCTCGCCCGCACGGTGGTTGTCCGGTGCGGGCGGGGCACTCGGGGGTCCTCGGGGGCCGTCACAGGGCCGTCGGGAGCTTTCGGAGCCGGAGGGACGTCATGGGAATCCTGGACATCTATCTGAACGATCACCTGGCCGGTGCGACGACCGGTACCGAGCTGGCCCGGCGCATGGCCGGGGAGCACGGCGACACCGAGCTGGGCGGCGAGCTGAAGACCCTGGCGGTGGAGATCTCGCGGGACCGGCAGCACCTGCTGCGGCTCCTGGGCGACCTGGACGTCGCCGTGAGCCGGTACAAGATGTACGGCGCCTGGCTGGGCGAGAAGATCGCACGGGCGAAGCCCAACGGACGGCTGCTGCGGCGCTCCCCGCTGACCCCGCTGGTCGAGCTGGAGGCGCTGCGGGTGGGGGTGCAGGGCAAGGCGTTGCTGTGGCGCGCCCTGCTCGCGGCCTCGGCCGGGGAACCGCGCCTGGACCCCGACTGGCTGCGGCAGCTGCTGGAGCGGGCGGAACAACAGCTCAGGACGCTGGACGCGCTGCACGCCAGGGCCGCGACCACGCTGTCCGCGGCACCGCCCCGGACGACGACGGACGCGCCGGGGTGAGGTGAGAGGCCCCCGCGCCACGGCCTGCTCGTACGCCGCGGGGCCTGCTGGTGCACCGCGGTTACGGCACTCCGGCGGAGCGCACGCCGACGTCGTACGGTTGCCAAGGCAACCGGCGCGCTCGCCATCCGTGGCCTCGGCAAGACCTCGGCGGCACGCCCGACGCGACCGCCCGCCCCGGGCGCCGCGGCCACCTCCGGGCACCGGCCGCGCACCCTCGGCCGACCCAGCCGGCCAGGCTCACGCGGCCGTGCTCAAAGCCTCGCGTTCCGTGATTTCGCCTGGCTTCGTCGATACGACCACCGGGTCGCAGGCGCGCCAGCCGCGGGTGATCAGGCCCGCGCCGATCACGGCGGCGACGAGGAGTCCGCCGGTGACGAGGGCGCCTCGGGTACCGGCCCACTCCATGAGCAGCCCCAGCGCCGGGGGGCCGGCGAGGCCCCACACCGTGCCGACGCCGCTCCACACGCCGAGGACTCGGCCGCGCAGATGAGCGGGCGGGTCGGTCTGCAGGACGGCCGTTCCGGCGGTGTCGGACACGGACTCGACGACGGCCATGGGCAGCACCAGCACCAGCAGCACGGCCAGCGACGGAGACAGGCCCGCCGCGGCCTGGAGGAGTCCCCCGGCGGCCGCCAGGATGCCCACGACCCGGACGGACGGGCGGTGCAGCCGGGCGCCGAGGACGGCTCCCAGGATGCCGCCGGCGGCCAGGACGGTGGAGACGATGCCGAAGGACCCGGCGCCGCCCGCGAGGGGACCGGTGACGAGTACGGCGAGGGTGAGGCCGTAGTTGCGGCCGAAGACGGTGCTGATCCCGGTGATCACCGCGAGCGCGACCAGGCGCGGCCGGCGTGCGAAGAAGACCAGCCCCTCGCGCACGGTCGTCCCGTCCGCCGTGGCCGTCCGCCGCCCGCTCGGCACCGCGGCCGGTGCGACGGCGCCGGGCGCCGGGCGCAGGAACGGGATGACCGAGGCCACGAACAGGAACGACAGCGCGTTGGCGGCGTAGGCGGCGGCCGTGCCGAGGAACGCGACCGTCACACCGGCCAGCGCGGTCCCCGCGAGCCGGCCGGCGCTGTGCACCAGCGCGCCCACCCCGATCGCGGAGGGGACGTCCCGCGCGGGGACCAGGTCGTTGCCGAGAAGGGCGCAGGCCGGCGCGTCGACGGTGGCGATCGTGCCGGTGACGGCGGCCAGCACCAGCAGGGACGTCATGTCCAGCCGGCCCAGCGACACCAGCACGGCCGTGGCCAGGGCGACCGCGCCCAGCAGGACCTGGCTGACGGCGGCCGTGAGCTTGCGCGGCCAGCGGTCGACGGCGGCCCCGCCGGCCAGGCTCATCAGGAGGGCGGGCGCGGCCTGCACCGACATGGACAGGCCGGTGGCGGCGGCGGAGCCGGTGATCTGGAGCACTAGCAGGTTCTGCACGGTCAGCTGCATCCAGGTGCCGGTGTTGGACACGAGGTTGGCGACGGACCACCAGCGCATGCTGCGGTACCTCAGGGACCGCCAGGGCGAGCGCGACGAGCCCGTGGGGGGCGCCGGGGCGTGACCCGGGGCGGAGGCGGCAGCGGACGCGGCGGACGGTCGTGCTGGCGATGCGGTAGACACAGTGCGGTACCCGAGGGGCGAGGCGGCGGGGAGGACGGCGGAACCGAGGAACGCCGGCTGCACTGCACGGCCGCTCCACCGAGTCGTCACGGCGAGTCGGTTACGGCGCAGACCATCGTGGCAGACGGTCCCCGCGAGCCGGTGACCGTCCGTGCCCGCCGGCTCCTCCCGTCGGCCCCAAATCCCCTGGCCGTCAGGGTGCTTGCGGGGCCGAGTGCGGTTGCTCACAGGGCCCTGACCTGCGGGCCGAAGTCGCGAATCGGTCGATATCGACTCAAACTAGTCATCAATGCTTGAAACGTACTGACACGGGCACCCGTTTCAGCGCCGTCGGGACAACGACGGCCGCCAGGCCGGTCCGGCTGATCACCGGGACCGTACGTCCTGCACCTTCCCGCCCCTCCATCCCCCAGCCCCCGCCCCCATCAGGCCCTTCGCGCCGTTTCCGGGCGCGTCCGCGCGGCTGAAGGAGTCCCATGAGTGATGCGAGCCCCCGTGTGTCGTGGCACCGGGCCGCGGTGACCGGCGGTGCCGGTTTCCTCGGCAGTCACCTGTGCGAGCGCCTGCTGGATTCGGGTGTCGAAGTCGACTGTGTGGACAACCTGCTCTCCGGAGCGCGGGCGAACGTCGCCCACCTGGAGGGCCGCCCCGGCTTCCGGTTCGTCGAGTGCGACGTGTCGGCCCCCGACTGCCCCGGGCCCCTTCCCGGGCCCTATGACCTGGTCCTGCACTTCGCGTGCTGTGCGTCACCGGCCGACTATCTGCGGCTGCCGCTGGAGACCCTGGACGCCGGCAGCCTCGGCACCCGCGCCATGCTGGCCGTGGCGGAGCGCGACGGGGCCCGGTTCCTGCTGGCGTCGACGTCCGAGGTGTACGGCGATCCCCTGGTGCACCCGCAGCGCGAGGACTACTGGGGCAACGTGAACCCGGTGGGCCCGCGCAGCGTGTACGACGAGTCCAAACGGTTCGCGGAGGCGCTGGTCACCGCCCATGTGCGGACCCGCGACGCGAACGCGGGCATCGTGCGCCTGTTCAACACCTACGGGCCGCGCATGCGGGCGCACGACGGCCGCGCCGTGCCCACCTTCGTCTGCCAGGCACTGGCCGGTGAGCCCCTGACGGTGGCCGGTGACGGCCGGCAGACGCGCTGCCTGTGCTACGTGGACGACACGGTCGACGGGGTGCTGTCGGTGGCCGGGAGTCATTCCGTGCGCCCCGTGAACATCGGCGGTACCGACGAGGTCACGGTCGGCGACATCGCCCGCCGGGTGGTGGAGCTGACGGGCTCGTCCTCGTCCATCGAGTTCGTCGACCGGCCCGTCGACGATCCCCAGCGGCGGCGCCCGGACACCGGACTGGCCCGGGAACTGCTCGGCTGGGAGCCGAAGGTGCCCTGGGAGGAGGGGATCAAGCAGACCATCGCCTACTTCGCCGCGACCCGGCCGGCCGGCGAACCGGCGCCGTAGTCCCCCTGAGCCCCCCGCCGCTACGGAGGCACCGCATGCGCGTCCTGGGAATCAACGCCCTCTTCCACGACCCCGCCGCCGCCCTGGTCATGGACGGCCGGGTCGTGGCCGCGGCGGAGGAGGAACGCTTCAGCCGTCGTAAGCACGGCAAGCGGCCCGTCCCCTTCTCCGCGTGGGAACTGCCCGAGCTCTCCGCCCGGTGGTGCCTGGAGCGGGCCGGGCTCAGCCCGTCCGAACTCGACGCGGTCGCCTATTCCTACGACCCCGAACTCGCCCGTCCAGCCGACCAGTTGGACCTCGACGACCCCTGGGACCACCTCCGCCAGGAGTACGCGCGCAGGGCCCCCGGATTCCTGGCCGAGGCCCTCCCCGGCCTCGACCCCGCCAAGGTCCGCTTCGTCGCGCACCACGTCGCCCACGCCGCCTCGGCGGGCCAGGCCTCCCCGTACCCGGACTGCGCGGTCCTCGTCCTGGACGGCCGGGGCGAGTGCGGTTCCCATCTCGCCGGCCGCTACGCGAACCGCGAACTCACCGTGCTGGCCACGCAGTCGCTGCCCGACTCCCTGGGCCTGTTCTACGAGGACCTCACCCAGCACCTCGGATTCCTGCGCAGCAGCGACGAGTTCAAGGTGATGGCGCTGGCCTCGTACGGCAGGCCGCGTTTCCTCGACGTCCTGCGCGAGTACGTCCGCCCGGCCGGCCGGGGCGGGTTCCGGGCCCGGCCGGTCCCCTGGTCGCTGCTGGTGCCGGCGCGGGCACCCGGCGCCGGCTGGACCCGGGACCACGCCGATCTGGCCGCGAGCGCCCAGGCCTGTCTGGAGGAGGTCCTGCTGGGCCTGGCGCGGTGGCTGCACGAACGGACCGGTGAGAGGGTGCTGACGCTCGCCGGCGGGGTGGCGCTGAACTGTGTGGCCAACACCCGGCTGCACCGGGACGGGCCGTTCGAACGGATCTGGGTGCAGCCCGCCGCCGGGGACGCGGGCACGGCGCTCGGCGCCGCCTACCACGTCGCGAGCGCCAAGGAGACCGTGGACGCCATGCCGACCGCGGCGCTCGGCCGCGGCTGGAGCGACGCCGAACTGCGGGCCTGGCTGGAGCGGGCGGCCGTACCCTACGAGGAGCCCGGCGACATCGCCGAGACGGTGGCCGAGGAGCTGGCCTCGGACGGCATCGTGGCGTGGTTCCAGGGGCGCGGTGAGTACGGCCCCCGGGCGCTCGGGCACCGCTCGCTGCTCGCCCATCCGGGGCGCGCCGGGAACCTGGAACGGCTCAACGCCGTGAAGGGACGCGAGGAGTTCCGTCCCGTCGCCCCCATGGTGCTGGCGGAACGGGCCGCCGAGCTGTTCGACGGGCCGCTGCCCAGCCCCTACATGCTGTTCGTGCACGACGTCGCCGACGCCTGGCGGGAGCGGATCCCGGCGGTGGTCCACGTGGACGGCACGGCCCGGATCCAGACCGTGGACCGGGCCGAGGAGCCGCTGGTGGCCCGGATGATCGACGGCTTCGAGCGCCGTACGGGACTGCCCGTGGTGGTCAACACCAGTCTGAACACCGCCGGCCGGCCGATGGTCGACGACCCCCGGGACGCCCTGGAGTGCTTCGGGTCAGCCCCGGTGGACCTGCTCGCGCTCGGGCCGTTCGCGGTGCGCCGTGCGGAGGTGTTCGCATGACCCACGCCACCGCCTACTCCGTGGTGATCCCGACGATCGGCCGGGACTGCCTCGCCGACTGTCTGCGCGCGCTCGCCGCGGCCCAGGACGGCCCCGCGCCCGAGGAGATCGTCGTGGTCGACGACCGCCCCCGTCCCGTCGGGGAGTTGCCGCTGGACGCGGCCGGGATGCTGCGCGACCGGGTGCGCACCCTGCGGACCGGCGGACGGGGACCGGCGGCCGCCCGCAACGCGGGCTGGCGCACCGTCACCACGCCCTGGACCGTCTTCCTCGACGACGACGTGCAGGTGCTGCCGGACTGGTCCCGGCTGCTCGCCGACGACCTCGCCTCGGCCGGCCCGGACACGGGCGGCAGCCAGGGGCGGCTGACCGTCCCGCTCCCCGGGGACCGCAGGCCGACGGACTGGGAGCGGGGCACGGCCGGTCTGGAGCACGCCGCCTGGGCCACCGCCGACATGGCCTACCGCACGGTGGCGCTGGCCGGGGCCGGCGGCTTCGACGAGCGGTTCCGGCGGGCCTTCCGGGAGGACGCCGACCTCGCCCTGCGGGTGCGGGGCGCGGGCTGGCGGCTGGTGCGGGGCCGGCGGACGACCCGCCACCCGGTGCGCGCGGCGGACCGCTGGGTGTCGGTGCGGGCCCAGCGCGGCAACGCCGACGACGTCCTGATGACCCGTCTGCACGGCCGCGACTGGTGGCGGCGCGCCGAGGCGCCCCGTGGCCGGCTCCCCGCGCACACGCTCGTCACCGCGGCCGCGCTCACCGCGGTCGGCTGCGCGGTGACCGGCCGGCGCCGGGCCGCGGCCGTCGCCGGCGCCGGGTGGGCGCTGGGCACCGCCGAGTTCGCGCTGGCCCGTATCGGGCCGGGCCCGCGCACCGGGACCGAGATCACCACCATGCTCGCCACCAGCGTGCTCATCCCGCCGCTGGCGGTCCGCCACTGGCTCGCCGGCCTCGTGCGCCACCGCCGTGCCACCCCGCTCGGGACCGTCACCGCCACCGGTGCGCCGGGGACGGTGTCCCTCGCCGCCGCCCCGCTCGGGAGCCCCCGGTGAACCGGGCCGCCGCCGTCCTCTTCGACCGCGACGGCACCCTCGTCGAGGACGTCCCCTACAACGGCGACCCCGACCGGGTACGGCCGCTGCCCGCCGCCCGGGCCGCCCTGGACCTGCTGCGCGCCCGGGGCATCGCCACCGGTGTGGTCAGCAACCAGTCGGGCATCGGCCGCGGACTGCTCACGGACGACCAGGTCCGGCGGGTGAACCGGCGTGCGGACGCGCTGCTCGGCGGCCTCGGCACCTGGGTCTACTGCCCGCACGCCCCCGACGCCCGCTGCGACTGCCGCAAGCCCCGCCCGGGACTGGTGATCGAGGCGGCCCGCCGCCTCGGCGTGGCACCGTGCGACTGCGTGGTCGTCGGGGACATCGCGGCCGACGTGCTGGCCGCCCGGGCGGCGGGCGCGCGGGGCGTGCTGGTGCCCACCGCGGCGACTTTGCCCGAGGAGATCGAGGCCGCGCCCCGCACCGCTCCCGACCTGCTCGCCGCGGTGCGCTTGATCCTCCTGGACGGTGAGCGGCCGTGAGGACCCTGGTCGTACGGCTCGACAGCTTCGGCGACGTCCTGCTCGCCGGGCCCGCCATCCGCGCGGTCGCCGCGCACAGCTCCCGGGTGACCCTGCTCTGCGGCCCGCTCGGCGAACCGGCCGCCCACCTGCTGCCGGGCGTCGACCAGGTCATCGTGTGGGCCGCGCCCTGGGAGGGGTTCGAGGGGCCGTCGGTGGCGGAGGCGGACGTCGACGGCCTGGTGCGCCGGCTGCGGGACGCCGCGTTCGACACCGCGCTCGTCCTCGCCTCCTCCCATCAGAGCCCGTTGCCGACGGCTCTGGTGCTGCGGCTGGCGGGCGTGCCGAGGATCGGCGCCGACAGCGTCGACCACCCCGGCCGCCTGCTCGACGTACGGCACCGGCGGCTGCCCGGCCGGCACGAGGCCGAGGCCGCGCTCGACACGGCCGCCGCGCTGGGTTTCGCGCCGCCGCCCGGGGACGACGGCCGGCTGCGGGTCCTGCCGCCGCCGGACACCGTCGCGCTGACCGGCAACGGCCCTTACGTCGTGGTCCACCCCGGCGCCAGCGCGCCCGCCCGGGCGTGGAGTCCCGGACGGTGCGCCGAGGCCGTCGCGCTGCTCGCCGAGGCGGGGCACCGGGTCGTCGTCACCGGCGGCCCCGGCGAGCGGGAACTGACCCGGCTGGTGAGCGGGGACACGGCGGTGGACCTGGGCGGCCGGACCGACCCGCGCACCCTGGCGGGCGTGCTGCGCGCGGCCGACGTCGTGGTGAGCGGCAACACCGGTCCGGCGCATCTTTCCGCCGCCGTGGGCACCCCGGTCGTGTCCCTGTTCGCGCCCGTCGTGCCGGCCGAGCGGTGGGCGCCGTACGGGGTGCCGTGCGTGGTCCTCGGCGACCAGTACGCGCCGTGCGCCGGCAGCCGGGCGCGGCGGTGTCCGGTGCCCGGTCATCCCTGTCTGGAGGAGGTCACCGGGCACGACGTGGTGGCGGCCGTCCACAAGCTGCTCGAGGAGCGCTCATGAACATCCTGGTCTGGCATGTGCACGGTTCGTGGCTGACCTCGTTCGTCCAGGGACCCTACGACTTCCTCGTCCCGGTGACACCGGACCGGGGACCGGACGGGCTGGGCCGGGCCAGAACCTGGCAATGGCCGCCCTCGGTACGGGAGTTGGGTCCGGAGCAGCTGAGGGAGGCCCCCATCGACCTGATGGTGCTGCAACGGCCGCACGAACTGGCCCTGGCCCGGCGGTGGACGGGCCGACGGCCCGGCACCGACGTGCCCGCCGTGTACGTCGAGCACAACAGCCCGCACGAGTCGGCCGTCGGCACCCGGCACCCGCTCGCCGACCGCACCGACATCCCGCTCGTGCACGTCACCCACTTCAACCGGCTGATGTGGGACAACGGCCGGGCGCCGACCGAGGTGATCGAGCACGGCGTCATCGACCCGGGCCCGCTGTGGACCGGCGAGGAGCCGCGGGCGGCCGTCGTCGTCAACGACCCCGTGCGACGCGGCCGTACGACCGGCACGGACCTGCTGCCGGCCTTCGCGCGCACGGTCCCGCTGGACGTCTTCGGCATGCGCACCGAAGGACTCGACCGCCACCTGGGGCTGCCCCCCGGCCGCTGCCGCGGCAGTGACCTGCCCCAGGCCGAACTGCACCCGGCGATGGCCCGCCGCCGTCTGTACCTGCACCCGGTGCGGTGGACCTCGCTCGGACTCTCCCTGCTGGAGGCGATGTTCCTGGGGATGCCCGTGGTCGCGCTGGACACGACCGAGGTCCGGGAGGCCGTGCCCGAGGGGGCGGGGGTGGTCTCCAACCGCTTCGACGTACTGGAGGACGCCGTCCGCCGGTTCCTCGCCGACCCCGTCCACGCCCGGCGGACCGGCGAGGCCGCCCGGGCCGCGGCACAGGCCCGCTACTCGGAACGCCGTTTCCGGGACGACTGGGAACGTCTGATCAAGGAGGTCGCCCCATGAGCCGCAGCCATCGGCCGGCCGGCCGCGTCGCCATGGTCTCCGAGCACGCCAGCCCGCTGGCCGAGCTCGGCGGCCCGGACGCGGGCGGCCAGAACGTGTACGTGGCCCAGCTCGCCCGGCAGTTGGCCCACCGGAGCCATGAGGTCGTCGTCTACACCCGGCGTGACGACCCCCGGCTGCCGGACCGGGTGGTGACGGACGACGGCGTGCAGGTCGTGCATGTGCCCGCCGGACCGCCGGCGCCGATCCCGAAGGACGAACTCCTGCCGTACATGCCGGAGTTCGGGGCGTGGCTGGGGCGCAGGTGGGCGGCCGAGCCGCCCGACGTGGTGCACGCCCACTTCTGGATGTCCGGCATGGCGGCGGTGGCCGGGGCGCGCGCCCTGGGCCTGCCCGTGGTGCAGACCTACCACGCCCTCGGCACGGTGAAGAGACGTCACCAGGGCGCCGCCGACACCAGCCCGCGCGAACGGATCTCGATCGAGACGGCCGTGGGGCGGGAGTGCGCGGGCATCATCGCGACCTGCGAGGACGAGGTGGCCGAGCTGGTGGCGATGGGGTTGCCCCGCCGGCAGGTGCACGTCGTGCCCTGCGGGGTGGACCCGGAGCAGTTCGCGCCGGTCGCGGGAGCCCGGCGGGCCCCCTCGTCGCCCCGCCGGCTGCTCACCGTCGGCCGGCTCGTGCCCCGCAAGGGCTTCGACCGGGCGATTCGCGCCCTCGCCGGTGTCCCCGACGCCGAACTCCTCGTCGCCGGAGGACCCGAACCGGCCCTGCTCGGCGCCGAACCGGAGGCGGAGCGGCTGTGGGCGACCGCCGAGGAGTGCGCGGTGGCCGACCGGGTGACACTGCTCGGCGGGGTGAGCCGGTCGCTGATGCCCCGGCTGATGTCCGGCGCCGACCTCGTCCTGTCCGTGCCCCGCTACGAGCCGTTCGGCATCGTCCCCGTCGAGGCCATGGCCTGCTGCGCGCCGGTGCTGGCCACCGCCGTGGGCGGACAGCTGGACACCGTCGTGGACGGTGTCACCGGCGTCCTGGTGCCCTCCGACGAGGACCACGACCTCGCCGGGACCATCCGCGGGCTGCTCGACGACCCGGTGCGCCTCGGCCGGTACGGCGCCGCCGGCCGGCGCCGGGTCCTGGCGCACTACACCTGGGACCGGGTGGCCGACGCGGTGCTCCGGGTCTACGGCGCCGTGTCCCGTGTCCCCGCGCTCTCGGGAGCCGTCCGATGAAACTCGCCACCGACGCCACACACTGCGACGACCTGATGAAGGCACTCGACGGATTCCGCCGGTACGCCTCCCCGGTGCTGCGGCGCTGGGGGACGGGCCTTGCGGACCGGCTGGGCACGGGCGCCCGGCTGCTCGTCGCGGGCAACGGCGGCAGCGCGGCCCAGGCCCAGCACCTGACCGCCGAGCTGGTGGGCCGTTACCGCGACGACCGGCCGCCGTTCTCCGCGCTCGCGCTGCACGCCGACACCTCCTCGACCACCGCCATCGCCAACGACTACGGCGTCCAGGAGATCTTCGCCCGGCAGGTCGCCGCGCACGGCCGGGCCGGCGATGTGCTGATGCTGCTGTCCACCAGCGGCGCCAGCGCCAACCTGCTCGTCGCCGCGAACCGGGCCCGGCGCCTCGGCCTGACCGTCTGGGCGCTGACCGGCCCGGCGCCCAACCCGCTGGCCGGAGCCGGGGACGAGGCACTGTGCGTGGACGCGGCGACCGCCGCGACGGTCCAGGAACTCCATCTGGTGGCGGTGCACATGCTCTGCGAGTCCTTCGACGAGGCCGCCGGCCGGCTCCGGCCGTCCGTGGACCACCGGTGGACCGGGGCCGTGACGCGGGGGGACGGCCGATGAGGACCCCGGTCCCGCTGCTGGTCGTCGGGGACGCGCTGCTCGACCACGACCTGTGCGGCCGCGCCGAACGCCTGGCTCCCGACGCGCCCGTGCCGGTGGTCAGCGGGGCCCGGCGCACGTCCCGGCCCGGCGGGGCGGCCCTCGCGGCCTGCCTGGCCGCCGCCGACGGCCGGCCGGTCACCCTCGTCACCGCGCTGGGCGACGACGAGGCCAGCGCAACCCTGGCCCGGCTGCTGGCCGGACGGGTGCGTCTCGTACGGCTGCCGCTGACCGGCGCGCTGTCCAGCAAGACCCGGATCCTCGCGCAGGGCAGGCCGCTGCTGCGCCTGGACGACGGCGAGGGCCGGGCGGCGCAGGCGACGCGGGAGGCGTGCCGGGCGGTCGCCGAGGCGTCCGCCGTCCTGGTCGCCGACTACGGCCGGGGCACGGCAGACGTCCTGCGCGAGGCACTGACCGGGGCGGCGGCGCGGGTGCCCGTCGTCTGGGACCCGCACCCGCGCGGAAGCCCGCCCGTGCCGGGCGTGCGGCTGGTCACGCCGTCCACGGCCGAGGCACGGTCCTTCGCCGCCCGACCGGGCGCCTTCGCCGCCCGACCGGACACCGGCACGGCCGGGCAGGGCGGGAGCGGCGGCGGGCTGCAGGGTGCCGCCCGGGACGCGGGCGCGCTCGTGCGGGTCTGGCGGGCGGCCTCGGTGGCCGTCACGCTGGGCGGCCGGGGCGCGCTGCTGTCGCACGGGGAGACGCCGCTGCTGGTGCCGTCGCCGGCCACCGCCGAGGGTGACGCCTGCGGCGCCGGTGACCGGTTCGCGGCGACGGCGGCCGGACGGCTCGCGGACGGTGAGCTGACCGAGACCGCCGTACGGGCCGCCGTGCACGCCGCCACCCGGTACGTCACCGAGGGCGGGGTGCGCTCGCTCCCGGAAGGGGCCGCGCCGCCCCCGGACCGGCCGGCCGGCCGGGAACCGGCGGACGACGCCCTGCGGACGGCCGCCCGGGTCCGGGCCGCCGGCGGGTCCGTCGTCGCCGCCGGCGGCTGCTTCGACCTGCTGCACGCCGGTCATGTGGCCCTGCTGCAGGCCGCCCGACGGGCCGGGGACTGTCTGGTGGTGTGCGTCAACTCGGACGCGTCGGTGCGCCGCCGCAAGGGCGACGGCCGGCCCCTGGTCCCACTGCGCGACCGGGTCCGGGTGCTGCGCGCCCTGGAGTGCGTCGACGCGGTCGCCGTGTTCGAGGAGGACACGCCCGAACGGCTGCTCGGCGAACTGCGGCCGGACATCTGGGCCAAGGGCGGCGACTACGCCCTCGCCCGGCTGCCGGAGGCGTCGCTGGTGGAGAGCTGGGGCGGGCAGGTCGTGCTGTTCCCCTACCTGGACGGCCGCTCCACCACCGGCATCGCGCGGCGGGCCGCCTCGGCCCCACGACCGCGGTGACGGTGCCGGTGACGGTGACGGACCGGTCGTCCCGGCCGGCGGTGCTGGTGCTGCGCGCGCTGGGCCTGGGTGACCTCCTCACCGGCGTGCCCGCGCTGCGCGGGGTGCGCCGGGCCTTCCCCGGGCACCGTGTCGTCCTGGCGGTGCCGGCCGCGCTCGAAGAGGCCGCGCTGGCCACCGGTGCCGTCGACGCCGTCCTTCCGGCCCAGGCCCCGAACCGGGGCGTGCCGGCGCTCGACGGCTGGCGGGGGCCGCCCCCGGACGTCGCGATCGACCTGCACGGCAACGGCCCGGAGAGCCGCGACGCGCTGGCCGCCCTGGCCCCCCGCCGACTGCTGGCCTACGCCGAGCGGGCCCCCTCCCGGGGCGCGCCCGCCGGCCGCGCCGCGCCGCCCGCCTGGCGGCCGGACGAGCACGAGCGGGCCCGCTGGTGCGGTTTCCTCGCGGCCTACGGCATCAGCGCGGACCCTGAGGACGTACGGCTGCCGGTGCCCGCCGTGCCGTCGCCGGCGCCCGGGGCGGTGGTGGTGCATCCGGGGGCGGAGTCCGCGTCCCGCCGCTGGCCGGCCGAGCGCTACGCCGTGCTCGCCCGGCGGCTGAGGGAGGCCGGCCACCGGGTCGTCGTCACCGGCGGTCCGGCGGAGGACGCGCTGGTCCTGGACGTGGCAGCGCGCGCGGGCCTGCCGGCGCGGGAAGTGCTGCGCGGCGGACTGCCGTTCGCCGAGCTGTCGGCACTCGTCGCCCGGGCCTCGCTGGTCGTCAGCGGCGACACCGGCCCGGCCCATCTCGCCGTCGCCCACGCGACGCCGTCCGTCACCCTCTTCGGCCCGGTGTCACCGCGTCTGTGGGGACCGCCCCGCTGCGACCGGCATCGCGCGCTGTGGAAGCCGGGACCGCCCGGTGACCCGCACGGCGACCGCCCCGACCCACAGCTGCTGCGGATCGGCGTGGAGGAGACGGCCGCCGCGTCGCTGGCCCTGCTCACCCGGGGGGAACGTAACTAGTGCCGCGGCAGGCAACGTTCGCCCCGTCGCGACGCCCGGCCCGGCACCTCTCCGCGTTGTCGCATCACCCGAGCACATCCGGTACGCGGGCGACGCTCCGCCCTGCGACGCTCCGCCCTGCGACGCTCCCCCACTGCCTGAACGGCGTGGGAGGTGCCCCCAGCACCGGACGCCGCGAGCTGTTCGGCAAACCTTTCCGGTCACACCACTACGTAGGTGCTCACCCTGTGGCTGCGGCGCCCCTGTCCGGTGGCCCTGCGGGCGAGCGCGGGTCCGGCCCGCGCCGCCGCCCTGCGATCGCGCTGTGGCCGGCCCTGGGCGTCGAGGTAACGGAAACCCCGGCCGCGTCGGCGACGGCGGTACCCCGGCTCGGCGTGGGGACCGATCGCCTCCGGGTACTCGGTTGCCGAGTGGCGGTGCAGGGCGCCGCCCCGGTCCCCCGGAGGGGGTGTTTTCCATGACCCAGCATGTCAGCGACATCATGACGAGTGATCCGGTGACCGTCGAGCCGCAGACCTCGGTGGCCGCCGTCGCGCGGATGATGCGCGACGAGGACATCGGTGTCGTCCTGGTCACCGAGGGCGAGCACTTGCGCGGGCTGGTCAGCGACCGCGACCTGGTGGTGCGCGCGCTGGCCGAGGGCGGCGACCTCGACCGGACCAGCGTGGCCCGGGCGTGCAGCGACGACCTGGTCACGGTCAGGCCCGACGACGATCTCGACCGGGCGGTGGAACTGATGCGTACGCATTCCGTCCGCCGTGTCCCGGTCGTCGACGAAGGCGATCACGCGGTGGGCATCGTCTCCATCGCCGACCTGGCCATCGAGCGCGATCCCGGCTCGGCCCTCGGGGACATCAGCGCCGCCAGGCCCAACAAGTGAGGAGTGCGCGCCACGACGACTCCCGACCCGGAGCCCGGCCGGACCCCGGGACTCGAACCGGGGGGCGGGGTCTCACCGGGTCCGCCGCGCCCCTTCCTCGTCGCGGTGCCAGGTGATGCCGATGTCCATGCCGTCGCGGGCCAGCCGGACGGCGGTGGCGCGGCCGATGCCGGAGTCGGATCCGGTGATCACGGCCACGGGGGCGGTGTGCGGGCGGCCTGGGACTTCTACGTGCTGCGGTTGCATGAGGCCTCCGAGCGAGTGGCCGGGGTCCGGGCGAACGGGTCCCCGCGCGTGGTCACGAACGGCCGGGACCGCCGACGGGGACGGCCGCGCCCCGGGCGGGCCGCCGGTGTGCGGGGCCCGCCCGGGGCGCTCCGGCCCGTGAGCGGAGGGTGTCCGAGGGCGTCAGAGGGTCGACCCGGGGTCTCCGGGGCGGATACGGCCGCGCCAGGCGCCCGTCTCGCCGCCGCGTTCCTCGATGAAGCCCTTGAAGCGGCGCAGGTCTCCCTTGATCCGGCGGTCGATCATGCCGAGCATGTCCGCGCCCTTCTCGGCGACGCCGGTGGGCTCGACCTCCATCGTCAGTTCGACCCGGGTGTGCGTCTCGTCCAGCCGCTCGAACCTGACCGAGCCCCGCTGGCGGGTCTCGCCGTCGATCACCCGCCAGGTGATCCGGTCGTCCGGCAGCTGGTCGACGATCTCGGTGTCGAACTCACGCCGTACCCCGCCGATCTTGGTGGTCCAGTGGTTGTGCCGGTCGTCGAGCTGCCGCACCTCCTCGACGCCCTCCATGAAGTTCGGGAAGTCCTCGAACTGCGTCCACTGGTTGTAGGCGGTGTGGACCGGAACCTCGACGTCCACCGCTTCCTTCACCGTGCTCATCAGTACCTCCTCGCTGGCGGTCGTCCGCGCCGGGCCTGGTCGGCCACCGCGCGCGTCTGCGCCGCACCGGGTAACCCGGTAGCGGCGTATCACGCACCACGATGGGCACTCGGCGGCCATGAACACCGAGCCAGGAATCCTGGGTTCCTACTGGCTGGAGACCGCTCCGCCCCCCACCCCCTGTCCCCCGCCCTCCGCCGACTTCTCCGTCGACGTCGCCGTGGTCGGCGGCGGCATCGCCGGGCTCAGCACGGCCTGGGAACTGGTCCGGCAGGGGCGCGAGGTGGCCGTGCTGGAGGCCGACCGCGTCGCCGCCGGGGTCACCGGCCACACGACGGCCAAACTGAGCGCCCTGCACACGCTGGTCTACGACCATCTGCGCCGTACCCGGGGCGCCGAGGGGGCACGGCTGTACGCGCGCTCGCAGAGCGAGGCGATCCGGCACGCCCATGACATCGTCGACGAACTCGGTGTCGACTGCGAGTGGGAGGAAGCGGCGTCCTGCACCTGGGCCGAGAACCCGCGGCGCGTGGGGGTGCTCCGGGCGGAGACGGAGGCGGCGCGCGAGGCGGGTCTGCCGGCCGAGTTCGTCACCGAGACCGAGCTGCCCTTCCCGGTGGCCGGCGCGGTCAGGGTCGACGGGCAGGCGCAGTTCCATCCGCGCAAGTACCTGCTGGCCCTCACCGACGATCTGCGCCGCCGCGGCGGCACCGTCCACGAGGGGACGCGCGTGGTCGGCCTCACCGAGGGCGAACCCTGTGTGCTGGTGACGGACACCGGTGTGGAGGTCCGTGCCCGCGAGGTCGTGATCGCCACGCACTACCCCGTCTTCGACCGGGCGCTGCTGTTCACCCGTCTCAGCCCGCGCCGTGAACTGGTGGTGACCGCCCCCGTCGACGAGGACCGGGCCCCGCGCGACATGTACATCACCCCGGAGCAGTCCACGCGCTCGCTGCGCACCGCGCCGTACCGTGACGGCAAACGCCTGCTGATCGTCACGGGGGAGCACTTCACGCCCGGCGGCGCCGATGTCGAGGAGCGGTTCGCCCGGCTGTCCGCCTGGGCCGAGGACCGCTTCGGCGCGCTCACGTTCACGCACCGCTGGGCCACGCAGGACAACGACTCCACCGACTCCGTGCCGCTGGTCGGGCCGTTCCACGCCGGCGGGCGGCACACCTACGTGGCCACCGGGTTCGGCGGCTGGGGGCTGAGCGGCGGCATCATGGCCGGTCGTCTGCTCAGCGACCTGATCAACGGCCGCACGCCCGACTGGGCCGGGCTCTACGACCCGCGCCGGCTGGCGTCCGTGATCCGCGAGGGAGCGTCCTTCCTGACCAATCAGGCCCATGTGGCCAGGCACTTCGTCGGCGACCGGCTGTCCGCCGCGACGGGGCCGGCGCCGGACGACATCCCCGCGGGCGACGGCGCGGTGGTGCGCGTGGGCGCCCGGCAGTGCGCCGTCCACCGGGACGCGGACGGCCGGCTCCAGGCGGTCTCGGCCCGCTGCACCCACCTCGGGTGCATCGTGTCCTTCAACCGTGCGGAGCAGGCGTGGGAGTGCCCGTGTCACGGCTCCCGCTTCGCCCCGGACGGACGCGTCCTGCAGGGGCCCGCCGTGCGCCCGCTGGAACAGCGCGACCTCTGACCCGGGCCCGCCCCTCCCACGGCGGTCACCTCGGCGGGCGCCGCCTCAGCGGGCGCCCGCCAGCCTCAGCAGAGCCGCCGTACGGGGGCGGGGCAGGGACACGGTCAGCGTCCCCTCGGCCGCGTCCCAGTGCGCGGTGACCCCGGACGTGCCGGGGTGGAGCACCTCCGGTACGAGGTGGACGCCGCGCAGATGCGGGACGGTGAGCGTGCGCTGTCCGGTACCGGTGTCCCTGCGCCACACCGTCAGGAACGTGGCTCGCGGTCCCCGGAGTCCGTGGGCGATCCAGGCGTCCTCCCAGGCCGGCAGCCCGAGCGGCCAGAAGGGGTGCGCCTCGCGGATCTGCGGCCGGATCTCCTTGTACACGCTCAGCGCGGAGCGGACGAGGGCCAGTTGCCCGTCGTTCATGCGGTCGAGGAAGCCGGAGAGGTGGATACGGCCCAGCAGCGCGCCGGTGAGGGTGAAGGCGATCTCGTCGAGGGTGTGGCCGGGCTGGGGGTAGGCCCACACGGCGGCCTGCTCGGGGGTGGCGGCGGTGGCGGCAGCGGCGGCGATGGGCGGGTAGCGCAGCGGGTCCTGCTGGTCGCTGGTGGACTGGATCTGGGCCACGGCGAGCTGGGCGTAGTCCATGCGCAGGCCGCCCGAGCCGCAGTTCTCCAGGACCAGGCCCGGGTGCCGGTCCAGGAGGGCGTTCATCCAGTCGAGGTGGGCGCGGTGATGGCCGAGCAGTCCGGCGCCCGCGCTCTCGGCGCCCGACTCGGTGCCGGGCCCGATGTTGATGTTGTAGTCGAGCTTGAGGTATCCGACGCCCCACTCGCCGACCAGCCGGTCCACGACCTGGTCCAGGTGGGCGCGGGCGGCCGGGTGGCGCAGGTCCAGGTGGTGCCGTCCGTGCTCCGTGACCCGCACACCGCCCCGGCGGAAGAACGCCTCGGGCGGCAGGGTGCGGGCCAACGGCGAGCGCACGCCGACGACTTCGGGTTCCAGCCACAGCCCCGGCGTCATACCGCGGAGCCGGACGGCGTCCAGGACCTCCTGAATACCGCCGGGAAAGCGGTCGGGCGCGGCCTCCCAGGCGCCGACGGCGTCCCACCAGCCCTGGGCGTCGTCGTCGTACCAGCCCGCGTCGACGACGAAGACCTCGGCGCCGGCCCGGGCCGCCGCGTCGACGAGCGGCAGCAGCTTGGCGGTGGTGGGGTCACCCATGAGGGTGTTCATGTAGTCGTTGTAGATCACCGGGAGGGTGCGGTGGTCGGGGTGGTCGCGGCGGATGCGGCGGCGGTAGTCGGTGAGTTCACCGAAGGCGGCGTCGAGACCGCCGGCCCCCGCCCGCACGAGGACGGCGGGTACGGTGCTGAACTCCTCTCCGGGGGACAGGAGTTGGCGCCACTGGTGGTGGGCCTCGTCGGGTCCGAACAGGGCGACGTAGGCCGCGCCCTCGCGCTCGCCGGTCTCGAAGCGCCAGCCGCCGCTGGACTCGATCTGCCACAGCCAGGCGCGGCCCGCCCGGTCGGTGAGGGCGGCGACCGGCAGATGCCGGCCGGTCGACCAGCTGCCCTGGGAGTACCGCTCGAAGCAGCCGCGGCCCTCGTGGCCGTGCGCCGCCCGGCCGAGCGCCACGTTCTCGTCCCGGAACGGGGCCTGGCGCCACCGGCATTCGGCGAGCCAGTCGTTGTCCGCCCAGTGCACGGTCAGCCCGTCGAGTCCGCCGTCGGCGTCGAGGATGCCGCCGAGGGTCAGCGTGGAGACGCTCTCCAGCTGGAGCGGGACGGCTCCCTCGTTCACCAGGCGCACGTGGGCGCGGAGGAATCCGGTACCGGGGGCCGCGTGAAGGACGACCTGGGCGGCCAGTCCCGTGTCGGGGTCGGCCACTTGGACGGTCGTACGCTCCCAGGGGCCGTCCTGGACCGTGTCGTGGCCGCGGTAGGCCAGGCGCTCGCCGATGGCCGTGTCGATGAAGCGCTCCCCCGACCAGGTGCGGCCGTGACCGGTGGCGGTGACCTCGACGAGCGGGAGCAGCCGGGTCCGGCCCTGGCCGGGCGTCCCCAGACGGACCGACCCGGCGGCGTCCACGACGATGTGCAGCCCGAGCGTCGGGTGCGACCAGAGAAGGGATCCCTCGACTGTTCCGGCGGCTGTGCTCAACGGTTGTTCCCTTCTGGGACGGTGGGTCTCTCGGTGGCACTGTGCGGCGATGAGCTGGGTCTTCCCTCTCGACGGCGGTGCGCTGTCCGTTCCGTCCGTGTGTTCCAGAAGTGAATCGCCAGTTACGGGTCTCTTGACGCCCCCTATGTGACCGGTCACAATCCTCGCATGCATGTGACCGGTCACACAACCTCCGGAGGTGGCGCCGCCGCTCCCCCGGGACAGCAGAAAGCCGCCAGCATCCGCGATGTCGCCCAGGCGGCGGGAGTCTCCTACCAGACCGTCTCGCGGGTCATCAACGGCCGTACGAATGTCCGTCAGGAGACCCGCGAGCGGGTCGAGGCGGCCATCCAGAGCCTGGGATTCCGGCGCAACGCCACGGCGTTCGCGCTGGCCAGCGGCGTGACCCGGTCGATCTCCGTGCTCACCTCGAACACCGTCCTGTACGGCTACGCGGCGACCCTGCAGGGCCTGGAGGAGGCGTCCCGCGCCGCGGGGTACGCGCTCGGTGTGCGGGTCCTGACGCCGGAGGACGACCTGGACCGTACGGTGGCCGCGGCCGTCGACGCCGGCGGCGGGATGGTGGTCATCGGCTTCGACCAGCTCGGAGCCGAGGCACTGGACCGCGTCCCGGCCGACGTGCCGTGCGCCGCGGTCGTGGAGGCGCCGGCGCCGGGCCACGAGCCCGGGCGTCCCGCCGTATGGGCCGACGACCGCGAGGCGGCCCGCGCCGCCACCGAGCATCTGCTGGCGCTCGGTCACGAGACCGTCCACTATGTGGCGATCCCCGCCTCGACCGGCACCCGGCGCTCGGCGGGACCCCGAGCCGAGGGCTGGCGTCAGGCACTGAAGGCCGCCGGCGTCACCCCGCCCACGCCGGCCGGCAAGGGCTGGGACGCCCCGGCCGGTTACGAGGCCGGCCGCAGGCTGGCCCGGAACCCGGCCGTCACCGCGATCCTGTGCGGCAACGACGACCTGGCCCTGGGCGTGCTGCGCGCCCTGCACCACGCGGGGCGGCGGGTCCCCGAGGACGTGAGCGTGATCGGCTTCGACGACGCCCCGCACTCCGGTTTCGTCACCCCGTCCCTGACCACGGTCCGGATGGACTTCCAGGGGCTGGGCCGCGCCGCCTTCGGTCTGCTGCGCGCGCAACTCGACGCCGGCCTCCAGGAGCCGGCGCCGGCCCCGGCCGAACCGGCACTCGTCCTGCGGGAGAGCGCCGGGGCGCGCCACGCATGAGCCCTACCCCGTGAACGGGTCCGTCCGTGCCCGGCATCTGAGCCGCGATCGGCGCACGGCCGGCACCCGACGCACGGTCAGCACTCGGCACACGGCCGACACCTGAGGCACCACCTGTTTCCCGCACCACCGATCACCGCAGGCACCACCCGTATCCGACGCACGGCCGGCACCCGACACACCGACACACCGTCAGATCTAGCGCGCCTCCCGCCCCGCCAGCACCTCCTGCACCTCCCGCACCTCCTGCACCTCCTGCACCTCCTGCACCTCCTGCACCTCCTGCAACTTCAGCACTACCTCCCGCACCTTCCGCACCTCCCGCACCTCCTGGAACTCCTGCACCTCCTGCAACTTCAGCACTACCTCCGGCACCTCCCGCACCTCCCGCACCTCCCGCACCTCCCGCACCCGGAGATACCCGACACACCGTCAGTTCCCAGTCACCCCTGGTACGCGACCCATCGTCAGCCCCCCAGCACCGCCCGCACCCGACCCGCCCGCCCACCGCCATCACCCAGCTCCGCCGCACCGTTCCTCCCGCCCCGTTCCGCCTGTACGACCAAGGATCCCGCCATGAGAAGAGCCGTCTCCGTCCTTGCCGCAGCCTGTGTTCTCGGGCTGACCGCGACCGCCTGCAGTGACAGCACCGCCGGCGCCGGCGGCGCCGCGCCCCAGGGGTCGGTCGACCCCACCGCCTCCCTCAAGGGCGTCAAGCTCACCATGTGGGTCGCGCAGAACAGCGTCGCGGAACCCAAGCAGGTCATATCCGCGTTCGAGAAGGCCACCGGGGCCACCGTCAGCACCCAGGTGATCCCCGACCCCTACGAGTCGAACGTGCCCACCAAGCTGGCCTCCGGCGACAAGCCGGACCTGATGTTCTGGCAGCCCACCGGCAGCACCCTGCCCTTCGTCCAGCCGGCCAAGAACCTGCTGCGGCTCGACAACGAGGACTGGGTCTCCAAGCTCGGCAAGACGGAGCAGAGCCTCGGCCAGGTCGACGGCCACCGCTACGCCGCCATCGTCACCAGCCCCGCCGTCCTCGGCGTCTACTACAACAAGGACGTCTTCCGGAAGGCGGGCATCACCACCATGCCCACCGGCTACGACGCCATGCTGGCCGACGCCGCGAAGATCAAGGCCAAGACGGGTGTGGCCCCGTTCTTCGAGGTCGGCGGCGACAAGTGGCCCCTGCAGTGGCAGGTGCAGGCGCAGATGACGGACCTGCCCCCGTCGTTCTGGGACAACCTCAACAAGAACAAGGACAGCTGGACCGACAAGACGATCGTCGACGCCATCACCAAGTACAAGACGAAGATCCTCGACGGCGGTCTCGCCCAGAAGGACTACAGGACCGCGACCTTCGTGGACCAGGGCAAGGCGATCATGGACGGCAGTGCCGCGATGGCCCTGAACGTCACCTCGCTCCAGTCCGAGATCCAGGCCACCTCCAGCACCGCGGAGATGGACAGCAAGCTGGGCTGGTTCCCCATCGCCAACAGCTCCGCCAACGCCGAGTACTCGCCCGACCAGACAAACGGCGTGGTGGCCTTCAACACCGGCGACACCAAGCGGGAGAACGCCGCCCGGCAGTTCCTGTCGTACTGGCTCGGCAAGGACTACCCGGCCTACATCAAGGCCGGCAAGCTGGTCTCGGTCGAGCCGTCCGTGCCGAACCCCGACGGTCTGCCGCAGACCGCCGTCGCCCAGGCCAAGGCGCTGCCCACCGCCACCGGCGTCTTCCAGGTCAAGGCGCTGACCGCGCCCGACATGCACCTGGCGCTGGCCGACATGATCTACGGCAAGAAGACCCCGATCGAGGTCGCCCAGGCCGCCGAGGACCAGTTCAAGCAGGTCCTCAAGGCCCGCGCCGTCCCCGGCTTCTGACCGGGCGCCCCCTTGGCCCAGCCCGCCCCCGGGCCGCCCGCCGACGGCGCGCCCGGGGCCCGTACCGGAGGTAATCAAGTGGTGGACACCGCCACCATGGGCGCCCTCGACGCCACGCGCGCGAAGTCCGAGGACCCGCCGCCCCGCCGCCCCGGGCGCCGTGGCCGCCGGGCCGACCAGCCGTGGTGGTTCGCGGTGCCCGCGCTCGCCGTGTTCGGCGTGTTCTTCCTGCTGCCGAACCTGCTGAACTTCGTCTACCCGTTC
Source organism: Streptomyces sp. NPDC006739 (assembly GCF_042869815.1). Classification (NCBI taxonomy): domain Bacteria; kingdom Bacillati; phylum Actinomycetota; class Actinomycetes; order Kitasatosporales; family Streptomycetaceae; genus Streptomyces; species Streptomyces sp. NPDC006739. The sequence continues at coordinate 74,925 of NZ_JBIAGM010000003.1, forward strand.
ACGAACTGGTCGGCGTTCCACGCGCAGATCGCCTTCGCGGGCTTCTCGAACTTCAGCACCATCCTGCACGACGGGTCGATGGCCCGGGACATCCGCATCACCCTGGAGTACGCGGTCCTCGTGGCCCTCTTCCAGAACGCCTTCGGTCTGGGCCTCGCCCTGCTGCTGGAGCGCGACAGCCGCTTCAACCGCTTCTTCCGCGCGGTCTTCTTCCTTCCCGTGCTGATCTCCGCGCTGGCCGTCGGCTACATCTTCCGGGCCCTGCTCGCCCAGGACGGGGCACTCAACAGCGTGCTGTCGTCCCTGGCCGGACACCCCGTCGACACCCCGTGGCTGGGCTCGACGACCTGGACGCTGGTCGTGGTGACCCTCATCCACGGCTGGAAGTGGATGGGCCTGGCCATGCTGATCTACCTGGCCGGCCTGAAGAGCATGCCCGGTGACGTCCTGGAGGCCGCCCGCATCGACGGGGCCGGCGCCTGGCGCACCTTCTGGTCGATCCGCTTCCCGCTGCTCGCCCCCGCCGTGACGTTCAACGTCACCACCGCCCTGATCGGGTCCATGAACACCTTCGACATCGTCCAGGCCACCACCGCGGGCGGCCCCGGCAGCGAGACCGAGGTGTTCAACATCTACATGTTCCGCATCTTCGGCCAGGGTCTGTACGCCCAGGCCTCGGCGATGAGCCTGGTGCTCTTCCTCATCGTCGTCGTGCTCGCCGTGCCCGTCATCGTCGGCCTGCGGCGGAGGGAGAACAACCAGTGACCGCCCTTCCCGCCCCCACCCCCCTCCCCCGGCGCTCCCGGCACCCCCGGCGCCCGCTGCGCTGGGTGCAGCCCCTCGCCGTCCTGGCCGTCGCGGCCGTCACCATCGGCGTCCCGCTGTGGCTGGTCGCGGTCACCTCGGTGAAACCCCAGGCCGAGGCCATCAAGCCCAACCTCTCGCTGCCCCACCATGTGCAGGCCGCCGCGAACTACCGGCAGACCTTCGACGAGGGCAAGGTCGTCCAGGGCTTCGTCAACAGCCTGCTGGTCGTCGCCCCGTCGGTCGTCCTCGTGCTGCTCCTCGGCGCCGGCGCCGCCTGGGTGTTCGCCCGCCGCGAGGGACGCCTGGTCAACGTCCTGTACGCGGTGAGCATCAGCGGTCTGCTGCTGCCCCCGGCGGTGATCACCATCGTCATGGAGCTGCGCCAACTGGGCCTGGCCGGCGCCCGCCCCGGCATGATCGGCGTCTACGCCGGGATGTACCTGTCGACGTCGGTCTTCTTCATGACCGGGTTCATCCGAGCCCTGCCGGAGGAACTGGAGGAGGCCGCGCGCATGGACGGCGCCGGACCGGTGCGGATCTTCCTGCGCATCATCCTGCCGCTGCTGCGGCCGGTCATCGCCACCGCGACGATCATGGTGATGCTGTTCGCCTGGAGCGACATCTTCTACGCGTTCTTCGTCCTCGGCGGCGGCGACAAGGCCACCCTGCCGCTCAACCTCTACCAGGTCGCCAACGCCCAGCTCTACCTCGACAACTGGCACCTGATCTTCGCCTACGTCGTGTTGATGAGCCTGCCGATGGTCCTCGTGTTCGTCCTCGCGCAGCGCCGCATCGTGTCCGGCATCACCAGCGGCGCCGTCAAGTAGCCCTGAAGCACCCCCACCCCCGGAGACCTCCCGCACCGTCGCGGGAGGAGGAGGACAGCCATGCCCGCTACCGCACCAACGCCCCCCGGCCGCCGTGGCCCGGGGCGGCTGCGCGCCCTGTCCGGCGCCGCCCTGACCGCCGCCGCCCTCCTCGGATCGGCCCTGGTCGCCCCGGCGGCACAGGCGGCGAACCCCCAGCTCACCGTCGACCTCGGACAGACCACCGGCGCCGTCATGCACGGGGCCAACGGCGCCCTGTACGGACTGAGTGACGACGGTGTTCCCGGCGCGAGCGTGGTCGCTCCGCTGCACATGACCTCCATCGCCCAGAAGGCACCCGACGGCGCGCAGCACCCCAACGGCGACGCGCTGACCGTCGAGCCCTTCTTCGCCCGCACCGGCGGCGGCGACGACTACGTCTACATGCAGGACGTCTACGCCTCCTGGCCGTACGAGAACCCGGGGCTGAGCGACTATCTGGCCAAGGTCGACACCATGGTCGCCAAGGTCGCTGCGAGTCCGGACGCGAACCGGTTCGTCTGGGTGCCGTTCAACGAACCGGACGGCAACTGGTACACCGGCCTGGGCAGTTCCGACAGCACCACGTACGCAGGCGCGCTCGGCAGTTTCGAGAGCGACTGGAAGACCGTCTACCACGAGATCCGCGCGAAGCTGCCCGGAGCCAGGATCGCCGGCCCCAACGAGACGCACATGGACAGGCGTCTGCTGGGCGACTTCTACCCCTGGGCCAAGGCCAACGGCGTACTGCCGGACGTCACCACCTGGCATGAGCTGTCCCCGGGTTCCCTGCGGGACTTCGAGTCCAACCTGGCCGCCTACCGCGCCATCGAAACCGGCGCGGGCATCGGCAGGCTGCCGGTGAACATCGACGAGTACGGCGACCGCAGAGACCTGTCCGTCCCGGGCCAGATGGTCCAGTGGATCTCCATGTTCGAACGCAACAAGGTCCACGCCGACCAGGCCTACTGGGACATCGCCGGAAACCTGGACGACAACGTCGCCCAGACCAACATCCCCAACGGCGACTGGTGGCTGCTGCGCTGGTACGCGGGCCTGACCGGACAGACCGTGCGGGTGACACCGCCGCAGTCGGACGTCATCGACACCCTGCAGGGCCTCGCCTCCCTGGACACCGGCCGCAAGCAGGCCCAGGTCCTGCTCGGCGGGGCGGCCGGCTCGGCCGACACGGTCATCCGGCACATACCCCCGTCGTTCGGCACCCGGGTCAACGTGACCGTGGAGCGCACCGGCTGGAGCGGCTACGAGGGTGCGGGCGCCGCGCCCGCCGTGCTGTCCCGCAGCACCCGGGCCGTCGCCGCCGACGGCAGCGTCACCGTGCCGCTGACCGGCCTCGACGCCCTGTCGGCGTACCGGATCACGGTCAACCCCGCGGGCACCGGTTCGCCCGCCGCGGCCTCGGTCCCCTGGTCGAGGACGTACGAGGCCGAGAACGCCACGATCACCGACGGCACCGTCTACACCCAGGCCACGGTCTCCAACCCCAACGGTTACACCACCTCGGGCACCCAGGACGTCGGCAGCCTCGACAAGCCGACCAGCAAGGTCGCCTTCAGCGTCACCGTCCCCAGCACGGGCACCTACGACCTGGACGTCTTCTACGGCAACCAGTCCGGCTCCCCGTCCACCCAGACCCTCACCGTCGACGGCGGCACCGCCACCACCCTCACCTACGCGCCGACCCTGAACTGGACCTACCGCTCCATCGCGAGCACCCCGGTGGCCCTGACCGCCGGAACGCACACCCTGACCCTGGCGAAGGCCACCGGCGAGGTCACCCTCGACAAGATCGACCTGACCGCCTCGCACACCCCGGAGTCCGTCTACCCGGCCACCTACGCCGACATCACCGGCTCGCCCGGCTACTCCTACTCCGCCTCCGGCACCACCGGCGCCGGCGCCCTGGTCCTCACCCCGGGCTCCCAGGCGGCCATCGACGCCTACGCCCCGAAGGACGGCTACTACACCGTCCACGGCGACTACTCCTCGACCGGCGGCTCCAGCACCCTGGCCATGGACGGCGCCACCGCCGCCACCCTGCCCTCCACCGGCGGCTCGCTCACCGACCGGTCCGCGCGTCTCTACCTGCACGCGGGCAACAACCGCATCACCGCCGCACCGGCCGGCTCCACCACGCTCACCCTGCGGGACCTGCGGGTGGACGGCTCGGGCGACACCTCGGGCGCGACCACGTACGAGGCGGAGAACGGCACTCTGGCCGGCACGGCCGTCGTCACCTCCGACACCTGGGCGTCCGGCGGCCGTTACGTCGGCTACATCGGCAACGGCTCCGGGAACACCCTCACCCTGAAGGTCACCGCACCGGCCGCCGGGCGCTACGTGCTGAACGTGCGCTACGCCAACGACCAGGTCTCCGGATCGGGCAACTACAACACCAACGTCGTCTCCCGGGCGACCACCGTCACCGTCGACGGCACGGCGCGGACGGTCATGTTCCGCAACACCTACGGCTGGTCCGCGTACTGGGACCTGCCCGTCCCGGTCGACCTCGCCGCCGGGACGAACACCGTCTCCTTCGGCAACGCCGACGCGTACGCGCCCAACATCGACCGCGTCACCGTCGCCCCCGTCTCGGGCTGACGGCGACGGCCGGCCACCGGGCGTGGGCCCCTCCCTTGCCGTACCGGGGAGGGGCTCACGCCTGCCGGGGCGGGTGGATCCCCGGCCGGAACTTCGGTACCCGCACCGTGATCTTCGTGCCGGCGCCGACCCCCGTCTCGATGACGAGCCCGTAGTCGTCGCCGTACAGCTGCCGCAGCCGGGTGTCGACGTTGCGCAGCCCGATGCCGGTGGACGGGTCGGCGGCGCCGCGCAGCAGGCCCCGCAGCCTCTCGGGTTCCATGCCGACACCGTTGTCCTCGATGACGACCCGGGCCTCGGTGCCCTCGTCCTGGGCGAAGATCGTGATGCGGCTGCGGTCGACGGACTCCTCCAGGCCGTGCTTGAGGGCGTTCTCGACGAGGGGCTGCAGACAGAGGAAGGGCAGGGTGACGGGCAGCACCTCGGGAGCGACCCGCAGTGTCACCTCCAGCCGCCTGCCGAAGCGGGCGCGGGCGAGTTCGAGGTACTGCTCGATGGAGCGCAGTTCCTCCGCAAGGGTGGTGAACTCGCCGTCGCGGCGGAACGAGTATCGCGTGAAGTCGGCGAACTCCAGGAGGAGTTCACGGGCCCGCTCGGGGTCGGTGCGGACGAACGAGGCGATGACGGCCAGCGAGTTGTAGACGAAGTGGGGCGAGATCTGGGCGCGCAGGGCGCGGATCTCGGCCTCGATGGCGCTGGAGCGGGCCCGGTCCAGGTCGGCGAGTTCCAGCTGGACGGAGACCCAGCGGGCCACCTCCTCGGCGGCCCGGATCATCACCGCGGACTGCCGGTCGCCGAACGCGGCCAGCGTGCCGGGCACCCGGCTGTCGACGACGAGCGGCGCGACGACGCCCCAGCGGACCGGGCAGGTTGCGTTGTCGCAGGTCGTCCTGAACGACTGGGTGCGGCCGGTGCGTACGGCGTGGGCGAGCTGCGCCGCCAGTTCGTCGCGGTGATGGTCGCCGACGCCGTCCCAGGCCAGCACGGTCTCCTCGTCGGTGAGGCTCAGGGCGACCGTGCCGAGCAGCGGGCGCAGGCGCCGGGCCGCCCTGCGGGCGGTGTCGGCGGTGAGGCCCGCGCGCAGCAGCGGCGCGGCGAGCGCCGCCCGGTGCAGGGTGTGGAAGGTGGCGCGTTCGACCGGGGTGCCGAGGCCCGCCGGGTCCTCCTGCTGCCGGCGTGCGGCGAGATGGCCGACGCCGGCGCCCAGGGTGAACAGGGCGAGCGCGGCGGCGGCGAGGGCGACGGCGGCGAGCGCGCTCATGGGCGGCGTCCCGCGGCGCAGCCGGCCGGTGTCTCGGGCAGATGGATCCGGGCCATCGTGGCCCCGGTACCGGCGGGGACCCGCCCCCGGGTGGCCAGGGAGGCGAGCACCATGGCGGCGAACCCGACGGGCACCGACCAGACGGCGGGCCAGGCCAGCAGGGTGTGCGGCCAGCCGGAGCGGGCTCCGCCTGCGATGGTCGCCGTCACCGCGAGGAGCGCGGAGCCGCCGCCGAGGACGAGTCCGGCGAGCGCGCCGGGCGCGGTCAGGCCGCGCCACCAGATGCCCAGCACGAGCAGCGGGCAGAAGGAGGAGGCGGAGACGGCGAAGGCGAGTCCGACCGCGTCGGCCACGGGCAGCTCGCTGACCACGGTGTTGGCGGCGGTGGGCACCGCGATCGCCAGGACCGTGGCCGGCCTGAAGTGCCGGATGCCGAGACTCGGCAGCACGTCCTGGGTGAGCACGCCCGCGACGGACATGGTGAGTCCGGAGACCGTCGACAGGAACGCCGCGAAGGCGCCGCCGGCGACCAGGGCGCCGAGCAGGTCGCCGCCCACGCCGCCGATCAGCCGCTGCGGCAGGACGAGCACCGCCGCGTCCGTGTCGCCGGTGAGGAGGAGGTCGGGGGCGTAGACGCGGCCGAGGACGCCGTAGAGGGGGATCAGGACGTAGAAGGCGCCGAGCAGGGCGAGCACGACGGCGGCGGTGCGGCGGGCGGCGCGGCCGTCCGGGCTGGTGTAGAAGCGGACCACCACGTGCGGCAGGCCCATGGTGCCGAGGAAGGTGGCGAGGATCAGCCCGTAGGTGGCGTACAGGCCGTGTTCCTCGCGGTTCGCGGACAGGGGCCGTGCCCAGCTGGAGGGTGCCGCGCGGCCGGGGCCGTCGTCCGGCAGGGGCACCTGGGCGCCGGGCGGGAAGCGCAGGGTGGTACCGGCCGCGAGGCGGTGCGCTCCCTCGCCGAGGGACAGGGTGCGCTCGTGCAGGGGGCGGCCGTCGACGGTGCCGGTGGCCCGCACCCGCACCGGCTCGTGGAACGTGACGCGCACGGCCCGGTCGACGCGGATCTGGGTGGAGCGGTGGAAGACGGGCCGCTCGTCCCAGGCCGGGGGCGGGGTGTGGTCGGAGCGCCAGGCGAGCAGCAGGAACACCGCGGGCACCAGCAGGGCGGTGAGTTTCAGCCAGTACTGGAACGCCTGGACGAAGGTGATGCTGCGCATGCCGCCGGCGGCCACGGCCGCGGTCACCACGACGGCCACGACCAGGCCGCCCAGCCAGGCCGGTGAGCCGGTGAGCAGGCGCAGGGTCAGTCCGGCGCCGCGCAGTTGGGGCAGCAGGTAGAGCCAGCCGACGCCGACGACCAGCGCGCCGGCGGTCCGCCTCACCGCCCGGGACTCCAGCCGGGCCTCCGCGAAGTCCGGCAGGGTGTAGGCGCCGGAGCGGCGCAGCGGGGCGGCGACGAAGGCCAGCAGGACGAGGAATCCGGCCGTGTAGCCGATGGGGAACCACAGCATGTCGGCGCCCTGGGCGAGGACGAGTCCGGCGACGCCGAGGAAGGAGGCCGCGGAGAGGTATTCGCCGCTGACCGCGGCCGCGTTGAGCGGTGGGGGGACGCTGCGCGAGGCGACGTAGAAGTCGGAGGTGGTCCGGGACAGACGCAGACCCAGCGCGCCGACGAGCACCGTGGCGAGGACCACGGCCGACACGCCGACCATGCCGTACGTCTGGTTCAACGGCCGGCTCCGGGTCCGGCCCGGTGGGCGGCGAACTCGGTCTCGTTGCGTTCGGCGCGGCGCACGTACCAGCGTCCGATGCCCATCAGCGCCGGGTACGGTGCCACGCCGAGGACGATCCAGACGGCGATCGGGGCGCGCGGCAGGGTGCCGGTGAGCGGTGGCAGCCGGAAGACGACGGGGAGCAGGCCGAGGGCGAGGACGAGCAGCGCGGTGGCGGTGAGGGCGGCCCGTAGTTGACGGCGCATCAACTTTCGCAGGGTGGTGTCGTCGTCGGCGGGTGGGGATCCGGTTCCCGGGAGGTGCGGTGCCTCGGCCCCCCGGGCCGGGCGCGGTTCCCCGGTGACCACCTCTCGGCGGGGGACGGATTCCGCACCCATGACGCACCCCAAACACCGCGGTGATCACCTTTGTTGCGGCGAGTGTACGCAGCGCGGCGGCCACGAGGTAGCCACCGCGCGCGGTGCACGACGGGTCAACGTGGCCCGCTCACCGCGCCCTTGGCGTGTACGGCGAGCAGATCGCGCAGTTCACGGGCGTTGCGGCGGCTCACGGCGAGGACGCGGTCGCCGACCTTGACGGTCAGATTGCCCGCCTCCAGGCGCAGTTCCTCGATGCTCCCGAGGGCCACCAGGTGGCTGCGGTGGATGCGGACGAACCCGTGGGGGCGCCACTGTTCCTCCAGTGTGGCCAGCGGGATCCGCACCAGGTGGCTGCCCCGCCGGGTGTGCAGGCGGGCGTAGTCGCCCTGCGCCTCGACGTAGGTGATGTCGGCGACGCCGACGAACCGGGTGATCCCTCCCAGTTCCACCGGGACGTGCTCGCCCAGGGCCCTCGGCCGGCCCGGCCCCTGTCCGGCGCGGGTCAGTTCGGCCACCCGCCGCACGGCTTCCGAGAAGCGTTCCGGGCGGATCGGTTTCAGCAGGTAGTCCACGGCCTTGAGGTCGAAGGCCCGTACCGCGAAGTCCTCGTGGGCGGTGACGAAGACGATCAGCGGCGGGCGGGCGAAGCCGGCCAGCAGGCCCGCCAGTTCGAGGCCGTCGAGACCCGGCATGTTGATGTCGAGGAAGACGACGTCGATGGCGTCGGCCGCGTCCGGGCCGGCCCGCTCCCGGCGGGCCCGGTCCAGTCGCCGCAGCGCCTCGCCGGCCTCGGGCGCGGACTGGACGCTGCCCACCCGCGGGTCCTCGCGCAGCCGGAACAGCAGTTCCTCCAGCGCGGGTTCCTCGTCGTCCACGGCCAGCACGCGCAGCGCCGCCTCGCGCATCTCCCCGCTCCCTTGCCTTGGAGGGCCGCCCCGGACGGGTCGCCTTCCAGCGGCCTTCCAGGGTCCCGGCACCGGCAAACCTCGCGGGCCCGGTCACCCGCCGGACAGGGCGGTCAGCACCCGGTCCGGGGTGAGGGGCAGCTCGCGGAAGCGGACCGCGGTGGCGTGGTGGACGGCGTTGCCGATGGCGGCGGCGGTGCCGACGATGCCGATCTCGCCGATGCCCTTGCTGCCCATGGGGTTGAGGTGGGGGTCGTCCTCGTCGATCCAGTGGGCCTCGATGTCCGGGACGTCGGCGTGGGCGGGCACGTGGTAGGAGGCCAGGTCCGACTCCGCGAAGTCGCCGAAGGCCGGGTCCGTCGTGCTGCCCTCGGTGAGGGCCATGCCCAGGCCCATGGTCATGCCGCCGACGAACTGGGAGCGGGCGGTACGGGCGTTGAGGATCCGTCCGGCGGCGTAGACGCCGAGAAGTCGGCGCACCCGGATCTCGCCGGTGACGGTGTCCACGGCGACCTCGGCGAAGTGCGCGCCGAAGGCGTGCCGGGCGTAGGGGCTGTCGGCGTCGGCCCGGCCCGTGGTGTCCGCCCGCTCGCCGAGTCCGCCGTCGGGCAGCGGGCCGGTGTGCCGGGCGAGGCGTCCGGCCAGGCGCGCGCAGGCGTCGTGGACGGCCCAGCCCCAGGAGGCGGTGCCGGAGGACCCGCCGGCCAGCGGGGCCGGGGGCAGGTCGCTGCGGCCCACCTCGGTCCTGACCCGGTCCAGCGGCACGCCGAGGGCGTCGGCGGCCACCTGAGCCAGGACGGTACGGGCTCCGGTGCCGATGTCGGCGGCGTTGGTCCGCACCACGAAGGTGCCGTCCGGCAGGGCGGTCGCGGTGGCGCTGGACGGGACCACCTGGACGGGGTAGGTGGCGGCGGCCACGCCGGTGCCGACCAGCAGCGGGCCCTCGGCGCGGATCCCGGGGCGCGGGTCGCGGCGGGCCCAGTCGAAGCGCCGGGCGCCCTCCCGCAGGCAGTCGACGAGGTGCCTGCTGCTGAACGGCCTGCCGCTGTCCGGCTCCCGTTCGGGTTCGTTGCGGGCGCGCAGCTCCACGGGGTCCATGCCGAGGGTGTCGGCGAGTTCGTCGACGGCCGACTCCAGGGCGTACATGCCGGGCGCCTCGCCGGGCGCGCGCATCCACGACGGGGTGGGGACGTCCAGTGCCACCACCCGGTGGACGGTGCGCAGGTTCGGCACGGCGTACATGACGCGGGCGGGCACCGCGGCCGGTTCCACGAACTCCTTCACGCGGGAGGTGTGCGTGGTCACCTCGTGCAGCAGGGCGGTGAGCCGGCCGTCCGGGGCGGCGGCCAGGCGCAGCCGGTGCAGGGTGGGCGCGCGGTGTCCGACGACGGCGGGCAGCTGGCGGCGCGGGAGGGCGACGGTGACGGGCCGGCCGGTGTGCCGTGCGGCCAGTGCGGCGAGCACCAGGTCGGGGCGCGGGGTGCCCTTGGACCCGAAGCCGCCGCCGACGTGCTCGGCCACGACGGTGATCTGCTCCTCGGGCAGCCGGAACACCTGGGCGAGGACGGCGCGTGCGGTGGTGCCGCCCTGGCTGGAGGTGTACACGGTGAGCCGGTCGCCCTGCCAGTGCGCGGTGCTCGTGTGCGGTTCCATCGGGTGGTTGTGCAGGGGCGGCACCCGGTACTCGACGTCCACCCGGACCTCGCCGGACGCGAACGCGCCCTCGGGGTCGCCCTGTTGGGTGCGGCCCGGCTGGCCGCTGCCGGTCTCCTCGGCGTCGCGGGCGGCCGGGTGGTCCGGGGTGAGGTGCACGTCGTGTTCCTCGGTGGCGTAGTCCACGCGGACCGCCCGGGCGGCGGCGCGGGCCGCCTCCGGGCTCTCGGCGACGGCCAGCGCGACGAACCAGCCACGGTGCGGGACGCGGGCGTCCTGCAGTACGGCGAGGGTGGCGTCGTCGGGTTCGGCGAGGCGCGGGGCGTTCTCGTGGGTGAGGACGGCGAGGACGCCCGGGAGGGCGAGGGCGGCGGCGGTGTCGACGCCGGTGACCCGGCCACGGGCCACCGAGGCGGGCACCGCCCGGCCGAAGGCGCGGCCCGGCAGCGGGTACTCGGCGGCGTAGCGGGCGGCGCCGGTGACCTTCTCCCGTCCTTCCCGGCGCTCGGCCGGGGCGCCCAGCGCGGTGCCGGTGCGGGGCATGGGTCCTCCAGTGTGGCGGTTCAGGCGGTGGCGTGGGCCGGGGCGAGGCGGGCCAGGACGTCGAGGGCGAGGTTGCGGGCGAGGGGCACCTTGTAGGCGTTGTCGCGCAGGGGTTCGGCGGCGTCGAGTTCCAGGGCGACGGCGCCCTCGAAGGCGGCGGGGGTGGCGGGTGCGCCCAGCAGGGCGCGTTCGGTGTGGCGGGCCCGCCAGGGCCGGTGCGCCAGGCCGCCGAAGGCGAGGCCCGCCTGGGTGATCACACCGCTGTCCGACACCCGCAGCAGCACGGCGACGGAGGCGAGGGCGAAGGCGTACGACGCCCGGTCGCGGGCCTTGCGGTAGGCGGAGGGCGCGAACGCGGTGGCGGCCGGGAGCAGCACGCCGGTGATGAGTTCGCCGGGGCGGATCTCGGTGTCGCGTTCGGGGTGGTCGCCGGGCAGCCGGTGGAAGTCGGCCACGGGCAGGCTGCGGGTGCCGTCGGTGCCGTACAGCTCGACGCGGGCGTCCAGGGCGGCCAGGGCCACGGCCATGTCGGAGGGGTGGGTGGCCACGCAGTGCGGGGAGTGGCCGAGGACGGCGTGGTCGCGGTGTACGCCGTCCAGGGCGCCGCAGCCGCTGCCGGGCGCGCGTTTGTTGCAGGGTTTGTCCGGGTCCTGGAAGTAGGGGCAGCGGGTGCGCTGGAGCAGGTTGCCGCCGGTGGTGGCGGCGTTGCGCAGCTGGGCGGAGGCGCCCGCGAGCAGCGCCTGGGAGAGCGCGGGGTAGCGGTCGCGGACGGCCGGGTGGGCGGCGAGGTCGCTGTTGCGGACGGTGGCGCCGACGCGCAGCGAGCCGTCGGGCAGTTCGTCCACGGTGTCCAGCGGGAGCCGGCCGACGTCGATGAGGACGGCGGGCTGTTCGACGCCGAGTTTCATGAGGTCGACGAGGTTGGTGCCGCCGGCCAGGTAGTGGGCGCGGGGGTGGGCGGCGAAGGCCTCCACCGCTTCCTGGACGCTGCCGGGCCGGACGTATCCGAAGGGCTTCACGGGATCACGTCCCGCACGGCATCGACGATGCGGGGGTAGGCGCCGCAGCGGCAGAGGTTGCCGCTGAGCCGCTCGGCGATCTCGGCCCGGTCCAGCGGGACGGGGCGGCCGGAGGGGGCGGCGGGGTCGGTGACGTGCGAGGGGTGTCCGGCCGCGGCCTCCGCGAGGGCGCCGACGGCCGAGCAGATCTGGCCGGGGGTGCAGTAGCCGCACTGGAAGGCGTCCCGGTCGAGGAAGGCCCGCTGGAGGGGGTGCGGCTCCTCGCCGTCCCCGCCCAGGCCCTCGATGGTGGTGACCTCGCCGCCGTCCAGGGCGACGACGAGCAGCAGACAGCTGTCCAGGCGGCGCCCGTCGACGAGCACGGTGCAGGCGCCGCACTGGCCGTGGTCGCAGCCCTTCTTGGCCCCGGTGAGGCCGAGGTCCTCGCGCAGCAGGTCCAGCAGGACCCGCCGGTGGTCGACGAGCAGGGTGTGGGGTTTGCCGTTGACCCGGAGGGTGATCTCCGATTCCGGGCCGGGCCGGTCGTTCGCACTGGTCATGGCGGGGTGGGCCTTCCGCAGGGGCCGTGGTGCCGTGCGGACCGCGTATCCAGACCGCGCCGGCTCACACGTCCCGCCCCGCACCGCGAGGTCCTGTCGTCACATTCCCGTCGTCCGCCCGGAGGGTGGGTCCGGCGGTGTCTGGTGCGTGCGATCGCAGGGCGCCGGAGCGCCCTCGTGGCGGAGCCACGTGGGCGTTTCGGCAACACGGGCGAGCGTGCGTGCCAGGCGTCGCCGGACAGGCGGGGACGACAGGGCCCAGGCCCTCGCGGCGGCTGCGCGGCGCCGTGGGCGCCGCGGGTTCAGGCCGTCGGCACTTCGTCGTCGTGGCCGGCGAACTGGGTGCGGTGCAGTTCCGCGTAGCGTCCGCCGGCCGCCAGGAGTTCGTCGTGCGTGCCGCGCTCCACGATGTGGCCGGCCTCCACCACGAGGATCTGGTCGGCGGCCCGGACCGTGGACAGCCGGTGCGCGATGACCACGGCGGTGCGTCCTTCCAGGGCCTCGGTGAGGGCCTCCTGCACGGCCGCCTCCGAGGTGTTGTCCAGGTGGGCGGTGGCCTCGTCGAGGATGACCACGCGCTGGCGGGCCAGCAGCAGCCGGGCGATGGTCATGCGCTGGCGCTCGCCGCCGGAGAGCCGGTAGCCGCGCTCGCCGACCACCGTGTCCAGGCCGTCGGGCAGGGACCGTACGACCTCGGCCAGGCGGGCGCGGCCGAGGGCGTCCCAGAGGTCGTCGTCGGTGGCGGCGGGCCGGGCCAGCAGCAGGTTGGCGCGGACGGTGTCGTGGAAGAGGTGGCCGTCCTGGGTGACCATGCCGAGGGTGGCCCGCAGCGAGGTGGCACTCAGGTCGCGGACGTCCACCCCGCCCACGCGGACGGCGCCGGCGTCGACGTCGTACAGGCGCGGCAGCAGCTGGGCGATGGTGGACTTGCCGGCGCCGGAGGAGCCGACGAGGGCGATGGTCTGGCCGGGTTCGGCGCGGAAGGAGATGCCGTGCAGGACCTCGGCGCCGCCTCTGGTGTCGAGGGTGGCGACCTCCTCCAGGGAGGCGAGGGAGACCTTGTCGGCGGCCGGGTAGCCGAAGCGGACCTCGTCGAACTCGACCGCCACCGGGCCCTCGGGCACCTCGCGCGCCTCCGGCTTCTCCACGATGAGCGGCTCGAGATCGAGCACCTCGAACACCCGCTCGAAGCTGACGAGGGCGGACATGATCTCGACCCGGGCGCCGGCGAGCGCGGTGAGCGGCGCGTAGAGCCGGGTCAGCAGCAGGGCCAGGGACACCACGGCGCCCGGCTGCAGGGTGCCGTGCAGGGCGAACCAGCCGCCGAGGCCGTAGACCAGGGCCAGCGCCAGGGCGGAGACGAGGGTGAGCGAGGTGATGAACACCGACTGCGAGGTGGCCGTGCGCACCCCGATGTCGCGCACCAGACCGGCGCGCGCCGCGAACTGCGCCGACTCCTCCTCGGGCCGCCCGAACAGTTTGACCAGGGTGGCGCCGGGGGCCGAGAAGCGCTCCGTCATCCGGGTGCCCATGGCCGCGTTCAGCGCCGCCGCCTCCCGCTGCAGGCCCGCCATCCTGCTGCCCATCCGGCGGGCGGGCAGCAGGAACACCGGCAGCAGCACCAGCGCGAGCAGGGTGATCTGCCAGGACAGGGTGAGCATGACCACGAGCGTGAGCAGCAGCGTGACCAGGTTGCTCACCACACCCGACAGGGTGTTGCTGAACGCCCGCTGGGCGCCGATGACGTCGTTGTTGAGCCGACTGACCAGCGCTCCCGTACGAGTACGTGTGAAGAACGCGACGGGCATGCGCTGCACATGATCGAACACAGCCGTCCTGAGGTCGAGGATGAGGCCCTCCCCGAGCGTCGCCGACAGGCGCCGGCCGAGGATGCCGAGCGCCGCCTCGGCGACCGCGACCCCCGCGATGAGCAGGGCCAGTCGTACGACCCGGCCGGAGTCGTCACCCGACACGATCGCGTCGACGACGCGTCCGGCCAGCACCGGGGTCGCGACGGCGAGCAGCGCGGTCACCACCCCGAGCAGCACGAAACGGGCGATGCCCCGGCGGTGCGGGCGGGCGAAGGCGGCGATGCGGCGCAGGGTGGCCCGTTCGAACGGGCGGCGCTCCTGCTGCGCGGTCATCACGCTGTGCAGCTGTGTCCAGGCTGTGGTCTCCATGCTCATGCAGGAGAACGTAAGACCTCAAGCGTCATTGAGGTCAATGCCCGCTCGGCGCACACCCGTCCGAGGGAGCCGCGGACCCGGCCGCGGCGCCCTCGTCCGCGGCCCGTCCTGAAGCCTCCGCCGCCGGTTCAGCCCCCGTCCCCGATTCCGCCACCCGCCGTTGGCGCGGCCCGGAAAACCTCTACGGATGTGACAGCGGTCCAGCTTCCCCCCGCGCCCCCGGGACGGCTCCCCCGACGCGTCCCCGTCCGCCAGGTGCTGTGCCTGGTCCCGCTCCTGCTCGTCACCGTGGCGGCGGTGCGGAACCGCTCCGTCCTCGCGGAGGGTTTCGGCCAGCTGCGGACGGCCTCCTGGCCATGGCTGCTGGCGGCCTGCGGCGCGACCTGCCTGACCTGGGTGGCCGCCGCGGTCACCCGGCAGGGCGCGGTGGTGCAGCCGCTGCCCAAACGGCGGCTGCTCGCCACCCAGTTCGCGGCGGGCGCCGCCAACCACCTGCTGCCGACCGGGCTCGGCGCCGGCGCGGTGAACCTGCGCTTCATGACCGTGTGCGGGGTCCCCCTGGCCCGCTCCTCGGCCGCCCTCGCCCTCTACATGCTGGCGGAGTGCGTGGGCCGGCTCGCGCTGCTGGCCGCCCTGCTGATCGCCTTCCCCGGCGCGCTGAGCCCGGGCGGCCTGCTGCCCGGCGGGGCGGCGGCCTGGCTGCTGCTGGGGGCGGCCGGCCTGCTCGTCGGGGCGGTGGCCGCGCTGGCGCTCGTACGACGACTGCGCACGGCCGTGTCCTCGTTCCTGCGGGCCGCGCTGGGCGAGGCCCGTGCGGTGCACACGCGGCCGGCCCGCGCCCTGGCCCTGTGGGGCGGGTCGCTGGCCTTCCCGGCGCTGCAGGCCGCCGGGCTGGTCGCGGTGGGGCGGGCGATGGACCTGCCGGTGCCGCCCGCGCACATCGCGCTGGCCTATCTGGCGGCGACGGCCGCGGTGGCCCTGGTGCCCACACCGGGCGGTCTCGGTTCCGTCGAGGCCGCGCTGATCGTGGCCCTGGTCGCGGCGGGCGGCCCGGCGGCGGTGGCCACGGCGGTCGTACTCGCCTACCGGATCATCACCGTCTGGCTGCCGCTGCTGCCGGGCGCGCTGACGCTGGGCGCGCTGGTGCGCTGGAAGGTCATCTGAGGGAGGGTGCCGCGCCGACCGGGGCGGGGCGCGGAGCGCGGGGCGGCAGGGGTCGGTCACGGATCCGTGTGTCCGCCGCCCGCCCGACCCAGGATACGAACTCCCGTTCGCCATACGGCAGGATGAACAGTCGCGGCCGCCGGCGACGTCGTACCTGGCGCGCCGGCGGACGCGACCGCACATCCCGGAAACGAACAGGTGACCACGTGACGAGACTTCACATCCGGCCGACGGCGGCACGGACCGCAGCGGACCGTCTTCCCGGAGGCGACCGGTGAACCGCACGCCGACCCTGGACGACGGCGTGCTCGCCTCGATCGCCCTGGCGGCGGGCCTGCTGCTGGCCTTCCTGTCCCGGACGCTGCTGCGCTGGCTGGCCAAGCACGCCAAGCGGACCCGGTGGAGCGGCGACGACGTCATCGTGGACGCCCTGCGCGGTGTGGTGCCCTGGGCGGCGATCGCCGGCGGTGCGGCGGCGGGCGCGGCGGTGCTGCCGCTGACCCGAACCGTCCAGCACCACGTCAACCAGGCGCTCCAGGTGTGGCTCATCTTCGTGGTGACGCTGTCCGCGGCGCGGGTGATCGCCGGGCTGGTGCAGCGGGTCACCCAGTCCCGCTCGGGCGTCGCCGGGTCGGCCACCATCTTCGTGAACATCACCCGGGTGCTGGTGCTGGCGATCGGCTTCCTGGTGGTGCTGCAGACGCTGGGCATCTCGATAGCGCCGATGCTCACCGCCCTGGGCGTGGGCGGTCTGGCCGTCGCCCTGGCCCTGCAGGACACCCTCGCCAACCTCTTCGCCGGCATCCACATCCTCGCCTCCAAGACCGTGCAGCCGGGCGACTACATCCGGCTCGGCAGCGGTGAGGAGGGGTACGTCGTGGACATCAACTGGCGCCAGACGACCGTGCGGCAGCTCTCCAACAACCTGGTGGTCGTGCCCAACGGGCAGCTCGCCAAGTCGAACATGACCAACTACACCCGTCCCGAGCAGCGGTTGACGGTCCTGGTGCAGGTGGGGGTGGGCTACGACAGCGACCTGGACCACGTCGAGCGGGTGACCGCCGAGGTCGTCACCGAGGTCATGACCGACGTCGCCGGCGCCCTCCCGGACCACGAACCGGCCATCCGTTTCCACACCTTCGGCGACTCCCGCGTCGGCTTCACGGTCGTCCTCGGGGTCGGCGAGTTCAGCGACCAGTACCGGATCAAGCACGAGTTCATCAAGCGCCTGCACCGCCGCTACCGCGAGGAGGGCATCCGCATCCCGGCCCCGGCGCGGACGGTGGCCCTGCAGCAGGGGACGGTGGTGATCCCGCACCAGCGCAGTGGCGAGGAGGTGGGCGACGCGCGCGCCGCCCACCTCGACTGACGGCTCAGAGAGTCGCCGAGTTCTCGTGCCAGTGGCCGCCCCTGCGGCTGTGCGGCGCGGCGAGCGACGGGGTCACCGGCGTGACCGTCCAGTCCGGGTGGCCGGGCATCCGCGGGGTCTTGGTGCCGTAGAGCCAGTCCCGCAGGAAGCCGGACAGGTCCTGACCGGAGACCTCCGAGGCGACGGCGATGTAGTCCTCCGTCGTCGCCGAGGAGTTCCGGTACCGGTCCAGGAAGCAGCGCTCGATCGTGTGGAAGACGTCCTCGCCGACGACCTGGCGCAGCGCGTACAGGACCAGCACGCCGCCCGTGTAGCGCTGGCTGTCGAAGAGGTTGACCGCGTTGGGCGCGGCGACCGGGCCCGAGTCGTGCCGCCACTGGTCGCCGACGCCGTACGTGTACTTCATACGGTCCTCGAAGGTGCTGTAGCCGAGGGAGTCGGTCCAGCCGCGCTCGTAGCGGTACAGCAGTCCGTAGAAGTCGGCGTGGCCCTCGTTGAGCCACAGGTCGGCCCAGGTGGCGGGGCTGACCATGTTGCCGAACCAGGAGTGGACCAGCTCGTGCATCATGTGCGAGCCGATCTTCTTCTCCTCCTGGAGCAGGAAGTTCGGCTTGTACAGGGTGAGGGTCTGGGTCTCCAGGCCGGTGAAGTCGAAGGCGTTCGGGTCGTCGGAGTTGCACGGCAGCAGGCCGTACGTCTCGAAGGGGAACGCGCCCAGGTGCCCCTCCAGCCAGTCCACCAGGCCGGGGGTGAGGGCGAGCGCCGGTTCCAGGGCGGTGGCGCGGGCGGTCGGTACGACGTCGCGCAGGGGCAGGCCGTGCGGGCCCTGCCGGTCCTTGACCACGTAGTCGCCGACGGTGATCTGGACCAGTTCGGTGGCCATCGGCGAGCGGGAGCGGTACGAGTACGCGGTACGGCCGCCGGACAGGCTCTCGGTGCCCACCAGCAGGCCGTTGGCGACCGCGCGCAGCGGGTCCGGCACGGTGAGCCGGAAGGTGAAGTCCGCCTTGTCCGAGGGGTGGTCGTTGCACGGGAAGACGGTGTGCGAGGAGTTCGGCTGGCCGCACACCGCGAACCCGTCCGGGGTGACGACCCAGCCGGTGTGCGGGAGGCTGCGGTGCGGGTCGGCGGAGTAGGCGACGCACACCGTGGCCCGGCGGCCGGCCGGCAGCTCCCGGGCGGGCGTGACGCGCAGCTTCTCGTCGGCCTGCTCGAACTGGGCCGGGCTGCCGTCGACGTCCACGGAGCGTATGTCCAGGCCGAGGGAGTCCAGGGAGAACCGCGTCAGACACCGGTCGGTGCGTATGCACAGGGTCACGGTGCCCTCGACCAGCTTGGTCGTCGGGTCGTAGGCGAGGTCGAGGTGGTAGGAGGAGACGCGGTAGCCGTCGTTGCCGAGGGCCGGGAAGACCGGGTCGCCGAGGGTCTCCGGGCCGGGGGTCCCCGTGTCCTTGCCGGGGTTCCCCGTGTCCTTGCCGGTCATCGGGCGCGCCTGGGCGGCGGGGCCGAGGGTCAGTGCGGTCGCCGTGCCGATCAGGGCGGCCGCGGGGGCCGTCACTCTGCTGCGATATCTCATGGTCCGCTTTCGCTCGGACGGCCGGGCGGTCGGATCCGGCCGTCGGTGATGGGGCGATCAACTTCCTGGACCACAGAATCGGCCACCCCGGTTGCGCCTCGGCGACACGAGTGTGATTCCGGCGTGGGGGTGGACCGCTGTCGAGTGGGCGGGGTTCACGAGATATCTTGATGTCGAGCAATGTTGCAGACGTGGAGCGGAGCACCCGGTGACTGACTCGACCATCATCTACACCTACACAGACGAGGCCCCGGCCCTGGCCACGCACTCGTTCCTGCCGGTGATCCAGGCGTACGCCGCACAGGCCGGTGTCTCCGTGGAGACCCGCGACATCTCCCTGGCCGGGCGCATCATCGCCGTCTTCCCGGAGTACCTGAACGAGGACCAGCGCATCCCGGACGCGCTGACCGAGCTGGGTGAGCTGGCCAAGACGCCCGAGGCCAACATCATCAAGCTGCCGAACATCTCGGCGTCCATCCCCCAGCTGAAGGCCGCCGTCGCGGAACTGCAGGGCAAGGGCTACGCGCTGCCGGACTACCCGGACGACCCCAAGTCGGACGAGGAGCGCGAGATCCGCGCCCGCTACGACAAGATCAAGGGCTCGGCCGTCAACCCGGTGCTGCGCGAGGGCAACTCCGACCGCCGCGCCCCCGCCTCGGTCAAGAACTACGCGAAGACCCACCCGCACCGCATGGGCGCCTGGTCCGCCGACTCCAAGACCAACGTGGCGACCATGGGCGTCGACGACTTCCGCTCGACGGAGAAGTCCACGGTCGTCTCCGAGGCCGGTTCGCTGCGCATCGAGCTGAAGGGCGACGACGGCTCCACCACCGTCCTGCGCGAGTCCGTGCCGGTCCAGGCCGGCGAGGTCGTGGACGCCTCCGTGATGCGCGTGGCCGCCCTGCGCGAGTTCCTCACCGCGCAGGTCGCCCGCGCCAAGGAGGAGGGCGTCCTGTTCTCCGTGCACCTGAAGGCCACGATGATGAAGGTCTCCGACCCGATCGTCTTCGGCCACGTGGTGCGCGCCTTCTTCCCGCAGACCTTCGCGAAGTACGGCGAGACGTTCGCCGCGGCCGGTCTGACCCCGAACGACGGTCTGGGCGGCATCTTCAAGGGCCTGGAGTCCCTGCCGAACGGTGACGAGATCAAGGCCTCCTTCGACGCCGAGCTGGCCGAGGGCCCGGCGCTGGCCATGGTCGACTCCGACAAGGGCATCACCAACCTGCACGTCCCGTCCGACGTGATCGTCGACGCCTCCATGCCGGCCATGATCCGCACCTCCGGTCACATGTGGGGCCCCGACGGCCAGGAGGCCGACACCCTCGCGGTGCTGCCGGACTCCTCCTACTCCGGCGTCTACCAGGCCGTACTCGACGACTGCCGGGCCCACGGCGCCTACGACCCCGCCACCATGGGCTCCGTACCGAACGTCGGCCTGATGGCGCAGAAGGCCGAGGAGTACGGCAGCCACGACAAGACCTTCGAGATCCCGGTCACCGGCACGGTCCGGCTGGTCGACCAGGCCGGCAACGTCGTCCTGGAGCAGACCGTCTCGGCCGGCGACACCTTCCGCGCCTGCCAGACCAAGGACGCGCCGATCAAGGACTGGGTGAAGCTCGCCGTCACCCGCGCCCGCGCCACCGGCGACCCGGCCGTGTTCTGGCTGGACGAGACCCGCGCCCACGACGCCCAGCTGATCGAGAAGGTCAAGGCGTACCTGCCGGAGCACGACACCGAGGGCCTGGACATCCGGATCCTGGCGCCGGTGGAGGCCACCAAGCTGTCGGTGGAGCGCATCCGCCGCGGCGAGAACACCATCTCGGTGACCGGCAACGTCCTGCGCGACTACCTCACCGACCTGTTCCCGATCCTGGAGCTGGGCACCAGCGCCAAGATGCTGTCGGTCGTCCCGCTGATGGCGGGCGGCGGACTGTTCGAGACCGGTGCCGGCGGCAGCGCGCCGAAGCACGTCCAGCAGCTGGTCAAGGAGAACTACCTGCGCTGGGACTCGTTGGGTGAGTTCTTCGCCCTGGTGCCGTCCTTCGAGCAGTACGCGCAGGCCACCGGCAACACCCGTGCCAAGGTCCTCGCCGACACCCTCGACCGCGCCACGGCGACCTTCCTCGACGAGGACAAGTCCCCGACCCGTCGCGTCGGCGGCATCGACAACCGCGGCAGCCACTTCTACCTGTCCCTGTACTGGGCGCAGGAGCTGGCCCGGCAGACCGACGACGCCGACCTGGCCAAGGCGTTCGCGCCGCTCGCCGAGACCCTCACGGCCGACGAGCAGAAGATCGTCGGGGAGCTGGCCGCGGTCCAGGGCTCGCCGGCCGACATCGGCGGCTACTACCAGCCGGAGAAGGCCAAGGCGGACGCGGTCATGCGCCCGTCGGCCACCTGGAACGAGGCGCTCGCCGTCCTGAGCTGACCCGGCCGGCCCGACGGTCGCCCCGCACCTGGCTCCGCCCCGGCCGGCACTTCCCGGCCGGGGCGGAGCCGTCCCCGGAACAGGTGCGGCCGCCGGTGCGAGAGTTGGTACCGGATCACCGACAGCGCCCCTGGAGCAGCCCGTGCAGACCTCGTCCCGTGCCACGCCCGCCCCGTCGTTCGAACTCCTGGCCGGCGCGGCCCGGTCGCCGGTGATCCTGCACGTGCCGCACTCCGCGCGGGAGATACCGCCGGACGTACGGCAGGGCGTCCTGCTGGACGACGCCGCGCTCGAAGCGGAACTGGACCACATCACCGACGCGCACACCGCGGACATCGCGGAGCGCGCGGCGGGGCTGTGCCGGGCGGCTCCCTGGCGGTTCCACAACCGGCTGTCGCGGCTGGTCGTCGATCCGGAGCGGTTCCCGGACGAGCGGGAGGAGATGCTGGCCGTCGGCATGGGCGCCGTCTACACCCGGACCACGCACCGGGCTCCGCTGCGGCCCGCCGGCACCGACCCCGGGGCGCTGATCGAGCGCTACTTCCGGCCGTACGCGCGGGCGATGACCGAGGCGGTGCGCGACCGGCTGGCCGCCACCGGACGGGCCGTCGTGATCGACGTGCACTCCTATCCCAGCGCGCCGCTGCCCTACGAGCTGCACGGCGCCGGACCCCGCCCGCCGGTGTGCCTGGGCACCGACGCCTTCCACACCCCGCCGATGCTCGCCCGGCTGGCCCGGGAGGCGTTCCGGACGTGCGGGCAGACCGGGCTGGACAGCCCCTTCAGCGGCGCGTACGTACCGCTGGAGTTCCACGGCCGCGAGCCCCGGGTCAGCGCCCTGATGGTGGAGATCCGGCGCGATCTCTACATGACCGAGCCGGGCGGCGCGCCCGGTCCGGGTGCCCTCGCGCTCGCCCGGGCGCTGGCGGCCCTCGTCGACGGGGCGGACGGCATCGACAGGGCGGACGGCATCGACGGGACGGACGGCATCGACGGGACGGACGGCTGACCTCGGCTCTCGGCAGGCGCTCTCCGGCCGGGGCACCCTCCGCCCGGAGCACTTCCGCAGGACACGGCGCGGTCCGCGTACCAGGGTGGAGTGCATGACGCAGGAGATCAGCGCGCTCCCCGGCGGTAACCCGCCGCCCGTGCGAGTGAAGGGCCTGGCCGGGCACACCGGCCCGGTCGCCGGTCCGACCCCGCCGCCGGTACGGGAGTGGCCTCCGCTCGACCTGGACGGCACGGAGTTCGACCCGGTCCTCGCGGACCTGATGCGGGAGGGCCCGCTGACCCGGATCCGGTTGCCGTTCGGTGAGGGCTGGGCGTGGCTGGCCACCCGGTACGAGGACGTGAAGCTGATCACCAACGATCCGCGGTTCAGCCGTGCGGAAGTGACCCGCCGCCAGGTGACCCGGGTCGCGCCCAGCTTCGCGCCCCGCCCGGGCTCGCTCGCCTGGGCCGACCAGCCCGACCACAACCGGCTGCGCAAGCCGGTCGCCAGGGCGTTCACCGTGGGCGCGATGAAGCGGCTGCGGCCCCGCGCCCAGGAGATCCTGGACGAGCTGGTGGACGGCGTCGTACGGGACGGGCCGCCCGCCGATCTGATCGAGCGGGTGCTGGTCCCCTTCCCGGTCGCCGTCGTCAGCGAGGTGATGGGCGTGCCGGCGGCCGACCGGGCACGGGTGCACGCCTGGACGCGGCGGATCATCTCCACCTCGGGCGGCGCGGAGACCGCCGACCGGGCCAAGAAGGACATGTACGCGTGGATCGCGCAGACGATCAGGGACCGCGCCCGCAGCACGGACGACGACGTGTACTCGCTGCTCGGGGTGGCCGTGGCGGCCGGGCGGATCGGCGAGGAGGAGGCGGTCGGGCTCGCCGGGCCGCTGCAGATCGGCGGCGAGGCCGTCACCCACAACTGCGGCCAGATGCTGTTCCTGCTGCTCACCCGCCCCGAGCTGATGGAACGGATGCGCGCCCGGCCCGAGGCGCGCGGCACCGTCCTGGACGAGCTGCTGCGTCACATCCCGCACCGCAGCTCGGTGGGCCTGGCCCGGATCGCCCTCGAGGACGTGCGGCTCGGTGGCCGCTTGATCGCGGCGGGCGACCCGGTCTACGTCTCCTACCTCGCCGCCAACCGCGACCCGGACGTCTTCCCCGACCCCGACCGCATCGACCCCGACCGCGACCCGAACCCGCACCTGGCGTTCGGCAACGGCCCGCACTACTGCACCGGCGCGGTCCTCGCCCGCCTCCAGACGGAGCTGCTGACCGACGCCCTCCTGGACCGCCTGCCGGGCCTGCGCCTGGCCGTCCCGCCCGAGCGGGTGGAGTGGCGCCACCGGACGCTGATCCGGGGGCCACGGACGTTGCCGGTCACCTGGTGACCGCAGGCGGCAGACGACCGGGACCGCGACCGTCCCTCATCACAGCCGAAATCAACCCAACCACCATCCGTAGAAGGCCAGTCGGTCTCAGGGCTCCTCGTACTACGCCCGCAGCCACTCCGTGACGATCACGTCCGCGTCCGTGCGCAGTCGCAGGGCGAACGGCCCCGCGGGCGGAGTGTCGCTGGTGAAGCGGCCCAGGGTGTCGGCGGCGACCGGGAGCGTCGCCCGGGAGCCGCCGAGGATCTCGATCCGGGCCGGTTGCGGGGGCAGGACCTGGCCCAGCAGGCCCTCGCCCGTCACCTCCACGTCGACCGTCAGCTCGCCCGCGCGGAAGGTCAGCATGCGCGGCGGGTCCGCCATGCCCCTGACCGGCAGGGCGTCGGTCAGGGAGTCGAAGGTGAGTTCGGCGATGCGGGCGTCGAGGTCGTGGAACACATAGGATTCCAGGGCCAGTTGGAGCAGATCGGCGGGGACCGGGTCCAGGACGGCGGCGGCCTGGCGCAACTCCTCCTCCAGCGGCCCGCCGTCGAAATCGATGCCGTCGACACCGGTGTCGTCGAAACCGGTGCTCTCGAAGCCGGTGTCGTCGAAACCGGTGTCGTCGGGCTCGTCGGAGGGGAACTCGTCCCCGGGGTTCCCGTACAGGCCGCTCATACCGCACCCCGCGCCTCGAGACGGGCCCGCAGGCGGCGCAGACAGCGCTGGCGCAGGGGGCCGATGCTGCCCACCGCTATGCCGAGCGCGGCGGACACCTCCAGATAGGTGGGCGGCGGCGAGGCCATCAGCACGCGCAGCAACTGCCTGCACCGGTCGCCGAGTTCCTCGAACTCCTGCCACAGCCTGCGGATCCGCTCGGCCTGGGCCGCCGCCTCCTCGGAGTCGATCAGCGACTGCTCGGGCGTACGGTTCTCGCAGGGCCGGTCCAGGAGCTGGGGGTCGTCCGTCGGCATCGTCCGCTTCAGTCCCCTGAGCACCTTCAGACACTCGTGGCGGGCCGTACTGGCCAGCCAGGACCCGGCCTTGTCGGGCTCGCGGATCCTGCCGAGGTGCTGGGCGAAGCGGAACCACACCGTCTGGTACACCTCGTGCCCGTCGGCGTCGGAGAGCCGGTGCGCGCGCACCACGGACCACACCAGCGGGCTCAGCCTTTCCACGAGCGCCTTCCAGGCCGCCGCGTCACCGTCGACGGCGGACTGGACCAACGCGCCGACCTCTGCTCGGTCCACGGTCCCACCCCTCGTGTACGGCATGTCATCGTACGCCGTGGAGGAGACGGTTCCGGCCCTCATGTCCGCGGACCCGGCCGGAGGACGGACACCGGGCGCCAGGTGGGTGGCCTGAGCGCTGGCACGTGCGCCCCGCGCACCTCCGCGTAGCCGGTCTCGGTCCGAAGGAGCTGGGCGCGCGCCGCGCGCGGGTCGCGTTCCTTGTGCGCTGTCATGTGCGCCGCGACCAGCGCGGCGGCGACCGGTGTGGCGAAGGACGTCCCGCTCCACTGCGCGACCCCCTCGAACATGACCTGGTCCGGTTTGCCGGAGGTGTCCTGCCGCGCCTCGCTCAGCACGCCCGTGTGGCGCGGGTACTGACAGGTGCAGGCGTAGGTGAAGCCGAACCGGCAGGCGTCGTAGGTGGAGTGCTGGTAGACGTACGGCACGGGCGTGTCGAATCCGGTGAGGGCGCTGGTGAGGCGCTCGCCGGGGGCGTAGACGTTCACCCAGAGGCCGTGGTTGCTGAAGCAGGCGCCGAACTCGCCGTCCCCGCGCAGCGCGCCGACCGAGAGCACGCAGTCCGCGTAGTCGGGCAGGGCGGCGTAGGCGGCGGGCCAGAACGGCGCGGCGCTGGAGTTGTTCCCGGCGGCGGCCACCAACAGGCTTCCCCGGTCACGCAGTTCCCGCATGAAGGCGTCGGCGCCGAGGAGGCCGTCGGGGCGGCCGTTGGGGGTGCCCGCCGAGAGGCTGATGATGTCGGGCCAGCCGTCCCGGTCGACCGCCTCGAAGAGCCTGGCGCCGAACTCGGACTCCAGTACGGCGCCCGCGTCGTCGAGCGCGTTGCTCACGGTGACGTCGGTGTTGGGTGCGACGGCGGCGACGATCCCGGCGATGAACGTGCCGTGGCCGACGTACTGCCGGAGCACCCCCCGGTCGTCCGTCTCCCGGACCTGTGCGTCGCCCCGGGTGTGGGCGAGCGGCGGGTAGGAGCGGTAGTCGTGCACCAGGCCGGTGTCGATGACGAGGACGCCGACGGCGGTGCCGGGGTCGTACGGCCCCTCGGCGGGCGCCGGGTTGGGCGGCCCGGTGAGCGGGGCGGGTACGGGTTCGTCGCCGGGACACGCGTTGACCGCGACGGAGACCACGTGGTTGCGGCTGACCAGCCGGTGCCCGCGGCGCCCCTCGGCCTCCCGCAGGGCCCGCAGGGCGTGGGTGACGGCGTGGTCGCCGGCGCGGTCGCCGTGGCCGGGGTCGCCGACCCGGATGCGGGTGACGCCGGTGCGGTTGGTCCGCGGGCCCGCCCGCCGCACCTGGTCGGCGGCCAGGTCGGGGGCCGCTGCGAAGTGGGCGCGCACGGTGTCCTCGACGAGGTGGGCCTCCGCTCCGTCGCGGGCGAGGACGTGGCCCTTCTCGTAGAGGAACTCTGCGGAGTCGTCCGGGCCCATCGCCAGCGGGACGTCGGGCATCGAACGCTGGATCTGGTCGAACTGCTCGTGGAATCGCTGAGGTGCCATCGCGGGTCCCCTCCCCCTGAGGCGGTCTTCGTCAGTCAGAGCCGCGCCCCCGTCCATTGATACAGCCGGCGCGTCGGCCGCCCCATGTGCGGGACATCCCGGGACCACTACCATCCGAGGCGTGACGGCGGGAAGCGATCCGGTTCTCGAACTGCTGCCGATGGTGTTCGCCGACCCGGGCGAGGCCCGGGCACGCGCGGAGGAGGTGCTGCGCACCGGGCCGTCGCCGCTGCACGCCTGCGTCGCCCACCAGGTACTCGGCATCTGGCAGCGGGACTTCGGAGACCTGCGCGTCGCCCTGCGCCATCTGCGGCGGGCCCGCGATCTCGCGGCGCGCGCGGAGTCGGCCGAGCGGGAGGCGGACGTCCTGGCCACCCTGGGGGTCGCACTGGTGCACGCGGGGCGCACGCGGCAGGGACTGGCCTCCTTCGAGCGGGGGGTCGCGCGGGGCGGCGGACACACCCGGGCCCGGGTGCTGTACCGGCGGGCGTACGTCTGGTGGGTGCTGGGCCGGCACCGGGAGGCGCTGGAGGACGTACGGCGGGCGATACCGGTGCTGCGGCAGGCCGGCGACGTGATCTGGACGGCGCGGGCGCTGACCCTGCGGGCCACCGTGCATCTGGCGCTGGGCGCGGTGGACCGGGCGGACGCCGACTTCGCTGCGGCGGAGCGGCTGTGGGACACCACCGGCCAGGAGCACGACAAGGCGGACGCGGTGGAGAGCCGGGGGCTGGCCGCCTTCCGGTCCGGGGACATCCCGGCGGCGCTGCGGCTGCTGGACGATGCCGCGGAGCGGTACGCCAGGCTCGGTACGCCCACCTTCATGCTCTCCGTCCGCCGCTGCGAGGTGCTGATGGCGGCCGGACTGGCCCCGGAGGCACTCGCCGAGGCGGACGCGGCGACCGCGCTGCTGGACCGGATCGGCGGGCAGTCCACCCGCAAGGCCGAGTTGCTGCTGGCCGCCGCGCGGGCCGCCCTCACGGCCGGCGACCCGCACACCGCGATCGACCGGGCCGCCGTCGCCGTACGGCTGTTCGCGGGGCAGCGGCGGCCGTGGTGGCAGACGCACGCCCGGCTGGTGCTGACCGAGGCCCGGTCGGCGGCGGGCCGCAGGTCGGGGCGGCTGGTGGCGGACGCGGCGGCGGTGGCCGAGCGGCTGGCCTCCTTCGGGTCGCCGGCCGCTCCCCAGGCGTCCTTGCTGGCGGGCCGGATCGCGCTCGCCCTGGGCCGGACGGCGGACGCGGAACGGCATCTGGCGGTGGCCGCGCGCAGCCGGCACGGCGGTCCGGCAACGGCCCGGATGACGGGCTGGGCGGCGCAGGCGCTGCGGGCCCGGGCGGCCGGTTCCCCGCGCGGGGTGCTGGAGGCCTGTCGGCGCGGTCTGGACGTGCTGGACGACCACCGGACGACGCTGGGCGCCTCGGAGCTGCGGGCCCGGGCCACGGCGCAGGGCGCGGAACTCGCCGCGCTGGCCCAGGAGGCGAGCCTCGCGCTCGGCGGGCCGCGGCGGCTGCTGGTGTGGAGCGAGCGCTGGCGGGCCACCGTGCTGTCGGCGCCGCCCGCCCGGCCGCCCGCCGACCCGGCGCTGCTCAGCGGTCTGACCGCGTTCCGGGAGATCGCGGCCCGCGCCGAGGCCGCCCGCATGGACGGCCGCCCGGTGCCCGCCCTGGAGCGCGAACAGCGGCGCCTGGAACGGGAGATCCGCTCCCGCACCCACCACATGCGCGGCGACTCCCCCGGGGACGGCCGGCGCTTCGATCCGGCCCGGCTGCTGGCGCGGCTCGGCGACACCCAACTGGTCGAACTCGCCGTACTGGGCGGCCGGGTGCATGTGCTGCTGTGCGGGCAGGGCAGGGTGCGCCGCTTCGAGGGCGGCCCGACGGCGGCGGCGATGGCCGAGGCCGAGCACGTGCAGGCGGGGCTGCGGCGGCTGGCCCATCCGGGGGCGGAGGCGAGGCTGCCGCTGGTGGAGGCGGCGGGCCGGCGGCTGGAGGAACT
This sequence comes from Streptomyces sp. NPDC006739, assembly GCF_042869815.1. Lineage (NCBI taxonomy): Bacteria > Bacillati > Actinomycetota > Actinomycetes > Kitasatosporales > Streptomycetaceae > Streptomyces > Streptomyces sp. NPDC006739. The sequence goes on from NZ_JBIAGM010000003.1 coordinate 103,044, forward strand.
GCTGCTGGGCGGGGCGGCGGCGCACCTGGGCGGCGGGCCGCTGGTGGTCGTACCGCCCGGGGCGCTGCACCGGGTGCCGTGGGCGTTGCTGCCCTCGCTGCGCGAGCGGGTGCTCAGCGTGTCGCCGTCGGCGGGCAGCTGGCTGCGCGCCCGGGAGACCGAGCCGCCACCGGGCGGCCGGCCCGTCCTGGTGCGCGGCCCGGGCCTGGCCACGGGCGGCGCCGAGGTTCCCGAACTGGCCGACCGGTACGGCACCGCGACGGTGCTGGAGGGCGGCCTGGCCCAGGTGCCCCGGGTGCTGGACGAACTCGACGGCGCGGAACTGGCCCACATCGCCGCGCACGGCACGTTCCGCGCGGACAGCCCCCTGTTCTCCTCGCTGCGGATGGCGGACGGTCCGCTGATCGTGCACGACTTCGAGCGGCTGCGCCGCAGCCCGTACCGGATCATCCTCTCCAGCTGCGACACCGCCCGTCTCGCCTCGGTCGGCGCCGACGAACTCCTCGGCCTGGTCACGGCGTTGCTGCCGCTGGGCACGGCCGGGGTGGTGGCGAGCAGTGCGCCGGTCAACGACGCCGCGGTGGTGCCGCTGATGCTCGCCCTGCACAAGGGCCTCGACGCGGGCCTGTCCCTGGCCGAGTCCCTGCGCGACGCCCGGGCCGCGTTGCCCGGGGACGCGGTCCATCAGGCGACGGGGTGGGCGTTCGCCGCGTTCGGGGCGGCCTGAGGCCACCGGCGCCGACGGCGCGGGGCTACGACGCCGCCCGCTCGCTCCGTGCCCCGTCGGGGTGTTCCAGGCCGAGGTGGTCGCGCAGGGTGGTGCCCTCGTAGTCGGCGCGGAAGACACCCTTTTCCTGCAGGATGGGGACGACCCGGTCGGCGAAGGGGTCCAGGCCGCCGGGGGTGATGTGCGGGACCAGGATGAAGCCGTCGCTGGCGTCGGCCTGCACGAAGTCGTCGATGGTCCGCGCGACCGTGGCCGGGGAGCCGACGAAGGTCTGCCGGTTGCCGGTGTTGATCACCAGGTCGCGGATGGACCAGTTGTTCGCGGCGGCGCGTTCGCGCCACTCCCGGGCGACGGCGACCGGGTCGCGGTACATCCGCACCTGGGCCCGGCCGCGCGAGATGTGCTCCTCGCTGATCAGCGGGTCGACGTCGGGCAGCGGCCCCTCCGGGTCGTACGCCGACAGGTCCCGGTTCCAGACGAACTCCAGGTGCTTGAGCGCGGTCGCGCCGCTGACCTGCTGCCGGCGCACCTCGCGGGCCAGTTCCGCCGCCTCGGCGTCGGTGTCGCCGAGGACGAAGGTCGCGGCCGGCAGGATGAGCAGCTGGTCGGGGCGGCGGCCGTACTTGGCGAGCCGGGCCTTGACGTCGGTGTAGAAGGCCTGGCCCTCCTTGAGCGTGGCGTACCGGCTGAAGATCGCGTCGGCGCCGGCGGCGGCGAACTCGCGGCCCTCCTCGGAGTCGCCCGCCTGGAAGATCACCGGCCGGCCCTGCGGGGAGCGGGGGACGTTGAAGCGGCCGTGGATGTCGAAGTGCTGTCCCTCGTGCACGAAGGCCCCCGCCTTCGCGTCCCGCAGGAACACACCGGTCGCGGGGTCCGCGACGATCTCGTCACCGCTCCAGGAGTCGAACAGCTCGTGCGCGGTGGCCAGGAACTCCTTGGCGCGGGAGTAGCGCTCGTCCTGCGGCAGGAAGCCGCCCCGGCGGAAGTTCTCGCCGGTGAAGGCGTCCCAGGAGGTGACCACGTTCCATGCCGACCGGCCGCCGGAGAGGTGGTCGAGGCTGGCGAACTGGCGGGCCACCTCGTAGGGCTCGTTGAAGGTGGAGTTGATGGTGCCGGTCAGCCCGAGCCGCTCGGTGACGGCGGCCAGCGCGGCCAGCACGGTGAAGGTGTCGGGGCGGCCCACCACGTCCAGGTCGTAGATCTGGCCCCCCTGTTCGCGCAGGCGCAGTCCCTCGGCGAGGAAGAGGAAGTCGAACTTGGCGCGTTCGGCGGTGCGCGCGAAGTGCGCGAAGGAGCTGAACTCGATGTGGCTGCCGGCGGCCGGGTCGCTCCACACGGTGGTGTTGTTGACACCGGGGAAGTGGGCGGCCAGATGGATCTGCTTCAGCGGCTTGCTCATGTCGTACGGTCCCTCCGGCTCAGGCGATGGGGGTGCCCCCGGGCTCGAGCGAAGCCGAGAGCCTGGGGGAGTAGCGGTTGGCGGGGCGGGCGAGCCCGAGGAGGCCGCGCAGGGTGTCGGCCTCGTAGGCGTGCCGGAACCGGCCGCGCCGCTGGAGTTCGGGCACCAGGTCCTGGGTGATCCGGGGCAGGTCGTGGCCGAGCACGGCCGGCCGCAGCCGGAACCCGGCCAGCCCCGCCGTCGCCAACTCCTCCAGGCGATCCGCCAGTTGGACGGCGGTACCGGTGAAGACGGGAGCATCACCGGCGTACGGCTCCCCGTTGGCGGTGTCCAGCCGCTCGCGCCGGGCCTCGGCGTCGGCCGCGCTGTCGTCGAGGAGGACGAGGAGGTCACCGAAGACGTGCAGGGGCTCCCCGGCCCGGCCGGCCGCGTCCTGTTCGGCGCGGATCTCGGCGACGACGGCCCGGGCCTGTGCGGCGTCGCGCGGGGTGACGTACCCGACGTCGGCCTGGCGGGCGATCAGCCGGTACGGCGCCGTCCCGTGACCGAGCGCGCTGACCGGCGGCTGGCCCTGGGGCGGCCGGGGCGTGATCGAGGGGCCCTTGACGCTGAAGTGCCGTCCCTCGAAGTCGATGTAGTGCAGCTTGTCGCGGTCCACGAACCGGCCGGTGGCCGCGTCCCGGATCTCCGCGTCGTCCTCCCAGCTGTCCCAGAGCCTGCGGACGACCTCGACGTGGTCGGCGGCCTCGTCGAACAGTTCGGTGAGCAGTTCCTGGGCGGCGGGTCCGGTGGGGGCCTCGACCGGGGCGATGGTGCGGCGGCCGAAGTGGGCGGCCTCGTCGGGCCGGGCGGTGACCCTGACGCGCAGGCCCGCGCGGCCGGTGCTGACGTAGTCGAGGGTGGCGATCGCCTTGGAGATGTGGAACGGCTCCGTGTGCGTGGCCACCACCGTCGGCACCAGTCCGATGTGGTGGGTGAGCGGAGCGATCCGGGCGGCGATCAGTACGGCGTCGAGACGGCCGCGTACCTGGTCGGTGCGGTCGTCCGGCTCCAGGAGGTGGGAGGACTGCGGGCCGAGGCCGTCCTCGATGGTCACGAAGTCGAGCAGGCCGCGTTCGGCCTCGGCCACCAGGTCGGCCCAGTAGCCGGCGGTGAGCAGGTCCCGGGGCCGGGCCACCGGCTCGCGCCAGGACGCCGGATGCCAGCCGGTGCCGTCCAGGGCGACGGCGAGGTGCAGGGGTGCGGAAGAGGATGCGGACACGAGTGGGTGCCTTCCTGGATGTCCGTACGAGGGATCCGGCCCGCGCGGACGGGGGCCGGGCCGGTGGGCGACCGCGGGGAGTTCGGGGTCCCCGGCCGACGGCTGGGGGACGGTCAGGAGCGACAGAGCGCGCCGGCCACGCGCAGCAGATCGATGTGCGGCCGGGTGTACAGGCGGACGGCTCGGCGGACACACGTCATGTCCGTCACCTCCGTTCGCGGGCCGCGAGGGGCCGGGTCCCGTCGAGGGGCGATGCCCCGTCGTCGACTGCCAACCACGCGGGCGCGCCGGTTGTTCCCGCGCCGGCCTTCGTCCGGATACTCATCAGGAGTTGTCGAGCGGCAGTCCGGGCGGGTTCACCTGGGACTTGGCGACGGCCTCGGTGGAGAGGTTGTAGGCGGCCAGCCACTTGGCGTACTGCCCGTCGTCGATCAGGTGGTTGATCGCGTCGGCGATGGGCTTGGCGAGCCCGCTGTCCTTCTTGGTGGTGGCCGCGATGAGTCCCTGGAGGGAGGCGCCGGCGCCGGAGAACGTGCCCGCGCTGCGGGTCGCGTCGGGCGTGTTCGCGGTCTGCCGCTCGTGGTAGGCCTGCCCCGGGTTGGCGGAGAAGTACGCGTCGATCCGGCCGCCCGCCAGCGCCAGGTAGGTGGCGTTCTTGCTCTGGTAGCGCTTGACGGTGAGGTTCTTGCCCTCCTTCGTCAGCTTGGCCTGCCACTCGAGCAGGATCTTCTCCTGGTTGGTGCCGCTGTCCACGGCGACCGTCCGGCCGGCGAGGTTCTCGTAGTTCCCGCCGAAGTTCCAGGTGCTCTTCTTCGGCACCTCGAAGCCGAGGTTGTCCTTGCGGTAGGAGGCGAAGTCGTACTTCTTCTTGCGCTCCTCGGTGTCGGTGATGTTGGAGAAGCCGACGTCGGCCCTGCCGCTGTCGAGGCCGACGAACTGGTTCTCCCAGGTGTAGTTGGCGATCTGGGGCTTGAGGCCGAGGACCGCGGCGACCAGGCGGCCGAGGTCGGGCTCGGCGCCGGTGAGGGTCTTCTGGTCCGCGCCGATGTACGCCAGGGGCGGGAACCCGTCGGGCAGGGCACCGACGGCGATCCTCAGGGTGCCGCTCCTGCGGACGGCGGCCGGCAGCTCGGCGCTGATCGACCTGACCTCGGAGACCTTCAGCGCGGCCGGCCGGGCCGCGCCGTTGGACACCTGGCCCACGGTCACCGTGCCGGCGGCGTCGGTGGTGGTGGCGGCGCTGCTGTCGCCTCCGCAGGCGGCGAGGGAGGCGCCGAGGGAGGCGACGACGGTCGCCGCGGTGAGACCTCGGGTCAGGCCGCGTCGGGGGAACTGGATGGGCATGGCTGTTCCTTGTCTTTCAGAGGACCTTGCTGAGGAAGTCCCGGGTGCGTTCGTGCTGTGGCTGGTCCAGCACCTGGGCGGGCGGGCCCTGTTCGACGATCTTTCCGCCGTCGATGAAGACGATCCGGTCGGCGACCTCGCGGGCGAAGCCGATCTCGTGGGTGACGATGACCAGCGTGGTGCCGCTGGTGGCCAGGTCCTTGATGACGGAGAGCACCTCGCCCACCAGTTCGGGGTCGAGCGCGGAGGTGGGTTCGTCGAACAGGATGATGCCGGGGCGCAGGGCGAGGGCGCGGGCGATGGCGACACGCTGCTGCTGGCCGCCCGAGAGCTGCCGGGGGTAGGCGCCGGTACGGTCGCCGAGGCCGACCCGGGTGAGCAGTTCCCGGGCCAGTTCCCGGGCTTGGGGCCGGGGCAGTTTGCCGGTGGCGACGGGGGCGGCGGCGACGTTGTCGAGGACGGTCAGGTGCGGGAAGAGGTTGAAGTTCTGGAAGACGAAGCCGATCCGGCTGCGCTGGGCCAGGATGGCCCGCTCGCCGAGTTCCTTCAGCCGTCCTCCGTCGCGCTTGACGCCGATGAGTTCGCCGCCGACGCTGACGTGGCCGATCTCGGGCTTCTCCAGGTGGTTGACGACCCGCAGCAGCGTGGACTTGCCGGAGCCGGAGGGGCCGATGACGACGGTGACCTCGCCGGGGCGGACGGTCAGGTCGATGCCGTCGAGGACGCGGTGGCGGCCGTACCACTTGTGGACGTCGTGCACCTCCAGCGCGGCCGGGGTGGTCTCCAGGGTGTCGGTGCCGGTCATACGGCGGCCTCCTTGCGCAGCCTGGCCCGCAGCTCGGTCAGACCGGCCCGTGCCTTCTGCAGCGGGGTCGGCGGCAGGGTGCGGGTGGCGCCCCGGGCGAAGTACCGCTCCACGTAGAACTGGACGACGGACACCGCGCTGGTCAGGATCAGGTACCAGACGGTGGCGACCAGCAGCAGCGGGACGATGTCGCCCGGGTAGGTGCTGCCCATGGTCTGCACCGAGCCGAACAGGTCGAGCAGCGAGACGTAGAACACCAGGGAGGTTCCCTTGACCAGGCCGATCAGCTGGTTGACGTAGTTCGGGGTGATGGAGCGCAGGGCCTGCGGGAAGACGATCCGGGTGAACTGGTAGCCCCTGGGCAGGCCGAGCGCGGCGGCCGCCTCGTGCTGGCCCTGGTCGACGGAGAGGATGCCGCCGCGTACGACCTCCGCCGCGTAGGCCGCCTCGTTGAGGCTGAGGCCCACCACGGCGACCGTCATGTCGGTGGCCAGTTTCGACTCGTCGAAGCTGACGAAGGCCGGTCCGAAGGGCACCCCGAGGCTCAGGGTCTTGTACAGGGCACTGAAGTTGTACAGGAAGATCAGGACGACGATCAGCGGCACCGAGCGGAACAGCCAGGTGTAGGTCCAGCTCACCGCGCGCAGGACGGGGCTTCCGGAGAGCCGGCCGAGGGCCAGCAGGATGCCGCCGAGCAGTCCCAGCACCGCGCTGAGAGCGGCGACTTCGAGGGTGACGAGGAGGCCGTCGAGGATGGTGGGGCGCAGGAACCAGTAGCGGAAGCGGTCCCACTGGTAGAAGGGGTTGGTGGCCAGTCCGTGCGCGATCTGTGCCACGAGCACCAGCACGACGGCGGTGGCGACCCACCGCCCGGGGCGGCGCAGCGGCTGAACCCGCTGGGCCGTCAATGGCTTTGATGGAGTGTCAGATGCCGTCGGCGATGGTGGTGCCTGCGCCTCGGCGAGGGACAGGGCGGTGCCTGGGGGTTCACTCATGGCGGGCTCCGGCGGGGAGTCGGACGCCCCGGGCCGTGGCGGGTCACGTGGGGGCCGCCGCGACGGCGCTACGGCACGGGGCGGCACACGGGAACACGCGGGAACCGGGGCTGGGCGGGCGACGGCACACCGCACCAGCGGTGTCCGTCGGGAACGCGGGGAGGGGCTGGGAAGTGGTGTCAGCCCAGACAGCGGGCGGCAGCGCCCGAGGCGGTACACAACGCGCTGTTCACGCGGAGCAGATCGACCGCGCGGTCCGCGACGAGGAGGCCGGCGTACAGCCGGACGCGGCTCTGGGAGCGGCTCGGGGCCGTCCTGGGAGCTGCGTACATCACGTCACCTGTCACTGTTCCGGCCCCGCGGGGCCCTCGCGCCCACCCTGGGGGCGGGCGCTCCATTCCGAGCCGTAAGTAAGTCAGTTGGCCGTTGCGATGTCAACGGCCGTCCACTGGCTGGACGAGGTCGGAGCCGCTCTCACCTGCGCCAAGCGCCCGGGGCGTCCGCCGCGTGACGCTCCCAGTCCAGGATCTGGACAGCAGCTCCGGCGGCCTCCAGGCCCTGGCAGCGGCCGTGGTGACGACGGGCGATGCCGTCGAGGTCCAGGTGGGCGCCGAAGGCGGGGCGGGCGGCGAGGCGCCGGGCATGGGCCCACAGCGCGGGGTGACCGGCGACGCGCTGCACGGCACGCGCGTCCAGGTGGTGGCGGTGCACGGTGTCGAGCTGGACGAGGGCCACCCACACCTCGATGTCGGCGGCGGTGAGCCGGTCGTCGACGAGGTACTCCCCGCGGCCCAGCCGCCGTTCCAGCGAACCCAGCGCGTCGAGCAGGACGTCGAGGGCGGCGGCCCGTTCCGCCGGACCGGCGCCGGCCCGTCCGGCGCCCTGGGCGGCCTCCTCGATGCCCTCGGCGCAGAGCAGTTCGACGGCCGCGATCTCCTCCTCCGCGCCGCGCGGATAGAGCGAGGCACGGCCGTCCGCGCGGAACCGGTCCAGGTCCCGCAGGATGTCGGGGGCGTGGGTGCTGACGATCCGTCCGGACCAGTCGTCGCTGAGCACCGGCGCGAGGGCGGGCCCGGTGTAGCGGTGCGCGCTCGCCTCGTACAGCGGCCGCAGCGCCCGGTGGCCGCCGCCGGGACAGTCCGGGACGGCGGGCAGGAAGGTGACGGGACAGCTGTCGGCGAGGGCGAGGACGCTGTGGCCGACGGCGATGCGGAGGCCGTCGGGACAGGCGGTCGACAGATGGAGCCGGTAGCGGTGCGGCACGGCGTAGTGGCCGCTGCGCGCGTCCCGGCCGATCCGCCCCCGGAAAACGGGTGCGGGGGCCGGGGTGCGAGGGGCGGACGGGACGGCTGCGAGCGGTGCGATGGACATGCGTCTCCCCGGGTGAGGGCGCGCGGACGTACGCGCGGCGAAAGCGGCGTCGGTCGAAGGGCGCGAGGGGCCCGGCTCAGCTCCGGCGGCTGATGGCGCTGCAGACTCGCTGCAGGTCGATGTGCAGGCGGGAGGTGAGAAGGGGGAGGCTCGCTCGGCCGGTGACCGTCTCAGGGCGCCCCATGTTTCCCTACCTGTTCACTAGGATTCCTAAGGAGTGTCGATCCGGCTCCGCACGGCGTCAAGGGGGCGTCCACCCTGCGGTCGGCCCGCCGACGCCGAACCCTCCCCAGGAGCTGCGCCATGTGACATAGTACTGCTGTGGCGAAGCGACTGACCTGCGATGTCGTGGTCGTCGGTGCCGGGATGGTGGGTGCGGCCTGCGCCCTGTACGCCGCCCGGGCCGGCCTGGACGTGACCGTCGTCGACCGTGGCCCGGTGGCGGGCGGCACCACGGGCGCCGGCGAGGGCAATCTGCTCGTCTCCGACAAGGAACCGGGCCCCGAGCTGGACCTCGCGCTGCTCTCGGCCCGGCTGTGGGCCCGGCTGGCGGAGGAGACCGGCGAGGCGATCGAGTACGAGGCCAAGGGCGGCGTGGTGGTCGCCTCCACCCCCCGGACGCTCACCGTCCTGGAGGAGTTCGCCTCGGGCCAGCGGGCCGCCGGTGTCACCGCCGAGCCGGTGGACGCGGACCGGCTCGCCGAACTGGAACCGCACCTGGCGCCCGGCCTGGCCGGCGGAGTGCACTACCCGCAGGACGCCCAGGTGATGCCGGCCCTGGCCGCCGCCCACCTGGTACGCGCCTCGGGGGCCCGCCTGTGCACGGGCCGGACCGTGACCGGCGTGCTGCGCGGGACGGGCGGCGCCGTGCTCGGGGTCCGTACCGACCGGGGGGACATCCACGCCCCGGCCGTGGTGAACGCCGCCGGCACCTGGGGTGGGGAGGTCGCCGCGCTGGCGGGCGTCCGTCTGCCGGTGCTCCCCCGGCGCGGCTTCGTCCTGGTCACCGAGCCGCTGCCCCGGCTGATCCGGCACAAGGTGTACGCCGCGGACTACGTCGCCGACGTGGCGAGCGACTCGGCCGCGCTGCGGACCTCACCCGTGGTCGAGGGCACCGCCGCGGGACCGGTGCTGATCGGCGCGAGCCGTGAACGGGTCGGCTTCGACCGGTCCTTCTCGCTGCCCGCCGTACGCGCCCTGGCGGCCGGGGCGGTCGGCCTCTTCCCGTTCCTGCGGCGCGTACGCGCCCTGCGCACGTACGCTGGGTTCCGGCCGTACCTGCCCGACCACCTGCCCGCCATCGGCCCCGACCCGCGGGCGCCCGGGCTCTACCACGCCTGCGGACACGAGGGCGCCGGCATCGGACTCGCCACCGGCACCGGGCGTTTGCTCGCCCAGGTGCTCGGCGGCCAGGCGACCGAGCTGGACCTCACGCCCTTCCGCCCCGAGCGGTTCGAGGAAGACGGAGGCAACACCCCGTGAATCCAATGGAGTTGGCCCGGGCCAGGCCCGGATCCGCCTTCACCGTCACCTTCGACGACCGGACCCTGGCGGCCCTGCCCGGGCAGACCGTCGCGGCCGCCCTGTGGAGCGCGGGCGTGACCGCCTGGCGCAGCACCCGCCGCACGGGCCGTCCGCGCGGGGTGTTCTGCGGGATCGGGGTGTGCTTCGACTGCCTGGTCACGGTCAACGGCCGGCCGAACCAGCGGGCCTGTCTGATCCCGGCGCGGCCCGGCGACGTGATCCGCACGCAGGAGGGGACGGGACGGGATGACGACTGAGCGCCGGCACCTCGCCGTCGTCGGCGCGGGTCCGGCCGGGCTGGCGGGTGCGCTGGCGGCCGCCTCGCACGGGGTGCGCGTCACCCTCCTCGACGCGGGCGAGCAGGCGGGCGGCCAGTTCTACCGGCAGCCCGCCACCGCCCTGAACGCCCGCCGCCCGCAGCGCCTGCACCACCAGTGGCGCACCTGGGAGCGGCTGCGGGACGGCCTCGAACGCCAGGTCACCGCCGGCCGCATCACCCACCTGAGCGACCATCACGTCTGGTGCGTGGAACGCGACCCCGACTCCCCCTCCCCCTCCGGCCGTGCCGCGTTGACCGTGCACGCGCTGTGGGGGCCCGCCCAGGAGGACGGCGTCACCGTACGCGCCGACGCCGTCCTGCTCGCCACCGGCGGCTACGAGCGGGTGCTGCCCTTCCCGGGCTGGACCCTCCCCGGCGTGGTCACGGCGGGTGGCGCGCAGGCCATGCTCAAGGGCGGCCTGGTGCTGCCCGGCCGCAGGGCCGTCGTCGCCGGCACCGGGCCGCTGTTGCTGCCCGTGGCCACCGGACTCGCGGCGGCCGGTGCCCGGGTGGCCGCGCTCGTCGAGTCCGCCGACCCGACGGACCTGCTGCGGCACCACCCGGCGGCGCTGGCCGCGCAGCCCGGCAAGCTCGCCGAAGCCGCCCGGTACGCCGCCGGGTTGGCCCGGCGCCGGGTGCGCATCCTGTGGCGTCACACCGTCGTCGAGGCGCACGGAACGGACCGGCTGGAGGCGGTCACCGTCGCCGCGCTCGACCGCCGGGGGCGGGTCGGGCCCGGCAGCGGGCACCGCATCCCCTGCGACACCCTCGCCGTCGGACACGGCATGCTCCCCCACACCGACCTCGCCGAGACGCTGGGCTGCGCCCTGTCGGGGACGGACGTCCGGGTCGACGGGGAACAGCGCACCGACGTCCCGGGCGTGTGGGCGGCCGGCGAGACCACCGGAGTCGGCGGAGCCGCCCTGGCCCTCGCCGAGGGCCACATCGCCGGGCGCTCGATCGCCGCCCGTCTGCACGGCACCGTCCCCGACCCGGACGCCTGGGCCGCGGCGGCCCGCTCCCGGACCCGGCTCAGGGCGTTCTCCGCCGCCCTGGACGCGGTGTACGCGCCACCCGGCCGGTGGGCCGACCGGGTCACGGACGACACGGTGGTGTGCCGCTGCGAGGAGGTCACCGCCGGGGAGGTCCGTACGGCCGTGGGCGAACTCGGCGCCGGTGACCTGCGCACGGTGAAGCTGCTCAGCCGGGCCGGGATGGGCTGGTGCCAGGGCCGGGTGTGCGCGCCGGCGGTCGCGGCGGTGGCCGGCTGCCCGCTCACGCCGTCCCGCCGGCCGCTCGCCCGGCCGGTACCGCTGGGCGTCCTCGCCGATCTCCCGGAGGAGGACGTGTCGTGACCTGAAGTCCGGCCCCGCTGTCCGTACCTCCCAGCTTCTCCCAGCACCCCCGCGGTTCTGCGCAAGTCTCAGTAAAATGTCACACGTCACGTGAAGGGAACCCCGATGACCGTCACGCCCCTCCCCGGATCCCGGCCATGGCACGGCATCCTGGTGGCCACCGCGCTCCCCCTGCGCGAGGACCTCTCCGTCGACTACGACGCCTACGCCGAGCACTGCGCCTGGCTGGTCGCGCGCGGCTGCGACGGGGTCGTACCGAACGGCTCCCTCGGCGAGTACCAGGTGCTCACCCCCGAGGAGCGCGCCCGGGTGGTGGAGACGGCCGTGGCCGCGATCGGCGGCTCGCGGGTGATGCCGGGCGTGGCCGCGTACGGCTCCGCCGAGGCCCGCCGGTGGGCCGAGCAGGCCCACGAGGCCGGCTGCGGGGCCGTGATGCTGCTGCCGCCCAACGCCTACCGTGCCGACGAACGCGCGGTGCTGGCCCACTACGCGGAGGTCGCCGAGGCCGGCCTGCCCGTGGTGGCGTACAACAACCCCGTCGACACCAAGGTCGACCTGGTGCCCGAACTCCTCGCGCGACTGCACTCCGAGGGGTACATCCACGGCGTCAAGGAGTTCTCGGGCGATGTCCGCCGGGCCTACCGCATCGCCGAACTCGCCCCGGAACTCGACCTGTTGATCGGCGCCGACGACGTGCTGCTGGAGCTGGCCGTGGCCGGCGCCAAGGGCTGGGTGGCGGGCTACCCGAACGCCCTGCCCACCGCCTGCGCCGAGCTGTACCGGTCCGCCGTGGCCGGGGACCTGACCACCGCCCTGCCCCTGTACCGGCAGCTGCACCCGCTGCTGCGGTGGGACTCCCGGGTCGAGTTCGTGCAGGCCATCAAGCTGTCCATGGACATCGTGGGACGGCACGGCGGCCGGGTACGGCCACCCAGGGTGCCGCTCCTGCCCGAGCAGGAGGCCGCCGTCCGCGCGGCCACCGAGAAGGCCGTCGCCGCCGGACTCGGATAGCCGCCGGACCCGCACAGCCAGGAGGCCAGTTCATGCGCAGCACACTCGTCCTGCACGCCGTCGACTCGCACACCGAGGGCATGCCCACCCGGGTGATCACCGGCGGGATCGGCACCGTGCCCGGCACGACGATGAACGAACGGCGGCTGTACTTCCGCGAACACCGCGACCACATCAAGCAACTGCTGATGAACGAGCCGCGCGGCCACTCCGCGATGAGCGGCGCGATCCTGCAGCCGCCGACCCGCCCCGACTGCGACTGGGGCGTGATCTACATCGAGGTCTCCGGCTATCTGCCGATGTGCGGGCACGGGACCATCGGGGTGGCGACCGTGCTGGTGGAGACCGGCATGGTGGAGGTCGTCGAACCGGTCACCACCATCCGGCTGGACACCCCGGCGGGGCCGGTGGTCGCCGAGGTGGCGGTCGAGGACGGCGCCGCGCGCCATGTGACCCTGCGCAACGTGCCGTCGTTCGCCGTCGGCCTGGACCGCCGGATCACGCTCGACGACGGCCGCACGGTGACCTACGACCTGGCGTACGGCGGCAACTTCTACGCCATCCTGCCGTTGGAGGAGTTCGGGCTGCCCTTCGACCGGGCCCGCAAGGACGACATCCTGGCGGCGGGCCTGTCCCTGATGGAGGCGATCAACGCCGAGGAGGAGCCGGTGCACCCCGAGGACCCGTCCATCCGCGGCTGCCACCACGTCCACCTGTACGCGCCCGGCGCGACCGCCCGGCACTCGCGGCACGCGATGGCCATCCACCCCGGCTGGTTCGACCGCTCCCCCTGCGGTACGGGCACCAGCGCGCGCATGGCACAACTGCACGCGCGGGGTGAACTGCCCCTGCACACCGAGTTCGTGAACGAGTCTTTCATCGGCACCCGGTTCACCGGCCGCCTGCTGGACACGACCGAGGTCGGCGGCCTGCCGGCCGTGCTGCCGAGCTTCACCGGGCGCGCCTGGATCACCGGCACCGCCCAGTACCTGCTCGATCCCACCGACCCCTTCCCGCAGGGGTTCGTCCTCTAGGCGTTCCGCCAGGTCCGACAGGGCCTAGACTCCCCCGGGTGATGCGTGACATGGCACAACAGTCGCAGGAGCCGACCGGCCCGGCCCTCCCCCGTCTCGGCGGCAGGCGCAGCAGTTACCGGGAGCGGGTCGCCGACGCGCTGCGGGCCGCGCTGATCGCGGGCGAGCTGCGGCCCGGCGAGGTCTACTCGGCACCCTCGCTCGCCGCCCGCTTCGGCGTCTCGGCGACGCCGGTGCGGGAGGCGATGCTGGACCTGGCCAAGGAGGGGCTGGTCGACGCCGTCCCCAACAAGGGCTTCCGGGTCACCGCCGTCTCCGACCGGCAGCTCGACGAGTACAAGCACATCCGCGCGCTCATCGAGATCCCGACCGTGGCGGCGCTGGCCGGCACGGCCGACCGGGCCTCCCTGGAGGCGCTGCGCCCGGCCGCACGGGAGATCGTCGCCGCGGCGGCCGCGGGCGACCTGATCGCCTACGTGGAGGCGGACACCCGCTTCCACCTCGGTCTGCTCGCCCTGGCCGGCAACGCGCACCTGGTGGAGGTGGTCGCCGACCTGCGCGGCCGCTCGCGTCTCTACGGGCTGACGGCCCTGGTGGAGGCGGGCCGACTGCTGGCCTCGGCCGAGGAGCACCTGGAACTCCTCGACGCCTTGCTGGAGCGTGACGAGAAGGCCGTGCACGAGATCATGACCCGCCATCTGGGCCATGTGCGGGGGCTGTGGGCGGCCCGGCGCTGAGGCCCGGCGCCCAGGCCGGACGCCGAGGCTCGCCACTGACGGTTCGCCGCTGACGGCTCGTCACCGCGCCGAGCAGCCGTGACATGCAGAAGGGCCGTGCCAGATCTCTCTGGAACGGCCCCTGCCCGGCGACTTCGCGAAGTCGGGACGACAGGATTTGAACCTGCGACCCCTTGACCCCCAGTCAAGTGCGCTACCAAGCTGCGCCACGTCCCGGTGCGGTGTCACACGGCCTGGACCGCGTGATCGCGCAGGTCAACCTTACCGCACCCGCACGTGTGCCGCCGTACACGTGCCGCCGTCAGAACGCCTGCCCCGGCCCGGGAGGCCGTCCTTGGTACGCCGCCCGCAGGACGGCCAGCGCGTCCTGGACGGTGACCGGCCGGGGGTTGGGGTACGCCTGCCCGGCCGCCTGGGCCGCGGCCACTTCCAAGTCGTCCTCTTTCAGGCCCAGTTCGGCCAGGGAGCGGGGTGCGCCGAGGCCGCCGGAAAGGTCCCGCAGGGCTTCGGGGGCGTCCTGGGCGTCCAGGGCGCGGGCCACGGCGGCGGCCGCCCCGGGTGCGGCGGGGGCGTTGAAGGCGAGCACGTACGGCAGCACGACCGTGTGGGTCTCGGCGTGCGGGAGGCCGAAGGTGCCGCCGAGGACATGGCACAACTTGTGGTGCAGGCCCATGGTGGTGGCGCCCAGACAGGAGCCGCAGAGCCAGGCGGCGTACAGGGCGCGCGAGCGGGCCGGCACCGACTCCGGGCCGGCGACGACCGACGTCAGGGCGGCGGCCATCGCGCGGATGCCCTCCTCGGCCGTCAGCGCGGTCAGCGGCGAGGCGTCGGGTGCGTACAGCGCCTCCACGGCGTGCGCGAGGGCGTTGACGCCGCTGGTCACGGAGAGCGCGACGGGCAGGGAGAGGGTGAGCAGGGGGTCGTAGACGACGGTGCGCGGCAGCACCGCCGGGTCGCGTCCGGTGCGTTTGGCGCCGTGCTCGGTCAGGCCCCACACCGGGGTCATCTCGGAGCCGGAGTAGGTGGACGGCACGGCGATCAGCGGCAGCCCGGTGCGCAGGGCGATCGCCTTGCCGAGCCCGATGGCCGAGCCGCCGCCGACGGCCACGCAGCCGTCGGCGCCCGCCGCCCGCGCCACCGTGACGCCCCGGTCGGCCACGTCGGCGGGCACATGCATACGGGCCCCGGTGTGGACGCCGGCGCAGGCCGGTCCGAGCGCGTCGGCGACCGCCCGCGCGGTCCGCGCGCCCCGCTCCCCGGAGAGCACCAGCAGCCGCCGCAGGCCGAGCCGCCGCGCCTCCTCGGGGGTCGCGTCGAGGGCGGCGCCGGGCCGCAGGACCACCCGGGTGGGCGGTGTCTCGTGGGTGAAGTCGAGGATGTCCGTCACGAGCGCTCCAGTACGAGGTCGAAGCGGGCGTGCCGGAAGGGGTTCGGCACGCCGTACTCCCGGGCCAGGGCGGGGTCGTCGGTCGGGGTGAAGTCCTTGACGAGGCTGTGCTTCACGGCGAACACGGCGTCCGAGTCCAGGTAGTCGCCGCCCGCCACGAAGATGTGCGTGGTGAGGGGGGCGTATCCGTCGGCGGAGACGATGAAGTGGATGTGGGCGGGGCGGTAGGAGTGCCGGCCCGTGGCCCTCAGCAGGGCGCCCACCGGGCCGTCCGTGGGGATGGGGTAGGCGCTGGGTACGCAGGTGCGGAACCGGAAGCCGCCCTCGTCGTCCGCGGTGAACAGTCCCCGGCCGTTGCCGGGCGGCTGCGCGTCGGGGCGCTGCACGTCGTAGAAGCCGTGCGCGTCGGCCTGCCAGACGTCCAGGACGGCACCGGGCAGCGGGGTGCCGTCGGCGGCCCGCACCCGGCCGCTGACCACGCAGGGTTCGCCGTCGCCGACGAGGTCGAGGGTGGCGCCGAGGTCGCGTGCCGGGGACTCGGTCAGATGGAAGGGGCCGAGCACGGTGGAGGCGGTGGTGCCGGGGGTGTCGTGTCCGTGGACGGTCTCGACCAGCATCGACAGTCCGAGCACGTCCGACAGCAGGATGAACTCCTGCCGGGTGTCCGTGCAGGCCTGCCCCGTCGCGGTGAGGAAGCCGATCGCCCGCCCCCACTCCGCCCGCGTGAGCCGCGTCTCGCGGGCGAAGGCGTGCAGATGGCGGACCAGGGCGGTGAGCAGTTCGCGCAGCCGGGGGTCGGCCGTGCCGCGCAGGCTGTCGAGGGCCTGGGCGGTGACGGCGTCTTCGGTGACGGTGTCTTCGGTGGTCATACCAGCTCCATGCCCCGGGGGAGCCCGGTCCTCCCCCGGCGCGGTGAGGGCGTTCGCCCCTACTTGATGAGGGCGTTGGCCACGACCACGAGCAGCCCGAGCAGCGCGTCCACCGCGCCGATCGCCAGGGCGGCGAGCCATCCGCGTCGCGACAGGCGGGCGGTGACCAGGCCGATCCCGAACAGCAGCGCGATGTTCAGGGCGAACGCCGGGTATTCGACGTCGTTCGCCGGCCACCACCCCCAGCCGGCGCCGGCGAGGATCAGGACGGTGGGCAGGACGGCCGCGACCAGCGGCCATTCGTCGACCAGGAAGCGCAGGCCGTCCCAGCGGCGTTGCGGGGCGCGCTCGGCGATGAAGTGGGCGTAGCCGTGCGCGAGGGCGGAGGCGAGGGCGGTCACCAGCAGCCACAGGGCGTCGTAGCGGCGGCTGGCCCGGGAGGTGTGGCCGTACTGGCTGAGCGCGGCGACCATCGAGCTGGCCAGGACGGCGCCGTAGACCCCGCCGAACAGGACGGCCTCCCGGGTGCCGTGTCCGCGCGGCCCGGCGGCGGTCGCCGTGGAGTCAGCCATGCCCTCCACGATCACCCGCGCGCGGTGCCGTCGCCACTCGGCCCGGCCCGCTCGCGGCGGGGTGGCGCCGTAGTGCCCCGGAT
Source organism: Streptomyces sp. NPDC006739 (assembly GCF_042869815.1). NCBI lineage: Bacteria > Bacillati > Actinomycetota > Actinomycetes > Kitasatosporales > Streptomycetaceae > Streptomyces > Streptomyces sp. NPDC006739. The sequence goes on from NZ_JBIAGM010000003.1 coordinate 119,837, forward strand.
CTCCAGCGCCGGGGCGGCGAGACGCAGCGTGGCCGGTCCGCCGCGGCCGTCGAGCCGGTCGAGGAGACAGCGGGCGGCGCGGCGGCCGACCTCGTGCGGGGCGGTGTCGACGGTGGTCAGCCAGACGTGGCGCAGCCGGGCGATGCTCGTGTTGTCGTAGCCGGTCACGGACAGGTCCCTGGGGACGCGGAGCCCCAGTTCCTCGGCGGCGGACAGGACGCCGACGGAGGTCATGTCGTTGACGGCGAGGACGGCGGTGGGCCGGTCGGGCCGGCTCAGCAGCCGTACGGTGGCGCGGTAGCCGCCCTCCTCGGTCATGTCACCGGGTTCGACCAGCGCCTCGGCGCCGTGCTCGCGCATCACCGCCTCGAAGCCGCGCCGGCGCAGCTCGCCGACCGCGCCGTGGCCCGCGAGGTGGGCGATCCGGCGGTGGCCGAGGCCGAGCAGGTGTTCGGTGACGAGCCGGGCGCCGTGCTCGTCGTCCCCGGCGACGACGTCCACGCCGGGCAGCTCCGGCTCCCGGGCGCCCGCCACCACGACCGGCATCCGCCGCGCCAGGGCGGCGAGACCGCCGGCGTCGGGCAGCGTGCCCACCACCACCAGGCCGTCGACGCCCAGCTCGGCGAAGGGGCCGGTGAGGTCGTCGCCCAGCCGGCGGTTCAGCCTGGCGTCGGCCAGCAGCATGCGCAGACCGGCCGCGTGCAGCAGCGAGTTGAGGCCGTCGAGGAGGTCGACGAACCAGGGGTTGCGCAGGTCGTCGAGGAGGACGCCGACCGTTCGGGTGCGCTGCTCGCTGAGGCTGCGCGCGGCGGCGTTGGGCCGGTAGCCCAGCTCGCGCGCGGCCAGCAGCACCGCCTCCCGCTTCTCGGCCCGGACCTGGCCGGAGCCGCGCAGCACCAGCGAGACCAGCGACTTGGACACCCCGGCCCGTTCGGCCACGTCACGGATCGTCGGCGGTTTCATGCTTGGACCGTTCCATGAGCTGCTTCCCCTTGTCAAAGGATGCCGAAGGCGGCAAAGGCGATCGAGGGAGGTTGACAGCGGGCAGGGAGCGCGCCCAGGGTGGCCTGGACAGAAAATGGACCGGTCCAAAGAGGGGCTGTCATGGTGGATGCGTTCGGTGTCGCCGTCGTCGGGTTCGGCTGGATGGGCCGGGTGCACGCCCAGGCGTACGCGCGCGTGCGGCACCACTATCCGCAGCTGCCGCTGCGTCCGGAGCTGGTGACCGTCGCCGAGGAGGTGCCGGGCCGGGCGGAGCAGGCGGCCGAGCAGTTCGGCTTCGCCCGCGCCACCCGTGACTGGCGGGAGATCGCCGGGGATCCGCGGGTCCGGGCGGTCAGCATCACCGCCCCGAACTTCCTGCACCGGGAGATCGGGGTGGCGATGGCCGAGGCCGGCAAGCACATCTGGATCGAGAAGCCGGTGGGGCTGGGCACGGCGGACGCCCGGGCGGTGGCCGACGCGGTGGCGAAGGCGGGCGTGCGGGGGGCGGTCGGTTTCAACTACCGCAACGCGCCCGCCGTCGAGACGGCCCGCACGATGATCGCGGCCGGTGAGATCGGCGCGGTGACCCACGTCCGCATCCGTCTGTTCAGCGACTACGCGGCCCACCCCGAGTCCGCCCTGACCTGGCGGTACGAGCGTGAGCGGGGTGGCAGCGGGGTGCTGGGCGACCTCGCGTCGCACGGCGCCGACCTGGCCCGTTTCCTGCTGGGCGACATCGTCTCCCTGACCGCCGACACGGCGGTCTTCGTGCCCGAGCGGGCCCGCCCCAGCGGCGCCACCGCGGGCCACTCGCGGGCCACGGGCGGCGAGCTGGGCCCGGTGGAGAACGAGGACTACGTCAGCTGCCTGCTGCGCTTCGCCTCCGGCGCCCGGGGTGTCCTGGAGGCCTGCCGGGTCTCGGTCGGCGAGCAGAACAACTACGGCTTCGAGGTGCACGGCACCAGGGGCGCGGTGTTCTGGGACTTCCGCAGGATGAACGAGCTGGCGGTCAGCCGGGGCACGGCCTACCAGGACCAGCCGGTCAGCACGGTGTACGTCGGCCCGGGCGAGGGCGAGTACCGGGCGTTCCAGCCGGGCGCCGCCAACGCCATGGGCTACGACGACCTGAAGGTGATCGAGGCCTACCGTTTCCTGCGTTCGGTCGCGGAGGACAGGCCGTACGGCGCCACGCTCACGGACGCCGTGCACAGCGCCGCCGCGCTGGACGCGATGGCACGGTCGGCCGAAAGCGGGGCGTGGGTCACGGTGCCGTCGGCACAGGCAGGTTGTACGGGGTGACCACCTGGATCGCCGACGGCCGGGTCGGCCCGGCGGGCGGCAGGGCGCCGTGGGCGCGCATCACCAGGTGGCAGGCCTCGCGCAGGTCGTGCCGCAGGTCGTGGTGGAGGACGGCGGACAGCCGGTGTTCGCGCAGCAGCCGGGTGTTGTCGTGGTCGAGGTCGTGGGCGACGAACACCACGCACTCCCGGCCCAGGTCGGCGAAGGCCCGCAGGGTCGCGATGTTGCCGCCGCCGATGGAGTAGACGGCCCGGATCTCCGGATCGCGTTCCAGGGCGGCGCGGACGAGGTCGTACTGGTTGGCGTCCAGGCCCTGCCCCTCGGTGCTCTCGACGAGCGTGCGCTCGGGGTGCCGGGCCCGCATGACGCCTCGGAAGCCCATCTCGCGCTCCTCCTCGTTGCGGAAGAAGCCGCTGCTGAGGCTGGTGAGGACGTTGCCGGGCCGCTCGCCGAGCCACTGTCCCATGAGGTAGGCGGCGGTGGCACCGGCGGCCCGGTTGTCGATGCCGACGTACCCGAGCCGCTCGCTGGCGGGCAGGTCGGTGGCGAGGGTGACGACCGGGATGCCCGCGGCGGTGAGCCGGCCGACGGCGGCGGTGATCTCCGGGACGTCCGGCGCCTTGAGGATCACCCCCTGCGAGCCGCGCCGGCCGATCCGGTCCAGGGTCCTGACCTGTTCCTGGACCGGCCCGGTCTCCCGGAAGTGGTAGCGGGAGCGCAGCACGGCCGGGTGCAGCCCGGGCAGTTCGGCCTCCAGGGCGGCGCGCACGGCGGTGGTGAAGCGTTCGGGTGCCTGCATGACGATGTCGACCATGAAGGTGCGGCCCACCAGCCGGACCTGGGTGCGCTGGCGGTCCAGGTCGGCGATGGCCCGGCGCACCTCCTGCTCGGTGCTCTCCCGCACGCCTCCCCGGCCGTTCAGCACACGGTCCACGGTGGCCTCGCTCAGACCGGCCTGACGTGCGATCTCGCGAATCGGGAAGGGATGGCCCATGGTGGCGGACTCCTCGGCTGCCTGAGGGGTTTTTGATGGCTCACTGCTGGTTGTTCGAGGGGTTTGTACTGACAAGAATGGCAGGGCCGCGCCGCTCCCCGGACCGACACCCGGGCGCGTGGCTCCCCCGACCGAGAGAAGGACACCGATGTCCGTCACCGCCGTACCGGGCGCTGCCTGGTTGTCCGAGGAGGACTGCGACCTCGACGTCTTCCGGTCGGTCGTGGAGCGGACCACTGACCTCGCGGACTACCCGCACGCCGCGTCGGTGGAGCGCGAGGTCCTCGTCTACGACAGCGAACGGCTGCGGGCCGCCGATGACCGGCGCGCGGTGCGGGCGGAGCTGGTGCGGGCGCTGGCCGACGGCCCCGGGATCGTGGTCTTCAGGGGCGCCTTCCCGCGGCCGTCGGTCGTCGAGGCGGTGACGGCCGTGTTCGAGGCGCTGATCGCCGAGCAGCGGGCCTCGGGCGCGGACACAGGGGACCATTTCGCGCGGCCGGGCGCGAACGACCGGGTGTGGAACGCGCTGGAGAAGACGGCCCTGTACGACCCGGAGGCGTTCGCGGACTACTACGCCAACGACATGCTGGCGCTGGTCTCGACGGCCTGGCTGGGCCCCGGCTACCAGGTCACTTCTCAGGTGAACGTGGTCAACCCGGGTGGCGCGGCGCAGCGGGTGCACCGCGACTACCACCTGGGTTTCCTCTCGAACGAGGCCGCCACCGCCTACCCCGCCCATGTGCACCGGCTCTCCCCGGCCCTCACCCTCCAGGGCGCTGTCGCCCACTGCGACATGCCGGTCGAGACGGGACCGACGCTGTACCTGCCCCATTCGCAGCGCTACGAGCCCGGCTACCTGGCCTGGCGGCTGCCGCGGTTCCAGGAGTACTTCGAGGCGCACCACGTCCAGCTGCCGCTGGCGCTGGGCGACGCGGTCTTCTTCAACCCGGCGCTCTTCCACGCGGCCGGCCCGAACCGCACGGCGGACGTGCGGCGCGTCGCCAACCTCCTGCAGGTCTCCTCCGCCTTCGGGCGCGCGATGGAGACGGTGGACCGGGAGGCGGTGGCGAACGCGGTCTACCCGGTGCTCCTCGCGCGGGGCGCGGACGGCGCTTCCGAGGAGTGGCTGGAGCGGGTGATCGCGGCGAGCGCCGAGGGCTACCCGTTCCCGACCAACCTGGACAGCGATCCGCCGGCCGGCGGACTGGCCCCGCCGGCGCAGGCGGACGTCGTGCGGCGGGCGCTGCGCGAGAGGTGGCCCGCGCGGGCGCTGCGCGAGGAACTGCGGGCGGCCGCCCAGCGGCGCGAGAGCTGACAGACCACACAGACCAGCAGGCCACAGACCAGACACACAGGCCGGAGAGGCCGGACAGACCAGGTAGGCCGGACAGGCCGGACAGACCAGGTAGGCCGGACAGGCCGGACCGAGCCAGGAGAGCGGGACACGCATGGGACTTCTCGACGACAAGGTCGTCCTCGTCAACGGCGGCACCCAGGGGGTGGGCGCCGCCGTCGCCCGGGCCGCCGTCCGCGAGGGCGCGGTGGTGGCCGTCACCGGGCGGCGCCCCGAACCGGGCGAGGCCCTGGTGGCGGAGCTGACCGCGGCCGGCGGCAAGGCCCTGTACGTGCGGGCCGACCTGGCCGACGCCGAGCAGGCCAGGGCCTCGGTCACGGAGGTGGTGGCCGCCCACGGCCGGGTCGACTGCCTGGTGAACTCGGCCGGACTGACCTCCCGGGGCACCCTGCTGGACACCACGCCGGAGCTGTTCGACGCGCACATCGCGGTCAACCTCAAGGGGCCGTTCTTCGCCCTGCAGGCGGCGGTGGCCGACATGGTGGCGCGCGGGGCGCCCGGCACCGTCGTCAACATCATCACGTCCTCGGCCCACGGCGGTCAGCCGTTCCTGGCGCCGTACGTCGCCGCCAAGGCCGGGCTCATGGGCCTGACCCGCAACGCGGCGCACGCCCACCGCCGGGACCGGATCCGGATCAACGGCCTGAACATCGGCTGGACCGCGACCGAGGGCGAGGACGCCACGCAGCGCGCCTTCCACGGCGCGGGCGACGACTGGCGGGAGCAGGCCGCCGCGAAGCTGCCGATGGGCAGGCTCGGCCGGCCGGACGAGATCGCCGACTTCGTGGTCCTCCTGCTGTCCGAGCGGTCCGGGGTGGTCACCGGTTCGGTGATCGACTGGGACCAGAACGTACTCGGCGGACTCGACTGACCGTCGGACTGCACGACCGTACGACCCCGTACGACCGGCACTTTCGCATCAAGGAGCACCATGCGTATCGGAATCCTCGGCCTCGGCCGCATCGGCGCCTTCCACGCCGAGACCCTCTCCGCACTGGACGCCGTCGAGTCGCTCGTCGTCGCCGACCCGTTCGCGGACGCCGCCAAGGCCGCCGCCGAGCGGTTCGGGGCCGAGGTCGCCGACTCCCCGGAGGCGCTGCTGGCGGCCGGGGTGGACGGCCTCGTGGTGGCGGCGGCCACCGACGCCCACCCCGCCCTGATCCTGGCCGGCGTCGAGGCCGGCGTCCCCGTCTTCTGCGAGAAGCCCGTGGCCCGCACCATGCCGGAGGGCGTGGAGGTGCTGAAGGCGGTCCAGGGCAGCGGCGTGCCGATCCAGATCGGCTACAACCGGCGCTTCGACGTGGGCTTCGCCGCCGCGCGGGCCGCCGTCCGGGCCGGTGAGCTGGGCAAGCTGCACACGGTCCGCTCGACCACGCTGGACCCGGCGCCGCCGCCCGCCGCGTACGTCGCCGCGTCCGGCGGCATCTTCCGCGACTGTTCGGTGCACGACTTCGACATCATCCGCTGGGTGACCGGCCACGAGGTCACCGAGGTGTACGCGGTCGGCGGCAACCGGGGCGCCGACTACATCAGGGAGGCGGGCGACGCCGACACCACCGGCGCGGTACTCACCCTGGACGACGGCACGATCGCGGTGGTCTCCAACAGCCGCCACAACGCCCGGGGTTACGACGTCCGCATGGAGCTGCACGGCTTCACGGACTCCATCGCCGTGGGCCTGGACGACAAGCTCCCGCTGCGCTCGGTGGAGCCCTGCGTGACCTTCCCCGCCGGGACACCCCACGACTTCTTCATGGACCGCTTCACGGACGCCTACCGAGCCGAGCTCACCGCGTTCACCGAGGTCGTCGCCGGCGGCCGCCCGTCCCCGTGCACGATCGAGGACGCCCTGGAGGCGGGCTGGATCGCGGAGGCCTGCACGCTGTCGCTGCGCGAGCACCGGCCGGTGACGATCGCCGAGGTGCGCGGAGCCTGACGGCTGCGGACCGGGGGGTACGGCGGCCTGCCGTGCCCCCCGTCCCGTTGTGCCGGCCCCTGCTCACAGGCAGTACCGCACCAGCCACTCGTCCGCGTTGTAGGTGTTCCGTGCCGGGTCCGGCAGCGTGGCGGGGCTGGTCTCCACGGTGTCCTGCGGCCGTATCCGCTCGGGCAGCGTGCCGAAGCGCTCACGGCGCAGGGCGGCCTGCTCGGTGTCCGGCGTCCGGTGCTCAGGATGCGTCATCTGGTCCTCCCGGCAAGGGGGGTGCTCCCCCGTCACCCTCCCCAACGCTCGCGCGCCGCCCGAGGTTCCCGGGGGCGGCACGGGCCGGTACGACGAAGCGGCGGACACCTCCGCGTGTCCGCCGCCCGCCACTCGCCGCTTGCCGCTCGCTCCTCGTCGAAGGCCGGTTCTCAGGCCCCGCAGGACCTCAGGAACCGCCGGGTCCGCACCGCGATCGGCAGTGGCTTGTCCGGGTCGCACGGGTACATGTCCTGCTCGACGATCGCGAACAGCTCCACGCCCAGCCGCTGCGCCGCCTCCAGCACCGGACCCAACTCCGGTACTCCCGCGGGCGGTTCGCACATCACACCGCGCGCGACCGCAGGCCCGAACGGCACCTCGTGCGCCACGACGTCCGCGAGGATCTCCGGGTCGACCTGCTTGAGGTGCAGGTAGCCGATCCGCTCACCGTAGGTCTCGATCAGCTTCACGCTGTCGCCGCCGCAGTAGGCGTAGTGACCGGTGTCCAGGCACAGGTTGACCAGCTCGGTGTCGGTGGAGTCCAGGAAGCGCTCGACGTGGTCCTCGGTGTCGACGTGGGTGTCGGCGTGCGGATGGACGACGAGGTCGAGGCCGTAGGCCTCCTTGACCTCGTGGCCGAGCCGCTCCATGCCCTTGGTCAGGTGCGCCCACTGCTCGGCCGTCAGCTCGGGCGGCTCAAGGATCTCGGCGGTCTTGTCGTCCCGCCAGAAGGAGGGGATGACGACCAGGTGCCGCGCGCCCATGGCCTGGGTGAGCGCGGCGACCTGGCTGACGTGCTCCCAGGTGGCGTCCCAGACGGAGGGGCCCCGGTGCATGCCGGTGAAGACCGTGCCGGCCGACACCTTCAGGTTCCGCCTGGCCACCTCGTCGGCCAACCGGGCCGGGTCGGTGGGGAGATAGCCGTACGGGCCCAGCTCGATCCACTCGTAACCGGCCTCGGCGACCTCGTCGAGGAAGCGTTCCCAGGGCACCTGCTTCGGGTCGTCGGGGAACCAGACGCCCCAGGAGTCGGGGGCCGAGCCGACCCGGATGCGGTCGAGGGCGTTCGCCATGGTCAGGAGGTCCCTTCCGGGGAGGCCGCCACGGGCGTGGTGAGGTCTCCCTCTTCGGGGAGTTCCTCGACGTCGACGCCGCGGACCTGGGCCAGTTCGTGCTTGAGGGCGGCGAGTTCGGCGCCACCGGCCATGTGGTTGGTCAGTTCCTCCAGGGTGATCTCGCTGCGTTCGGCGGACAGCTCCATGGTGCCGAGGCGCAGGACGCTGAAGTGGTCGCCGACCATGTACGCGTGGTGGGGGTTGTGGGTGATGAAGATGACGCCCAGGCCGCGGTCACGGGCGGCGGCGATGTACTTGAGGACCACGCCGGACTGCTTGACGCCGAGGGCGGCGGTGGGCTCGTCGAGGATCAGCACGCGGGCGCCGAAGTAGACGGCGCGGGCGATGGCGACGCACTGGCGCTGGCCGCCGGAGAGGGTGCCGATGGGCTGCTCGAGGTCGTCGAGGACGATACCCATCTCGCGCAGCTCGTGGTCGGCGGTCTTCTTCATCCTGTCGATGTCGAGGCGGCGCACGGGCCAGGGGCCCTTGGTCATCTCGGAGCCGAGGAAGAAGTTGCGCCACACGGGCATCAGCGGGACGGTGGCGAGGTCCTGGTAGACGGTGGCGATGCCCTTGTCGAGGGCCTCGCGGGGGGTGTTGAAGCGGACCGGGGCGCCGTCGACGAGGAAGTCGCCCTCGGTGTGCTGGTGCAGCCCGGAGATGATCTTGATGAGGGTGGACTTGCCGGCGCCGTTGTCGCCCAGCACGCAGGTCACCTGGCTGGGGTGGACCCTCAGGTCGACACCGTGCAGCGCGCGGATGTTGCCGTACGACTTGCCGGCCCCGCGCAGTTCGACGATCGGCTGGTCCTCGCCCTCGGGCACGGCGTCCGCGAGGACCGCTCCGTGGGTTCCGGTTCCGTTGCTTGTGGTCATCGGGTCACCTCCGGGTCGCCGTGCGCTGGACCCACAGATTGATCAGGACGGCGCCGAGCAGCATCACGCCGAGGAAGGCCTTGAACCAGTCGGGGTTCCAGCCGGCGAAGACGATGCCCTGGTTGACCATGCCGAACATGAAGGCACCGAAGACCGGCCCGATCGCCGAGCCGTAACCGCCGGTGAGGAGACAGCCGCCGATCACCGCCGCCGAGATGTAGATCAGCTCCTGGCCGACGCCCTCGCCGGACTGCACGGTGTTGAAGGAGAACAGCTGGTGCATGCCGACGAACCAGGCGCCGAAGCCGACCAGCATGAACAGCGAGACCTTGGTGAACGTCACCGGGACGCCGACGGCCCGCGCGCTGTCCTTGTTGCCGCCGACCGCGAAGACCCAGTTGCCGTACTTGGTGCGCAGCAGCACCCAGGTCGCCAGGGCGGCGAAGACCAGCCAGTAGAAGACGGTGATCTTCACCTCGACGCCGCCGATGTCGACGGAGGAGGCGAAGATCTTCCTGGCCTGGTCGAAGCCGTCCATGTTGCTGATGTCGTCGGTGGCGACGTTCCCGGTGACCAGCTTGGTCACCGCCAGGTTGACGCCTTGCAGGATCAGGAACGTGCCCAGGGTGACCAGGAAGCTGGGCAGCCCCGTCCTGACGACCATCCAGCCGTTGAAGGCGCCGACGGCGAGCGAGACGATCAGCGCGACGATCACGCCGACCCACACGTTCATGGTCAGCTGGTAGGCGAGCATGCTCGCGGTGAGCGCGGAGGTGATGACCGCGACGCCTGCGGAGAGGTCGAACTCGCCGCCGATCATCAACAGGGCCACGGGCAGGGCCATGATGCCGATGGTGGACGACTGGTACAGGACCGTCGCCATCGAGCCGCCCTGGCGGACCGAGGGCGCCGCCACGAAGAAGAACACGAAGACGGCGACGGCACCGAGGAAGACGCCCACTTCGGGCCGGGCCAGCACCCGGAGCGCCAGGGGGCGTTCCCGGGTGCGGCCGTCGGACTCCCTGGGGCCGGGCGCCGGCGGTGTCCCCACCGCCGGCTCAGCCTGCTGGGTCATGCTCATCACCGGGTGCCCTTCGCGGCGAACGCGGCGACACTGTCGACGTTGGACTTGTCGACGAAGGCCGGGCCGGTCAGCACCGGCTGCTCGCCGCCGCCACTGTAGTTGCCGTTGTTCTTGTACAGCCACAGGGAGTCGACCGCCAGGTAACCCTGCAGGTACGGCTGCTGGTCCACCGCGAACTGGATGGTGCCCTGCTTGACCGCGGTGGTCAGGTCCTTGTTCAGGTCGAAGGTGGCGACCTTGGCCTTGCTGCCCGCGTCGCCCAGCGCCTGCACCGCGGTCAGCGCGAACGGGGCGCCGAGGGTGACGACGTAGTCGATGGAACTGTCCTGCTTCAGCTTGGCCGTGATCGTCGACCGCACGGACGGCATGTCGGTGCCGTTCACGTACAGCGTCTCGGTCGTGCCGGAGAACGTCTTCTTCACGCCGTCGCAGCGCTGGGTCAGGCCGACGTTGCCCTGTTCCTGGATGACGCAGACGGCCTTCTTGGCGCCGACCTCGTTCAGCTTCTTGCCGAAGGCCTCGCCGGCCACGGTCTCGTCCTGGCCGAAGAACTCCAGCAGTCCGAGCCTCTTCCAGTCGCTGAGGCCGGAGTTGAGGCCGACGACGGGGATCTTCGCGGCCGTGGCCTTGCCGATGACGTCCTTGAGGGCGTCCGGCTTGGCCAGGGTGACCGCGATGCCGTCGACATGCTGGTCGATGGCGTTCTGCACCAGGTTGGCCTGGTTGCCGGCGTTGGGGTCGGCGGAGTAGACAAGCTTGATGTTGTCCTTGGCCGCGGCGGCCTCGGCGCCCTTGCGGACGATGTCCCAGAACGTGTCGCCCGGCGACTGGTGGGTGACCAGCGCGACCGTCATACGGGGAGTGTTCGCCTTGCCGGCGGAGGCGGCGGCCCCTCCCTCTTCGGCCTTCTTCCCCCCGGAGCTGCTGGAGCAGCCGGCGAGGGTCAGGGCGGCCGCGGCGGCCAGGGCCACGACGGGGGCCAGTCTCCGGGGACGTGCGTGGGAAGAGCGGTCCATCTGTCCTGCACCTCACTGTGCGACGGGGGGAAAGGACGCTGTTGCGCTGGGACCGGATCAAAGTCCTTGTCGGGCCCGCTGTCAATACTTTGTTAAGACATCATTTCACGAACAGGTCCGAATGTAAGTACAAACCATTGACACGGTCACCTCCACACACTTACACCTGAGAGCCATGAGCCACTCATCCCGGCGAACGAGCCGTCTGACCGTCGCCCAGGCGCTGGTGCGGTTCCTCTCCGTCCAGTACACCGAACGCGACGGCGTACGGCACCGGCTGATCGCCGGCACCTGGGGGATCTTCGGCCACGGCAACGTGGCGGGGATCGGCCAGGCCCTGCTGGAGTACGGCGACGTGATGCCGTACCACCAGGGTCGCAACGAGCAGGCCATGGTGCACGCGGCGGTGGGTCACGCGCGCCAGCTGGACCGGCTCTCCGCGCAGGCGGTGACGACGTCCATCGGGCCGGGCGCGACCAACCTGGTGACCGGCGCCGCGCTGGCGACGATCAACCGGCTGCCGGTACTGCTGCTGCCCGGCGACTACTTCGCGAGTCACGCGCCCGACCCGCTGCTGCAGCAGCTGGAGCACCCGGCCGCCTTCGACACGTCCGTCAACGACACCCTGCGACCGGTGTCCCGGTACTTCGACCGGATCACCCGCCCGGAGGCCCTGATCCCCTCCGCGCTGAACGCCATGCGGGTGCTGGCCGATCCGGCCGAGACCGGCGCCGTCACGCTCGCGCTGCCCCAGGACGTGCAGGCGGAGGCCTTCGACTGGCCGCGGGAGTTCTTCGCCGAGCGCGTGTGGCGGGTACGGCGTCCCGCCCCGGACCCCGTCGAGCTGGCGGAGGCGGTGCGCGCCGTACGGGCCGCCGAGCGCCCGCTGATCGTGGCGGGCGGCGGGGTCCACCACAGCGGGGCCGAGGAGGCCCTCAGGGCGCTCGTGGACGCCACCGGTATCCCGGTCGCCTCCACCCAGGCGGGCAAGGGCTCGCTGCGCCACGACCACCCCGCCGATCTGGGCGGCATCGGGCACACCGGCACGGCGGTCGCCGACCACCTCGCCCGCACCGCCGACCTGGTCATCGGCGTCGGCACCCGGTACACCGACTTCACCACCGCCTCCGGCACCCTCTTCCAGCACCCCGGCGTGCGCTTCCTCAACCTCAACATCACCGGCTTCGACGCCCACAAGCTGGCCGCCCGGGCCGTGGTGGCCGACGCCCGCACCGTGTTGGAGGCGCTGACCGAAGCGCTCGCCGGCCACCGGGTGGATCCGGCGTACGAGGCGGGGTACCTGGCCGGCAAGGAGCGCTGGGAGCGGGTCGTTGAGGCCGCCTACCGGGCCGAGGACGAGGACGCCGTACCGACGCAGACCCAGGTGCTGGGCGCGCTGGACGCGGTGGTCGGGGACGAGGACGTGGTGATCAACGCGGCCGGATCGCTCCCCGGCGACCTGCACAAGCTGTGGCGGGCGCGTTCCCGGCGCCAGTACCACCTGGAGTACGGCTACTCCTGCATGGGCTACGAGATCCCGGCCGCGATCGGCGTCCAGCAGGCGGCGCCGGACACCGTGGTGTGGGCCCTCGTCGGCGACGGCACGTACCTGATGATGCCGACCGAGATCGTCACCGCCGTACAGGAGGGGCTGCCGGTCAAGCTGGTGCTCGTCCAGAACCACGGGTACGCCTCCATCGGCGGTCTGTCGGAGTCGGTGGGCGCAGAGCGGTTCGGCACCGCCTACCGGTACCGGGCGCCGGACGGAACGTTCACCGGCGCCCCGCTGCCCGTCGACCTCGCCGCCAACGCGGCCAGCCTCGGCATGGAGGTCCTGCGCGCCAGGACCGTGCGGGAGCTGCGCGAGGCGCTGGTCACGGCCCGCGCGTCCGGCCGGCCGGTCTGTGTGCACGTCGAGACGGATCCCGGCCGTCCCCACCCGGCCGCTCCCGGGGCCGAGGCCTGGTGGGACGTGCCGGTCGCCGAGACCGCCACCCGCGAGGCCGCCGTGCGCGCCCGCGCGGACTACGACCGCCAGGTGGCCGGCCGCCGCCACCACCTGTGAGATCCGCCCGCCCGGGAGGCCCCCGCATGCGGCCCGGTACCGCTTCGGCCGTCGACTCGGTGGACTTCGCCCTGGACCGCAAGAGTCCGGTGCCGCTGTACTACCAGCTCGCCCAGCAGCTGGAGGCGGCCGTCGAGCAGGGGGTCCTGGCGCCGGGGAACCATCTGGGCAACGAGATCGACCTGTCCGTGCGCCTCGGTCTGTCCCGCCCCACGGTGCGCCAGGCGATCCAGACCCTGGTCGACAAGGGGCTGCTGGTCCGCCGGCGGGGCGTGGGCACCCAGGTGGTGCACAGCCAGGTGAAACGGCCGCTGGAGCTGAGCAGCCTCTACGACGACCTGGAATCGGCCGGACAGGGCCCGGCCACTCGGGTGCTGCGCAACGAACGGGTCCCGGCGGCGCCGGACGTGGCCGCCGCCCTCGGCTTCGCCCAGGGCACCGAGGTCACCCTGCTGGAACGGCTGCGGCTCACCCACGGCCAGCCCGTCGCCGTCCTGTGCAACTACCTGCCCGCCGACCTGCTCGACCTCGACAACGAGCGGCTGGAGTCGACGGGCCTGTACCGGATGATGCGCTCGGCGGGCCTGACCCTGCACAGCGCCCGCCAGACCATCGGAGCGCGCCGCGCCGACGCCGAGGAGGCCGCCCGCCTGGACGAGGCGGAGGGTGCCGCCCTGCTGACCATGCGGCGCACCGCCTACGACGTCACCGGCCGGCCCGTGGAGTACGGCACCCACATCTACCGGGCCTCCCGCTACGCCTTCGACTTCCAGCTGCTGGTCAGGTCGTAGGAGCCGTCGGCAAACCTCCACGCGACCGTGTCGATTACGTTTCGGGCAAGAGACAGCCCGAGAGAGACCGGAGCTATTGACTCATGAGCGGACATGGGGCTGTTATTACGCCCACGATGTTCGGTCGAGTTGGTTTCTGATCGGTTTCGAAGACCTTTCGGAGCGCCAGCTCATCCCCTTGACTGAACCCTGTTTCTTCAGGAGCCGCCATGCGCCTCTCCCCCTCCGGTCTTTCCGTCCCGGGACCGAGCCGCCGTTCCGTGCTGCGCGGAGCCGGCAGTGCCGCCCTCCTCGCCGGTGCCGGCATACCCCTGCTGTCCGCCTGCGGTGGCAGCGGTTCGTCGTCCGACCCGAAGACCGTCTCCCTCGGCTCCAACGCCTCGGACGCGGTGCCGAAGAAGGCGTTCGCGGAGATCTACGCGGCCTTCACGAAGCAGTCGGGCGTCAAGGTCAGCGTGAACACGAAGGACCACAACACCTTCCAGGAGCAGATCAACTCCTACCTGCAGGGCACGCCTGACGACGTGTTCACCTGGTTCGCCGGCTACCGCATGCAGTTCTTCGCGGCCAAGGGCCTCGCCTCGCCGATCGACGACGTGTGGGCGAAGATCGGGGACAACTTCCCCGACGCGATGAAGCAGCTCAGCAAGGGCGAGGACGGCAAGTACTACTTCGTGCCGCTGTACACGTACCCGTGGGCGGTCTTCTACCGCAAGAGCCTGTTCAAGCAGCACGGCTACGAAGTCCCCACCACCTGGGACAAGTTCGTCACGCTGTGCAAGCAGATGAAGAAGGACGGCCTGGTCCCGATCGCCTTCGGCGACAAGGACGCCTGGCCGGCGATGGGCACCTTCGACCAGATCAACTTCCGCCTCAACGGCTACGACTTCCACAAGTCCCTGATGGCGGGCAAGGAGTCGTGGACCGACCCCAAGGTGAAGGCCGTCTTCGACCACTGGGCCGAGCTGCTCCCCTACCACCAGGACGGCTTCATGGGCCGCACCTGGCAGGACGCGGCGCAGTCGCTGGTGTCGAAGAAGGCCGGCATGTACGTGCTCGGGTCCTTCGTGGCCCAGCAGTTCACCAACCCGGCCGACGTGGAGGACCTCGACTTCTTCGCCTTCCCGGAGCTGAACCCCACCTACGGCCAGGACACCGTGGAGGCCCCCACCGACGGCTTCATGATCAGCAAGTCCCCGAAGAACCACGCCGGTGTCGTGAAGCTGATGGAGTACCTGGGCACGCCGGAGGCCGAGGCGATCTACCTCAAGGCCGACTCCAGCGTGGTGGCCGCCTCCAGCAAGGCCGACACCTCCTCGTACACCGCGCTGCAGAAGAAGGCGTACACCATGATCAGTGGCGCCAAGAGCCTGACGCAGTTCATGGACCGTGACTCCCGGCCGGACTTCACGTCCACGGTGATGCAGCCCAGCCTGCAGAAGTTCCTCCAGAACCCCAAGGGCGTGGACAGCCTGCTGTCCTCCATCGAGCGCCAGAAGAAGACGATCTTCGCCTCCTCATGACCACTGACACTCCCATGAAGAGCCCGGAGGCGGCGGCCGTGCCGCCTCCGGGCCCCGCGCCTGCCGCCAAGCGGGTCCCCAAGGGCCACAAGCGCCTGCTGACCCGCCGTGACCGCGTCACGCTCGCCTTCATGGCGGGCGTGCCCACCGTCCTGCACGTCGCCCTGGTCTGGCTGACCGCGCTCGCCTCGATCGCGCTGGCCTTCACCAGCTGGGACGGCATCGGCTTCGGCTCCATCAAGTGGGTCGGCCTGCAGAACTTCCACGACCTGTTCTCCAGCAACCCGCAGTTCTGGCCCGCCGTCGAGCACAACATCATCTGGTTCGTCGTGCTCATCCTGATCCCGACCCCGTTCGGCCTGTTCCTGGCCGTCCAGCTGGACAAGAAGATCCGCTTCAGCCGCGTCTACCAGACCGCGTTCTTCCTGCCCGTCGTGGTCTCCCTGGCGGTCACCGGTTTCGTGTGGCAGCTCGTCTACAACCCCGACACCGGCCTGATCAACAGCCTCATCGGGGCCAACAAGCCCGGCCACTACATCGACTGGATCGGCAACCCCCACCTGAACCTGTGGGCGGTCCTGATCGCCGCGTCCTGGCGCCACGCCGGCTACATGATGATCCTCTACCTGGCCGGCCTCAAGGGCGTCGACCCGTCCCTGCGCGAGGCCTCCTCGCTGGACGGCGCCAACGAGTGGCAGACGTTCAAGAACGTCATCTTCCCCACCCTGCGCCCGACCAACACCGTCGTCCTGGTCGTCACCATCATCGAGGCACTGCGCGCCTTCGACCTGGTCTTCGTCTTCAACAAGGGCGCCCAGGGCACCGAACTGCTGTCGATCCTGATCACCAACAACATCATCGGCGAGTCCAGCCGGATCGGATACGGCTCGGCGATCGCCGTCGTCCTGCTCGTCATCTCCCTCGCGGTCATCATCCCGTACCTGATCGCGACCTTCCGCAAGGAGCGGCGCGCATGAGCACAACCACCGCCGCACTCGGCACCAAGCAGCGCACGCCCGTCCGCCCGGCCCGCGTCCTGCTGCACACCTTCCTCGTCGTCACCTCGCTGGCCTGGCTCGCCCCCCTGCTGTGGGCCGTCTTCGCCGCCCTGCGGCCCTACGCCGAGACCAGCGCCAAGGGCTACGTGTCCTGGCCGGACAAGCTGAACTTCGACAACTTCACCAACGCGTTCAAGCAGTCCGACATGATGCACTACTTCGGCAACACGTTGCTGATCGCGGTGCCCGCCGTCCTGCTGACGCTGCTGCTGTCGTCGATGGTCGCCTTCTACGTCAGCCGCTTCGACTTCCGCCTCAACGTGTTCCTGCTGCTGGTGTTCACCGCCGGCAACCTGCTGCCCCAGCAGGTCATCATCACCCCGCTGTACCGCATGTACCTGCTGGTCAACCTGCCCGGCATCACCGTCAGCGGCAAGCTCTACGACTCCGCGCTCGGCCTGGTCCTCATCCACGTGGCCTTCCAGTCCGGCTTCTGCGCGTTCGTCCTGTCCAACTACATGCGGATGCTCCCGCACGAACTGACCGAGGCCGCCCTCGTCGACGGCGCCTCGGTATGGCGCATGTACTGGCAGATCGTGCTGCCCCTGTGCAAGCCCGCGATGGCCGCGCTGGCGACACTGCTGTCCATCTGGATCTACAACGACTTCTTCTGGGCCATCGTCCTGATCTCCACCGGCGAGAACATGCCCATCACCTCCGCGCTGAACAACCTCTCCGGCCAGTACTTCACCGACCCCAACCTGGTGGCCGCCGGCGCCCTGCTCACCGCGATCCCCACCCTGATCGTCTACTTCGTCCTCCAACGACAGTTCGTGAGCGGCCTCACCCTCGGCGCCAACAAGGGCTGAACCCCTCACTTCAAGAGAGAGAAACCCCGTGCACCCCCCCTTCACCCAGGTCGCCTCGGTACTCGTGGATCCGCGCACCGCGCGCGTCCACGAGGAGGGCTGGCAGTCCTGGAGCCCCAGCGGCGCCTACGCCCTCGACCAGGCGCCGTACCGTCCGGCCGACGGCAACTGGGCGACCGTCTGCTACCGCCCCGGCGTCACCGTCCCGGACGGGACCTTCCAGGGCGAGGGCCTGCTCGCCCTCGACCCCGGCGACGGCTCACCGGCCCGGCTGTGGGCCGCGGCCGACCCGACCCGCGAGGTGCCCTCGATCCGCCTCACCGTCCATGGTGACCTCGCCGAGATCGAGGCCGACGGCCCGGTCAAGGAGTGGACCGGCGCGGACATCGGGTCGGTGCTGGCCGACTGGGCCGCCGCGCTGGGCCTGCCCGCCCCGCGCCCGGCGCCGACCGTGTGGTGCTCCTGGTACGAGTACTTCACGGACGTCACCGAGGACGACATCCACGAGAACCTGCGGGCGATGGACACCCTCGACCTGCCCGTCGACGTCGTCCAGATCGACGACGGCTACCAGAGCGCCCTGGGCGACTGGCTCACCCTCTCCGGCCGCTTCCGCTCCCGGGCCGGCATCGCCGACGCCATCCGGGCCCGGGGCCGGCGCGCGGGCATCTGGACGGCGCCGTTCCTGGTGGACCCGGACAGCGAACTGGCCGCGGACCACCCGGACTGGCTGGTCCGGGACGCGGCCGGCGGCTTCGCGCACGCGGGCCGCAACTGGGGCCACGACCTCCGGGTGCTGGACACCACGCACCCCGGGGCGGCGGCCTTTGTGACCGACGTCTTCCGGACGCTGCGCGCCGAGGGCTACGACTACTTCAAGGTCGACTTCCTGTACGCGGGCGCGCTGGACGGCGTACGGCACGCCCCGGTCGACGCGCTGACGGCGTACCGCTCCGGCATCGAACTGATCCGTGAGGCCATCGGCGCCGACGCCTACCTGCTGGGCTGCGGAGCGCCGATCCTGCCCTCCATCGGCCTGTTCGACGCGATGCGGGTCAGCCCCGACACGGCCCCGCACCGGCGCCCCGAGGCGGACGACTACAGCCAGCCCGGCCAGGACCCGGCCGAGTTCACCGGAGCGGCCCGCCAGTGGCAGCACGGCCGGCTCTGGGTCAACGACCCCGACTGCCTGATGGCCCGCCCCGCGGTGGAGACCCGCGAGCGCTGGGCCGAGCACGTCGAGACCACCGGCGGCCTGACGGCCTCCAGCGACCGTCTGCTCTCCCTCGACCAGTGGGGCGTGGAAACCACGCGCCGCCTGCTTTCCGGAGCCGCCCGATGAAGCCCACCCTGTCCGTCCCGGGCATCGCCTACGGCGGCGACTACAACCCCGAGCAGTGGCCCGAGGAGGTGTGGGCCGAGGACGTACGCCTGATGCGCGAGGCCGGGGTGACCATGGTCAGCGTCGGCATCTTCTCCTGGGCCCTGCTGGAGCCTGCGGAGGGCGTGTACGACTTCTCGCGCATGGACCGGATCCTGGACCTGCTGCACGAGAACGGCATCGCCGCCGACCTCGCCACCCCCACGGCGGCCCCGCCCGCCTGGTTCTTCCGGGCCCACCCGGAGGCGCTGCCGGTGGACCGGGACGGCCGGAAGCTGTCGTACGGCAGCCGCCAGACGTTCTGCCCGAGCAGCCCCGCCTACCGCCGGGCGGCCCTGCGCATCGCCGACCAGCTGGCGCGCCGCTACGCCGGCCATCCGGCGCTGGCCATGTGGCACGTCCACAACGAGTACGGCTGCCACAACGCGGAGTGCTACTGCGACACGAGCGCCGAGGCGTTCCGCGGCTGGCTGCGCGCCCGCTACGGGGACCTGGACGCGCTCAACGACGCCTGGGGCACCACCTTCTGGAGCCAGTGGTACTACGACTGGGACGAGATCCTGCCGCCGCGCGCCACCGGCGCCGTCCCCAACCCCACCCACCAGCTGGACTGGCGGCGCTTCTGCTCGGACGAGCTGCTGTCGCTGTACACGGCGGAACGGGACGTGCTGCGCACGGCCACACCGTCGGTGCCCGCCACCACCAACTTCATGGTGAACTTCAGCTTCGAGGCGCTGGACTACTGGCGCTGGGCCCCGGAGCTGGACATCGTCTCCAACGACCACTACCTCCAGTCCACGGACACCGGGTCGCACATCGACATCGCCCTCAGCGGCGACCTCATGCGCTCGCTGGCGGGCGGACCGTGGCTGCTGATGGAGCACTCCACGGGCGCCGTCAACTGGCAGCCGGTCAACCGCGCCAAGGGCCCGGGCGAGCTGCGCCGCAACGCCCTCGCGCACGTGGCGCGCGGCGCGGACGGCATCGCCTACTTCCAGTGGCGGGCGGCGAAGGCGGGCGCCGAGCAGTGGCACTCGGCGATGCTGCCGCACGCCGGCACGGACAGCAGGATCTGGCGGGACGTGGTCCGGCTCGGCGCCGACCTGAAGGCACTGGCCGAGGTCCGCGGCAGCACCGGCACGGCCGAGGTCGCCATCGTCTGGGACTGGAACGCCCGCTGGGCGGTGGAGCTGCCCTCGCAGCCGAGCGGCGAGCTGCGCTACCTGGACCTGGTGCGGGCCTGGTACGAGCCGCTGTGGCGGGCCGGGGTGGCGGTGGACTTCGTCCGTCCCGACGCCGACCTGTCCGCGTACCGCGTGGTGCTGGCGCCCAGCCTCTACCTGGTGGACGACACGGGCGCGGCCAACCTCACGTCGTACGCCGAGCGGGGCGGCACCCTCGCGGTGGGCTTCCACAGCGGGGCGGTGGACGAGAACTGCCACGTGCGGCTGGGCGGTTACCCGGGCGCGTTCCGGGAGGCCCTGGGCGTGCGCGCGGACGAGCCGTTCCCGCTGCTGCCCGGCGAGCCGGTCGGCCTGGGCGGCGAGGTGCCGGCCGCGGCGACCGGCACGCTGTGGTCGGAGCGGCTGTGCCTGACGGGCGCCGAGGCGGTCGCCACCTACACGGACGGCCCCCTGGCGGGCGTGCCGGCCGTCACCCGGCACACGCACGGCGCGGGCACCGCCTGGTACCTCGCGACGCTCCCGGACCCGGCCACCCTCGCCGCGCTGCTCGGCCGGGTGCGTGCGGAGGCGGGCGTGGAGCCGGTCCGCACCGCGCCCGAGGGCGTGGAGGTCGTGCGGCGGCGTGGCGCCGACGCGGACTACGTGTTCGTGATCGACCACTCGGGCCGGGGCGCCGAGGTCTCCGTGGCGCCGGGCGCCCTGGAACTCCTCACCGGCAAGGAGACGGTGGGCTCGGTCACCGTGGCGCCGGGTGACGTGGCCGTCGTACGGGAGCCGCGTGCGAGGGTCTAGGCGCGGTTCAGCAGAGCCCAGGTGAACAGGGTGACGGGACGCTGCCGGGGTGTCCCGTCCACCGTGATGTCGACGGCCTCGTTGTAGAAGGCGAGCAGCCCCCTGACCGTGCCGACCGCGGGCAGGGGGTCCGGGTAGCTCCACAGGATGTTGGGGGGCACGTCCGCGTCGCCGTGCCAGGACCAGTAGGAGGCCAGACCCTTGTAGGGGCAGCGGCTGCTGTGGTCGGTGGGACGGAACAGGTCGAGGCGGACGTCCTCGGGCGGGATGTAGTACCGCGTCGGCAGGCCGGTCTCGAACAGCAGTACGGGCCGTCGGGTGTCCGCCGCCACCGTTTTGTCGATCTCGACCACGACGTGCCGGCTGCTCGGCAGGGCGTCGACGCGTTTGTGCGGGTCACGGGGGTGGACGAAGATCTCTTCCTCCTCCTCGTACCAGTGGTCCAGGCCCTGTCCCGCGCTCATGAACCAGGCGAAGGCGATGTGCCCGGCGAGGTCGCGTCCGGGGTAGGTCCAGGCCGCGTTGGCGAGCGGGCCGGCGCCGATGTCGAGGTCGTAGAAGATCCGCGCCCCGGCGTGCGCGCCGTCGGGCGGGCGGGCCGCCGGGCGCAGCAGGTCCGCGCGCACCTCGTCGCGCGGGAAGGCGTACTGGGGCACCTGCACCCCGGGCTCCCACACGAGCACGGGATGCCGGCTGTCCACGACGGTGACCTCGCCCTTCACCCCGCGCACCCAGCGGTCACTGGGCTCCCACAGGATGCCCTGAGGGGTGCTGCGGACGTTCCGGTCGGTGGGGAGTGTGGTCATACCCGCTCCTTGGGCTCACTCAGGAGCGTACGCCGGAACGGGGAAGTCCGGCTTCCTCAGCGGGCCGTCCGCAACGATCGAAGGCCTTGGCTCACGTCATGTGATCCAAGGCCCTGACCTGCGACTACGAAGTGTTCCTCGTGTCGGGACGACAGGATTTGAACCTGCGACCCCTTGACCCCCAGTCAAGTGCGCTACCAAGCTGCGCCACGTCCCGGTGCGTTCACCCGCGGTGGTCCGCGTGATCGCGCGAACAGCACTTTACCCCACGGGCGGGGGTGCGCCGAAGGGGGCGTCGGGGCGGGGGGACAATCGGTCGTATGGGAGAAGCGGGCGGATCATCCGGGCGGTCGGCGCGGACGCGGGACCGGGACGTGGCGGGGCGGGCGCGCAACGCCCGGCCCAGGGACGGGCTGGGGCGGCCCCTGCCGTACGGCGCCGAGGGCGTCGCGCGGCAGCCCGAGGGGGTCGTACGGACTCCCTCGCAGAGCGTGGCCGAGGCGCAGGAGCTGCTGGACGCGGGCAAGCCGTTCCACGCGCACGAGGTGTTCGAGGACGCCTGGAAGTCCGGTCCGAAGGGCGAGCGCGCCCTGTGGCGGGGGCTGGCCCAGCTGGCCGTGGGGCTCACGCACGCGGCCCGGGGGAACGCGACCGGCGGGGCACGGCTGCTGCGGCGCGGTGCGGGCGCCCTGCGGGAGTGGACGGCCCGGGCCGGTGAGCCGCGGCCGTACGGGATGGATCCGGCCGGGCTCGCCGCGTGGGCGGTGGGGCTGGCGGAGCGGGTGGAAGGCGGGGCCGCGGACGTGGATGCCCGGGCGGAGGCGCCCCGGCTGCGCGGGGGGTCGTAGCCCGGCCGCGGAGGCGGTGCGCCCGCTGTCGGTGGCGTGCGGCAGACTCGGGGACGTGCGAGAGATTCATGTCATCGGTATCGGCGCGGGCGACCCCGACCAGCTGACCCTTCAGGCGGTCAAGGCGTTGCGGAGCACGGACGTGTTCTTCGTGCTCGACAAGGGCGAGGTGAAGAGCGACCTGACCCAGCTCCGCCGGGACATGCTGGACGCGCACCTGCCCGAGGGCTCCTACCGGGTGGTCCGGGCGAGCGATCCGGAGCGCGACCGGAGCGCGGGCGGTGCCGCCTACTCGCCGGCCGTCGGGGACTGGCGCAGCGCCCGGGCCGACATCTACGAGCGGCTGATCACCGAGGAGCTGGGCGAACAGGAGCGCGGGGCGTTCCTGGTGTGGGGGGATCCGTCGCTGTACGACAGCACGCTGGGCATCCTGGAGGAGGTCCTCGCCCGGGGCAGGGTCGCCTTCGGGTACGACGTGGTGCCCGGCATCAGCAGCGTCTCCTCGCTCGTCGCCCGGCACCGCACGGGGCTCAACCGGGTCGCCCGGCCGGTGCAGATCACCACCGGGCGGCGGCTGGCGGAGGGGTTCCCGGACGGGGTGGACGACGTGGTCGTCATGCTGGACGCGCACCAGAGCTTCCGGCGGTACGCGGACCAGGACATCGACATCTACTGGGGTGCCTATCTGGGCACCCCGGACGAGATACTCGTCTCCGGTCCGCTCGCGGAGGCCGGCCCGCGCATCGAGCGGCTGCGGGCCGAGGCGCGGGAGCGCAAGGGCTGGATCATGGACACGTATCTGCTGCGCCGGCACCCACGGGACACCCCGCCCGCGCCGCCGGGGGACTGACGCGCCCGGGCGGGCCCGTGATCGGCCGGTCACGGGCCCGGCCGGTCACGGGCCGAGGCCCAGCCGCTCCAGCGCGGCCCGGACGTCGGGCACGGCGGTGACGCCGTCCGGCAGCGGGGGCCGTTGTACGACGACCACGGGCAGGCCCAGTTCCCGGGCGGCGGTCAGCTTGGCCGAGGTGGCCTCGCCGCCGCTGTCCTTCGTCACCAGTACGTCGATGCGGTGGTCGCGCAGCAGCCCGGTCTCGCCGGCGACGGTGAACGGGCCGCGCGCGAGGATCACTTCGGTGTCCGGCGGCACCGGCGGCTCGGGCGGCTCCACGGACCGTACGACGAAGTGCAGGCCGGTGAGGTGGGCGAAGGCCGCCAGGCCCAGGCGCCCGGTGGTGAGCAACACCCGGCGGCCGAGGCCGGGCAGGGCCTGCGCTGCCGCGGCCGGCGAGGGCACGGTGTGCCAGCGGTCGCCGGGGGCCGGCCGCCAGCCCGGGCGGCGCAGGACGACCGTGGGCACCCCGGTGGCCGCCGCGGCCCGTGCCGCGTTCGCCGTGATCGACTCGGCGAAGGGGTGGGTGGCGTCGACGAGCGCGTCCACGCGGTGCTCGCGCAGCCAGGCGGTCAGTCCGTCGGCCCCGCCGAAGCCCCCGATGCGCACCTCCCCCGCCAGCGCGCCCGGCCGGGACACCCGGCCCGCGAGCGAGGTGGTGACCCGGACACCGGGCAGCGCGGCGAGCCGGGCGGCGAGCCGGCGGGCCTCGGTGGTACCGCCGAGGACGAGGACGTGCGGGGACATGGGGGTGAGCCTAAGGTCCAGTCATGGCCTGCGTGCGTGGCGTGCTCATCGACATCGACGGGGTGCTGACCGTGTCGTGGCGGCCGTTGCCCGGCGCGGTGGAGGCGCTGCGGGCGATCCGGGAGGCGGGGCTCGCGGTGGTGCTGGTGACCAACACCACTTCCCGGACCCGGGCGTCGATCGCCGGGACGCTCGCGGAGTCGGGGTTCCCGGTGGGTGCCGAGGACATCCTGACCGCACCCGCGGCCACGGCCGCCCATCTCGCCGGGGCCCGGTGCGCGCTGCTGAACAGCGGGGACGTCGGGGAGGACCTGGAGGGGGTCACCCTCGTCGGGGACGAGGACGAGGACGAGAACGGGGGTCCGGATGTGGTGCTCGTCGGCGGCGCCGGCCCCGAGTTCGACTACGCCGCGCTGAACCGGGCGTTCGGGCGGCTGCAGCGGGGCGCGCGGCTCGTCGCCATGCACCGGAACCTGTACTGGCGCACCGAGGAGGGGCTGCGGCTCGACTCGGGGGCCTTCCTGGCGGGGCTGGAGGCCGCCGCCGGGGTCGAGGCCGAGGTCACCGGGAAACCGTCCCGGGCCTTCTTCGAGGCGGCGCTCGGCCGGCTCGGGGTGGCCGCGCGGGACGCGCTGATGATCGGGGACGACGTCGAGTCGGACGTCCTGGCGGCGCAGCGGCTGGGCATCACCGGGGTGCTGGTGCGGACCGGCAAGTACCAGGCGCGGGCGGTGGAGCGGGCGAGCGGGAGCCCGGACCATGTGCTGGACTCCTTCGCCGGCCTGCCCGGGCTGCTCGGGCTGCGGCAGCCGTCAGCGCAGTAGCAGCTGGGCGCCGCCCACCACCGTCGCGGCGATCACCAACTGCTCGAACAGTCGCTGGTTGATCCGGTTCACAGCCCATTTCCCGATCAACGCCCCGGGCACCACGAACGCGGCGAGCGCGGCGTCGAGGAGCAGCGAGCGGCCGTCGATGAGTCCGAGTGCGGCACTGAACGGCACCTTGGAGAGGTTCACGATCAGGAAGAAGAAGGCGGAGGTGCCCAGGAAGCCCAGTTTCCGGAACCCCGCCGACAGCAGGTACAGCGACATCACCGGGCCGCCCGCGTTGGCGACCATCGTGGTGAAGCCGCCGAGCACGCCGTACGAGCGGGCCTTCACGCGGCCCGCCCGGGTGGCGACCGAGTCCGGGCCGTCCTCGGTCCCCGCCCGGCGCCGCCGCCAGAGCGTGACCCCGGCCATCAGCAGCAGGATCGCGCCGATCGAGGTCCGTACGACCGCGTCGTCGGCCCACCCCAGGAACAGGGTGCCGACGACCACGCCGACCGCCACCGCCGGGAACAGCCGCCACAGCGTGGGCCAGTGGGCGTGCCGCCGGTAGGTGAGGACGGCGAGCACGTCACCGACGATCAGCAGGGGCAGCAGGACGCCGGTGGAGGCGCGGGCGGGCAGGACCGCCGCGAAGACGGCGAGGCTGACCGTGTTGGCCCCGCTGACGGCGGTCTTGGAGAAGCCCACGAGCAGCGCCGCGAAGGCGAGGGCGGCGAACTCCCAGCCGGATATGTGCCAGAGCGTCATCGTGTTCATGCGGGGACCGATGCTATGCGCACGCATCCCGGCGGCGTAAGGCGCGTCCCGCAGGCCGGAACTGCCAGGTCCCGTCCTAGTGCCGCTCGACCAGCACCGCGCTCCCCTGCCCGACCCCCACGCACATCGTCGCCAGCCCCCGGTCCGCCCCGGTGCGGCGCATGCGGTGCAGCAGGGTGGTGAGGATGCGGGCGCCCGAGCAGCCCAGGGGGTGGCCGAGGGCGATGGCACCGCCGGTCGGGTTCACCAGGTCCGGGTCGATGCCGAGCTGGTCGACGCAGGCGAGGGCCTGGGCGGCGAACGCCTCGTTGAACTCGGCCTCCCGCACGTCGCCGATGTCCCAGCCGGCCCGGGCCAGCGCCTTGCGGGTGGCGGGTACCGGACCGATGCCCATGACGTCCGGATGGACCCCGGCCGAGGCGCCGGCGACGTACCGGCCCAGGGACTCCAGGCCCAGCTCGTTCAGTGCCTCCTCGCTGACCAGCAGCAGTCCCGCCGCGCCGTCGTTCATCGGCGAGGCGTTGCCCGCGGTGACCGTCCCGCCCGCGCGGAAGACCGGCTTGAGCCGGGACAGCTTCTCCAGTGAGGTGTCCTCGCGGACGCACTCGTCGCTGTCGACGACGATGCCGTCCGGCCGCTCGACGGGCAGGATCTCGTCGTCGAAGTGGCCGTTCTTCCGTGCGGCGGCGGCCAGTT
The DNA here is from genome assembly GCF_042869815.1 of Streptomyces sp. NPDC006739. Lineage (NCBI taxonomy): Bacteria > Bacillati > Actinomycetota > Actinomycetes > Kitasatosporales > Streptomycetaceae > Streptomyces > Streptomyces sp. NPDC006739. The sequence goes on from NZ_JBIAGM010000003.1 coordinate 145,921, forward strand.
GGTGACTGCGCAGCGCGAACTCGTCCTGCCGGGCGCGCGGGATGCCGTGGCGTTCGGCGACCTCCTCGGCCGTCTCGCCCATCGACAGCAGTCCGTGCAGTTCCCTCATCGCCGGGTTGACCAGCCGCCAGCCGAGGCGGGTGTCGACGGTCTCGATGCGGTGCGGGAGTGCCTCGTCGGGGCGGGGCAGGACGAAGGGGGCCCGGCTCATCGACTCCGAACCGCCCGCCACGACGACGTCGGCCTCGCCGGAGGCGATGGCACGGGCGGCGGTGGTCACCGCTTCGAGGCCGGAGGCGCACAGCCGGTTGACGGTGGCGCCGGGCACGGACTCGGGCAGGCCGGCCAGCAGTGCGGCCATCCGGGCGACGTTGCGGTTGTCCTCGCCCGCCTGGTTGGCGGCGCCCCAGTAGACGTCGTCGATCCGGGCGGGGTCCAGTGCGGGGACGTCGGCCACCAGACGGCGCACGACGGTCGCCGCGAGGTCGTCGGGGCGTACGCCGGACAGGGCTCCGCGCAGCTTGCCGATGGGGGTGCGGCGGGCGGCCGCGAAATGGACGGAACGCACGACAGGGACTCCGTTCGGCACGAACCTTAATTAGCACTGCTAGTTTTAGACTATAGACCTCCGCCCCGGCCCCTGGGAAGATCCCCCCGGACCTTCGCCGAGGCAGCTGGAGGAGACGGCATGACCGACGTCCGCGCGCAGGTGCTCGCCGGGACCCGGGGCGCGGTCGGCGTCCGCGAGTGGGCTCGCCCGCGGCCCCGTTACCTGGCCCTGGTGGTGCACGGCTACGGCGAGCACGCGGGCCGCTACGCGGAGCTGGCCGGCGTGCTGGTCGGACACGGTGCGGCGGTGTTCGCACCGGACCACGTCGGCCACGGCACGTCGGCCGGGGAACGCGCGGTGATCGAGGACTTCGAGGACGTCGTCACCGATGTGCACGCCGTGGCCGCCCTGGCCCGCGCCGCCCACCCGGGCGTGCCGCTGGTCATGGTCGGCCACTCGATGGGCGGCCTGATCGCGGCCCGCTACGCGCAGCGGTACGGCGCGGAGCTGACCGCGCTGGTGCTGTCCGGCCCGGTGATCGGCGCCTGGGACCTGCCCGGACGGCTGCTCGCCCTGGACGAGATCCCCGACACCCCGATCAGCCCGGGCGCGCTCTCCCGGGATCCCTCGGTGGGTGCCGCCTACGCCGCCGACCCGCTGGTCCGGCACGGCCCGATGAAGCGGCCGACGCTGGAGGCGTTCGTACGCACCCTGGAGACAGTCGAGGAGGCGGGCGACGTCGGCCCGCTGCCGCTGCTGTGGCTGCACGGCGACGACGACCGGCTGGTCCCCCTGCCCGGCAGCCGGATCGGGGTGGAGCGGCTCAGCGGCGGCCGGCTCACCGAGCGGATCTTCCCCGGGGCCCGGCACGAGGTGTTCCACGAGACCAACCGGACGGAGGTCCTCGCCGAGGTCACCGCGTTCCTGGACCGTACGCTCCCCCGCTGATCAGGCACGTTTGCGACCATCGGCGCGGGGCACCCGCGCCGGTGAAGAAAACGGCCCACAACGACCATGGGGAGAAGCGCACGATGACCGTGGTGAAGAGCACGCTGCCCGACGAGGCAATCGAAGTCACCGGGAACGCCCTGCAGGAGACCCTGGTGGACCTGCTCGGGCTGTCGCTGATCGGGAAGCAGGCGCACTGGAACGTCGTGGGGCCGCGGTTCCGCTCGATCCATCTGCAGCTCGACGAGGTGGTCGCGACCGCCCGCGCCCACTCCGACACCGTCGCCGAGCGCGCCGCCGCGCTGGGCGTGTCGCCGGACGGCCGGCCGGAGACGATCGCCGCGACGTTCGCGCTGCCCGGCACCAAGGACGGCTGGCTGCGGGACACCGAGGCCGTCCGGCTGCTCGTGGAGTCGCTGGAGGCGGCCATCGGACGGCTGCGGGCGAGGATCGCCGCCACCGAGAAGGCCGATCCGGTCACCCAGGACCTGCTGATCGGCATCACCGCCGACCTGGAGAAGCAGCGCTGGATGTTCGAGGCCGAGAACTGGCCGCGCGAGGAGAGCTGACGGCGGCGGGCGCACGGCGCGCTCCACGAACGTACGGAAGGAAACACACCATGGCCGACGCCCTCGAACTCGACGCGCTGTGGGAGGACTTCCACCGCGTGGTGAACATGACCTCGCAGGAACTGGCGGCCTGGCTTCGGGTCCGGGACGCCGGCGAGGAGGCCGAGCCCCTGCCGGAGGACGCGGGCACGCCCACCGGGCAGCACGTCCTGGCGATCCTGCAGAAGCGGCGCACGGACCTCACCGACGACGACGTGCGGGTGATGTACAGGGTCGTGGACCGGGTCTCGGACCTGGTGGACGTGGACGACGAGCCCGAGCCCGAGGACACCCGGCTCCGGCACCGGCTGATGACCCTCGGCCACGACCCGCTCAAGCCGTAGACGGCCATGAGCCGGGCGCGGGAAGCACAGGAACGGGTCGCCCGGACGCTGGTGTCCGAGTACGGACGGACGTACGCCGAGGAGGCGGGCATCCGCCTCCGCAACACCCCGCAGCCGCTGTACCGGCTCCTCGTCCTGGCCCTCCTGCTCAGCGCCCGGATCCGCGCCTCGGTCGCCGTGGCCGCCGCCCGCGCCCTGCACGAGGACCGGCTGGACAGCCCGCGCCGCATGGCCGAGGCCTCCTGGCAGGACCGGGTGGACGCGCTGGGCCGGGGCGGCTACCGGCGCTACGACGAACGTACCGCCACCCAGCTCGGGGACGGCGCGCGGCTGTTGACCGAGCGGTGGGGCGGCGATCTGCGTCGGCTGCGGGCGGAGGCGGACGGCGACCCGGACGAACTCGCGCGGCTGCTCCGGAAACTGCCGGGCATCGGACCGGCCGGCGCGGACATCTTCCTGCGGGAGGCGCAGGGCGTGTGGCCGGAAGTCGCCCCGCTCCTGGACGGCAAGGCGCTGTCCGGGGCGGAGCGCCTCGGCCTGCCGAAGGACCGGGACCGGCTGGCCGAACTGGCCGGTGACGCCGAACCCGCCGTGCTGGCCGCCGCGTTGGTGCGGGCCGCACTCGACACAGGGGTGGCCGAGGACTGTCTCCGCCGGGCCGGCTGACCATGCGAAACTGCTCGCACACCCAGTCGAGCAGAGGAGCAGCGCGTGACCGCGACCGATCCGGCCGCCCAGCGGGTCGACAGCACCATCGACACCACCCGGCCGCATCCGGCCCGTGTCTACGACTGGTTCCTCGGCGGCAAGGACAACTACCCGGTCGACGAGGAACTCGGGCGCCGGATCACGGCCATCGAGGCCGGCGCCCCGCGTGCCGCCCGCGCCAACCGCGCCTTCATGCGGCGCGCGACCCGGCTGCTGGCCCGGGAGCGGGGCATCCGGCAGTTCCTGGACATCGGCACCGGCATACCCACCGAACCCAACCTCCACCAGGTCGCCCAGTCGGCCGCGCCCGACGCCCGCGTGGTCTACGTCGACAACGACCCCATCGTGCTGGCCCACGCCCACGCCCTGCTGCGCGGTACCGCCGAGGGCGTCACGGAGTACGTGCAGGCCGACGCCCGCGAACCACGCGCCATCCTCGAACAGGCGGCCCGCGTCCTGGACTTCGGCCGGCCCGTCGCCCTGTCCCTGATCGCGCTGCTGCACTTCGTCGCCGACGAGGACGGGGCACGGGACCTGGTCGACACCCTCACCGACGCGCTCGTCCCGGGCAGCTGTGTGGTGATGTCCATGATGACGGCCGACCTCGAACCGGAGAACGTCCACCGTGGCATCGCGGCGTACGCGGCGGGCGGGGTGACGCTGGTGGCCCGCTCGCACGGCGAAGTGAGCCGTTTCTTCACGGGACTCGAGCTGCTGGACCCGGGGATCGTGTCGGTGGCGGACTGGCGCCCGGAACTCGCCGACGACTTCGAGGCCGACCTCGGCCCGGGACCGATCTCGCTGTACGGGGGCGTCGCCGTCCGCCGCTGAGGGAACGGGTGGCCGTCGCCCGCGCCCCGGCCGTCGAACCGGCGGTGCTCTTCGATCCGGCTCAGTATCCGGGCAGCCGCAGCACCCGGCCGATGGTGCGCAGCACTCCGTTGTCGTTGTTGGACGGGGCGAGGTGCCGGGCCCGGCGGACGACCTCCGGATGGGCGCCCGCCATCGCGAAGGACCACTCCGCCGCGTCGAGCATCTCCAGGTCGTTGAGGTAGTCGCCGAACACCATGGTCTGCGCGGGGGTGATGCCCAGCTCCCGCTGCAGGCCGCGCAGGGCGGTGCCCTTGTTGGCGGTGCGGGTCATCACGTCGACCCAGTGCTCGCCGGAGACGACGACCTGGTGGGTGTCGGCGAAGCCGGCCAGCGCCGGGGCGGTGGTCCGCTCGGCCGGCCCGAAGTCGAACAGCGCCACCTTCAGCACCTCGTCGTCGACGGAGGTGACGTCCTCGACGATCCGGTTCTCGACGTAGTACTTGCGCACCTCGGCGAGGAAGGGCTCGTCGGTCCGCTCCACATAGGCGGAGCGCTTGCCGCAGACGACGGCGCCCACGTCGACGCCGTCCGCGACCAGCCGCCGTACGGCCCGCACGAGGTCGGCGGTGACGGCGGCGTCGAGCGGGTCCGAGCCGAGCTCCACGCCGTCGCGCACCACATAGGCACCGTTCTCCGCGATGAACGCCATGCCCTCGGACACGTCGGCGAACTCCCGGGCCAGCGTCGCGTACTGGCGGCCGCTCGCCGGGCTGAACAGCACCCCGCGCCGGCGCAGTTCGGCGAGCATCGGCCACAGTCCCTCGGGGACCCGTTTGGCGTCGTCCAGGAGCGTGCCGTCCATGTCGGTGACGACGAGCCGTATGTCGGCGGGGCCGGCCGGGAGGCCGGGGGTGGTGGCGAGGGACGCGGGCGAGGCGGGCATGTCCTGCTTCCGGTCGGGGGCGGGCGTACGCATCCAGTGTTCCTCATCGCGGCGGGTAGGCCAGATCACGCCCGCCGCGCGGACCGCTCTACGGCTCGGACGCCTAGGGTGTGGCCGAACCCCCTCAGGGGGAGCGAGTACACGCCATTCCCGGTTCCCGGAAAGTATGATCAAGCAATGTCTGACATGACCGAAACCACGCCCGGCTGGCTGTCCACGGACGAGCTGGAGATGGCCCGGGCCCGCATGCCGATCCTGTACGTCGAGGCCGTGCCCGTGCGTGTCGACGACAGCGGCGAAGTCACCAGCATCGGCCTGCTGCTGCGCATCGGGCCCGACGGGACGGTCAGCCGGACCCTGGTCTCCGGCCGTGTCCTGCACCACGAGCGGGTCCGGGACGCACTGCTGCGCCACCTGGAGAAGGACCTCGGCCCCGTCGCGCTGCCCCGCGTCCCGGCCTCCCTGCAGCCGTTCACGGTCGCCGAGTACTTCCCGACCGCGGGCATCACCCCGTACCACGATCCGCGCCAGCACGCGGTGTCCCTCGCCTACATCGTGCCGGTGGCCGGTGACTGCCGTCCCCGGCAGGACGCGTTGGACCTGGTGTGGTTCAGCCCGCAGGAGGCCGCGTCACAGGCCCTGCAGAGCGAGATGCCGGGCGGCCACGGGGTGCTGCTGAAGCAGGCGCTCGCCCATGTGGGCCACGTCGCCTGACGGCGGTGTGCGACCGGCTTTCACGAACCGACCTTCATAACAGGCCTCGGAACGCCCGGGCCAGGGTTCCCCGGGGAGCGTTCAGGTTGCGTTCAGGCTCCCGGGACCGGTGGGCAACACCTGCACCAGAAGCCTCAAAACAATGGCAAAGTGGGCTGGGGAATCGACAGTTGACCATGGGATCGTGCGGACCATGAGCACAGAGCACGTCCTCGGCCAACGGCCCCCCACGCACGCCCGCATACGCGAGGTCGCCAACGCCGCGAACAAGGTGCCCGAGGTCACCGTCTATTTCTGGATCATCAAGGTCCTGACCACCGGCATGGGCGAGACGGCGTCCGACTTCCTCGCGCATCTGCTCGGCCCGATCCCCGCGGTCGGTCTCGGCGGGGTGGGCCTGGTGGCCGCGCTCGCGCTCCAGTTCGCCGTGCGCCGGTACGTGGCGTGGATCTACTGGACGGCGATCGTCATGGTGAGCGTGTTCGGCACGATGGCCGCCGACGTCCTGCACGTCGGTCTCGGCGTCCCCTACACGCTCTCCACCCCGCTCTTCCTCGTCGCCCTGGCCGCCGTGTTCGCCCTCTGGTACGCCAGCGAGCGCACCCTGTCGATCCACTCCATCCGCACCCGCCGGCGCGAGACCTTCTACTGGGCGGCCGTCCTGGCCACCTTCGCGCTCGGCACGGCCGCGGGCGACCTCACGGCCACGATCGGCCTCGGCTACCTGGGCTCGGCGGTCCTGTTCGCGGTCGCCATCTGCGTCCCGGCCCTCACCCACCGCTTCGGCATCCTGGGCGCGGTGCCCGCCTTCTGGATCGCGTACGTCATCACCCGCCCCCTCGGCGCCTCGATCGCCGACTGGATGGCCCTGCCGGCCCGCCGCGGCGGCCTGGACTGGGGGCTCGGCCCGGTGACGCTGTCGTGGACGGTGGCGATCCTCGGCTTCGTCGCCTACCTGGCCGTGTCCCGCCGGGACACCGAGACCGCCTGACCCACCCACCCCGAAGGGCCTTCGCGAGCCACCGCTCGCGGGGCCCCTTCTCGTTCCCGGCGGGTCGACCGCCTCGGGATCCGGGCGACCGCCCGCACGGAGAGCCGGACGTGAGGAGCGGCCGCACGAACGCGACAGCGGGCCTGCCGTCATCGGCAGGCCCGCTGGTCGACACCGTCGGGACGACAGGATTTGAACCTGCGACCCCTTGACCCCCAGTCAAGTGCGCTACCAAGCTGCGCCACGTCCCGGTGCCGTCTGACCTGGGATTTTCCCCGGTCGAAACGCGCAGGGAAACAATACCGCACTCGGGTCGGTGATCGCGCACCCCTTTCGGGTTGACCTCAAGCTTGGTTGAGGTTGCACGATCGTGAGCATGACGATCACAGCGGACGCCGGCCGTACCCACGACTACCAGGACCTGCCCCGGCTGATGGGGCTGATGACCGGCGACGAGAAGCACGGACCCGCGGCCACCTCCACGCTCGACGTGCTGTGGGTGCTCTACGACCGGGTGCTGCGGGTCGGGCCGGAGCGGATGGCCGACCCGGCCCGGGACCGGTTCCTGCTGAGCAAGGGGCACGGACCGATGGCGTACTACGCGGTGCTGGCCGCCAAGGGCTTCGTACCGGTGGAGTGGCTGCCGGGCTTCGGCACGTACGACTCCCCGCTCGGGCACCATCCGGACCGGGTGCTGGTGCCCGGCGCCGAGATCGGCAGCGGGTCGCTGGGACACGGGCTGCCGATCGCGGTGGGCACCGCGCTGGGGCTGCGCGCCCAGGGGCTCGACGAGCCACGGGTGTGGACGCTGATCGGGGACGCCGAACTCGACGAGGGCAGCAACCACGAGGCGATCGCCTTCGCCGGACCCGCCGCTCTGGAGCGGCTGCACACCGTCGTCGTCGACAACTCCTCCGCCAGCCATGCCCGGCCCGGCGGGATCGCCGCCCGGTTCGAGGCCGCGGGCTGGTCCGCGGTGACCGTCGACGGGCGCGACCACGAGGCGCTGTACGACGCGTTCACCGTGCCGCATCCGGGCCGGCCGCACGTGGTGGTGGCCCGTGTCGAGCCCAAGACCGCCTGACCTCCTCCCCCAGCCACCCTCCCAGAAGAAGGACCGCACCCCCATGGACACCATGCGTGACCGTTTCGCCCCCGTCGTCTCCCGGCTGCTGGAGGAGGACCCGCGGGTCGCGGTCGTCCTCGCCGAGATCGGCACAGACGGCTTCGCCGAGGCGATGCGCCGGCATCCGAACCGGGTGATCAACGTCGGGATCCGTGAGCAACTGCTGGTCGGGGCGGCGGCCGGGCTGGCTCTCACCGGGCTGCGGCCGGTCGTGCACACCTTCGCCAGCTTCCTCGTCGAGCGCCCCTTCGAGCAGGTCAAGCTCGACCTGGGGCACCAGGACGCGGGGGCCGTGCTGGTGAGCGCGGCGGCCTCGTTCGACTGGCCGGCCGGCGGCTACACCCACATGGCGCCCGGCGACGTGGCGCTGCTCGACACCCTGGACGGCTGGACCGTCCAGGTGCCCGGTCACCCCGACGAGGCGGAGGCCCTGCTGCGGCACGCGGTCGCCGCGGGCGACGACAAGGTGTACGTCCGCCTGTCCGTGCAGGCCAACGGGCAGGGGCACGCGGTCGACGGGCAGCGCTTGCTGACCCTGCGCGAAGGGCGCTCGGGGGTCGTGGTCGCCGTCGGTCCGATGCTGGACGCGGTGCTCGCCGCCACCGAGGGACTGGACGTGACCGTCCTGTACGCGACGACGGTACGGCCCTTCGACACGGCCGCGCTGCGCCGGGCGACCCGCGCGGCGGGCACGGACGTCGTCCTCGTCGAGCCGTACCTGGCCGGGACGTCCACGGCCGCCGTGAGCGAGGCGCTGTCCGACGTGCCGCACCGGGTGCTGGGCCTCGGCGTGGGCCGGCGCGAGCTGCGCCGGTACGGGACCGTCGAGGAACACACGGCGGCCCACGGGCTGGACGCACGTGGTCTGCGGGAGCGGATCTCGGGGTTCATCCGGGGGCGGGTGGCGGCCGGCGGCTGAGCGGGGTCCGTGGGACCGGTCGTCTCATCCGCCGCCCGGCAGCCCCAGCTCCGGATAGGCGTCGAGGAGCCGGGTCGGGGCCGCCTGGCGCCAGGAGTCGGCGAGGATGGCGCGCAGTTCGTCCTCGTCCTCCAGGGCGGCCAGCCGCACTCTCACCCACGCGAACTGCGCCTCGTGACCGGCGATCCAGAACTTCTCCGGTTCCGAGAGCACGAGTTCGCCGCGCTCCTCCTTGGGACAGCGCACGGCGATGGACGTCTCCTCCTCCGGCAGCGTGGCGAACATCTTCCCGGCCACCCGGAACGTGGGCATGCTCCAGGCGGTCTTCTCGCTGGTGTCCGGCAGGGACAGGGCGACACGGCGTACGTCTTCGGCATCCGGCATGCTCCGCACCGTAACCGGTCCCAGTGACAACGCCTGGCCCGCACGCCTACGGGGCCGCCTCCCCCAGCGCCACCAGCACCGGGCGGATCAGCGGGTGGCCCTCCGCTCCGCGCCGTACGGCCGCGAAGACCCGGCGGGTGGGGGCCACGCCGTCGACCGGGCGGACGACCACGCCGGCCAGGTCCATGCCGCGCAGCGCCGAGCGCGGTACCAGGGCCACGCCCGCGTCGGCCGAGGCCAGCGCGACGACGGCGCGGAAGTCGTCGGAGGAGTGCTCGAGACGGGGCTGGAACCCGGCGCCCTCGCAGGCCAGGACGACCACCTCGTGGCAGGGGTTGCCCGGATAGGGGCCGATCCACGGGTCCTTGGCCAGCTCGGCGAGGGGGACCTCGGCGGCGTCCGCGAGACGGTGCCGGACCGGGACGACCGCGTCGAACGGCTCGGCGTACAGCGGGACATGGGTGAGCCGGGGGTCGTCGGCGGGCGGCGCACCCCGGTACTCGACGGCGACGGCGACATCCACCTGGCGGTCCAGGACCATCGGCAGGCTGGCGTCGCCCTCGGCGTCCAGGACGCGCAGCCGGATGCCGGGCGCGGCACGGGCGAGCCGGGCCACGGCGGGCGCCACCACCTGGGCGATGCCGGTGGCGAAGGCGGCCACGGTGACCGTGCCGGCCTCGCCCGAGCCGTACGCGGCCAGCTCGGCCTCGGCCCGCTCCAGCTGCGCGAGGACCACATGGGTGTGGGCGAGCAGGATCTCCCCGGCCTGGGTCAGCCGTACGCCCTTCGCGCCGCGCTCCACCAGGCGGTGGCCGGTCTCCTGCTCCAGGGCCGCGAGCTGCTGGGAGACGGCCGAGGGGGTGAGGTAGAGCGCGGCGGCAGCGGCGGTCACCGTGCGGTGGTCGGCCACCGCACGGAGGATGTGCAGCCGCCGCGCCTCGATCATGGCTCGATTATCGCAACATGTCCGGACCGCCCGGCCCGCAGGCTCCGCTCAGCCCTCCAGCTCCGCGCGGGCCGCGACGAAGGCGTCCACCGCGCGGTTCACGTCCGCGGCCGAGTGCGCGGCGGACAGCTGGACGCGGATGCGGGCCTGGCCCTGCGGGACCACCGGGTAGGAGAAGCCGATCACGTACACGCCGCGCTCCAGCAGCAGCTCCGCCATGCGGGCCGCCCGGGCCGCGTCACCGATCATCACCGGCGCGATGGCGTGGTCGCCGGGGAGGACGTCGAAGCCCTCCTCGGTCATACGGCGGCGGAACAGGGCGGTGTTCTCGGTGAGCCGGACGCGCAGGCCGTCCGCCGACTCCAGCAGGTCGAGGACCTTCAGGGAGGCCGCGGCGATGACCGGGGCGAGCGTGTTGGAGAACAGGTACGGCCGCGAGCGCTGGCGGAGCAGGGCGACGATCTCGGCGCGGGCGGCGACGTAGCCGCCGGAGGCACCGCCGAGCGCCTTGCCGAGGGTGCCGGTGACGATGTCGACGCGGTCCCGCACGCCGTGCAGTTCGGGGGTGCCGCGGCCGGTGGGGCCGACGAAGCCGACGGCGTGCGAGTCGTCGACCATGACCATCGCGTCGTAGCGGTCGGCCAGGTCGCAGATCTCGCGGAGCGGGGCGAGGTAGCCGTCCATGGAGAAGACGCCGTCGGTGACGATCAGCCTGCGCCGTGCGTCGGACGCGTCCTTCAACTGGCGTTCCAGGTCGGCCAGGTCGCGGTTGGCGTAGCGGAGGCGGCGGGCCTTGGACAGCCGGATGCCGTCGATGATCGAGGCGTGGTTGAGGGCGTCGGAGATCACCGCGTCCCGCTCGCCGAGGAGGGTCTCGAAGACACCGCCGTTGGCGTCGAAGCAGGAGGAGTAGAGGATCGTGTCCTCCTGGCCGAGGAAGGCCGACAGCCTCGCCTCCAGCTCCTTGTGCACCTCCTGCGTGCCGCAGATGAAGCGCACGGACGCCATGCCGTAGCCCCAGCGGTCGAGCGCCTCGTGGGCCGCGGCGACGACCTCGGGGTGGTCGGCCAGGCCCAGGTAGTTGTTGGCGCAGAAGTTGAGCACCTCGCCGGGGCGGCCGCCCGCGGTGACGTTGACGGTCGCGGACTGCGGGCCGCCGATGACGCGCTCGGGCTTGTGCAGTCCGGCGGTCCGGATCTCGTCGAGGGTGGCGCGCAGGTCGTCGCGCACGGAGTCGAACATCATCAGTCCTTGGAGGTCGTCAGAGGGTCCAGTCGAGGATGACCTTGCCGCCGCGGCCGCTCGCCGCGTCGGCGAACGCCGCCTCGAAGTCGCGGTAGCCGTACCGGCCGGTGATCACGGGGGCGAGGTCGAGACCGCCCTCCAGCAGCACCGACATCGCGTACCAGGTCTCGAACATCTCCCGGCCGTAGATGCCCTTGAGGGTGATCATCGAGGTGACGATCCGGGCCCAGTCGACCGGGAACTCCTGGGCGGGCAGGCCGAGCATGGCGATACGGCCGCCATGGGTCATGTTGGCGATCATGTCCCGCAGGGCCTCGGGCCGGCCGGACATCTCCAGGCCGATGTCGAAGCCCTCACGCAGTCCCAGCGCCCGCTGCCCGTCGGCGATCGGGGTCCCGGCGACGTTCAGCGCCAGACTCACACCGATCTTGCGCGCCAGCTCGAGACGCTCCTCGCTGACATCGGTGATGACGACGTTGCGGGCGCCGGCGTGCCGGGCCACGGCGGCGGCCATCAGGCCGATCGGCCCGGCACCGGTGATCAGGACGTCCTCGCCGACCAGCGGGAAGGACAGGGCGGTGTGCACGGCGTTGCCGAACGGGTCGAAGATCGCGGCGACGTCGAGGTCCACCGGCACCCGGTGCACCCACACGTTGGCGGCCGGCAGGACCACGTACTCGGCGAACGCCCCGTCCCGGCCGACGCCGAGCCCGACGGTGGCCCGGCACAGATGGCGGCGCCCGGCCAGGCAGTTGCGGCACTTGCCGCAGACCAGGTGGCCCTCGCCGCTGACCCGGTCGCCGACCGCGATGTCCGTGACGTCCCGCCCGGTCTCCACCACCTCGCCGGCGAACTCGTGCCCGATCACCAGCGGTGTGCGGATCGCCTGCCGCGCCCAGCCGTCCCAGGACCGGATGTGCAGGTCGGTGCCGCAGATGCCGGTGCGCAGCACCTTGATCAGTACGTCGCCGGGTCCGACGGCGGGTTCGGGGACGTCCGCGAGCCACAGACCGGGCTCCGCCTTCTCCTTGACCAGCGCTTTCAACGCGACGGCTCCTGTGCGTGAGATCCCGGTCGCGGGCATGCCGAAGGAGCCCGTTTCCGGGGCGAGGGGTGGAATCGCGTAGCAATCTGCCGTACGGCACCGCCTCCGGTCCATCGAGGTTTTCTTAAGCCGCGCCGCAGCTCCGCTTCACACCCGCCCCGGCCGGCCGGGTGTCACAGCAGCGTGAGCCCGTCGGTCTCCCGTCCCTCCAGCTGGACCACCAGTCCGGCCGCCGACGCCTTGATGGTCTCCAGGCCGGACCTCCCCCAGGGCCTCGGCCCCACGTCGGCGACGCACACCGTGCCCAGGGCCATTCCGGAGCTGTCGATGAGCGGGGCGCCCAGGTAGGAGCGGATGCCGTACTCGTCGACCACCGGGTTGCCCGCGAACCGGGGGTAGTCGCGGACGTCCTCCAGGACCAGTGCCTTGCGGCGGACCACCACGTGGGGACAGAAGCCGTGGTCGCGCGGGAGCAGACGGCCGACCTGGGGCCGGGTGCCGTCGGGCTTGGCGACCGGGCCGGTCGCGGGTATGGACAGGCCCGCGAAGAACTGGTGGTCCTCGCCGATGAAGTTGACCATGGCGTACGGCGACCCGGTGAGGTCGGCCAGGTGGACGGCGAAGGCGTCGAGCGCGGGCTCGGGCCACTGGCCGAGGCCCAGGCGGTCCAGCCGGCGGACGCGGGCGGGCGCTTCCTTGTCCTCGGGGGTGAGCAGCAGTCCCCTGGCGGGACGGGGCGGCTCATAGGTCATGGCCGGACTCCGTCGCTGTGGGCGTACCTCATATACGGGCTCCGTAGACGGTCGGACGGGGTGCGGGGATCACCTGTGCGCGCCGTGGCTCGGCGCGGGCGCCGGGGTGTGGGCGATGAGGTGGCGTACGAGGGTGAGCAGGGTCTGCACGCCGGAGCTGGAGATCCGGGCGTCGCAGGGGACGACCGGGATCCCCGGGTCGAGGTCGAGGGCGGAGCGCACCTCCTCGGGGTCGTAGCGGTAGGACCCGTCGAACTCGTTGACGGCGACGATGAAGCCGAGGCCGCGCTCCTCGAAGAAGTCGACGGCGGCGAAGCATTCCTCCAGGCGCCGGGTGTCGGCGAGGATCACCGCGCCGAGCGCGCCCTCGGACAGCTCGTCCCACATGAACCAGAACCGCTCCTGCCCGGGCGTCCCGAACAGGTACAGGACGTGCTCCGGGTCGAGGGTGATGCGGCCGAAGTCCATGGCGACGGTGGTCTCGACCTTGTTCTCGATGCCGTCGAGGTTGTCGGTGGCGGCGCTGACCGTGGTGAGCAGCTCCTCGGTACTGAGCGGGGCGATCTCGCTCACCGCGCCCACGAAGGTGGTCTTGCCGACCCCGAACCCGCCCGCCACCAGGATCTTGAGCGCGGTGGGGAACGGGTCAGAGCTGTCGTCGTAGTCCATCGAGCACTGCCTCCAGCAGAGACCGGTCAGTGGGGTTGTGGTGGAACACGGGGGGCTTGGTGGTCAGCGCCCCGCAGTCGACGAGGTCGGAGAGCAGCACCTTGGTGACCACCGCCGGCAGCTTGAGGTGTGCGGCGACCTCGGCGACCGAGACGGGCGCCCGGCACAGGTCGAGTGCCTGGGCGTGTTCGGGGCCGAGGTAGCCGAGCGGGGTGGCTCCGGTGGCCATCACCTGCGACATCAGGTCGAGTGCGATGCTGGGCCGGGTGCGGCCGTTGCTGACCGTGAACGGGCGCACCAGCCGTCCGGCCGCGTCGTCGAGCCAGGGCCCGTCACCGGCTGTCGCCACGTTCAAGACCTCATCGCCGTGGGTTCGACGGCGTGCTGGCGGGGCGCGGTCACCAGGTAGGGACGGACGCTCTTGACCAGCATGGCCATCTCGTAGCCGAGGACCGCCGCGTCGGCCTCTCGGCCGGCCAGTACGGCGAGGCAGGTGCCGGAGCCCGCGGTGGTGACGAACAGCAGGGTCGAGTCGAGTTCGACGACGACCTGCCGGACCTCTCCGCCGTCGCCGAACCGCACGCCGGCGCTGCGGCCGAGGGAGTACAGGCCGGAGGCGAGGGCCGCCATGTGGTCGGCGCTGTCGGCGTCGAGGCCGTGGACGGACTTCACCAGTCCGTCGCAGGACAGCAGCACCGCGCTGGACGTGTGCGGTACGCGCTGCACGAGGCCGCTCATCAGCCAGTCGAGGTCGGATACCTGGGCGGTCTGCGCATCGCTCGCCATGGTGGATCGACTCCTTGGGGTACGAAGGTCTGCGGGAGCGCTGGGGGTGGGGGTGGAGCTGGAGTGGGGGGTCATCCGGCCGGTGCGCTCCCGTCGGGGCGAACGGTGACCTCGGGTGCGGGCGCGTGGGCGTGCGCCTGGGTCATGGGGGTGGTGGTCGTGTCGAGGAGCGTCCCGTCCGACTCCAGGTGCTGTTGTGCCTCGGCAAGGCCGATGCCGCGCTGGAAGGCCGCCATGAGACCGGGGTCGTGGCCCACGAGGGTGTCGCTGTCCTGGCGTGGGGCCGGGCCGCCCCGCAGTTGGGGCGCGATGTGTTCCTGGGCGCGGCGGCGGGGCAGTTGGGGTTTGCCCATGGTGCCGCGCACCGTGCCGACGCGCGGGACGGGCGGGTTGCCCGCGTTGTCCTCGACGATGTGCCGGTCGTCGGGCCGGATGCCGGGGAGGGCCACGGCGGGGGTGGGCCGCGCCTCGTGGGCGCCGCGCACCGGCAGTGGGGGCGGCGGGGCGCCGTTCGGTACGGCCGCGGGCTGCGCGTGCCGCCCGCGCGTGGGGCCCGCGTCCGGGTCGCGGGGCGGGGGTGGCGCGTCCGCCGGGGGTGCGGGCGGGGGTGGCGGGAGGTGCGGCTGCGGTACGGCGCCGGACGCGTCCGGCGCCGTACCGAGCAGTGCCTGCGGGACGACGAGGACGGCCTGGACACCGCCGTAGATGTTGGTCTGCAGGCGTACGTGGATGCCGTGCCGCCGGGCCAGCTGGGAGACCACGAAGAGGCCGATGCGGCCGTCGGCGAGCAGGCTGGCGACGTTGACCTGGTCGGGGTCGGCGAGCAGGGCGTTCATCTTGTTCTGCTCGCCGACGGGCATGCCGAGTCCGCGGTCCTCGACCTCCACGGCGAGCCCGGAGGTGACGAGGTTGGCGCGCAGCAGTACCTGGGTGTGCGGGGCGGAGAACACGGTGGCGTTCTCGACGAGTTCGGCGAGCAGGTGGATGACGTCGGCGACGGCGTGGCCGCGCAGTTCGCCGTCGACGGGGGGCACCAGCTTGACCCGGGAGTACTGCTCGACCTCGGCGATGGCCGAGCGCAGCACCTCGGTCATGGACACCGGGTTGCTCCACTGCCGCCGGGAGACGGCGCCGCCGAGCACCGCGAGGTTCTCGGCGTGCCGCCGGATGCGGGTGGCCAGGTGGTCGACGTGGAACAGGCCCTTGAGCAGGTCCGGGTCCTCGATCTCGTTCTCCAGCTCGTCGAGGATCGAGATCTCGCGGTGCACGAGGGACTGAAGCCGGCGTGCGAGGTTGACGAAGACCTCCAGCTTCTGTTCGCTGCCGGCCTGGCTGGAGAGCTGGGAGGCCTGCACGACGGCGGTGACGGCGCCGTCGTGCGCGCGGGCCAGGTCGGCGGCGAGCAGCTCGAAGTCGTCGGCGTCCTCGGCCGGTCTGCCGCGCGGCCCGCGCGGGGGCGGGGTCTGGCCGCGGCGCAGCGCCTCGACGAGGGCGCGCAGGTCGGCCTCGCCGCGGGCGGCGCCGCGGCGCAGGGCGCCGACGCGGTCGCTCACCGTGCGGGCGGCGCGGCCGGCGGCCACGGCGGCGATGAGGATTCCCGCGATGGTCACCGAGACGGCCCCGGCGAGCACGGCGCACAGGGTCAGGCCGGGCCGGGCGCCGGTGGACCGGATGGTGAACAGGACGGCCGCGCTGCCGCTGAGGGCGACCGCGACCGGCGGCAGCACGGCCAGGCGCATGAGCTGAGGCCGTATGTGCGTCTCGGGCAGCGCGGGAGCGGGTCGGGCGACCGGTCGCCCGTGCCGGCCGCCCTCTCGGCGGTCGGGACGTGCGGCCGGTGCTCGGAGCTGAGACATCTGCGTCCTCGTACTGATCCGTCGGGGCCATCCGGACACTCACCGTAGTCGCCTGCGCATCATGTGCGGTGGGCAGTTGACAAAGTCCCCCCGACAGGGTCCCGCTCTGGTATGAGGCGTCGTACGAAAGACCGATAAACCTGTCGCAAATTCCTGCGGAGCGATGTGACGGACAGTAATTCTCTTGGCCCGAGGCGCCGCTCAGGCCACCGTGCGGCAGAACTGCACGAGCCCGGCGTCGACGTCCAGGACGATCTCCGCCATCTCCGCCCATGGCGGCTGGAAGCTCTTGCCCCACTCCACGGTGAAGGCGAGGACCTTGCCCTGGCGCTCGTCGGCGAAGTGCCGGGAGTAGGCGTAGTCGTCGCTGGTGCCGCAGGTCGGGTAGAGATGGAACCCGGACATCGGGGTGCAGGCGCGGCCCCGTACGCCCTGCAGGCCCACGCAGAACCGTTCGACGGGCACGACGGAGTCGTCCGCGTCGGACTTCGGGATGTACTCGGCGTGGGCCGGGTCCGACGGGATCCCGCGCTTGCCGTCGAAGAGGCTGTTGAGGAAGTTCTGTTCGGGGTCGTCGGACTGGTCGTCGTCGCCCCAGACGTACAGCATGTCCTCGGATTGACTTCCGCTCCCCGGGCCAAAGCCCAGGGATTCCTACCACGGTCGGCCGACCGTCTCGGTGGGTTCCTGCTTCACCGCGCTGGGCCGGTACGAGTACCGGTCTTGCCTTCGCTCCACAGGCTGACACCGCCAGTCCGGCGGCCTTGGCGACGTTGACCGCCGCGTTGATGTCCCGGTCGAGGACGGTCCCGCATGCCCCACATTCCCACACGCGAATGTGCAGGGGCTTGGGGCCGTCCCTGACGCCGCACTGCGAGCAGACCTGGGAGGCCGGCTCGAATCGTCCGATGCGGAGGAACCTGCGTCATTGCGCTGAATGTCGCGTTTGCCCTCTTCGAGGGTCAGTGTTCGTCGGCGAGGCCCAGTTCCTTCTGGGCGGTCCGGGCCGCCATCGCCTCCACACCGCGCCACAGCTGCGGCACGGGCTCGCAGACGCCCCGCCACCAGGGCTGTGCCGGGAGCTTCCCGGCGGGCTCGAAGGGCTCGCCGGGCCGTGGGAGCGCGACCGCCTGGCCCGCCTCGTCCCCCGCGTCCTTGGTCCACTCCCCCGGCTCGGCCCAGGCGTGCGTGGCCAGGTTGAAGGTGCCCCAGTGGATCGGCAGCAGCACCCCGTGCGGCTGTCCGCCCTGGAGGTCGAGGTGGGCGCGCAGACCCTCGTCGGGCCGCATGTGTATGTCGGGCCAGAACGCGCTGTAGGCGCCGATCTGGATCATCGTGGCGTCGAACGGGCCGTGGTCGGCGCCGATGTCCTGGAAGCCCTCGAAGTAGCCGGTGTCACCGCTGTGGTAGACCCGGTGCTCCTCACCGGCGACGACCCAGGACGCCCACAGGGTGTGCTGGGTGTTGCGCAGGCCCCGGCCGCAGAAGTGCCGCGCCGGGGTGGCGGTCAGGGTGAGCCCGCCGACCTTGGTCGACTCGTGCCAGTCCAGCTCGCGGATCCGGTCGGCGCAGACGCCCCAGTGTTCGAGGTGGGCGCCTACGCCGAGCGGCACGGCGAACAGGGTGTCGGTGCCGGCCAGTTCCCTGATCGTGGGCAGGTCGAGGTGGTCGTAGTGGTCGTGCGAGATGACGACGACGTCGACCGGGCCGAGCGCCGCCAGCGGCAGCGGCACCGGGTGCAGCCGCTTGGGGCCGGCGAACGGGAACGGGGAGCAGCGCTCGCCCCAGACCGGGTCGAACAGCACCCGGTGTCCGTCGATCTCGGCGAGCACGCTGGAGTGGCCCATCCAGGTCAGCCGCAGTCCGGTGGCGGCGGGCCTGGCGAGGTCGGCGACGGTGGTGGGGTGCACCGGGACCGTGCCCCGGGGAGCGCGCCGGGGCCGCTCGTCCTTGTCGAGGAAGACCTTCGCGAAGTCCAGCATCGACCCGGAGGGCCGGGTCCGGGCGGGGCCTCCCGGGTTCTGGAAGACACCGTCCCCGAAGTGGGGGGATCTGCGGATGCGCGCCAGGCGCTCACCGCTGGGGTCGGCGCCGAAGGCCACGGGCCGCAAGGCGCGGAGCCCGTGGCTCAGGGAACGCGAACCGGTCACGGTACCTCCAGGTGGACTCGCTGAGGCCCTCCATTGTCACACTCGCCGGATGACGCGTTGACAGCGCGGGACACACCTCCGGATACTGACCCATCGTTCAGTAAATGAGGAGACCTCCGTGACCCCGCCCGGTGCCGCCCCCCTGATGTCGCTCGTCTGGACCGACCACGTCACCGGCCGCCAGGGGTTCCTGGTCGTCGACCGGCTGGTGCGGGGCGTGGCCAGTGGCGGTCTGCGGATGCGGCCCGGCTGCACCCTGGCGGAGGTGGCCGGGCTCGCCCGCGGTATGACGATGAAGGAAGCCCTGCACTACGACCCCGAGAGCCGCTACGTCCCGCTGGGCGGCGCGAAGGGCGGTATCGACTGCGATCCGCGGGCCCCGGAGGCGTACGGGCTGCTCGTGCGCTATCTGCGCGCCATGCGGCCGTACGTCGAGAGCTGCTGGACCACCGGCGAGGACCTCGGGCTCAGCCAGGAGCTGGTGGACCGGGCGGCCCGCGAGGCGGGGCTGGTCTCCACGGTCCAGGCCGTGTTCCCGCTGCTGGACGACGAGGCGGCGGCCCGGCGGCGGCTGGCGGACGCGTTCGCGGTCGAGGTGGACGGCATCGGACTGGACGCGCTGGTGGGCGGCTGCGGGGTGGCCGAGTCGGTGCTCGCGGCCCTGGACCGCGCCTCGGTGCCGTACGCGGGCACGCGGGTCGCGGTGCAGGGGCTGGGCACGATGGGCGGGGCCACGGCGCGTTTCCTGGCGCGCGCGGGGCTCGCCGTGGTGGCCGTCGCCGACGTCAAGGGCACCATCGCCCATCCGGCGGGGCTGGACGTGGAGGCGTTGCTCGCCGCGCGGGACGCCCACGGCACCGTCGACCGCTCGGTGCTGCGGCCCGGCGACCGTGAACTGCCAGATGAGGCGTGGCTGTCGGCCGAGGCGGAGGTGCTGGTGCCGGCGGCGGTGTCGTACGCGATCGACGCCGGCGTCCAGGAGCGGATCACCGCCCGCTGGATCGTCGAGGCCGCCAACATGCCCGTCCTCCCGGACGCGGAGGCCCTGCTTGCGGCGCGCGGGGTGACCGTGCTGCCGGACGTGGTGGTCAACTCCGGGACCAACGCCTGGTGGTGGTGGACGCTGTTCGGCGACATCGGCGCGGACGCGGACGAGGCGTTCGCGTACACCCGGCGCTCGATGCGCGCCCTGGTCGGCCTGATGCTGGACCGCGCCGAGGCGGACGCCACGACACCGCGCGCGGCCGCGCACGCCCTGGCCGGCGACCGGCTGCCGGTGATCGCCGAGCGCTTTGGCTGGTATCGGTCCGGCTGACCCCGGCCCGGGCGGCACCGCCCGTGACCACGGATTAGGGTGACGGCGTGGCGAGAGTGCGGTTGAGCGTGGCGGAGCGGCGGGAGGAACTGCTGCGGGCCGCCATCGGGCAGATCGAGGAGCGGGGCGTGGCGGCGGTCAGGATCGCCGACGTGGCCTCGGTCCTCGGGGTGAGCAACGCGCTGGTGCTCTACCACTTCGAGACGAAGGAGAGGCTGGTCGCCGCCGCGTTCAGCTACGCGGCCGAGGACGACCTGGCGCGTCTGCGGGGACTGCTGGACCGGCGGACGTCCGCGCTGCGCCGGCTGCGGGCGGCCGTGCGCTGGTACGCGCCGACGGGGCAGGCCAAGGGCTGGCGGCTGTGGATCGAGGGCTGGGCGGTGGCGCTGCGCGAGCCCGCCCTCAGGGACGCCGCCCGGGACCTGGACCGGCGGTGGAAGGCGGCCATCACCGAGGTCATCGCGGAAGGCGTGGCCGCGGGCGAGTTCCACTGCCCCGACCCGGCGGCCGCGGCACTGCGGCTGACGGCACTGCTCGACGGGCTCGCCGTGCAGCTCACCTGCTACGCGGGCGCGGTGCCCCGCTCCCGGGCACAGCGATGGGCCGACGAGGCGCTGGCCCGCGAACTGGGGCTGGGGCCGGAGGCGTTGTAGCGGCGGCGGGGGCGGTACGCGGTCGTCACTGGACCGCGTACCGCCCCCGGGGCCGGGCCGGCTCGCTCAGGCCACCGACGCGATCCGCATCTTGATGTCGTCCGGGGACAGGGTGCCCTTGGCGGTCACATGGTCGCCGGAGGACTCACCGCGCAGACGGCGGCCGATCCAGGGGACGAGGAACTCGCGGGCCCAGTGGACGTCGTCCCGGCGGACCTCCAGGGTGCCGCGCGGCGGGAGCCGCGGCCAGGGCTGTTCCGGGTCGGCCGGTACCTCCAGGCCGAGGACCTGCCCGGCGCGCAGCGCCACGCGCGTGTGGCCCTCGGGCGAGAGGTGGAGCCGGTCGCCGTCCCAGGCCCGGCGGTCCTGAATGGCCTTCAGGGACCACAGGTCGAGCACCGGACAGCCGTACCGGTCCGCGATGGCCCGCACATGGCCGTTGTAGGTGGCGATCTTGCCGCGCAGGTGCTTGAGCACGGGCACGCCACGGGTGTCGAATCCGGTCGTCACCATGACCGTGCCGGCCACGCCGGTGAGCTGGGCCACGGCCCGCTCGAAACGCTCGGCCACCTCGTCCGGGTCGGTGCCGGGACGGATGATGTCATTGCCGCCCGCGCAGAAGGAGACCAGGTCCGGGGCCAGTTCCACGGCCCGGGGAAGCTGGTCGGCCACGACCTGGTCGAGCAGCTTCCCGCGCACGGCGAGGTTGGTGTACACGAAGTCGCCCTCGGGCCGGCGGTCCGCGAGCAGTACCGCGAACCGGTCGGCCCAGCCGACGAACGCCCCGTCGGGGCCGGGGTCTCCCACGCCCTCGGTGAAGCTGTCCCCCACCGCCACGTACGACCCGATCACTGATCTGTTGTCATTCTTCGAATCGTCTGCCACGTCGGACCATGATTCACCTTGGGATGTGACCTACGCGACCGTAAGGCGGGGTTGACGAGCGGTGAGATATGACACCCTTAAATAATTTGCCAACGGAGGAATAGTCTCCTGGCCTCCCGACCCCCCGGGCTCCCGGGCTCCCGGGCTCCCGGCTCAGACGCGGCGCAGCCGGAGGACCGTCGCGTCCAGGTCGCCGCGCAGCCCCGTGCGCAGACCGTGGTGCAACAGGACGGCACCCCGGTGAACTTCGCCCGTTTCGCGGCATTCGTACGTCGCCGCCGGGTCGAGCCCGCGCAGCCGCACCGCCGGCACCGGTTCGCCGTGGCGCTGCGCCTGGAGGCAGGCGACAACGACCGACTCGTCCCCGAGCACGTACTGGACCGCGCTCAGTCCGCCCTCCGGGGGCCTGAGCCGGTACAGCTCGCCGCGCTGCACGACCGGGCGGATCTCCTTGTACAGCTCCACCCACTCCCGGGCCTCGGCCAGTTCCTCCTCGCTCCACTCCGCGAGGTCGCCGCCGACCCCGAGGACCCCCGCCATGGCGCTGACGAAGCGGAAGCGCAGGCTGCTGACGCGGCCGTTGAGCTGGGTGTTCGGGCTGTCGGTGACCCAGGCGGCCATCACCCGCGCGGGATGGATCTGGCTGAAGCCGTGCTGGATGGCGAGCCGGTCGAGCGGATCGGTGTTGTCGGAGGTCCACACCTGGTCCGTACGGCTCATGACCCCGAGGTCGATCCGGCCGCCGCCGCCCGAGCAGGACTCGAAGGCCACGCCGGGATGGGCCGCGCGCAGCCGGTCGAGCAGGGCGTACAGGGCGCGGACGTGGTCGACCCACAGGCGCTGCGGGTACGGCTCCCCGGGCCAGCCGGCGTCGGTGAAGCAGCGGTTGAAGTCCCACTTCACGTAGTCGACCGGGGCGTTGGTCAGGAGCCCGTCGAGCTGCTGCCAGAGGTATTCCTGGACGTCCTCGCGGGCGAGGTTGAGGACGAGCTGGTTGCGGAACTCCGTCCGCCTGCGTCCCGGCTGGAACTGGACCCAGTCGGGGTGGGCGCGGTACAGCTCGCTGTCCGGGTTGACCATTTCGGGCTCCACCCAGATGCCGAACTGCATGCCGAGGGCGTGCACGTAGTCGGCCAGGGGCTTGAGGCCCTTCGGGAAGCGGTCGGGGTTGGGCGTCCAGTCGCCGAGTCCGGCGCGGTCGCTGGTGCGGGTGCCGAACCAGCCGTCGTCGACGACGAACAGCTCGACGCCGATGGCGGCCGCCCGCCGGGCGAGGGTGGCCTGCTGTTCCTCGGAGATGTCGAAGTTGGTGGCTTCCCAGGAGTTGAAGAGCACCGGCCGGTCCCGGTCCGCGTCCGGGATGACGTGGGCGCGCTGGTAGGCGTGCCAGGCGCGGCTCGCGCCGCCGAAGCCGCCGTCGCTCCACAGGCCCGCGAAGACGGGGCTGGTGTACGACTCCCCCGGCTGGAGGAGCAGCAGGCCCGAGTCGTCGTAGCCGGCGCCGCCGGTGATCTGCACCCGCGCGTCCGGGAGCTGGGCGACGGCGATCCGCCAGGAGCCGGACCAGCCGAGGGCGCAGCCGTAGACCTCGCCGTGCTCCTCGGTGGCGTCGGTGTCCAGCGCGACCCAGGGCAGGTGCTGGTGGCCGGTGTGGCCGCGGCGGCTGCCGATCACCTGGTCGCCGTGGCCGAGCGGGGTGCGCAGCAGCTGGGACTCGGCGGCCCAGCGGCCGTGCAGCTGGGACAGCCGCCAGCCCTCGCGGTCGGGCAGCGTCCAGGTGGCGGCGTCCGCGCGCAGCAGCTCCACGCGCGCGTGCCCCTCGTTGTCCAGGGTCACCCAGCGCTCCACCACGTCGCCGCGCATCCGGTAGTGCAGGGTGACGGCCAGGCCGTCGTCCTCGAAACGCAGCCGCAGCTCGCCGTCCTCCGTGTCGGACGACACGAAGCGCCACTCGGTGCCGCGCCGCTCCTCGGTGCGCACGGAGAGGGCGGGGCGGACGAATCGGGGGCCGCCCTCGACGGGGTACTCCTCACGGCCGTCGAGCGGGGACTCGAAGGGCCAGTAGCCGGGCAGCGGGCTCACCGCGAGGGCCTCGGCGTCGGCCAGGGCGAGACGCGGCCCCCAATGGAGGTGGAGGAGTTCGTCCGCCTCGGTGAGATGCAGGGCATAGCTGCTGGTCGGGCCCGACAGGAGCCACGTACGACCGTTTTCGGCAATGTCCACCACAAAGACCTCACAGGTGCCAACAGACTCACTCAAGTGTCGACATCATCGAGGTCGGCGGGGGTGTGAGGCAACGCCTGTGGACAACTCATTGCCCGATCAAACCAATGTCGTATCGTCGACCGAGTGCCCCGTCGACGAGCCGCGCCGCCGGGACCGACCGGGAGGAGCCCCCGTGACGCAGCAGGTCCCGTCGACCGAGCCGGAGCTGTCCGGAGTGCGCAACTTCCGGGACGTCGGCGGACTGCCGACGGTGGACGGCCGCCGGGTGCGGTACGGAGTGCTGTTCCGCAGCGGCCATCTCGCGCACGCGACCGATCAGGACGCGGCGTTCCTCGGCTCGCTGGGCCTGCACACGATCTTCGACTTCCGTAACGCGGCCGACCAGAAGCTGGAGGGGCCGGACGTCGAGCTGCCCGGCGTGCGGAACGTGAACCTGCCGCTGAGCGACCCGGCGGACGGCGCCGAGTTCTGGAAGATGGTCCGCGACGGCAACCTCGAACAACTGCGCGGGATCCTCTCGGACGGCAGGGCGGCGGCCCGGATGGTCACCTCCTACCGCACCATCGTCACCGAGCGCACCGCGGAGCACTCCCGGGTGCTGCACGCACTGGCCGAGGACAGCGTGCCCGCGCTGATGCACTGCGCGGCGGGCAAGGACCGCGCGGGTCTGTCCATCGCCGTCACGCTGCTCGCGCTGGGCGTCGAGCGGGACGCGATCCTGGCCGACTACCTGGAGTCCAACGCCACCCACCGGCGCTACAAGGTGCGTCGCAACGGCAGCGCGGAGTCCGCCTACACGCCCGAGGTGATGGAGCTGCTCAGCCCCCTCTTCGACGCGCGCGCCGAGTATCTGACGGCGGCGCTCGAAACCGTCGAGGAGCGGTGGGGCGGGGTCGACGCCTACCTGGAGCGGGGCCTCGGACTCTCCCCGGAGAGCCGGGAGCGGCTGCGGGCACGCCTTCTCGACTGAGCGGGCCTCACTGCTTGCCGCCCACCGCGAACAGCAGGTAGAGGAAGGCGGCCAGGACGTGGCCGACGGCGCCGTAGACGACCAGTCGCACCCACAGGGCGCGCGGGAACTTTTCTTCCACGTTGTCACTCATGGCAGCTCTCCGGTCAGGGGGCCCAGGCACAGTGCGGCCGTGGGGCTCTGCAGCAGGGTGTGGACGAACAGGAGCTCGACGCCGTCGTGGTCCTCGGCGGCCAGCCGGTGCGGGGTCAGCGAGTCGAAGTGCGCGCTGTCCCCGGGACCGAGCAGGTGCGCGGTGTCCCCCAGGCGCAGCCTGAGCCGGCCCCCGAGGACGTGGAGCCACTCCTCGCCGGGGTGCACGCGCACGATGTCGCCCTGCGAGCCGTACGGCACCCGGACCCGCAGCGCCTGCATGCCCCGCGCGGGCGCCCCGGCCTGCCAGTAGGTCCAGCCGCCCGCCCGGGTCGGCTCCATGTCGGCGGCGCGCACGATGGCGTCCCGGTCGGCGACCCTCTCGCCGAGCAGTTCGGCGACCGTCGTACCGTAGATACGGGCGAGCGCGAGCAGCATCGGCAGCGAGGGCTGGCGCAGCCCGGTCTCCAGTCGGGAGAGATGGGCGGGGGACAGTCCGGCGGCCCGCGCCGCGGCCTCCAGGGTGAGGCCGGTACGGCGGCGCAGCGCGCGCAGCTGCGGGGCGACGGCGGGCAGTTCGTCACCGGGCCCCGGCTCGGGAGCGTTCATGTCTCCATTGAGCCGCAGCCTTGCCCGTGCGGCAAATTTCTTGCCTCAGAGGCAAAACTGGTGGCTCGGCCGGGCAGGGCCCCGGCCGGCCGGGCTAGCGGTTGGCCACCGCCTGCTTGATGAGTGTCCTGCCGAAGTCCCACATCAGGCCGCCGCCGCTGTGCGCGTCGTCCATCACGGCGGTGAAGGCGTCGACGAAGCGGTCCACCTCGGCCTCACCGATGACCAACGGCGGAATGAGCTTGATCACTTCCAGGTGGTCGCCGGAGACCTGGGTGAGGATCCGGTGCCGTTGCAGCAGCGGTACGACCACCATCTGCGCGAACAGTCCCTTGCGGGCGGCCTGGAGCATGGTCCAGCGGCTGCGCAGCCGCAGGGACGTGGGCCTGCCGAACTCGATGCCGATCATCAGGCCCCGGCCGCGGACGTCGGCGAGCAGCTCGTAGGTGTCGACGAGCGCGGTGAGCCGGGACTTCAGCCGCTCGCCCGTGGCCCGGGCGTTCGCGACGATCTGCTCGTTCTCCATGACCGACAGGACGGCCAGCCCGGCGGCCATGGCCTGGGCGTTGGCGCCGAAGCTCGCCGAGTGGACCAGCACGCGGTCCATGGACGAGTAGACCTTCTTGAAGATCCAGTCCTTGCCGAGGGTGGCACCGACCGGTACGTAGCCGCCGGACAGTGCCTTGGCCACGCACACCAGATCGGGTTCGACGCCGTCCTCGTGCTGGTAGGCGTAGAAGTCCCCGGTGCGGCCCAGGCCCGTCTGCACCTCGTCGGCGATGAGCAGCGCCTTGTGCCGGTGCAGCAGTTCCTGGGCGGCGCGCAGATAGCCGGGCGGCGACTCGTGCACGCCCTTGCCCTGGATCGGCTCGACGATCAGGGCGGCGACGTCCCCCTTCCGCAGCTCCCCGGCCAGCGCGTCGAGATCACCGAGCGGTACGGCCGTGTCGGGCAGCAGCGGGGCGAAGCCGTCGCGGAAGCCGTCCTCTCCGTTGACCGAGAGGGATCCGGTGGTCAGCCCGTGGAAGGCGTGGTCGCAGTAGAGGACGCGCGGCTTCCCGGTGGCGTACCGGGCGAACTTCAGCGCGGTCTCCACCGCCTCCGTGCCGCTGTTGCCGAAGAACACCCGGTCCAGGTGCGGGCTGTGCGCGAGCAGCCGCTCGGCCAGCAGGCCGGGCAGCGGCTGGCAGTCGAAGCGGGTCAGGTCGGCGAGGGAGGCGTCGAGGACGTCGTGCAGCGCCTTGCGGACGACAGGGTGGTGGCGGCCCAGGCCCATCACCCCGAACCCGGCGAGCATGTCCAGGTGGTCGTTGCCGTCCGCGTCCCAGAAGTGGGCGCCCTCGGCCCGCTCGTAGACCTTGTCGAAGCCGATGGTGTGCAGCATGCGCGGGAGCTGCGGGTTGAGGTACTTCGCGTGCAGCTCGTAGCGCTCGGCTCCGCGCTCGGCGAGGAGGGCGCCGAGGTCGAACTCCTTGGTCATCCGGTCTCCTTGGCTGTGCCGTCGACGTCCTTCACCACCAGGCTCGCGCTGATCCGTCCGGCGATCTCGACGGGTGTCAGCCCGATGTCGGCCAGCACCTCGCCGCGCTTGGCGTGCGCGAGGAACTGCTCGGGGATGCCGAACCGCCGTACCGGCACGTCGACGTCTGCGTCCCCGAGGGCGAGCGCCACGGCGGAGCCGACGCCGGCCGCGCGGCTGTTGTCCTCGACGACGGCCACCAGCCGGTGTGCGGCGGCGAGGACGGGCAGGGCGGGGTCGACGGGCTTGACCCAGCGCGGGTCGACGACCGTGCAGCCGATGCCCCGCGCCGCCAGCAGCTCGGCCGCCTGCAGGCACACCGGCGCCATGACGCCCACGGCCACCAGCAGCACCTCGGGGTGTTCGGCTCGGTGCAGGACGTCCAGGCCTCCCACGCGGTCCACGGCCGGGATCCGCGGGCCCACCGACTCCTTCGGGAAGCGGACCAGGGTGGGCGCGTCGTCCACGGCGACGGCCTCGCGCAGCTGGGCGCGCAACTGGTCGGCGTCGCGCGGTGCGGCGATCCTCAGGCCCGGCACGACCTGGAGGACGGACATGTCCCACATGCCGTTGTGGGAGGCCCCGTCGACGCCGGTGACCCCCGCCCGGTCCAGCACGAAGGTGACCCCGCAGCGGTGCAGGGCCACGTCCATGAGCAGCTGGTCGAATGCACGGTTGAGGAAGGTGGCGTAGACGGCGACGACCGGGTGCAGTCCGCCGGTGGCCAGTCCCGCCGCCGACACGACGGCGTGCTGCTCGGCTATGCCGACGTCCCACACCCGGTCCGGGAACCGCTCGGCGAACCCGCCGAGTCCCACCGGGTGCAGCATGGCCGCCGTGATCGCGACGACGTCGTCCCGTTCCTCGCCGATACGGACGATCTCGTCGCCGAACACCGAGGTCCAGGACGGCCCGCCCGAGGGCGTGAGCGGCGCGCAGGTCAGCGGGTCCATCACGCCGACGGTGTGGAAGTGGTCCTCCTCGTGGGCGAGGGCGGGTTCGTAGCCGCGCCCCTTCTCGGTGAGGCAGTGGACGAGCACCGGGCCGTGGAAGCGCTTGGCCCGGCGCAGCGCCGACTCGACCGCGCCCACGTCGTGGCCGTCGATCGGACCGAGGTACTTGAGCCCGAGGTCCTCGAACATGCCCTGGGGGGCGAAGGCGTCCTTGAAGCCCTTCTTCGCCCCGTGCAGGGACTCGTAGACGGTGCTGCCGACGACCGGCGTGCGCAGCAGCACGTCCTTGCCCCAGGCGAGGACCCTCTCGTAGCCGTCGGTGGTGCGCAGGGTGGCCAGGTGGTTGGCGAGACCGCCGATGGTGGGCGCGTAGGAGCGTTCGTTGTCGTTGACGACGATGATCAGCGGCCGGTCCTTGGCGGCGGCGATGTTGTTCAGCGCCTCCCAGGCCATGCCGCCGGTCAGCGCGCCGTCGCCGATGACCGCGACGACATGGCCCTGCTCGCCCCGCACCTCGCGGGCCTTGGCGAGCCCGTCGGCCCAGCCGAGCGCCGTGGAGGCGTGGCTGTTCTCGATGACGTCGTGCTCGGACTCCTCGCGCGAGGGGTAGCCGGACAGGCCGCCCTTGCCCCGCAGCTTCGAGAAGTCCTGACGTCCGGTCAGCAGTTTGTGCACGTAGCTCTGGTGGCCGGTGTCCCAGAGGATGCGGTCGACCGGGGACTCGAAGACCCGGTGGAGCGCGATGGAGAGTTCCACCACCCCCAGGTTGGGCCCGAGGTGGCCGCCGGTCCTGGCCACCGCCTGGACCAGGAACTCTCTTATCTCTTCGGACAGTTCACCGAGTTCCGCCTCGGACAGCGCCTTCAGGTCGCGTGGTCCCCGGATGGTTTCCAGAATGGTCACGCTCGGCCCCCTCTCGGTCCGTACCTCGCTTCGGGCTCACTTCGTCTGCTGCTCCGCGAGCTTCATGGCCTCCTCGACGAGGGTCTCCACGATCTTCGACTCGGGGACGGTCTTGATGACCTCGCCCTTGACGAAGATCTGGCCCTTGCCGTTGCCGGAGGCGACACCGAGGTCCGCCTCGCGGGCCTCCCCGGGGCCGTTGACCACACAGCCCATCACCGCGACGCGCAGCGGCACCTCCATGCCGTCGAGGCCGGCGGTGACCTCCTCGGCCAGCTTGTACACATCCACCTGGGCACGCCCGCAGGACGGGCAGGAGACGATCTCCAGGCCGCGCTGCCGCAGGCCCAGCGACTCCAGGATCTGGATGCCGACCTTGACCTCCTCGGCGGGGGGAGCGCTCAGGGACACCCGGATGGTGTCCCCGATGCCCTCGCTCAGCAGCGCCCCGAAGGCGACGGCGGACTTGATCGTGCCCTGGAAGGCGGGGCCGGCCTCCGTGACGCCGAGGTGCAGCGGGTAGTCGCACCGGGCGGCGAGCTGCCGGTACGCCTCGATCATCACGACCGGGTCGTTGTGCTTGACGGAGATCTTGATGTCCCGGAAGTCGTGCTCCTCGAAGAGGGAGGCCTCCCACAGGGCGGACTCGACGAGCGCCTCCGGCGTCGCCCTGCCGTACTTCCGCAGCAGGCGCTGGTCCAGCGAGCCGGCGTTGACGCCGATCCGGACCGGGGTGCCGTGGTCCTTCGCGACGCGCGCGATCTCCTTGACCTTGTCGTCGAACTGCTTGATGTTGCCCGGGTTCACGCGCACGGCCGCGCAGCCGGCCTCGATCGCGGCGAACACGTACTTCGGCTGGAAGTGGATGTCCGCGATCACCGGGATCTGCGACTTCCGCGCGATCGTGGCCAGGGCGTCCGCGTCGTCCTGCGTGGGACACGCCACACGGACGATCTGGCAGCCGGACGCGGTGAGTTCGGCGATCTGCTGCAGGGTGGCGCCGACGTCGGACGTACGGGTCGTGGTCATCGACTGCACCGACACCGGGGCCCCGCCCCCGACCGCCACCGGCCCGACCTGGATCCGCCGCGACGGACGCCGCGCGGCGACGGGACGGGCCGGGACCTCGGGGACGCCCAGTGGAACGGCGGTCACGACGTCACTCCCGGTTTCCGCTGACGGTCTCGCGCATCGCCCGCAGGGACTCCTTGAGCGAGCCCATGGTGGCGAGGACGGCGGTGGGCTCGTAGCCGCAGTGGGCCATGCAGTTGGCGCAGCGCGGGTCCTTGCCCCGGCCGTACTTGTCCCAGTCCGTCTCCTCGATGAGTTCGCGGTACGTCGGCACGTACCCGTCGCTCATCAGGTAGCAGGGGCGCTGCCAGCCGAAGAGGGAGTAGTTCGGGATCGCCCAGGCGGTGCACGGGAAGTCGACCTTGCCCTCCAGGAAGTCCAGGAAGAGCGGGGAGTGGTTGAGCCGCCACTTGCGGCGGTTGCCGCCCGCGAAGGCCTTGCGGAACAGCTCGCGGGTCTGCTCGACACCCAGGAAGTGCTCCTGGTCGGGCGCCTTCTCGTAGGCGTAGGCGGGCGAGATCATCATCTCGTCGACGCGCAGGTCGTCGTTGAGGAAGTTGAGCACCTCGACGATGGTCTGCGGGGTGTCGGTGTTGAAGAACGTCGAGTTGGTGGTGACCCGGAAGCCGCGCCGCTTGGCCTCCTTGATCGCCGCCACGGCCTCGTCGAACACGCCCTCCTTCGCCACCGACTCGTCGTGCCGCTCGCGCAGCCCGTCGATGTGCACCGCGAAGGCGAAGTAGGGCGAGGGCTTGAACTTGTCCATCTTCTTGCGCAGCAGCATGGCGTTGGTGCACAGGAAGACATACTTCCGCTTCGCCACCAACTGGCGCACGATCTCGTCGATGTGAGGGTGCATCAACGGCTCACCGCCGGCGATGGAGACCATCGGCGCGCCGGACTCCAGCACCGCCCCCACGGCCTGCGCGACCGGCATGCGCTGCTTGAGCACCCCGGCCGGATGCTGGATCTTGCCGCAGCCCTCACACTTCAGATTGCAGGCGAACAGCGGTTCAAGCTCCACGATCAGCGGAAACTTGTCCCGCTTACGGAGTTTCTGTTCGGCCAGGTATGTAGCGACCTTGATGGACTGACGCAGCGGCATGGCCATCTGGCTCACCTCCGGGGGAGCAACAAAGAACGGTGCCATTCGAAGAAAGCGGGAAGTACGGAACGAAGAACGCGGAAAGCCGATATTCCACCGCGCACCGTGCCGATCCGGACGAGTTCATGTTCAGGAGCGTCCACGACCACCCGGACGGCCGCAACCGGGCGTTCGCCCTCGCGTACGGCGCTCAGGAGCGTGGCCGCCGACTCCATGTCGACCGCGATCGCGCCGGTCGCGAGCAGGTCGGACCGCTCCGGACCGCGGATCACGTGGTCGGAGCCGGTGAGCGGGCCGATGTGGACGGCGCGCGCGGGGACGGTACGCGCGAGTTCCTCGACCAGCAGGTCGGTGCCCACGCACGGGACGCTCCCGCGCGGGTCCCGGGTCTCCTCGGCGACGACCAGGTCACCGGGGTGCATGCCGGGGGCGAGGCCGGCGCAGAAGCCCGTGGCCAGCACGGCGGCGTCGGCCAGCGCGGGGTCCGCCAGCAACCGGCCGACGGACCGTTCCGCCGCCCGGGGCCCCATGCCGGTACGGACGAAGGTCACCGGCCCGCCGGCGCCGCCCGTCCCGCCGGCGCCACCGCGGTCGCCGGTGCGCAACGCGAGGTGCTCGATGCCGAGCGCGCAGGCGATCAGCAGCGGGGCCGGGGCGGGCGGGGTGCTCATGCGCCGAACTTCTCGAAGGGGTCACCGTGCAGGTAACGGCCGAGCGCGGTGAGCGGGAAGACCTGCCGGTAGAGGTGGTAGTTGATGGAGAAGTCCCAGGGGAAGCCGGTGCCCGTGAAGTACGGCTCGTCCCAGCCGCCGTCCTCCCGCTGGGTTCCGGCCAGCCACTCGACGCCACGCTCGACGGCCTTGGAGTCCCGCTCCCCCGCCGCGAGCAGCGCCATCAGCGCCCAGGCGGTCTGGGAGGCGGTGGAGGCGCCGCGCCCGCTCCATTCCCTGGCGTACTTGTAGGAGCGCAGGTCCTCGCCCCAGCCGCCGTCCTCGTTCTGGACGCTCTCCAGCCAGCGCACGGCCCGCCGGATCGCCGGGTGGGAGCCGGGCATCCCGGCGGCGGTCAGCGCGGGCACCACCGAGCCGGTGCCGTAGAGGTAGTTGACGCCCCAGCGTCCGAACCACGAGCCGTCGGGCTCCTGTTCGGCCAGCAGCCACTGGATGCCGCGCCGGGTGCGCGGGTCGTGGGCGAGCCCCTCGGCGGCCAGCATCTCCACGACGTGCGCGGTGACGTCGGCCGAGGGCGGGTCGATGACCTCGCCGAAGTCGCAGAACGGCAGCCGGTTGGGGAACGGGCTGGTGTTGTCGACGTCGAAGGCGCCCCAGGCCCCGTTCTTCGACTGCATCCCCAGGTTCCAGCGCACCGCGCGCCCGACCGCGTTCGCCACCCGCTGCGGGTCGTGGTGCGCGACCCGGCGCAGCGCGAGCGCGACCTCGGCGGTGTCGTCGATGTCGGGGTAGTTGTCGTTGTGGAACTCGAACGCCCAGCCGCCGGGCGGGAGCTGGGGCCGCTTCACGGCCCAGTCGCCGGGCCGGACGATCTCCTCGCCGAGCATCCAGTCCGCCGCCTTGACCAGTTGCGGGTGGTCGGCGGGCAGGCCCGCGTCGGCCAGCGCGATGGTCGCCAGGCAGGTGTCCCACACCGGTGACTGACAGGCCTCGATCATCCGGGCGCCGTCCTCGCGCCAGACGGCGAACCGGTCCAGCGAGGCCAGTCCCTCGCGCATCACCGGGTGTTGGAGGTCGTAGCCGAGCAGGTGCAGGGCGATGACCGAGTACACGGCGGGCGGCTGGATGCCGCCCCAGCAGCCGTCGTTCTCCTGCCGCTCGATGATCCAGCGGGCCGCGGAGTTCATCGCGGCGCGGCGCAGCCGGCGCGGGGCGACCTTGCGCAACTGGTGCAGCGCCTTGTCCAGCCGCTGGAAGGCGCCGTCCCAACTGGCCACCGGCGCAAGGGGTCTGGCCGGGTTGGGGTCGGCCGGGTCGGTGTGCAGCTCGTCGAGCGGGAAGGGCGCCGGACGCACCGGGCGCTTCGCGGAGACGATGGTCAGCGGGACGATGGTCTGCCTGGCCCAGCACCCGAAGTCGTAGATGTTGAGCGGCATCCATTTCGGGAAGTAGATGAGTTCGGGCGGGAGTTCGGGCAGGTCCTCCCATTTCCACCAGCCGAACAGGGCCAGCCAGATCCGGGTGAAGACGCGGGCGGCGGCGATGCCGCCCCGCTCGCGGACCCAGGCCGCGGCCCGGGCCATGTGGGGGGCCTCGGGCGCGTCGCCGGCCAGGCGCAGGGCGACGTACGCTTCGATGGTGGCGGAGAGATCGCCGGGGCCGCCGTAGAAGGTGGCCCAGGTGCCGTCCTCGCGCTGCTCGCCACGGATGAACAGGGCGGCGGCGCTGGTCGTGGACTCGTCCCGGATGCCCAGGAACTGACGGAGCAGCAGGTCCTCGGCGTCCATGGTGACGTTGGTCTCCAGGTCGCCCTTCCACCAGCCCTGGGCGTCCTGGCGGGCGAGCAGGAAGTCGGTGGCGCGACGGACGGCGCGTGCGGCGGCTTCTTGTACCCCGGCCGCCACGGGGGTGGTGATGTCGGTTTCGCTGGCCGCGGCTGCGCGGGGCGGCAAGGTTGCCCCGGTGCTTCCGTCGGTCGTCGCTGTCATGGCTTCCCCTTCGTGCAGTCGTGCGAGTCGTGCTGCTGTGGGTCCGCCGTCGGCCGGTACGCGTGTGCTGTTGCCGCACCGGCCGGCGACTACGCGAGGACTGTTCGACCGATAGTGATCATCTCTTTCGTACGACGACGAAGTCGGCGAGCGCCGTGAAGGCGGCCCGTACCCGCTCGGGCATGTCGACGGTGTTCAGGGCCTCCACGGCGACGGTGTGCTGCCGGCGGGCCTCCTCGGCCGTCCACTCGCGGCCGCCCGCCTCCTCGATGAGGGCGGCCCGGGCCGCGAACTCCTCCTCGGAGAAGTTCTCGAAGTCGCTGCTCTTGGCGTCCGCGGCGAGGATCTCGCCGAGCCGCTCGGAGGCGGGACCGCCCGCCGCGAGCGCGGCCACCACCGGCAGGGACTTCTTGCGCTGGCGCAGGTCGCTCCAGGTCTGCTTGCCGGTGGAGACCGGGTCGCCCCAGATGCCGAGGAGGTCGTCGACGGCCTGGAAGGCGAGGCCGAGGTGGTAGCCGTACTTCTCCAGGGTGTCGGCGGTACGGTCGTCCGCGCCGCCGAGGACCGCGCCGATGGAGGAGGCGCAGGCGAGCAGGGCGCCGGTCTTGTTGCCCTCCATCTCCAGGCACTCCTCGACGCTGACGCGGTCGCGGTGCTCGTAGGAGATGTCCTGGGCCTGACCGTCGATCAGGGCGCGGGTGGCGGTGGTCAGCCGGCGGGTGGCCCGGCCCGCCTCGACGGTGCCCAGCTCCAGCAGGACCTCGTTGGCGAGGGCGAACAGGGCGTCGCCGACCAGGATGGCCTGGGCGGGGCCGTGCACCTTCCAGACGGTGTCGCGGTGGCGGCGCTGCTCGTCGCCGTCCATCAGGTCGTCGTGCAGCAGCGAGAAGTTGTGGACCAGTTCGACGGCGACCGCGCCCGGGATGCCGGCCTCGGGTGCGGCGCCGGTGACCTCGGCGGAGAGCACGGCGAGCGCGGGGCGCACGGCCTTGCCCCCGTCGCCGTCGGCCGGGTTGCCCTGCGCGTCGATCCAGCCGAAGTGGTAGGCGGCGACGGTGTCCATGGGAGGCGCCAGTCGGTCGACGGCCGCGCGCAGTACCGGTGTGGCCAGGGTCCGGCCGCGCTCCAGGAGCGCGGTCACGTCCACCGCGGTCCGCCGCGTGGGCGTCGAGGCCGGGGGCACAGGGGGCACAGTCTCTCCTCTTGTTGCGGAACGGGGGGTGCGGGGGCCTGCCGCGTGCCGGTCGGGCATCAGGCCGCCTCCTCGAACTCGAAGAGGTGACGCGGGCGGGGCCGGCCCAGGGCGCTCAGCGCGGCGTCGGCCGCGCTCACTCCGCTGCGGACCGCACTCTCCATCGTCGCGGGCCACCCGGTGGCGGTCCACGCTCCGGCCAGGTAGAGGCCGGGTGCCTTGGTGCGGGCGCCGGGCCGCAGGCGGCCGACGCCGGGGGCCGGGGCGAACGTCGCCGTGCGTTCCCGGGTCACGAAGAAGTCCCTCACCCGGGCGCCGCGCGCGACGGGCAGCAGCCGTTCCAGTTCGGGCAGATAGCGCTCGCGCAGAGCCGCGACGGGCGTGTCGATCTCGTCGTGGGCGGCCGACTGGGACAGCGCGAGGTACTGGCCCTCGGTCAGGCCGGACGCCCCGGTGCGGTCGAACACCCACTGCACCGGGGTGCCGAGGGCGGCGAAGAAGGGCTTGGCGAGCACCTTGCGGTCGTAGACGACGTGCACGTTGAGGATCGGGGCGGTGCCGATGTCCAGGAGCCGGCCGGGGGCGTCGAGGGCACCGGCCGGCAGCAGGTCGTGGGTCTCGCGCTGCGGTACGGCGAGGACGACGGCGTCGGCGTGCAGCGTCCGGCCGGGAACCTGAACGCTCCAGGTCCCGTTTTCGTAAGGGGAGACGGAGGTGACGCGTGTACGGACCTCGGTACGCACGCCCGCGGAGTCGAGAGCCTTGCGGGCCAGCCGGTCATGCAGTTCGCCCAGCGGGACGTGCGCCCAGCCGATGTCGGCCGCGCCCGGGTCGGACAGCAGACCGGTCTTGAACACCATCGCGGCGAGCGCCAGCGAGGCGTCGCCCGCGACCGCGTTGAGGGTGGCGACCCCGACCAGGTCCCACAGGGCCTCGACGGCACGCGCCGACTGGCCGTGGCCGGCCAGCCAGCTGCCGAAGTCCTGGGTGTCCAGGGCCGGATCGGCGAGGTCGAGCCCCTTGAGCGCGAGCGCGGCCCGCCCGACGGCGGCACGCTCGGCGAGCGAGAGGTGCGGATAGGTGGCCAGGCTGCGCCCCAGGTGGAGGGGGACGGGCAGCGGGTCGCGCCGCAGCCTGCCGAGCCGCCGGCCCGCGGGCTTGGCGACGTCGAGGACGGGCACGTCCAGGCGGTCCTGCAGCGGTGCCAGCGCCGTGCCCTCGATGCGGTCGAGGAACCAGCGGTAGGCGGTGCAGCAGCGCAGGTAGACGTGTTGTCCGTTGTCGACGGTCAGGCCGTCGCGCTGGAAGGAGAAGGCGAGACCGCCGAGCCTCGGCCTGCCCTCGAGGAGGGTGACCCGGACACCGGCGTCGGCGAGGGCGAGCGCGGCGGTGATCCCGGCGAGGCCGCCGCCGACCACGACGGCGCTGCGGGGGTGCGGGGCCTCGGGGTGCGGGGCGTCGGGGTGCGGGGCCTCGGGGTGCGGGGCCTCGGGGTGCGGGGCGTCGGGGTGCGTCCCCCCGGGGCGCGTGCCCTCGGTCATCGTGCGTCCTTCCGTGCGGGTCCGCCGTGCTGGTTGAACGGTGCACGGGAGACCGTCGCTGTCAGGGACGCCACGCCGCACCGGAGGGTTGCCTGCCGCATTTCCCCGGTGTCGTCGCCGCCGTCCACCCGCTCCATCAGGCGCGCCTCCTGACGGACCGCGGGGAGATGTGGCGGGACACATGACGGGTGTCGAGTCCGGACAGGCCGCGCACGGCGACGTAGGCCTTCTCGCGTCCGGGCAGCGAGACCCGGCCGCGCAGGACCGCCTGCGGCTCGCGCTCGATGCGGTCGAGGAGCCGGCGGTAGATGCCGGCCATGGCGGCCACGCAGGCGCCGCTGCGCCGGTCGAGCATGGGCAGCAGCCGGTAGCCCTCGGCGAACAGGGCGCGGGCCCGCCGCACTTCGAAGTGCACCAGGCCCGCGAAGTCGGAGCCCTCCGGTGGGGTCGGCCCGTCGAAACCGGCCGAGCAGCCGAATTTCGCGAGGTCGTCGGCGGGCAGATAGATGCGGCCGCCCTCGGCGTCCTCGCGGACGTCCCGGAGGATGTTGGTCAGCTGCAGCGCGAGCCCGAGCGTGTCGGCGTACTCAGGGGCGCGCTCGGCGCCGCGCGCGCCGGGTTCCGTACCGAACACGCCGAGCGAGAGGCGGCCGATGGCGCCGGCCACGCAGCGGCAGTAGACCTTCAGGTCGTCCCAGGTCTCGTAGGTCTCGCCGCGCACGTCCATCTGGACGCCGTCGATCAGCTCGTCCAGGCCGCCGAGCGGGATCGGAAAGGCACGCGAGGCGTGGGCGAGGGCGACGGCGACCGGGTCGGTGTCGTCCTCCTCCACGCCGCCCTCGCGGACCCGGCCGAGGAGCGCCCGGGTGTCCTCCAGGCGCTCGACCTTGACCTCTCCGGGCAGCGCGCCGTCGCCGATGTCGTCGACGCGCCGGGAGAAAGCGTAGAGCGCCGACATGGCACGGCGCTTGGCCGTCGGCAGCAGCCGGATGCCGTAGGCGAAGTTGCGGGCCTGCTGCCCGGTGACGGCCTCGCAGTAGCTGTAGGCGGCGAGTACCGGTGCGGACACGTGCGGTGGAGAATCCACGGTCCGGATCACCTCTCTCCTCGCAGAGTCACGCCCACCTCACGCAGCAACTGGATCTTGCCGGGTCTGGGCGGGCCGGGAAGTACGTCGTAATCGGCGGCGGCGATCGCGTCGATCGCCGCCCTTCCCCCCGCCACGAACCCTGCGAGCAGCAGCTTCAACCTGCCGTGGACGCTACCCACCAGGGGGGCGCCTTCATTCAGCAGATCGCGGGCGCGTTGTGCTTCGTATGCAACCAGTGCGCGCACCGATGCGCCCGTGGTTTTCCGGGCGAGGTCCGCCTCCTGGACGTGAAAGCTCTTCATGTCGGCTGCGGGGAGGTAGACGCGGTCGCGGCCGAGGTCCTCGGCCACGTCCTGGAGGTGCTCGACGATCTGGAGAGCCGTGCAGATCGCGTCCGAGAGGCGGATCCGCTCGGGGGTCGCGGTGCCGGTGACGGCGAGGACGAGACGGCCGACGGGGTTGGCGGACAGCTCGCAGTAGGCGAGCAGGTCGTCCCAGGTCTCGTAGCGGGTGACGAGCTGGTCCTGGCGGTTGGCGGCGATCAGGCCGAGGAAGGGGCCGGGGGCGAGGGAGCGGCGGCGCACGGTGGGCTGCAGGCGGCGCAGCAGGGGGTGGCGCGGGCTGCCGTCGAAGACGCGGCCGAGGTCGGTCTCGAAGGCGTCGAGGAGGGCGAGCCGGTCCTCGGCGTCGGCGGCCGGCACGCCGAGGTGGCGGGCGTCGGCGCCCCCGGGGGCGAGGTCGCCGTCGCCGATGTCGTCGACGAGGCGGGCGAAGCCGTAGACGGCCATGAGATCGTCGCGCCAGGCCCGGGGCAGGAAGAACGGTGCCACGGGGAAGTTCTCCGCCGCGGCCTTGTCCAGTGTCGCGCGCTCGGTGTCGCGCTCCGTGTCGGTTCCCGTCACCGCGCGCTGCCCGGGGCGGGGACGGCACATGCTGCGTTGAGCTGGGGAGTTTCCGTAGCCATTGCCGTCACATCTCCCGTTCTACACTGCCGACCCAATACACACTATTTCGGACACGCCGCCCAGCTGTCCGCGGGGCGGGCCCGGCGGAGGGTGTCGCGCATTATCGCCCCACTTGCCGCTTTCCGGGACCGGTACAGCTTACGTTGTACAACGCAGCACGGTCCGTCGGGGTGTCCTGCACATCACAACAACACACCGATTGGCGTCAAGATTCCTAAGGCGGGCCGGAGTTGACGTTTCCTTTGCAGACGCAGGGCCCCGCCGGAAGGGTTCCGGCGGGGCCCTGGCCGAAACCGGCTACTTGCCGGTGAACTTCTCGTACTCCTTGAGGACCTCTTCGGTCGGTCCGTCCATGCGCAGCTCACCGCGCTCCAGCCACAGCACGCGGTTGCAGGTGTCGCGGATGGACTTGTTGTTGTGACTGACCAGGAACACCGTGCCGGCCTCCTTGCGCAGTTCCCGGATGCGTTCCTCGGAACGTTTCTGGAACTTGCGGTCGCCGGTGGCCAGCGCCTCGTCGATCATGAGGACGTCGTGGTCCTTGGCGGCGGCGATGGAAAAGCGCAGCCGGGCCGCCATGCCGGAGGAATAGGTGCGCATGGGCAGGGTGATGAAGTCGCCCTTCTCGTTGATCCCGGAGAAGTCGACGATGTCCTGATAGCGCTCCTTGATCTGCTCGCGGGACATCCCCATGGCGAGGCCGCCGAGGATGACGTTGCGCTCCCCGGTGAGGTCGTTCATCAGGGCCGCGTTGACGCCGAGCAGGGACGGCTGGCCGTCCGTGTAGACCCTGCCCTTCTCGGCGGGCAGCAGACCGGCGATGGCGCGCAGCAGCGTGGACTTGCCGGAGCCGTTCGAGCCGATCAGACCGACCGCCTCGCCCCGGTGGGCGACGAAGGAGACACCCCGTACGGCGTGCACCCTGCGCACCCCGCGCTCCTCGCCGCGCCCGACTATGCGGCTCAGGGCCGCCGTGGCGCTGCCCTTGCCGGTCCTGGCGCCGTTGACCCGGTAGACGATGTGCAGGTCGTCGGCGATGACGGTGGGGACGGGTTCCCCGGTGTTCTGCTCAGCCACGGCCGTACCGCTCCTCCGCCTTCCAGAAGTACACGAAGCCGCCGGCGAAGACGGCCACGGCCCAGAACAGGGCGATGGCCCAGACGTGCGGCGGCAGGTTGGAGGCGCCGTACCCGTCGATGAGCGCGTAGCGCATCAGGTCCATGTAGACGGCCGCCGGGTTGACCTGCAGCAGACGGACCGCCAGCTCCGAACGGCCCTCCATCATCTTGTTGATGGAGAACATGACACCGGAGGCGTACATCCAGGTGCGCAGCACGAACGGCATCAGCTGGGCGAGGTCCGGCGTCTTGGCGCCCATCCGGGCCACGATCAGCGCGAGTCCGGTGTTGAACAGGAACTGCAGCAGCAGGATAGGCACGATCAGCAGCCAGGACAGGCTCGGGTAGCTGCCGAAGCCGGTCGCCACCACGAACAGCACGATCATCGAGAAGAGCAGCTGCTGCAGCTGCTGCAGCGAGAAGGAGATCGGCAGCGCGGCGCGCGGGAAGTGCAGCGCGCGCACCAGGCCGAGGTTCCCGGAGATCGCGCGGACGCCCGACATGACCGAACTCTGGGTGAAGGTGAAGACGAAGACCCCGGTGACCAGGAACGGGATGTACACGTCCTGGGACAGGCCGCGGCTGGCGTGCAGGAGGACACCGAAGATGAAGTAGTACACCGCCGCGTTCAGCAGCGGGGTCGCCACCTGCCAGAGCTGACCGAGCTTGGCCTGGCTGTACTGGGCCGTCAGCTTCGCCTGGGAGAAGGCGAGGACGAAGTGGCGCCGCCCCCACAGCCGGCGGACGTACTCGGCGAGGGAGGGCCTGGCGCCGCTCACGGCGAGCCCGTACTTGGCGGCGAGCTGGGCCGCCGTCAGTCCCCCGTCGGGCGACGGCGTCGCGCTCACCGCGACACCGTCGTCATGCGTTGTGTGACTCACGAGTGGAAACCCGGACTCTCTAAGTAAGAAGCTTACTGTTCCGGTAAGAAGCTTCTCAGATGACCGGGGGCCGGCCCAGCCGGGTGAGCCGCCACACCGTGCGCCACTTCATCGGTCGCCGGGGGCCGCAGGGGGTGGTCCAGCCCTCCTTGAACCCGCCGAACCAGGCCTTGAGCGCGGGCCGCGAGGGGCGGCGCAGCAGGGTGAGCAGCATCCAGACGCCGAGGTAGACGGGGACCAGGAGGGCGGGGAGGTTGCGGCGGGCGAGCCAGACGCGGTTGCGGGCGACCATGCGGTGGTAGACGGCGTGCCGCGAGGGCGCGGTGGTCGGGTGGTACAGCACCATGTCGGACCGGTAGTCGATCATCCAGCCCGCGTCGAGGGCCCGCCAGGCCAGGTCGGTCTCCTCGTGCGCGTAGAAGAACTCCTCCGGGAGCCCGCCGACCTCGCCGAGGACCTGGGTGCGGACGGCGTTGGCGCCGCCGAGGAAGGTGGTGACCCGGGAGGAGCGCATCGGGTCGGAGGCCCGCAGCCGGGGGACGTGGCGGCGCTGGGTGACACCGGTGTCCGGGTCGGCGATGCGGAAGCTGATGATGCCGAGCCGCGGATCGGCGGCGAAGGCCCGGCGGCACAGCTCGGCCGTGTCGTGGTGGGCGAGCAGGCCGTCGTCGTCGAGGAAGAGCAGGATGTCGACCTCGCGCCCGCCGGGGCCGAAGGCCTCGATGCCGACGTTGCGGCCGCCCGGGATGCCGAGGTTCTCGGGCAGCTCCACGGTCCGCACGCCCTCGGGGACGTCCGGGACGGGCGAGCCGTTGCCGACCACGACCACCTCGACCCGGTCGCCGTCCTGCTTGGCGACCGAGTCGATCAGGGCGCGCAGTTCCTCGGGGCGGTTGCCCATGGTGATGATCACCGCGCCGACCTTCATGCCGTTCACCTCAGCCTGCTCGACGCGAGGATGGACACCAGGTGCAGCAGCGTCTGCAGCAGCGCGATGCCGGCCAGCACCGCCACGCCGAGCCGGGAGAAGAACAGGTCGCCGCGGACCTGGTCGACGACGGCCAGCACCAGGATCAGCAGGGACGCCTCGATACCGAGGACGAGCCGGTGGAACTTGAGGGCGGCGGCGGCCCGGCGGGCCAGCGCCATGCCGGAGGAGCGCATCTCGGCGGCCGCCTCCTTGACCGGCGGCAGTCCGCCCTGGTGCCGGGCGACCCCGACCAGGTCGGTCTCGGCCTTGATCAGGATGGCGCCGAGGGCGGCCAGGGTGCCGAGGAACGCCCACAGCCAGTCGATACGGCCGCTGCCCCACAGGTCGGCGGCGCGCAGCCCGAAACCGACGAGCACGGCGGCGTCGGTGAGGTACGCGCCGACCCGGTCGAGGTAGACCCCGCCGAGCGAGTACTGCTGCTTCCAGCGCGCGACCTCGCCGTCGACGCAGTCCAGCAGCAGGTAGAGCTGGACCGCGACCACGCCGAGCACGGCGCCCCAGATCCCCGGCACCAGCAGGGCCGGGGCCGCGAGCACGCCGCAGACGGTCATCAGGTACGTGAGCTGGTTGGGCGTGACCCTGGTGGTCACCAGGTAGCGGTCGACCCGCAGGGACACCTCACGCATGTAGAGGCGTCCCATCCAGTGCTCACCGCTGCGCCGGTCCTTGACCCCCGCGGGGTGGACGACCGGACGGAGTTCAGCTACCGATGGCCTTGACATAGTCGGCGTAGGAGTCCTTGATCTGTTCGGTCTTGAGGTCGAGGTGTTCGAGGATGGTGTAGCGGCCGGGCCGGGTCTCGGGAGCGAACTCCACCGCCCGGACGAACTCGTCCACGGTGAAGCCGATCTCCTCCGGCAGCACCGGAAGCCCGTGCCGGCGCAGCACCTCGGCCATGTACGCGGACTCCTCGTGGGCGCCGCGCAGGTACATCGCGAAGGCCGCGCCGAGGCCGCACTGCTCGCCGTGGGCGGCCGCCCGCTTGGGGAACAGCAGGTCGAAGGCGTGGTTGATCTCGTGGCAGGCGCCGGAGGAGGGGCGGGAGTCGCCCGACACGGACATGGCGATGCCGGTGAGGACCAGTGCCTCGGCCAGTACCTGGAGGAAGGAGTCGTCGGCGATGTCGCCCGGGTGCCGGAGCACCGCCTCGCCGGCCTGGCGGGCCATCGCCGAGGCGAGGCCGTCGATCTTCTCGCCCTTGACGCGGTTGGCGAGTTCCCAGTCGGCGACCGCGGAGATGTTGGAGATGACGTCGCCGATGCCGGAGCGCACGAAGCGGACCGGGGCCTCGCGGATCACGTTGAGGTCGATGACCACCGCGATCGGGTTCGGCACGCCGTAGGAGCCGCGGCCCGCGTCGTTGTCGAGGGTGGCGACCGGCGAGCACAGTCCGTCGTGCGCGAGGTTGGTGGCCACGGCGACCAGGGGGAGGCCGACGCGTGCCGCCGCGAACTTGGCGCAGTCGATGATCTTTCCGCCGCCGAGGCCGACGACCGCGTCGTAGTGGCCGGCCTTTATCTCGCTCGCCAGCCGGACCGCGTCGTCGATGGTGCCGCCGCCCACCTCGTACCAGGTGGCGCCGGGCAGCGAGGGCGCGATGCGCTCCCGCAGCCGGGCTCCGGAGCCGCCGCTCACCGCGATGGCCAGCTTCCCGGAGTGCGAGATGCGCTCGTCGGCGAGCACACAGCCGAGGTCGTCGAGGGCACCCGCGCGGATGTCGACGACGAGCGGCGAGGGAATGAGCCGGGTCAGTACTGGCACGCGATCTCCCGTCCCCGGGCGAGGTCGTCGTGGTTGTCGATCTCGACCCAGCGGACGTCGCCGATCGGCGCGACGTCGATCCTGAAGCCCCGGTTCACCAGTTCCTGGTAGCCGTGCTCGTAGAACTGCTGCGGGTCGGTCTCCCAGACCGTCTTCAGCGCGTCGGCCAGCTCCACGGCGGCGTCGCCCTCGATGAGGGTGACGCCGATGTACTCGCCGGTGGCCTCGGCAGGGTCCATCAGCTTGGTGATCCTCGTCATGCCCTTCTCGGGGTCGACGACGACCTTCATCTCCTCGTCCGCCAGGGACTTCACCGTGTCCAGGGCGAGGATGATCTTCCGGCCCTCGCCGCGCGCGGCCAGCAGCGTCTTCTCGACGGAGACCGGGTGGACGGTGTCGCCGTTGGCGAGGATCACGCCGTCCTTGAGCGCGTCACGGCCGCACCACAGGGAGTAGGCGTTGTTCCACTCCTCGGCCTTGTCGTTGTCGATGAGGGTGAGCTTGAGGCCGTACTTCTGCTCCAGGGCGGCCTTGCGTTCGTACACGGCCTCCTTGCGGTAGCCGACGATGACCGCGACCTCGGTCAGACCGATCTCCGCGAAGTTGCCGAGGGTGAGGTCGAGGACCGTCGGTTCGCCCTCTATGCCCGCGGGACCCACCGGCACCAGAGCCTTGGGCAGGCTGTCGGTGTAGGGGCGCAGACGGCGTCCGGCGCCGGCCGCCAGCACGAGGCCGATCATGCGGGTTCTCCTTCGTCGTGTACGGCTGGGGCTCCGGTGGAGACCCAGAAGCGGATGCTCTCGGCGAGCACCAGCAGGGCCACGGCCACGGCGAGCACCGTGAGCGCGGTCGTGAACTGCGCGGCGGTCAGTGCCGCGGCCAGGAGGGTGACGAGCAGCGTCCGCCCTTCCTGCCCCCCGATGGAGCGCACCAGCCAGGCCGGGGGCGCTCCGGCGTCGCCGCGGATGCGGTACACCGTGTCGTAGTGATGGTAGGCGACGGCGGCAACGAGGCCGAAAGCCGCGGGGAGGGCTCCGTTCACCCCGGCTTTGCTCGCGAGGATCAGGACGGTGCCGTACTCGGCGGCGCGGAAGAGCGGGGGGACCAGCCAGTCGAGGGCGCCCTTGAGGGGGCGGGCCAGGGCGAGGGGGGACTGCAGGACGTAGAAGACGGCGCCAAGGACGGGCAGCCAACTGCCGTACCCGCCGAACCAGGCCGTCAGGAGGACGACGGCGGCGCCGGCCAGCGCCGTGTACGCGGGTGCCCGCCAGGACACCCGGCGCGCGGACCTCGTCAGCAGCTCGGCCAGGGGCCCGCTGTCGGACAGTTCCGCCAGCGCCCGCGCCGCCCGGTCCGTGCGCCGCGCCTTGCGGGTCACCGAGCGCAGCACGCGGCCCGCCGTGGTGTACGTGGCCGCGAAGGCGCAGCCGGCGAGCAGGACGTAGAAGGTGATGCGGGGGGTGGTGGCCGCGGTGAGGACGGCGATCATGGCCCATCGTTCGCCGATGGGCAGGACTATCATCCGGCGCACCCAGACCGTCCAGCCGACGCTGTCGAGCTTGCCGGAGAGGGCGGCGGTGGGGCTGGTGTTGGCGGTGGCGTCGTGGTTGGCCTCGTTGAAGGAGAAGTCCACGACGTGC
This sequence comes from Streptomyces sp. NPDC006739, assembly GCF_042869815.1. NCBI lineage: Bacteria > Bacillati > Actinomycetota > Actinomycetes > Kitasatosporales > Streptomycetaceae > Streptomyces > Streptomyces sp. NPDC006739. The sequence goes on from NZ_JBIAGM010000003.1 coordinate 190,597, forward strand.
CGGCAGGTCTGCAGGACCATGGCGCCGAGGGCGAGGGCCCACACGTCGTCGCCGCCCCGGGCGGCGCCCAGCGCCAGGCCCGCGTAGTACGCGTACTCCTTGGCGCGGTCGAAGGTGGCGTCCAGCCAGGCGCCCAGGGTGGAGTACTGGAGCGAGTAGCGGGCGAGCTGGCCGTCGGTGCAGTCCAGCACGAAGGAGGCGATCAGCAGGACGCCGGCGGCGACGAAGCCGGTCCGGGTGCCGGTGGCCGCGCAGCCGGCCGCGATCAGCGCGGTGAGCAGGGAGGCGGTGGTGACCTGGTTGGGGGTCAGGCCACGCCGGGCGCACCAGCGGGCGAGGTAGCGCGAGTAAGGGCTGATGAAGAAGGTGGTGAAGAATCCGTCGCGGGCCTTCACGGCCGACTTCAGGCGTACGGCCTCGTCGTCGACGGCGGCGACGGCCTGCCGTGCCTCGTTGCGGGCCTGCGGGTCGGCCGGGACGGCGGCGACCAGGCTGCCCAGCTCGGGGTGGTGCACGGCGCCGTCCTCGGCGTCCAGGGTGGTGACCACCCGGTCGACGACGCCGGCGACGGCTATCGCCGCTCCGCCGCCCGCCGAGGTCTCGCGGGCCAGCGCGCGGGTCAGGCTCGGGCGGCCGTCCGGCTGGGCGGTGACGGCGCCGGGGACGGCGGCGAGCGGGAAGCGGGGGTCGGTGAGGCCGAGGCGCAGGGCGTGCGGGTGGCCGACGAAGCGGGCGTCGACCAGGGCCACGCGCCGGCCGGCGGGGACGGCAGCGAGGAGGCTCTCGGCCTCGGAGGCGTCGGCGGCCGTCCGTACGTCGAAGCCGAGGGACCGCAGATCGTGTTCCAGGGACGATCCGGGAACCGGCTGACCGGTGACGATGGCGGTCGACAACCGAACTCACTCCCTGGGTGCCGACGCGGGGGCGCCGGTCTTCTGTGTGGTGGGCACGCCCCTTGCCTGCGGCACCCGGGCGGCATGTCGGCAGAGGCTATCGGATGGCGCGAAGTCCGCGTTCACCGGCCGTTCACGGGCCGGACCACGGCGTCTGCCCGGGCCTTCGCCGCGATCATCATCGGTGATCCGGGGCCCGGCCCACAAACCCGTGGCCACAACCCGGGCATCGGGAACATGAGTCACACACCCTATGGAAGGGGGCACGTCGGCCGGCCGTCACCGCGCGGCGCCACCCGGGGGACGCGCCGCTGACCTGCGCTTCGTTTGCGCAGGTCAAGGCACATGACAACGGTGTTCAGTGCCGCGTTGCCGGATACCCCCCACCCGTAGTTCACTGTGAGCCCGGGCGGACCACGGAAGGGCGATCTCATCATGGGGGCAGGGCACGATCACGGCCACGCGCACGGCCACGCGCCGCCCACCGGTACGGCCGCGGCCGCCTACCGGGGACGGCTGCGCGTCGCCCTGGCGATCACGCTGGGCATCATGGTGGTCGAGGTCGTCGGCGGTCTGCTCGCGGACTCCCTCGCGCTGATCGCGGACGCCGCGCACATGGCGACGGACGCGCTGGGCCTGGGCATGTCCCTGCTGGCCATCCACTTCGCCAACCGGCCGCCGAGCGCCAACCGCACCTTCGGCCTCGCCCGGGCCGAGATCCTGGCCGCCCTGGCCAACTGTCTGCTGCTGCTCGGCGTCGGCGGCTATGTGCTGTACGAGGCGGTCCAGCGGTTCCTCGCGCCCGCGGACACCGCGGGCGGTCTGATGATCGTGTTCGGTCTGATCGGCCTGGTCGCGAACATGGTCTCCCTCACGCTGCTGATGCGCGGGCAGAAGGAGAGCCTGAACGTGCGCGGCGCGTTCCTGGAGGTGGCAGCGGACGCGCTGGGCTCGGTGGCGGTCCTGATCTCGGCTTCGGTGATCCTGAGCACCGGCTGGCAGACCGCCGACCCCATCGCCTCGCTGGTCATCGGGCTGATGATCGTACCGAGGACGCTGAAGCTGCTGCGCGAGACGCTGGACGTGCTGCTGGAGTCCGCCCCCAAGGACGTCGACATGTCCGAGGTCCGGGCGCACATCCTGGCGCTGGACGGCGTGCAGGACGTGCACGACCTGCACGCCTGGACGATCACCTCGGGTCTGCCGGTGCTCTCCGCGCACGTGGTGGTGCGCTCGGACGTGCTGAACGCCATCGGCAACGAGAAGATGCTGCACGAACTGCAGGGCTGCCTGGGCGACCACTTCGACGTGGAGCACTGCACCTTCCAGCTGGAGCCCGTCGGGCACGCGGAGCACGAGGCACGGCTGTGCCACTGACACCACCCGTCTGAGCACGCCCACGGGCGGTTCCCGGCCGTCGGCGCCGGGCACGATCACCTACCGGGCCCCCTTCCGGTGGCTGCCGGTGACGCCCGCTACCACGCCCCGCGCGGGACATGCGGGCATGCCGGGAAAGTGCCGGGAGTGCCGGATTCGTACGGCAGACTTGGGGTGCCAAGACCGAGGCGAAGGATGGGTATGCCGATCACACCTGCCACCGCGACGCACAGCTCGTCGAACGGCACCGCAGAGCCGATTTTGCTGGAACTGGTCGACGAGAAGGGTGTCACGACCGGTACGGCGGAGAAGCTCGCCGCCCATCAGCCGCCGGGTCAGCTGCACCGCGCGTTCTCGGTGTTCCTCTTCGACGAGCGCGGGCGGCTGCTGCTCCAGCAGCGCGCGCTGGGCAAGTACCACTCCCCCGGTGTGTGGTCCAACACCTGCTGCGGCCACCCCTACCCCGGCGAGGCGCCCTTCGCGGCGGCGGCCCGGCGGACGTACGAGGAGCTGGGGGTGTCCCCGTCGCTGCTCGCGGAGGCGGGCACGGTGCGCTACAACCACCCGGACCCGGCCTCGGGACTGGTCGAGCAGGAGTACAACCACCTGTTCGTCGGCCTGGTACAGGCCCCGCTCGGGCCGGATCCGGAGGAGGTCGGCCAGACCGCCTTCGTGACTCCGGCCGAGCTGGCCGAGCGGCACGCCAGGGACACCTTCTCGTCCTGGTTCATGACCGTGCTGGACGCGGCCCGTCCGGCGATCAGGGAACTGACGGGCCCGTCCACGGGCTGGTAGCCCTCACGCCAGCCGCACGGGTTTGAGCGGCAGGGCGGCCCAGATCACCTTGCCGCCGCTCGCCGTGTGCTCCACGTCGACCACCCCGCCCGCCTCCCGGGCCACCTCCGAGACGAGGAGCAGCCCCCGGCCGCCGGTCTGGCCGTGGTCGGCCTCCAGCGCGGTGGGGCGGTAGGGGTGGCTGTCCTCCACGGACACCCGCACCCACTCGGCGCCCACGGCGACCTCCACGGCGAGCACGGGCGACAGCAGCGCCGCGTGTTTGACCGCGTTGGTGACCAGTTCGGAGACGATCAACAGCAGTCCGTGAACCAGATCGTCGGAGACCGGGACGCCCTGGCGCAGCAGCAGGTCCCGTACGGCGTGCCGCGCCTGCGGGACCGACGCGTCCACGGCGGCGGCGGTGAACCGCCACACGCCCTCGTACGGCAGTGGATCAGGCGGCCGTCCGGCGCCTCCCGCTGGGCGCGGGCCGTCCCCACGCCCGTGGTTGTCCATCGTCCGGTCGCCACCCTCGCGCTCGATTGTCACCACACGTCGAGTGTTGGTAACGAGGCGCTCCGGTCACCGGGACTGAAAAGAAGTCAGCAACTATCGAACGGTTCTGACCGTTGGCGTATGACAAGGTCAGTTGTGGGACTGGTCCTGTCCCGCTCGGGCCGCCCTTGCGAACTCTTCGGGTTGTACGGCGGATAGCATCCGGCGCATGGAGCCCCAGCTGCTGCACCGGGTCGAGGACTCGGTCGCCACCGTCGTCATCAGCCACCCGGCCAAGCGCAACGCCATGACGGCGGCGATGTGGAGCGCCCTGCCGCCCCTGCTGGGGGCGCTCGCGGCCGACCCGGCAGTACGGGCGCTGGTGCTGACCGGGGAGGGCGGCACGTTCTGCGCCGGGGCCGACATCTCCACGCTGCGGGACTCGCCCCGGCGGGCGCAGGAGCTGGCCGTACGCGCCGAGGACGCCCTCGCCGCGTTTCCCAAGCCGACGCTGGCGGCGGTGCGCGGTCACTGCGTGGGCGGTGGCGCGCAACTCGCGGCGGCCTGCGATCTGCGGTTCGCCGAGGAAGGAGCGCTGTTCGGGGTGACGCCGGCCAAGCTCGGGATCGTCTATCCGGCCTCCTCGACCCGGCGGCTGGTGTCGCTGGTGGGCCCGGCCACCGCCAAGTACCTGCTGTTCTCGGGCGAGTTGATCGACGCGGGGCGGGCGCTGCGCACGGGACTCGTCGACGAGGTGCTGCCGGAGGGTGACCTCGGCAAGCGGGTCGCGGAGTTCACCCGGATCCTCGTCTCGCGCTCCCAGCTGACCCAGGCGGCGGCGAAGGAGTTCGCGGGCGGCGCCGACGGCCGGGACGCCTACTGGGCGGACCAGGCCGACGGCAGCGGCGACACCGCGGAGGGGGTCGCCGCCTTCCTGGAGCGCCGGCAGCCGCGCTTCGGCTGGAGCGTGCCCACGTCGGGCTGAAGGTGCCCGCGCCGGGCCTGACCCCCGGGGGGCGCCGCGCCGCGCCCCGCCCGGTGCGGCCCTGATCCCCGGTTGTCGGTGTCACCTGCCACAATTGCCGCGCAACCTCAGTGGAGAAGGCGGTACGGGATCGTGACGACACCCGGGGCCCTCGAAGTAGGGTCCATCGAAGGCAGGATCGCCGAGGAGCTCGGCGTGCGGGAACGGCAGGTGAAGGCCGCGGTCGAGCTGCTCGACGGCGGTTCGACCGTGCCCTTCATCGCCCGCTACCGCAAGGAAGCGACCGAGATGCTCGACGACGCGCAGCTGCGCACGCTCGAGGAGCGGCTGCGCTATCTGCGGGAGCTGGAGGAGCGGCGCACGGCGATCCTGGAGTCGGTGCGCGAGCAGGGCAAGCTCACCGGGGAGCTGGAGGCGCGGATCCGGGCCGCCGAGACGAAGGCGCGCCTGGAGGACATCTACCTGCCGTACAAGCCCAAGCGGCGCACCAAGGCGCAGATCGCGCGGGAGGCCGGCCTGGAGCCGCTGGCCGAGGGACTGCTGGGCGACCCGGGCGTCGAACCGCTCGCCGCCGCGTCCGCGTTCGTCGACGCCGACAAGGGCGTCGCCGATCCGCAGGCCGCGCTGGACGGCGCGCGGGCGATCCTCACCGAGCGGTTCTCGGAGGACGCCGACCTGATCGGCGAGCTGCGCGAGCGCATGTGGGTGCGCGGACGGCTGGCCGCCCGGGTGCGGGAGGGCAAGGAGGAGGCGGGCGCCAAGTTCGCCGACTACTTCGACTTCACCGAGCCCTTCACCGAGCTGCCCTCGCACCGTGTGCTGGCGATGCTGCGCGGCGAGAAGGAGGAGGTCCTCGACCTCGTCCTGGAGCCGGAGGAGGCGACGGAGGGCCCGTCCTCGTACGAGGGCATCGTGGCGCACCGGTTCGGCATCGCCGACCGGGGCCGCCCCGCCGACAAGTGGCTGACGGACACGGTCCGTTGGGCCTGGCGCACCCGGATCCTGGTGCACCTCGGCATCGACCTGCGCCTCAGGCTGCGCACGGCGGCCGAGGACGAGGCGGTGAACGTGTTCGCCGCGAACCTGCGGGACCTGCTGCTGGCCGCGCCGGCCGGCACGCGTGCGACGCTCGGCCTCGACCCCGGTTTCCGTACGGGCGTGAAGGTCGCCGTGGTCGACGCCACCGGCAAGGTGGTGGCGACGGACGTCATCTATCCGCACGTCCCGGCCAACAAGTGGGACGAGGCGATCGCCAAGCTGGCCCGGCTCGCCAAGGAGCACGCGGTCGAGCTGGTCGCGATCGGCAACGGCACGGCGTCCCGGGAGACCGACCGGCTGGGCGCGGAACTCATCGCGAAGCACCCGGAGTTGAACCTCACCAAGGTGATGGTGTCGGAGGCGGGCGCGTCCGTGTACTCGGCGTCGCAGTACGCCTCCCAGGAGCTGCCCGACATGGACGTGTCGCTGCGCGGCGCGGTCTCCATCGCGCGCCGGCTGCAGGACCCGCTGGCCGAACTGGTGAAGATCGACCCCAAGTCGATCGGTGTCGGCCAGTACCAGCACGACCTGTCCGAGGTGAAGCTGTCCCGCTCGCTGGACGCGGTCGTGGAGGACTGTGTGAACGGCGTCGGGGTGGACGTCAACACGGCGTCCGTGCCGCTGCTCTCCCGGGTGTCGGGCATCTCCTCGGGACTCGCCGAGAACATCGTGGCGCACCGGGACCAGAACGGGCCGTTCACCTCCCGCCCGGCGCTGAAGAAGGTGGCCCGGCTCGGCCCGAAGGCGTACGAGCAGTGCGCGGGCTTCCTCCGGATCCGCGGCGGTGACGACCCGCTGGACTCCTCCAGCGTGCACCCGGAGGCGTACCCGGTGGTGCGGCGCATGGTGAAGACCACGGGCCAGGAGGTCGCCTCGCTGGTCGGCAACACGGGGGTGCTGCGCTCGCTGCGGGCCGCCGACTTCGTGGACGACACCTTCGGTCTGCCGACCGTCACCGACATCCTCAAGGAGCTGGAGAAGCCGGGCCGCGACCCGCGGCCCGCCTTCAAGACGGCCACCTTCAAGGACGGCGTGGAGAAGATCTCCGACCTGTCCTCCGGGATGGTGCTGGAGGGCGTGGTCACCAATGTCGCCGCCTTCGGTGCCTTCGTGGACGTCGGTGTGCACCAGGACGGCCTGGTGCATGTCTCCGCCATGTCGAAGACGTTCGTCAAGGACCCACGCGACGTCGTCAAACCGGGTGACATCGTCAAGGTGAAGGTCCTTGAGGTGGACATCCCGCGCAAGCGGATCTCGCTGACCCTGCGCCTGGACGACGAGGCCGCTCCGCAGGAGCGCCAGCCGGGCGGCGAGCGGCGTCAGCGCGGTGGCCGTCCGCCGCAGCAGCGCCAGGGCCGCGGCGGTGGCGGTGGCGGTGGCGGCGGAGGAGGAGGCGGAGGCGGCGGCGGTTCCCGTCAGGCCGCCCCGCCGCCCGCCAACAGCGCGATGGCCGACGCGCTGCGGCGCGCGGGCCTGGTCGACCCGAAGAACGGACGGCGCTGAGCGACCGGGGCCGGGCCTTCCCGGCGAGGGCCCGGCCCCGGCCCCGGTCTAGCGTTCGGTCACCTTGCCGGAGGCGACCTCCAGGCGGCGGGTCACCCGGACCGCGTCCAGCATGCGGCGGTCGTGGGTGACCAGGAGCAGCGTGCCCTCGTAGGAGTCGAGGGCCGACTCCAGCTGTTCGATGGCGGGCAGGTCGAGGTGGTTGGTGGGCTCGTCGAGGACCAGGAGGTTGACGCCCCGGCCCTGGAGCAGCGCCAGCGCGGCCCGGGTGCGTTCGCCCGGCGAGAGGGAGGAGGCCGGGCGCAGGACGTGGCCGGACTTCAGGCCGAACTTGGCGAGCAGGGTGCGCACCTCCACCGGCTCGGTGTCGGGCACGGCCGCGCAGAAGGCGTCCAGCAGGGCCTCGGTGCCGTGGAACAGCCCGCGGGCCTGGTCGACCTCGCCGACCAGGACGCCCGGGCCGAGCCCGGCGTGGCCGGCGTCCAGCGGGACCCGCCCGAGCAGCGCCCCGAGCAGGGTCGACTTGCCCGCGCCGTTGGCGCCGGTCACCGCGACCCGGTCGGCCCAGTCGATCTGCAGGGACACCGGCCCGAAGGTGAAGTCACCGCGCCGTACCTCGGCGTCGCGCAGGGTCGCCACGACCGCGCCCGAGCGGGGGGCGGCCGCGATCTCCATGTGCAGCTCCCACTCCTTGCGGGGCTCCTCGACGACCTCCAGGCGCTCGATCATCCGCTGGGTCTGCCGGGCCTTCGCGGCCTGCTTCTCGCTGGCCTCGCTGCGGAACTTCCGGCCGATCTTGTCGTTGTCGTTGCCCGCCTTGCGGCGCGCGTTCTTGACGCCCTTGTCCATCCAGGACCGCTGCGTCTGCGCCCGGTCCTGGAGCGCGGCCCGTTTGTCGGCGTACTCCTCGAAGTCCTCCCGGGCGTGCCGGCGGGCCACCTCCCGCTCCTCCAGGTAGGCCTCGTAGCCGCCGCCGTAGAGGGTGGTCCGCTGCTGGGCCAGATCGAGTTCGAGGACCTTGGTGACCGTGCGGGTGAGGAACTCGCGGTCGTGGCTGACGACGACCGTGCCGGCGCGCAGGCCGGACACGAAGCGTTCCAGGCGCTCCAGGCCGTCCAGGTCGAGGTCGTTGGTCGGCTCGTCGAGCAGGAAGACGTCGTACCGGGACAGCAGGAGCGAGGCGAGGCCCGCGCGGGCCGCCTGGCCGCCGGACAGGGAGGTCATCGGCTGGTCCAGGTCCACGGCCAGGCCCAGTGAGTCGGCGACCTCCTCGGCCCGCTCCTCCAGGTCGGCGCCGCCGAGGTCCAGCCAGCGCTCCAGGCTGGTGGCGTACGCGTCGTCGGCGCCGGGCGCCCCGTCGACCAGCGCCTGGGTGGCCTCGTCCATCACCCGCTGGGCCTCGGCGACACCGGTGCGGCGGGCGAGGAACTCCCGGACGCTCTCGCCGGGCCGGCGCTCCGGCTCCTGCGGCAGGTGGCCGACGGTGGCGGTCGGCGGGGAGAGCCTCAGTTCGCCCTGTTCCGGGGCGGTCAGCCCGGCGAGCAGCCGCAGCAGGGTGGACTTGCCGGCGCCGTTGGCACCGACCAGACCGATCACGTCCCCGGGCGCGACCACGAGGTCGAGGCCGGAGAAGAGGGAGCGGTCGCCGTGCCCGGCGGCGAGGTTCTTGGCGACGAGGGTGGCAGTCATCAGGACGCCGATCCTAATGGGCGCGCGTCCCTGCCCGCGTCCGGGTCCTCACCGGGTCACGGCCTCCACCAGGACGCTTCCGGGGGTTCGTGCCACCAGGAAGGCCCGGCCCCTGACGGCTCTCGGGTCCAGGGCGACGCGGTGCCGGCCCGGTTCCAGGAGGCCGTCGAACACCTCCCGGGCGTGGGCGCGCTGGAGGCGGTCGAGACGGTACGCGGTGAGCCGTACCCGGCAGGAGGAGGTGACCTCGATGTCCGCGGCGCCGTCGGCGGCGGCCAGCGCGGTCAGCCGGCGCTGGTCCAGGGGGCTGCGGTCCAGGGCTTGTTCGACCTGGGCGACGAGGAGCGGGACGATCGGCGCGAGAGCGTCGACGTGGGCGACGTCGAGGCCGGCCCGTTCGAAGCAGCGGCGTACGGCGGTCCGTTCCGGCTCGGTCACCGTCCGGCCGAAGGCGACGGCGCCGTACTGGCGCAGTTCCTCCGCGGGCACGTCGGTGGCGCCGTGGGTGATGTCGGCGCCGATGCCGATGGCGCGCAGGGCGGCGGCGAGCTTGGCGAGGACCGCGACGCGGGCGCCGATCAGCAGGACGCGGCGGCCGGGTGCGGCGGCTCGGCCGGGGACGTCCAGCAGGGCGCCGAGGCAGGCGCGGTACTCGGCGCCGTGGAAGCGGAAGGGGCCGATGCCGTGGTAGCCGTTCAGCTCCAGGTCGGCGTGGTCGTCCGTCTGCCAGGCGAAGTCCCGCCAGACGTAGTCGTCGCCGTCCCGCTCGATCACGGCGGTGACCGCGCCGCAGGCCAGGTCCTGGCACTCGGGGCAGCCGTAGAGGACGTACCGGCCCTCGGGCAGCGGGGCCCCGGTCTCCAGCAGCAGGCCGCGGACCTGGGCGGTGAAGATCGCGGGTGGGATGTCGGAGGCGAGCGGGGAGACGGCGTCCAGGTCGGAGAGCTGGAAGAGCAGCGGTCGGCCGTCGACGAGGAAGTCCATGAAGTCGCGGTGGATCCGGTAGCCGCCGTCGGCGAGGACGCCGCCGGCGCGCATCGCCGGTGCCAGGCCGAAGGTCGCGTATGCGGCAGACATGCTGTGAGTATCCCCAGAACGGGACGATATGAGCGCGGCATGACATATGCGCCGGGCGGCGGGAGGCCGGGGGTGGGCGAGGGGCGGCCGGGCCGGTGTGCCCGGCCGCCTCAGGGGGTCGGCTCGCGGGTTCAGCTCGCCGGGATGTGCCGGGCGGCGGGGTGCGGTGCGCGAACGCCGGAGCGGAGGGCCGCGGTGGGGGCGGTGGTGCCGGAGGTGGCGCGGGTGACGGCGGGGGCGCCGCCCACCAGCGGGAGCCCGGCCGCCGTGCGGGACAGGTCCAGGGTGAGCGCCGGGGTGGTGGACGGCGGGTCGACGAGGTCCTTGTCGGTGCCCGCGATGATCAGGGCGAGGCGGTGGCCCCTGGGTACGACGTGGTCCGTGGCCGCGAGGTCGAGGGTGATCGTGTACGCCCTGCCGGGGGTGAGCGGACGGCCCGTGCCGTCGCCCGCGTACTGACCGAGGTCGGCCCAGCCACGGCTGAACACGGTGTGGCCGACGGCCGCGGTCTTCGCCGCCGTGGCCTTGAAGCAGGCGCTGTCACCGGCGGTGCTCTCGCCCCAGCAGGTGCGGTCGGTGAGTGTGGTGATGCCCTCGGCGTCGTCGGCGTAGTCCCGGATGGTGTCCGGGCCGAGGTCCACCAGGACGGCGGTGAGGTGGGCGGTGGAGGTGGTCGGGGTGGCGGTCACGGTCACCCGGGCGGAACCGGACAGGCGCACGTCGTGGGTGAGGGTGCCGGTGAGGAAGGCCGCCTTCTCCGGGGTGGGGGTGGTGAGGTGCGCGGCCCAGTCGGTCTCGCCGAGCTTCGGGTCGTCGGTGAAGGTCTCGGTGCCGGTGCCGGGGCGCGGACCGAGGGTGCCGAGGCCGGCCCGGGTGCCGGCGGCCGGGTACATGATCGTGGTCCGCGTGGCGTGCGGCGGCCACACCGCCGAGGTGACCCAGTGGTCGGGGTGGCGCTCGATGTCGGCCATCGGCTCGCGGTCGACACCGTTGTCGTAGCCGAGCAGTTCGTGGTCGAACCAGCGGTGCAGGGTGTCGACCCAGGCGCCGCGCCGGTAGTCGAAGGGGTCGACGTGGCCGGTCTGGGAGAGCCAGATCTTGCGGCGCACGCCGTTCTTCGCGAGGGCGTTCCACCACTGGCCGACGTGCTGGGTGCGGACGTTGAGGTCCTGCATGCCGTGCACGAGGAACACGCTCGCCCGCACCCGGGCCGCGTCCTTGACGTAGTCGCGGGCGGTCCACAGGGGGGTCCGGTCGCCGCTGCGTGGCGCGCCGTCGGTGAGTTCCTTGTGTACGGCCGCGCAGTGGGCCTGCGCCGCGTCGCTCTGGACGTAGCCGGCCAGGTCGGCGGGACCGTCGGCGCCCAGTGGGGCGCCCTGGGCGAAGTAGTAGTCGTACCAGGAGGAGATGGAGCTGATCGGGACGATCGTCCTCAGCCCCTTGACGCCGGTGGCGGCCACCCCGTTGGCGATGGTGCCGTCCCAGCTCTTGCCGATCATGCCGGTCGCGCCGTCGGTCCAGGTCGCCCTGACGCTCGTGGTGCCGGTGCGGCTGCTGTAGGCCCGGGCGCGGCCGTTGAGCCAGTCGATCACGGCCTTCGCGGACCGGATGTCGGAGCGGCCGCCGACGTCGACGCAGCCGTCGGAGCGGTCGGTGCCGGCGAGGTCGACGCCGACGAAGGCGTAGCCGCGGGGCACGAAGTAGTTGTCGTAGAACAGTGGCATCCGGACGACGTGGCCACGCGTGTCGTAGGTCTTGGTCTGGTTCTCGTTGCCGCGTCCGCAGCAGGAGTAGTACGGGCTGGCCTCCATGATGACCGGCACCTTGCGGCCCTGCCGGGCGGGCTCGGCGGGCCGGACGATGTCGGCGGCGACGCGGTCGGTGCGCCCGTCGCCGTCGGAGTCGAGGCCGGTGTCCACCCAGACCGTCTCGCGGACTGCGTTCGCGTACGAGTAGACGGGTTCGCTCTCCCGCGGCGCGGCGGTGGCCTGGGCGGCGACGGGGGTGAGCAGGGCGGCCGTCAGGGCTGTGACGGCCGCCGCGACGAGCGTTCTCCAGGTCGTGAAGCGCGTGCGTATCGGCATGCGCGGACGGTACAACGGGCAACTCCCGTGCACCAACGCGCACCAGACGAACCGTCAGTAGCGGGCCACGCACATGACGGCCGAATGGCGATCGTGTGACGGGAGGGGCCGTGGACAGGCCGGGGGCCACAGGGACTGAATAGGCTCCGAACAGACTTCGTGTCCCGACGACTTGGAGCTGACGTGCACCGCAGAATCTTCGCACCGGGCGCACTCGCGGCCGCCTCCGTCCTGCTGGCGATCCCGGCATCGGCCGCGAGCTACACCCCCGGCGCGCCGGGCATCGGCGACCCCTACTACCCGTACTACGGCAACGGCGGCTACGACGTCTCCCACTACGACCTGAGGCTGCAGTACCAGCCGAAGACCGACGAGTTGCAGGGCACGGCGACGATCCTGGCGACGACCACGCAGGACCTGTCCAGCTTCGACCTGGACTTCCTGCTGGACGTGAGCGAGGTGCGGGTCAACGGCGCCGAGGCGTCCTTCGCCACCTCGGGCCAGCACGAGCTGGTGATCACCCCGAGGACGCCGCTGGCGAAGGGTACGCCGGTCACCGTCGTGGTCCGCTACAGCGGAGTGCCGTCGACCAAGACCGCGTACGGCTTCAACACCTGGCACCGCACGCCCGACGGCGCGGTCGCGGCCGACGAGCCCGAGTCCGCCTGGTGGTGGTTCCCGAGCAACGACCACCCGCTGGACAAGGCCACCTACGACGTGTCGGTCGCGGTCCCGGACGGCACCCAGGCCATCTCCAACGGCACGCTCCAGTCCACCAGTTCCAAACTCGGCTGGACCCGCTACAACTGGCGCCAGAACAAGCCGCAGGCGACCTATCTGGCCACCCTCGCCGTCGGCCGGTTCGACATCACCACCGGCACCTCCGACGGGGGTGTGCCGATCGTCAACGCCTACAGCAAGGACCTCGGCGACAACGACGGCGCGGCACGGGCCAGCGTGGAGCGGACCGGGGAGATCGTCGACTGGCTCAGCGGCTACTTCGGGCCCTACCCGTTCGGCTCGGCCGGCGGCTACGTCCCGAACACCACCACCGGGTACGCGCTGGAGACGCAGACCCGCGTGTACTACAGCCCGAAGCAGTTCGCGAGCGGCTCGAACACCTCGGTGGTCGTGCACGAGCTGGCGCACCAGTGGTACGGCGACGACGTGTCACTCAAGGGCTGGAAGGACATCTGGATCAACGAGGGCTTCGCGCGGTACGCCCAGTGGCTGTGGTCCGAGCACGAGGGCGAGGGCACCACGCAGCAGCTGGCCGACTACGTGTACGCCTCGCACCCGGCCGACGACGCGTTCTGGACCGTGAAGCCGGGTGATCCCGGCCCGGACGACCAGTTCGACGCGGCCGTGTACGACCGGGGCGCGGCGGCCGTCCAGGCGCTGCGCGACGAGGTCGGCGACGACGCGTTCTTCGCCATCCTGAAGGGCTGGCCGAAGGAGCACGCGTACGGCAACGCGTCGGTGGCGGACTTCCAGCGGTACGCCGAGCAAGTGTCCGGCAAGCCGCTGGCCGCGCTCTTCGACACCTGGCTGTTCCAGCCGTCGAAGCCGGCGTCCCCCGCCGGGGGCCCGGCGTCCGCGGCGAGGGCGGCCGCCGCCCCGGTCCGGCCGAGGTCCTGGAAGAAGATCGAGGCCACCACCGACGACGTGCACGGCCGCTGACGGGGGCGGCCCCGGTGCGCCGGGGCCGCTACCTCGTTGCCCCGGTCGGTCGTGGGCCGGTGCCCCGGGACACCCTGCGGCGCACCGCGAACCAGCCGGCGACCAGGAGGAGCCCGATCAGCGGGATGAGGAACAGGGTCCTGCGGCCCACCTCGGGGTCGTTCCACATCATGCCGAGGCAGGCCAGCAGGAACGCGATCGTGGTGATCTCGGTGACCGGGCTGAACGGCAGACGGAAGTGCGGCCGGGTGACCTCGCCCGCCCGGGCGCGCCGCACGAAGACCAGATGGCAGACCATGATGATCACCCAGGTGCTGATGACGCCGAGGGAGGCCACGTTCAGCACGATCTCGAAGGCCTGGCTCGGCATGAGGTAGTTCAGGACCACGCCGGCCACGCACACCGCGCAGGTCAGCAGGATGCCGCCGTAGGGGACCTGGCTGCGGTTCATGCGGGCGGTGAATCTCGGCGCGGAGCCGGCCGTCGCCATGGAGCGCAGGATGCGGCCGGTGGAGTACAGACCGGAGTTGAGCGAGGACATGGCGGCGGTGAGCACGACCAGGTTCATCACGTCACCCGCGCCCGAGATGCCGATCTTCGACAGCACCGTGACGAAGGGGCTCTCGTCGGCGGAGTAGACCGAGCCGGGCAGCAGCAGGGCGAGGAGGACGACCGAGCCGACGTAGAACAGGCCCACCCGCCACATGATCGAGTTCACCGCGCGCGGGACGATCCTCTCCGGTTCGGCGGTCTCGCCGGCGGCGACGCCGACCAGCTCCAGGGCGGCGTAGGCGAAGATCACGCCCTGCATGACCAGGACGACCGGCATCAGGCCGTGCGGGAGGACACCGCCGTGGTCGGTGATCATGCCGACGCCCGGGGTGTGGCCGTCGACGGGGTGCCGGGTGGCCAGCAGGAAGATGCCGACCAGCATGAACGCGACGAGGGTGGCGACCTTGATGATCGCGAACCAGAACTCCATCTCGCCGAAGATCTTCACGGAGATCAGGTTCACGGCCAGCACCACCGCGAGGGCGGTCAGGGCCAGCACCCACTGCGGGATGGAGGTGAACAGGCTCCAGTAGTGGGTGTACAGGGCGATCGCGGTGATGTCGGCGATGCCGGTGGTCGACCAGTTCAGGAAGTACATCCAGCCGGCGACGTAGGCGCCCTTCTCGCCGAGGAACTCGCGCGCGTACGACACGAAGGAGCCGGAGGAGGGGCGGTAGAGGACCAGCTCACCGAGGGCCCGTACGACGAAGAAGGCGAAGACGCCGCAGACCAGGTAGGCCACCGCGAGCGCCGGGCCGGCGTTGTGCAGGCGGCCGCCGGCGCCCAGGAAGAGTCCGGTGCCGATGGCCCCGCCGATGGCGATCATGTTGACGTGGCGGGGCTTGAGGTCCTTGCTGTAGCCGGCGTCGCCCGCGTCGGCGGGCGTCCCGGCCGGCCGGGGGTGGGCGGTGACCTGTGCCGAGTGCACGGCTTCCTTGCTCACGGGTGGTTCCACTTTCTGGTGCGCCGCGGGCTCGTGACCCGGGTGTCCGAATGTGTCTCGGCCCGCACCACCCTTGTGTCGCGGCACAGACCGACGCAGCACCTTCCCAGACGGATCACCCGATATGCGATGTCGCACCTCACAGAGCGGCTCTTCTCACAAGGTCGTCACATGTTTCACAGCACTGGTGGGACAGCGATACTGCTGCACATGACGACCGATGCCGAGGAGCCGACCCTCACCGTCGACGAGCTGGCCGCCCGGGCGGGCGTGACGGTCCGCACCGTCCGCTTCTACGGCGGCAAGGGGCTGCTCCCGCCGCCGGAGATCGGTCCGCGCCGGGTGGGTCACTACGGGCCCGGTCACCTGGCGCGGCTGGCTCTCATCGAGGAGCTGCGGCAGCAGGGCATGACGCTGGCCGCGATCGAGCGGTACCTGCGGCAGCTGCCCTCGGACCTGTCCCCGCACGAGCTGGCCATCCACCGCGCGGTGGTCGCCTCCTGGTCGCCGGACACCGCCCGGACGCTGTCCCGGCGGGAGCTGGAGCGGCGGGCGGGGCGCTCGCTCACCGACGAGGACATGGAGCGGCTGGCGGCGATGAACGTCGTCACGGCCGCCGACGACGAGACGTTCCGGGTGGATGTGGGGCTGCTCCGGCTCGGCGTGCAGCTGCTGGACGTGCCGTTGTCCCAGGAGGCGATCCTCGCGGCGCGCACGGTGCTCGTCGAGCACTCGCGCGCCGCGGCTCACGCGCTCGCCCAGCTCTTCCGCGGCGAGGTGGCGGAACGTGACGCCCGGGACGTGAAGTCCCTGTCGGCGTACATGCACCCGCTGGTGGTGCAGGCGCTGCTGACGACGTTCCAGCGCTCGCTGCGCGAAGAGCTGAGCGAGTGGCTCATCGGGTCACGAGCGGGCTGAGTCGCCGAACCGCTCCCCGTTCTCCGCCTTGTCCACCAGCAGGGCGGGCGGGGTGAACCGCTCGCCGTAGCGGCCGGCGAGTTCCCGGGCGCGGGCCACGAAGCCGGGCAGGCCGCCCTCGTAGCCGTTGATGTACTGGAGCACACCGCCGGTCCAGCCGGGGAAGCCGATGCCGAGGATCGAGCCGATGTTGGCGTCGGCGACGGAGGTCAGGACGCCCTCCTCCAGGAGCCGGACGGTGTCGAGCGCCTCGGCGAAGAGCATCCGCTCCTGCATGTCCCGGAACGGGATCGAGGCGTCCGGCCGCGTGAAGTGCTCCCGCAGGCCGGGCCAGAGTCCGGCCCGGCCGCCGTCCTCGCCGTACTCGTAGAAGCCGGCGCCGCCGCTGCGGCCGGTGCGGCCGAACTCGTCGACCATCCGGTCGATGACGGCCTCGGCCGGGTGGGGCGTCCAGGTGCCGCCGGCCTCCTCCACGGCCCGCCGCGACTCGCGGCGGATCTTGCGCGGGAGGGTCAGGGTCAGCTCGTCCATCAGGGAGAGCACCTTGGCCGGGTAGCCCGCCTGGGCCGCCGCCTGCTCGACGGAGGCGGGCTCGATGCCCTCGCCGACCATGGCGACGCCCTCGTTGATGAAGTGGCCGATCACCCGGGAGGTGAAGAAGCCGCGCGAGTCGTTGACGACGATCGGTGTCTTGTTGATCTGCCGGACCAGGTCGAAGGCGCGCGCGAGGGCCTCCTCGCCGGTCCGCTCGCCCTTGATGATCTCGACGAGGGGCATCTTGTCGACGGGCGAGAAGAAGTGCAGCCCGATGAAGTCGCCCTGGCGTTCCACGCCCTCGGCGAGGGCGGTGATGGGCAGGGTGGAGGTGTTGGAGCACAGCAGCGCGTCGGGGGCCACGACGTGCTCGATCTCCTGGAAGACCTTGTGCTTGAGCGAGGTGTCCTCGAAGACGGCCTCGATGACCGCGTCACAGCCCGCGAGGTCGGCCGCCTCCGCGGTGGGGGTGATCCGGGCGAGCAGCGCTTCCGCCTTCGCCGGGCTGGTACGGCCCTTGGCGACGGCCTTGGCGCACAGCTTCTCGGAGTAGCCCTTGCCCTTGACGGCCGCCTCCAGGGAGACGTCCTTGAGGACCACCTCGATGCCCGCGCGGGCGCAGGAGTAGGCGATGCCCGCGCCCATCATCCCGGCGCCCAGGACGGCCACCTTGCGGACCTGGCGCGGCTCGACGCCCCGGGGGCGGTTGGCGCCCGAGTTGACGGCCTGGAGGTCGAAGAAGAAGGCCTGGATCATGTTCTTCGAGGTCTGTCCGGCGGCCAGCTCCACGAAGTAGCGGGCCTCGATGACCTGCGCGGTCTCGAAGTCGACCTGGGCGCCCTCGACGGCGGCGGCGAGGATCGCCCGCGGCGCCGGGTAGGGGGCGCCGGCCGTCTGCTTGCGCAGGGTGGCCGGGAAGGCGGGCAGGTTCGCGGCGAACCTCGGGTTCGCGGGCGTTCCGCCGGGGATCTTGTAGCCCGGCCGGTCCCAGGGCTGCTGGGACTCGGGGTGGGCTTCGATGAAGGCG
The DNA here is from genome assembly GCF_042869815.1 of Streptomyces sp. NPDC006739. Classification (NCBI taxonomy): domain Bacteria; kingdom Bacillati; phylum Actinomycetota; class Actinomycetes; order Kitasatosporales; family Streptomycetaceae; genus Streptomyces; species Streptomyces sp. NPDC006739. Next base: position 208,169 of record NZ_JBIAGM010000003.1, read on the forward strand.
CGGGCCTTGGCCAGCAGCTCCTCGGGGGTGGCGGCCACCTCGTGGACCAGGCCGTTGTCCTGGGCGCGCCGCGCGTTGTACTGCGTGCCCTGCAGGAGCACCTTCAGCAGCGCGTCGGCGATGCCGAGCAGGCGCACGGTGCGCACGACCCCGCCGCCACCGGGCAGCAGCCCGAGGGTGACCTCGGGGCAGCCGATCCTGGTGGCGGGCGTGTCGAGGGCGACCCGGTGGTGGCAGGCCAGGGCGAGTTCGTAACCGCCGCCCAGGGCCGCCCCGTTGATGGCGGCGACCACCGGCTTGCCGAGGGTCTCGATGCGGCGCAGGTTCCGCTTGATGGCGAGGCCGCCCTCGAACAGCTCCCGCGCGGTCTCGGGGGTGACCCGGATCAGGTCGCGCAGGTCGCCGCCGGCGAAGAAGGTCTTCTTGGCGGAGGTGAGGATGACGCCCCGCAGGGAGTCCTTCTCGGCCTCCAGCCGGTCGGTGACCGCGGCGAGGGAGTCGCGGAACGCCTGGTTCATGGTGTTCGCGGACTGGTTCGGGTCGTCGAGGACGAGGGTGACGACACCGGTGTCGTCCTGTTCCCAGCGGATGGTGGTGCTCTCGGTCATGACAGGGTCTCCGTAGAAGTCTCTTGTTCCGCCGGGTTCTCAGACGCGTTCGACGATGGTCGCGATGCCCATGCCGCCGCCCACGCACAGGGTGGCCAGGCCGTAGCGCTTGTCCTGGCGCTCCAGTTCGTCGACGAGGCTGCCGAGGATCATCGCGCCGGTGGCGCCGAGGGGGTGGCCGAGGGCGATGGCGCCCCCGTTGACGTTGACCTTGTCCAGGGACAGGCCCATGTCCTTGACGAAGCGCAGCACCACCGCCGCGAAGGCCTCGTTGATCTCGACGAGGTCGATGTCGTCGATGGTGAGCCCGGCCTTGGCCAGCGCCTTGCGGGTGGCGGGGGCGGGGCCGGTGAGCATGATGGTGGGCTCGGAGCCGGAGACGGCGGCGGAGACGATCCGGGCGCGCGGGGTGAGTCCGTGGCGCTCGCCGACCTCCTTGGAGCCGATCGCGACCAGGGAGGCGCCGTCCACGATGCCGGAGGAGTTGCCCGCGTGGTGGACGTGGTCGATCTTCTCGACCCAGTGGTACGTCTGCAGCGCCACGGCGTCGAAGCCGCCCAGCTCGCCGATGTCGGCGAAGGACGGCTTCAGCCGGGCGAGCGAGTCGGCGGTGGTGCCGGGCCGCAGGTGCTCGTCGTGGTCGAGGACGACCAGGCCGGCGCGGTCCTTGACGGGGACGACGGAGCGGTCGAACCGGCCCTCCTTCCAGGCGGTGGCCGCGCGCTCCTGGGACAGCGCCGCGTACTCGTCGACGTCCCGGCGGGAGAAGCCCTCGATGGTGGCGATGAGGTCGGCGCCGATGCCCTGCGGCACGAAGTTGACGGCGAGGTTGGTCATCGGGTCGTTGAACCAGGCGCCGCCGTCCGAGGCCATCGGCACCCGGGACATCGACTCCACGCCGCCGGCCAGGACCAGGTCCTCCCAGCCGGAACGGACCTTGGCGGCGGCCAGGTTGACGGCCTCCAGACCGGACGCGCAGAAGCGGTTCTCCTGGACGCCGGCGACCGTGTCCGGCAGTCCGGCGGCGATGGCCGCGGTGCGGGCGATGTCGGAGCCCTGGTCGCCGACGGGGCTGACGACACCGAGCACGATGTCGTCGACGGCGGCCGGGTCGAGGCCCGGGAAGCGGTCGCGGATCTCGTGGATGAGGCCGACGACCAGGTCGATGGGCTTGGTGCCGTGCAGGGCGCCGTTGGCCTTGCCGCGCCCGCGCGGGGTGCGGATCGCGTCGTACACGTACGCTTCGGTGCTCACTGAGGGGCCTTTCAACGAGGGTTGTCGCGGCGGTGGGGCCGGGTGGGCGGAGGTGGCGGGGGCGGGCGGGGGTGCCGTCAGGGGGCGTCCCCGACCGGGTCCTCCAGCAGGGCGGGTACGTCCCAGTCGCGGGCCACCTCCTCGGTGGCGGTGCCGGGTCTCGCGGGGCCGGTACGGACGGTGGCCGGGGTGGCGGAGAACCGCGGTGCCGGGGCGGGCTGGGTGATGCCGTCGTGGTCGGTGAAGGTGCCGCGGGCGGCGAGGTGCGGGTGGTGGGGGGCCTCGCGCAGGGACAGCACGGGGGCCACGCAGGCGTCCGAGCCCTCGAAGACGGCCGTCCACTCGTCGCGGGTACGGGACCTGAAGCGGGCGGCGATCCGTTCGCGCAGCTCGCCCCAGCGGGCCTGGTCGCGGCGGGCGTCCGCGAAGTCGCCGATGTCGAGCAGGCGTACGAACTCGGCGTAGAACCGGGGTTCCAGGGCGCCGACCGCCATGTGCTTCCCGTCGGCGGTCTCGTAGGTGCCGTAGTACGGGCAGCCGCCGTCCAGGAGGTTGGCGGCGCGCCGGTCCTGCCAGCCGCCGGCGGCCAGCATGGCGTGGATCATGGTGGAGAGGTGGGCGGTGCCGTCCACGATGGCGGTGTCGACGACCTGGCCGGTGCCGCTCACGCGCGCGTGGTGGAGGGCGGCGAGGACGCCGACGACCAGGTAGAGCGAGCCGCCCGCGTAGTCGCCGAGCAGGTTGGCGGGGACCGCCGGGGGCCGGTCCGGGTCGCCGATCATGCCGAGGGTGCCGGTGAGGGCGATGTAGGCGACGTCGTGGCCGGCCCGGCCGGCGAGGGGGCCCTGCTGGCCCCAGCCGGTCATCCGGCCGTAGACCAGGCGGGGGTTGCGGGCGTGGCAGGCGTCGGGGCCGACGCCGAGGCGCTCGGCGACCCCGGGGCGGTAGCCCTCGAGGAGGATGTCGGCGCGCTCGGCGAGGTCCAGGACGCGCGCTGGGCCGTCCGGGGCCTTCAGGTCGACGACGACCGAGCGCTTGTTGCGGTTGGTGACGTCGTGGGCGGGGTCGACGCCGAGACCGGGGCCGCCGGGGCGGTCCACCCGGACCACGTCGGCGCCCAGGTCGGCGAGGAGCATCGCGGCGAACGGGCCCGGGCCGATGCCGGCCAGCTCGACCACGCGCACGCCGGTGAGCGGGCCCTGTCCTGGCGTCCCTGCCGTCGTCATGCCGCCCCCAGTCGATGTGACACAAGTGCTGTAACACCGGTGATGCTAAGAACGTGCTCCACCGGGCACAAGACCTGAACGAGCAAGCGCTTAGCCAAGGTACCGGGCCGGCCGTCCGGAGTCGCACTGCTCACGCTAGCCTCGGCCACCGACAGCGGCGCGGGCTGCACGACCGAGGGGTGTGTCATGAGCAGGCTGAAAACGACCGACCGTCCGTACGACCTCGTGCTCTTCGGAGCCACCGGCTTCGTCGGCACGCTCACGGCGGAGTACCTCGCCGCGCACGCGCCCGAGGGTCTGCGCTGGGCGCTCGCCGGCCGTGACGAGCGCAGGCTGGAGCGGCTGCGCGAGCGGCTGCCCGGCGGGTCGGCGCCCGGGGTGCTGCGGGCCGACGTGGACGAACCGGCGACCGTGCGCGCCCTCGCCGGGCAGGCGCGGGTGGTGGCCTCGACCGTCGGGCCCTACATCCGCTACGGCGAGGAACTCGTCGCCGCCTGCGCCGAGACCGGGGCCGACTACCTGGACCTCACCGGCGAGCCCGAGTTCGTGGACCTGATGTATGTCCGGCACGACGCACGCGCGCGTGAGACGGGCGCCCGGCTGGTGCACGCGTGCGGCTTCGACTCGGTGCCGCACGACCTGGGCGTCCACTTCACGGTCGGCAGGCTGCCGGAGGGCGTACCGCTGACCGTGGACGGGTTCGTCACCGCCGACGCGGCCTTCTCCGGCGGAACCCTCGCCTCGGCGCTGAACCAGTTCGCGCGCGGGCGGCAGATGCTGGCCGCCGCCCGCGACCGCGCCCGGTACGAGCCCCGGTCGGCGGGACGCCGGGTGACGGCCCCGGCGGGCGCGCCGCGTTTCGCCGGGGAGGTCGGCGCCTGGGCGCTGCCGCTGCCGACCATCGACCCGCAGATCGTGGCCCGTTCGGCACGGGCCCTGGACCGCTACGGCCCCGACTTCCGCTACCGGCACTATGCGGCCTTCCGGCGTCTGCCCGTCGCCCTGGGCGGGGTCGCGGCCGTCACCGCGGTCGCGGCGGCGGCCCAGCTGCCGCCCGCCCGGCGCTGGCTGTCCGACCGGCTCAGGCCCGGGGACGGGCCGAGCGCAGAGAAGCGGGCGAAGAGCTGGTTCTCGGTGCGCTTCGTCGGCGAGGGCGGCGGGCGGCGGGTGTTCACCGAGGTGGCGGGCGGCGATCCGGGCTACGACGAGACGGCGAAGATGTTCGCCGAGGCGGCTCTGTGCCTGGCCTTCGACGACCTGCCGGCCCGGGCCGGCCAGCTCACGACGGCCGTGGCGATGGGCGACGCGCTGACCGGGCGCCTGCGCTCGGCGGGGATCACCTTCCGGGTGGCCGCCGAGCGGGACGACAGGGCCTGAGGTGACGCGACCGCTCAGGCCGGCGGCACCAGCGAGAAGACCACGCGCGTGCCGGTGGTGGAGTTCGCCCGTCCGTTGACAGGTTCTGGGTCAGCGGCGGGACGTGGGTGAGGACGGGCGGTGCCTCGTTCACCTCGGCCCGGTGGATGCAGTACGGCACGTCCGAGTCGCCGGTGCCCGGCAGCGCGGTGCCCGCGTTCAGCGGCCGGCGCATCAGTCGGACGCTCCCGCACGGCGCGGGGCGTCAGGCGCGTTCCTCGGCCGGATCCGGCCGTCGCGCCGCCTCCCGAAGCGCCCGGCGGCACAGCGAGTCGGCCCTGCGGGTGGTCTCCGGCAGCCGGTACCTCGGTGTCAGCGCCAGCACATGGGCACAGGCGTTGTCCAGGCCGGTCCGGTGGCCGACGGAGACGAAGACCGGCTTGACGCCGTCCCGGGTGCGCAGGGCGCGGCCCACCTCCTCGGTGCCGGCGAGCAGCGGAGCATGCGCGCCGCGCCGCGTGCCCGGTTCCTCGTGGGTGAAGACGAACGGGTTCTTCGCGACGCCGATGGTCGGCAGGCCGGTGAGCACGCCGAGGTGGGCGGCGAGGCCGAAGCGGCGCGGATGGGCGAGGCCGTAGCCGTCGCAGACGACCAGGCCGGGCGGGCACTCCAGCGCGTCCAGGGCGGCCCGCACGGTGGGGATCTCCCGGAAGGCGAGCAGTCCGGGGACGTAGGGGAAGGAGACCCGGCCGACGGCGGTCGCCTCGGCGACCACCTCCAGCGTGGCCGCGTCCAGGACGACGGCCGCCGCCGCGACCAGGTCGCGTTCGTCGTCGTAGGCCACGTCCACGCCGGTGACGTGGCCCGTCCCGGGCGGCGGACCCGGCTCGTCGAGCACCACCAGCTCGCGCAGTTCGTCCTGGACGGCTCGGGCCTGCTCCTCGGTCGCGGGCCAGCCCGCGGGTACGCGTACGGTCGTCATGGTGCCGACGAGCGTACGGCGCACCGCGCGGGCCGGTGACCGCGGGTCAACCCTTGTCGCCCAGGGCGCGTTGCAGCTCCGCCTTGTTCATGTCCGAGCGGCCGTGGATGTTGCGCTTCTTGGCCTCCTCGTAGAGCTGGTCGTAGGTCGGGCCCTGGGAGCCCTGGCCGGACCGCTGTCCACCGCGCTTGCCGGACGACATGTCCTGGGTCGAGGTGCGGCTCGCGGTCTTCGACTCACCGGAGCGGGCACGTTCCTTGTTCACCGTCCGCGCGGCGATCTCCTTGGCGCGCCCGGGGCTTTCGCCCCGGTCCTGCGCGCTCTCCTTGATGTGCTCGTACTGACGCTCCCGCTTGGGGCTGGAACCGCGTGGCATGACCGCTCCCTTCCTCGTGTGCGGTGGCGGACGAGTACCCGCGTTCCGTCCTCCTACCTCAGGGTTCCAGCCGGGCCACGCGCCCTTGTTCGCCCGCCGCCCAGCAGCTCAGGTCGGCGGTGCAGTCCACGGTGTCGAAGGAGCCGGTGTCGAACGTCCGCCAGGTGCGGCCGCCGTCGGTGGTCAGGTCGCTGCCGGTGGGGCCGACGGCGAGCGCGGCGGTGCGGCTGTGCGGGAGCCAGGCGGCGCCGGAGCGGTAGGCGGGCGGAGGTGTGGTGGCGGGCTGCCAGGTGCGACCGCCGTCCCGGGTGAGCGCCGCGGCCCTCGGGGAAGGCTGGTTCGCGCGGTAGTCGCCGCCGACGGCGAGGCCGTGGGCGCGGTCGCGGAAGGCGAGCGCGAACACGCCGCGGGCCGGGTCGCCGGCCGGGACGGGCGTGTCGGTGGCGGTCCAGGTGCGGCCCCGGTCGGCGGAGTGCAGCACGCGCGCGTGGGCGCCGCCGCCGGTGGCCAGCCACACGTCCCTGGGCCCGGAGGTGACCAGGCACTGGCCGCTGGCCGCGAAGCCCGCCTCGCCGTCGAGTGCGGCGGGCATGCGGTCGGCCGGCAGCAGCTGCCAGGAGCGGCCGCCGTCGCCGGTGGACAGGATGCGGAACTTCCCGTCCACCGGGTCGCTCAGGGCGAGGCCGTGGCGGTGGTCGAAGAAGGCCAGGCAGTCGTAGAACGCCTTCGGGTCGGTGTTGCGGAAGGACTCCGTCCAGGTGGTCCCGCCGTCGTCGGTGCGGTAGACGCGGGACGTCTCGCCCTCGCCGATGGCGAGCACCACCGCGCGGCGCGCGTCGAACGCCTGGACGTCCCGGAACTGCAGGTCGCCCGCGCCCGGCGGCGAGACGTCGCGCCAGTCGGCCCCGCCGTCCGTGGTGCGCAGGACGGTGCCGCCGGTGCCGGCCAGCCAGGCCGTGTCGCGGTCGACGGCGGACAGCCCGCGGAACCGCACCTGAGGGGTGCCGCTGTTCTTCAGTTCCCAGTGCGGTGCCGGGTGGTGAAGCGTTCCGGCCTGCGCGGACGGCACCGTGAGCGTGGCCAGCGCCGCCCCGCAGGCCACCCCCGCCGCCACCGCTCGGCCCAGCCGTCCCCTGCGTCGCGTGATCCCCAAGCGCCTCATGGCGGGCGAAGCTAGCCCACTCCCCCGATGCCGTCCAGAGGCCCGCGCACCCCTCGCGCATCCCGAGCCACTCGGGTGATTGAAGACGGTGACAGAGGTCACTAGTCATTCATGTGCACGGATTGGCCGATTCCTTCGTCTCCTCCAGTGCCAGGTCCCACCCGCCCCGGAAAGTCCGTCCAGCCGCAACGAGGGAGCAAGGCGTTGTCCACCGTCGTAGAGCAGTCCGTAGAGGCCCGTCTCGTGGCCGCCGCCCCCCGTATGCCGAGCATTCCCGCCACGCTGCGCTACGACCGGACCGACCCCTTCGCCGTCCGCATGACGTTCCCCGCTCCGGCCACCCTGGAGGGCGTCGAGGTCTGCTGGACCTTCGCTCGTGAGCTGCTCTCGGCCGGTCTGCACGGCCCCGAGGGCCACGGGGACGTACGCGTGCGGCCGTACGGCTACGACCGCACGGTCCTGGAGTTCCACGCCCCCGAGGGCACCGCCGTCGTCCATGTGCGCTCCGGCGAGATACGCCGTTTCCTGGAGGCGAGCGGCGACCTGGTGCCGGCCGGCCTGGAGCACCTCCAGCTCGACCTGGACCACGACCTGGCCCAGCTGATGCGCGACGCCTGCTGAACCGCCCGTTCACGGCGCGGGCGCTCCTCCCCCGATAAATGCGTTGACGGCCCCGCGCGCCCCTCGTAGCTTGTATTCCGGTCCTGTTGCCGTCGATTGGAGAAGGACGTTGCTCGTCTGAGGTCACGAGACACCGCGTCACACCGGTCAGGTGTGTGCGTGGCGTGCGACCTCGGCGTTCGAGCCGTCCTCCCGGGCACAGGGCCTTTCCCGTGCCCAGGGCCTCCGGTTTCCGCCTCGCGGTGTCTCCACACGCGCTTGCCCTGACCGCATCAAGCAATCGCGAGGCCTGTATGTCCGCTTCCCTCACCTGTACGTCCCTGTCCTTCACCTGGCCCGACGGCACCCCCGTCTTCGACGGCCTCGACGTCGCCTTCGGCCCCGGCAGGACCGGGCTCGTCGGCGTCAACGGCTCGGGCAAGTCCACCCTGTTGAGGCTGATCGCCGGTGAGCTCCTGCCGGCCGACGGCACCCTCAAGGTGACCGGAGAGGTCGGGTACCTCCCGCAGAACGTCACGCTCGACACCGCCCTGCGCGTCGACGAGGCGCTCGGCATCGCCGCCCGGCGGGCCGCCCTGCACGCCATCGAGGCGGGCGACGTGGCCGAGGAGCACTTCGAGACCGTCGGCGACGACTGGGACGTGGAGGAACGCGCCCTGGTCACCCTCGGCGAACTCGGTCTCGGCCACATCGGCCTGGACCGCACCGTCGGCGAGGTGTCCGGCGGCGAGTCGGTGCTGCTGCGGCTGGCCGCGCTGCTGCTGCGCCGCCCCGACGTGCTGCTGCTCGACGAGCCCACCAACAACCTCGACCTGTACGCCCGCCGGCGGCTGTACACGGCCGTCGCCTCCTGGCCCGGGGTGCTGGTCGTGGTCAGCCACGACCGCGAGCTGCTCGACCTGGTCGACCAGATCGCCGAACTGCGCTCCGGGGAGGTCACCTGGTACGGCGGCAACTATTCGGCGTACGAGGAGGCGCTGGCCGTGGAGCAGGAGGCGGCCGAGCGCATGATGCGCGTCGCCGAGGCCGACTTCCGCAAGCAGAAGCGCGAACTGGCCGACGCCCAGGTCAAGCTGGCCCGGCGCAAGCGGTACGGGCAGAAGATGTGGGAGAACAAACGCGAACCGAAGATCGTCATGGGGGCGCGCAAGCGCTCGGCCCAGGAGTCCGCGGGCAAGCACCGCATCCTGCACGAGGAGAAGCTCGCCGAGGCCAGGGAGCGGCTCGACGAGGCGGTGGAGGCGGTACGGGACGACGACGAGATCCGCGTCGACCTGCCGTACACGGCCGTACCGCCCGGCCGGGAGGTCCTCACCCTGGAGTGCCTGGAGACGGCCTACGGCGCGCGCGTGAAGGGGATCGTCGATCTGCGCGGGCCGGAGCGGATCGCGCTGGTCGGGCGCAACGGCTCGGGCAAGACCACGCTGCTGCGGACCATCGCCGGTCAGCTGCCGCCGGTGGCCGGTGAGGCGCGGGCGCATGTGCCGCTGCGTTTCCTGCCGCAGCGGCTGGACGTCCTCGACGGGGAGCTGACGGTCGCCGAGAACGTGGCCCGGTTCGCGCCGGACGCCACCAACAACCGGATCCGGGCCCGTCTCGCCCGCTTCCTGTTCCGGGGCGCCCGGGCCGACCAGCAGGCGGACACGCTCTCCGGCGGCGAACGCTTCCGGGCCGCCCTGGCCGCGCTGCTGCTGGCCGAGCCGGCGCCCCAGCTGCTCATGCTCGACGAGCCGACGAACAACCTCGACATGGCGAGCGTGCGGCAGCTGACCACGGCCCTGGAGTCGTACCAGGGCGCCCTGATCGTGGCCAGCCACGACGTGCCGTTCCTGGAGTCGATCGGGATCACCCGGTGGCTGCTGATGGCGGACGGGGAGCTGACGGAGACCACGCCGGACACGCTCGGGGATCCGGAGTAGCCGGCCGGGGCGGCCCCGGCGGGGTGCGGACCGGCGCGTCTCAGAAGGGGCACAGCCTGACGACGACGGTTTTGCCGTCGCCGACCGGCCCTGCATGATGGCGGACCGGCGCCGCAAAGGATGGGCGCCGGACCGACCGCCGATACGGAGACCCCAGTGCCCAGCAAGAAGGCCCTCGTCCGCCGCCCCAGCCCGCGCCTCGCCGAAGGGCTGGTGACGCACATCGAGCGGGAGAAGGTCGACGTGGACCTCGCCGTCGAGCAGTGGGAGGCGTACGTCGAGGCGCTGCGCACGCACGGCTGGGAGACGATCGAGGTCGACCCGGCCGAGGACTGCCCGGACTCGGTGTTCGTCGAGGACACCGTCGTCATGTACAAGAACGTGGCGCTGATCACCCGGCCCGGGGCCGAGTCCCGGCGCGAGGAGACGGCCGGGGTCGAGGAGGCGGTGGCGCGCCTGGGGTGCTCGGTGAACTGGATCTGGGAGCCGGGCACGCTGGACGGCGGTGACGTCCTGAAGGTCGGCGACACGATCTACGTCGGCCGGGGCGGGCGCACCGACGCGGCGGGCGTGCAGCAGCTGCGGGCCGCCTTCGAGCCGCTGGGCGCGCGGGTGGTCGCGGTGCCGGTGACCAAGGTGCTGCACCTGAAGTCGGCGGTGACCGCGCTGCCGGACGGGACCGTCATCGGGCACATCCCGAAGGTGGACCGGCCCTCGCTGTTCCCGGGTTTCCTGTCGGTGCCCGAGGAGGCCGGCTCGCACGTGGTGCTGCTCGGCGGGAGCAAGCTGCTGATGTCGGCGAGCGCCCCGAAGACCGCGGAGCTGCTCACCGACCTGGGGTTCGAGGTCGTCACGGTGGACATCGGCGAGTTCGAGAAGCTGGAAGGCTGTGTGACATGCCTCTCGGTGCGGCTGCGGGACTTGTACGCCTGACCGGGTGATGCCCCGGCCCGTCGAGCCCCGGGACCTGCGCGTCCCGGGGCTTCTTGGCATGTCCGCGAAAGCCTGGGGAACACGGCCTGATCAGCGATCTTTACAACGAACTTAAACCGCGGCGTCATAACCTACGGATTCGTAGCCTACGATCGCGTAGGTTCCGGCACCGCTCGCCGGTCCGTCCCCCGGGCCACCGGGTCCCTCCCTCCCTGTTCGGCGTCCCCTGGAGTCTCCATGACGATCACTTCCCCTCACCTCGGCAGCTCTTCCGTCTGGACCGACGCGCGGCTGCTGTACGCCCTGGAGGAAGTGGTCGAGCAGGAACTCAACCGGCATCTGAAGGTCGCCAAGGACTGGATGCCGCACGAGTACGTCCCGTGGGGCGACGGCCGCAACTTCCCGGGCCTGTTCGAGGACGGCGAGGCCTGGGACAAGGAGCAGTCCAAGGTCACCGAGGTCGGTCGCATCGCGCTGGTGGTCAACCTCCTCACCGAGGACAACCTGCCCAGCTACCACCACGAGATCGCCTCGCTGTTCGGCCGGGACGGCGCCTGGGGCACCTGGGTGCACCGCTGGACGGCGGAGGAGGGCCGGCACGGCATCGTGATGCGCGACTACCTGCTCGCCTCGCGCGCGGTGGACCCGGACAAGCTGGAGCAGTTCCGCATGGCCCACATGAGCGAGGGCTTCGAGTCCGACAACCGTCACTCGATGCTGCACTCGGTCGCCTACGTCGCCTTCCAGGAGCTGGCGACCCGGATCTCGCACCGCAACACCGGCCACCAGTCCGGCGATCCGGTCTGCGACCGGATGCTGTCGCGCATCGCGACCGACGAGAACCTCCACATGGTCTTCTACCGCAACCTCCTGAAGGCCGCCTTCGAACTCGCCCCCGACCTGACCATGCAGGCGGTCCGGGACGTCGTCGTCAACTTCCGCATGCCCGGCCACGGCATCCCCGGCTTCGAGCGCGCCGCCGCGCAGATGGCGATCGGCGAGGTCTACAACCTGCGCATCCACCACGACGACGTCATCCAGCCCGTCCTGCGCTTCCTGAAGGTCCTGGAGATCGACGGCCTCGGCCCCGAGGGCCGCCAGGCCCAGGAGGAGCTGGGCATGTTCATGGGCGGCCTGGACGCGGAGGCACTGAAGTTCGACGAGAAGCTGGCCGCCCGCAAGGCCCGGATGGCGGCCCGCGCGGGAGCCTGACCCTGGCGGCTCAGTGGGCGGTGCGCCGTAGTTCCAGGCGTTCCTTCTCGGACAGGCCGCCCCAGACGCCGAAGCGTTCGTCGTTGTCGAGGGCGTAGTCCAGGCAGACGGAGCGTATCTCGCACATGCCGCAGATGCGCTTCGCCTCGCGTACCGAGCTGCCGGGCTCGGGGAAGAAGAAGTCCGCCCCGGTCTGCGCGCACAGGGCCTGCGTCTGCCAGGCGGTGTCGGCCGGGGTGATCGTTTCGATGTGCATGGCCAGGATCGTGCCGCGCGGTGAAAAACGTTCGATCAACGCCGGGTCAACGCCGCGCCCGGGGCCGTCGGCCGCCCCGATGATGCTCCGGACGAGCCCGGCCGCGCACGGCGGCGCGCCGTCGCGTTCCGGCGGCGATCGTCAGTGGGCGGTGCCAGACTCGGGGGTGCAGAGAACGGGACCCTTGCGAGGAGGGCGAAGATGCTCACCACCCGTTTCGTCAACGGCGCTCCGAACTGGATCGACGTCGGCACACCCGACATCGACGGCGCCGTCTCCTTCTACGGCGGCCTCTTCGGCTGGCGGTTCCGGTCGGCGGGGCCGGACGCCGGCGGTTACGGCTTCTTCCAGCTGGACGGCCGGACCGTCGCCGGTGGTATGCAGACCGCCGCCGGGCAGGGTCCGCCGGCCTGGACCGTGTACTTCCAGAGCGCGGACGCGCAGGCCACCGCCAAGGCCGCCGAGCAGGCGCACGGCAGCGTGCTCTTCCAGCCGGTCGACGTGATGGGGCAGGGCCACATGGCCGTGTTCGCCGACCAGGCGGGCGTCCCCTTCGGGATCTGGCAGCCCGGACAGACCAAGGGCGTGGACGCGGCGAACGAACCGGGTGCGCTGTGCTGGGTCGAGCTGTACACGCCGGACATCGCCGCCGCGGCCGCCTTCTACCGCCAGGTGCTCGGCCTGGAGACCTCGGCGGTGCCCTTCCCCGGCGGCACCTACACCTGCGTCAACCCGGCCGAGGGCGGGGAGGACGCCATGTTCGGCGGTCTGGTGCCGCTGGCCGACGACCCGACCGAGGCGGAGGCCGGCCCGTACTGGCTGCCGTACTTCGAGGTCGAGGACACGGACGCCGTGGTCGACGAGGCCCAGCGGCTGGGCGGCACGGTCCGCATGCCCGCGACGACCATGCAGGGAGTCGGCCGCATGGCCAAGCTCGCCGACCCCTACGGCGCCCGCTTCGCGGTGATCAGGAGCGAGCCGCCCCAGGGCTGAGGCGCACGCGTGAGGCAGCAGGGCGGCCCTAGGCCGAGGCTCGGTGTATCAGGGTGGTCGGCAGGATCACGCCCGCCGGGGGGTGGCCGGGGCCCCGGGTGGGTTGTTCGCGCAGGAGGAGGCGGGCCATCAGGCGGCCCATCTCCTCTATGTCCTGACGGACCGTCGTCAGGGGCGGCTCGCTCTGTTCGGCGACGGGCAGCATGTCGTCGAAGCCGATCACGGCGACGTCCTCGGGTATCCGCCGGCCGCTCTCGCGCAGCACGCGCAGGACGCCGAGCGCGGTGAGGTCGTTGGCGGCGAACACGGCGTCCACCTCCGGGCAGCGGTCGAGGAGTTCCCGCATGGCGCGCTCGCCCCCGCCCGGCGTGAAGTCGCCCGCCGCGATCAGCCGGGGGTCGGCGTCCGCCATCACGTCCCGGTAGCCCTCCAGCCGGTCCACCGCCGAGGTCTGGTCCAGGGGACCGGTGATGTGCGCGACCCTGCTCCGGCCGAGGTCCACGAGGTGGCGTACGGCCGCGCGGGCCCCGCCCCGGTTGTCGCTGTCGACGTACACGGCGCCGCGACTGCCGTCGCTCCAGCCGGGACGCCCCCCGAACACGGTGGGCACGCCCGCGCCCTGGATCAGCCCGGGCAGCGGGTCGTCGAGGTGCAGCGAGAAGACGAGGGCACCGTCGACGTGCCCGCCGGCGAGATAGCGGGCCACCCGCGCGTGGTCGTCGCGGCCCTCGGTCAGCAACAGCACCAGCTGGTTGTCGTGGGCCGTCAGCTCCTTGCTGATCCCGCGCAGTTGCAGGGCGAAGAAGGGGTCGGCGAAGACCCGGGTCTCCGGTTCGGCGATGACCACCGCGACGGCGTCGTGCCGCTTGGTCACCAGACTGCGGGCGGCCTGGTTGGGGACGTACCCGAGTTCCTCCACGGCCTGCCGGACCCGGGCGACCAGCGGCTCCCGCACCCCGTCCCCGCCGTTGACCACGCGCGACACGGTGGCCCGGGACACCCCCGCCCGCGCGGCCACGGCCTCCAGCGTGGGGCGCGACACTGCCTCGGTCACTTCGGGACTCCTCCTCGGCGGCTGTCGATCAGCATAGTCCCGGGGCCCGACGGCCCGGTGCGCCCGGCGATCACCGCTCCGGCTGCTCGCGGCGGGCCCGGCTCGGCTGGACCCGTTTCGGCTCGCCGGGCATCTTCGGGTACTCCGGCGGGTACGGCAGGTCGCCCAGACCGTGGTCGTGTTCGTCGCGGCGGGCCAGTTCCAGCAGCGCGTCCAGGGAGTAGGCGTGATCGTCCATGTCGGCGTGCACATCGCCGAGTTCGGCGAACCGGGCGGGCATGGTGGCCAGGTCGAAGTCCTGGGGCTGGGCGACGCCGACCTCCTCCCAGCGCAGCGGTGCGGAGACCGGGGCGTGCGGGCGCGGCCGTACGGAGTAGGCGGAGGCGATGGTGCGGTCGCGGGCCGTCTGGTTGTAGTCCAGGAAGATGCGGCTGCCGCGCTCCTCCTTCCACCACCTGATCGTCACCCGCTCGGGCATCCGGCGTTCCATCTCCCGGCCGACGGCGATCGCCGCGCGCCGCACCTGGGTGAAGGTCCAGCGCGGTTCGATGGGGACGAAGACGTGCAGGCCACGGCCGCCGGAGGTCTTGGGCCAGCCGCGCAGGCCGCCGAACTCGTCGAGCACGGCACGCAGTTCGTGCGCGGCGCGGACCGCGTCGGTGTAGTCGGTGCCGGGCTGCGGATCGAGGTCGATGCGGAGTTCGTCGGGGTGGTCGACGTCGGTGCGGCGCACCGGCCAGGGGTGGAAGGTGAGCGTGCCGTACTGCGCGGCCCACACCACGGCGGCCTCCTCGGTGGGGCACATCTCGTCGGCGGTGCGGCCGCTGGGGAAGGTGATGTGCGCGGTCGGGATCCAGGCGGGCATGCCCTTGGGCGCCCGCTTCTGGAAGAACCACTCGCCGCCCACCCCGTCCGGGTAGCGCTCCAGGGTCGTGGGGCGGTCGCGCAGGGCGCGCAGGATGCCGGGGGCGACGGCGGTGTAGTACCGGGCCAGGTCCAGCTTGGTGAAACCGCGCTCCGGGAAGAAGACCTTGTCCGGGCTGGACAGCCGCACGCTCCGGCCGGCCACCTCCAGTTCCACCGCATCACCCATGCGGCCACGGTAGGCGCCCCCCGCACGGCTCGCATACCGGGCGGCACCGGCCCATGCCAGGCGACGCGTGACGTATGCGAGCAGAATCGGACCCATGGATCTGCCGGTGATGCCCCCCGTGAAGCCGATGCTCGCCAAGTCGGTGGCGAGGATCCCGCCGGACATGCACTACGAGGCGAAGTGGGACGGCTTCCGGGCGATCGTGTTCCGCGACGGCGCCGAGGTGGAGTTGGGGAGCCGCACCGGAAAGCCGTTGACCAGGTACTTCCCGGAGCTGGTGGCGGCGCTTCGGGAGCGGGTGCCCGAGCGGTGTGTGCTGGACGGGGAGATCGTGATCGCGCGGGAGGGGCGGCTGGACTTCGACGCGCTGACCGAGCGCATCCATCCGGCGGACTCCCGGGTGCGGACGCTCGCGGAGCGGACCCCGGCGTCGTTCATCGCCTTCGACCTGCTGGCGCTGGCCGACGAGTCCCTGCTGGACGTGCCCCTCGCCGACCGCCGGGCGCTGCTGGCCCGGGCGCTGGAAGGGATGGGGCCGCCCGTCCACCTGGCGCCGGCGACGACCGACCTGGAGGTGGCCCGGCAATGGTTCGAGCGGTTCGAGGGGGCGGGCCTGGACGGGGTCGTCGCCAAGCCGCTCGGTCTGCGGTACCTGCAGGACGAGCGGGCCATGTTCAAGATCAAGCACGAGCGGACGGCGGACGTGGTGGTGGCGGGTTACCGCTTCCACAAGAGCGGGCCGGTGGTGGGCTCGCTCCTGCTGGGGCTGTACGACGACCGGGGCGCCCTCCAGCACGTCGGCGTGTCCGCCGCCTTCCCGATGAAGCGGCGGGCCGAACTGGTCGAGGAGCTGGAGCCGCTGCGCATGGACGACGTGGCCGGGCACCCCTGGGCGGCCTGGTCCGAGGAGGCCGCCCACGAGTCGGCCCGGCTGCCCGGGGCGCCGAGCCGCTGGTCGGGCAAGAAGGACCTGTCCTGGGTGCCGGTGCGGCCCGAGCGGGTGGCCGAGGTGGCGTACGACCACATGGAGAACGGGGCCCGTTTCCGGCACACGGCCCGCTTCCGCCGCTGGCGCCCGGACCGTACGCCGCGCAGCTGCACCTACGCCCAGCTGGAGGAGCCGGTGCGCTACGACCTGGCGGAGATCCTCGGACCGTGAGCCGCCGGGATCCCCGCCGGGGCCGCAGCGGTCCTCAGGGCCGCATGAGGATCTTGATCGCGCCGTCCTGCTTGCACTGGAACATCTCGTACGCGTGCGGTGCCTCGGACAGCGGCAGCCGGTGGGTGGCGAAGTCGTCGACGCCGAGCGGGTCCTCGTCGGTGAGGTAGGGCATGATGTCGTCGCTCCAGCGGCGGACGTTGGCCTGGCCCATCCGCATCTGGATCTGCTTGTCGAAGAGGGTGAGCATCGGCAGCGGGTCTGCCGTGCCGCCGTAGACGCCGGTCAGGGAGAGGGTGCCGCCGCGCCGCACCAGCTCGATGGCGGTGTGCAGGGCGGCGAGCCGGTCGACGCTGAAGCGCTCCGCGAGGGGGCCGCTCAGCATGCGGGGCAGCATGGTGGAGGCCTGCTGGGCCAGGCGGGCGACGGCGCTGCCGTGGGCCTCGGTGCCGACGGCGTCGATCACCGCGTCCGGCCCCCGGCCGTCGGTCTCGTCCCGGATGGCGTGGACCAGGGCCTTCTCGTCGTCGAAGGAGCGCAGGTCGTACGTCTCCACGCCCCGTCGGCGCGCCCGCTCCAGCCGCTCGGGCACCAGGTCGATGCCGAACACCCGCTCCGCGCCCCGGGCCCGGGCGATCCGGCAGGCCATGTCGCCGATCGGGCCGAGTCCGAGGACGGCGAGGGTGCCGCCGGCCGGGACGTCGGCGTAGGCGACCGCCTGCCAGGCCGTGGGCAGCACGTCGGAGAGGTAGACGAAGCGGTCGTCCGCCGGGCCCTCGGGGATCTTGATCGGACCGTACTGGGCCTGCGGGACGCGCAGGTACTCGGCCTGGGCGCCGGGCACGGCGCCGTACAGGCGGGTGTAGCCGAACAGGGCGGCGCCCATGCCCTCCCCGGTGACCTGGGTGGTCTCGCACTGGGTCTGCAGCCCGCCGGCGCACATGAAGCAGTGCCCGCAGGAGATCTGGAACGGCACCACGACCCGGTCGCCCGGTTTGAGGCCGGTGACCTCGGAGCCGACCTCCTCCACGATGCCGATCGGTTCGTGGCCGAGGATGTCGCCCGGTGTCATGAACGGGGTGAGCACCTCGTACAAGTGCAGGTCCGAGCCGCACAGGCCGCTGCTGGTGACGCGGATGACGGCATCGGTGGGCTGCTCGATCCGCGGATCGGGCACGGTGTCCACCCGCACGTCCCGCTTGCCCTGCCAGGTCACTGCCTTCATGGGTCCCGCTCCCTTCGGTCTCCGGGTGGCGGCCGGGTACCCGTACCGCCCCCGCCGAACCGAAGGGCGCTCGGCGCGAACCGGTCGCGGCCGGGCGGCTCAGCCGTGCGGTACCAGCGGTTCCGCGGGGTTGCGCAGCCCCTCCGCCGCGTCCGCGACCCGGCGGATGAGGTCGAGGAACTGGGACTGTTCCTCGGCGGAGAGCGGGGCGAGGAAGACCTGGTTCATCCGCGCCGTGCGCACGGTCAGCCTGCGGTGGGTGCGCAGGCCGTCCTCGGTCGGGCGGAGCAGGAAGCGGCGGCCGTCCCGTGCGTCGCGCACCTTGTCCAGCAGCCCCCGGCGGCCGAGCCGGCTGACGACCTCGGCGATGGTCGACCGGTCCAGGCCCACCCGCTCCCCCACCGTGCGCTGGTCCAGGCCGGGTTCCGCGACGAGTGCGTTCAGGACCGCGAACTGCGGCGAGGTGATCTCCTCGGAGACCATCGTGTTCCACAGCAGGTAGTGCGCCTGCTGGAGCCGCCGGGCCAGGTGCCCGGGGTGGGTGGTGATGTCCACCGCGGCCATGTGCACTCCCTCCACCGAATTGATAGGTGCACTGAACAATACTCGGGGCGGCGCCCAGCGTGTTACGAAGGCCGCTGCCCATCGGTCTGGCAGGTCTTGACGGTCGCCTGGTCCGGTGGCAGCGTGAGACTCCTCGCTGAAATACTCAGTGCGCTGATTAATTCGCAGAGATAGGGCTTCACGGATGGACAAGGTGGTCGCCACGGCCCTGGAGGCGGTGGCCGATGTGCCGGACGGCGCGACGCTCGCGGTCGGCGGCTTCGGACTGAGCGGTGTGCCCAACGTACTGATCCAGGCGCTGTACGAGCGCGGGACGACCGGTCTGGGCGTGGTCTCGAACAACTGCGGGGCGATGGACTCGGGTCTGGCGGTGCTGCTGGCCGCCGGCCGGATCGCCCGGGTGACCGGCTCCTACATCGGCGCGAACAAGGAGTTCGCCCGCCAGTACCTGGGCGGCGAACTGGAGGTGGAGCTGATCCCGCAGGGCACGCTCGCCGAGCGGCTGCGGGCGGGCGGCGCCGGGATCCCCGCCTTCTACACCCCGGCCGGAGTGGGCACACAGGTCGCGGAGGGCGGACTGCCGTGGCGCTACGACGGCGCGGGCGGGGTGGCGCTGGCCTCGCCGCCGAAGGAGGTGCGGGAGTTCGACGGCGTGGAGTACGTGCTGGAGCGGGGCATCCGCACCGACTTCGCGCTGATCCGGGCGGCCAGGGGCGACCGGCACGGCAACCTGGTCTTCAACAGGTCGAGCCGCAACTTCAACCCGCTGGCGGCGATGGCCGGGCGGGTGACGATCGCCGAGGTCGAGGAACTCGTCGAACCCGGCGGGATCGACCCGGACGCGGTGCATGTGCCGGGCATCTTCGTGCAGCGGGTGCTCGCCCTGACCCCCGGGCAGGCGGCGGACAAGAGGATCGAGCGGCGGACGGTGAGCGGCTGATGGCCTGGACACGTGAGCAGATGGCCGCCCGGGCCGCGCGCGAGCTGCGGGACGGCCAGTACGTCAACCTGGGCATCGGCCTGCCGACGCTGATCCCCAACCACCTCCCGGCGGGCGTGGAGGTGATCCTGGAGTCGGAGAACGGCATCCTCGGCACCGGCCCCTACCCCACCGAGGACCAGGTCGACCCGGACCTGATCAACGCGGGCAAGGAGACGGTCACGGTCCTGCCGGGCGCCTCCTTCTTCGACTCGGCGCTGTCGTTCTCGATGATCCGCGGCGGGCACATCGACGTCGCCGTGCTCGGCGCCATGCAGGTGTCCGCCAAGGGCGACCTCGCCAACTGGGCCGTCCCCGGCAAGCTGATCACCGGCATCGGCGGCGCGATGGACCTGGTGCACGGCGCCCGTACCGTCATCGTCGTCATGACGCACACGGCGAAGGACGGCTCGCCGAAGATCCTCGCCGAGTGCGCGCTGCCGCTCACCGGCAGGGCCTGCGTGGACCGTGTCATCACCGATCTCGGGGTGCTCGACGTGACGGACGAGGGCCTGGTGCTGGTGGAGACGGCGCCGGGGGTCGGCGTCGAGGAGATCGTGGCGAAGACGGCCGCCGAGGTCCGTGTCCCGGAGGAGATCGCGTCATGACGGCCCTGAAGGACGTCTACGTCGTCGACGCGGTGCGCACGCCCGTCGGCCGGTACAACGGCGCCCTGGCCACCGTCCGCCCGGACGACCTGGCCGCCCACGCGATCCGTGAACTCCTCGCCCGCACCCCCGAGCTGGACCCGGCCCGGATCGAGGACGTCTACTTCGGCAACGCCAACGGCGCCGGCGAGGAGAACCGGAACGTCGCCCGGATGGCCGCCCTGCTCGCGGGCCTGCCCACCAGCGTCCCCGGGGTGACCGTCAACCGGCTGTGCGCCTCCGGCCTCGAAGCGGTGATCCAGGCCGCCCGCGCCATCGCCCTCGGCGACGCGCACATCGCGCTGGCCGGCGGGGTGGAGTCGATGACCCGGGCACCGTACGTGCTGCCCAAGAGCGACCGGCCGTTCCCCGCCGGGCACGCCGAGCTGTACTCGACCACCCTGGGCTGGCGCATGGTCAACCCGAGGATGGACCCGCAGTGGACCGTTCCGCTGGGCGAGTCCGCCGAGCTCATCGCCGACAAGCACGGGATCGGCCGCGAACGGCAGGACGAGTTCGCCCTCGCCTCCCACCACAAAGCCGCGCGGGCGCGGGCGGAGGGTCTCTTCGACGCCGAGCTGGCGCCGGTGAGCATCCCCCGGCGCAAGGGCGACCCGGTCGTCCTCGACGCCGACGAATGCGTACGGCCCGACGCGTCCCTCGCCGCGATGGCGAAGCTGCCGCCGTCCTTCCGTACCGAGCGGGGCACGGTCACGGCGGGCAACGCCTCCCCGCTCAACGACGGCGCCGCGGCCCTGCTCCTCACCGACGAGGAGGGCCTCAGGGCCACCGGACGCGAGCCGCTCGCCCGGGTCACCGCCACCGGCGTCTCGGCCCTCGACCCGCACTACTTCGGACTCGCGCCCGTCGAGGCCGTCAACCGCGCCCTGGCCAAGGCGGGCCGGGGCTTCGACGACCTGTCGGTCCTGGAGCTGAACGAGGCCTTCGCCGCCCAGGTGCTCGGCTGTCTCGCCGAGTGGCCCGAGTTCGACCCGGCCGTCCTCAACCCCCAGGGCGGGGCGATCGCGCTCGGGCATCCGCTCGGTGCCTCCGGCGCCCGGCTCGCGGGCACCGTCGCCCACCAGCTCGCCCGGCGCGGCTCCGGCACCGGCGTCGCCACCCTCTGCATCGGCGTCGGCCAAGGCCTCGCCCTCGTCCTCGAACGCTGAAGGAAGCACCAGGAACCCCCATGGCTCTCACCCAGCAGGACATAGACCAGGAGATCGCGGCCGAACGCGCCGCGTACGAGAAGCGCGTCGCCGGCGGCGCGCCCGTCGAGCACCACCCGCGCCGCGACTACGCGCCGTACCGCTCCTCCGTACTGCGCCACCCCCTCCAACCGCTGGTCGCCATCGACACCGGCAAGGACCCGGAGCTGGTGGAGCTGCGCTCCCCGGCCTTCGGGGAGCGCGACATCACCGAGATCGACAACGACCTGACCCGGCAGCACACCGGCGAGCCGATCGGTGAGCGCATCACCGTCTCCGGCCGCCTCCTGGACGGCGCGGGCCGCCCCGTGCGCGGCCAGCTGGTCGAGGTCTGGCAGGCGAACTCGGCCGGCCGCTACGCCCACCGGCGTGAACAGCACGACGCCCCGCTGGACCCGAACTTCACCGGCGTCGGCCGCACCCTCACCGACGCGGACGGCCGCTACCGCTTCACCACGATCCAGCCCGGCCCCTACCCCTGGCGCAACCACGTCAACGCCTGGCGTCCGGCGCACATCCACTTCTCGGTGTTCGGTACGGCGTTCACCCAGCGGCTGGTCACCCAGATGTACTTCCCGAACGACCCGCTGTTCGCGTACGACCCGATCCTGCAGTCGGTGACGGACGACGCGGCCCGGCAGCGGCTGGTCGCGACGTACGACCACAGCCTGTCGGTGCCGGAGTTCTCCCTCGGCTACCACTGGGACATCGTGCTGGACGGCCCGCGGGCCACCTGGATCGAGGAAGGACGCTGACCACCATGACGAAGATCGACACGAGCGCCCCGGATGACGTGCTCCCCACCCCGTCGCACACGGTCGGCCCCTTCTACGGGTACGCGCTGCCCTTCCCCGGCGGCGGTGACATCGCCCCGATCGGCCACCCGGACACCATCACCCTCCAGGGGTACGTGTACGACGGCGAGGGGCGACCGCTCCCGGACGCCCTGGTGGAGCTGTGGGGGGCCGACCCGCAGGGCGACGTGCCGCAGGTCGACGGCTCCCTCCGGCGTGACCCGGCCACCGGCGGCCATCTGGGCCGCAACGGCGTGGAGTTCACCGGCTGGGGCCGGATCCAGACGGACGCCAACGGCCACTGGTACGCCCGTACGCTGCGACCGGGCGCCCGGGGCCGCAGCGCGCCGTACCTCAGCGTCTGCGTGTTCGCGCGCGGACTGCTCGTCCACCTGTTCACCCGGATCTATCTGCCGGGCGACTCGACGGCGCTCGCCGCCGACCCGCTGCTGGCCGGGCTGGACGAACGGCGGCGCGCCACGCTGATCGCCGCCGAGCAGGGCGAGGCGGCCTACCGTTTCGACATCCGCCTTCAGGGCGAGGGCGAGACGGTCTTCCTGGAGTTCCGGTGAACCCCGCACAGTCCGACGCCGGCCTGCTCGCCCCCGGGTGGGCCGGTTCCCCGGCCGCGAGCACGACGAGCGACACCGCCTTCCTGCGGGCGCTGCTCGACGCCGAGGCCGCCCTGACCCGCGCCCAGGCCGCGCTGGGGCTCGCCCCGCCCGAGGCCGTCGCGGCCGTGACGGAGGCGGCCGACCCGGCCCGCTTCGACCCGCGCTCGCTGGCGGAGCGGGCCCGTACCGGCGGCAACCCGGTGATCCCGCTGGCCGCCGACCTGACGAAGGCGGTGGGCGAGGAGTACGGTCCCTACGTCCACCGGGGCGCCACCAGCCAGGACATCATGGACACCGCCACCATGCTGGTCGCGGCGCGCACCCTGGACCCGCTGCTGGCCGATCTGGCCCGCACCGAGCGCGCCCTGGCCCGGCTGGCCGCAGAGCACCGGGACACACCGATGCCGGGACGCACACTCACCCAGCACGCCGTACCGACGACGTTCGGGCTGAAGGCGGCCGGCTGGCGCTCGCTCGTCCTCGACGCACGGGACCGCGTCACGCGGGTGCGGGACGCGCTTCCCGTCCAGCTGGGCGGTGCCGCCGGAACCCTGGCCGCCTTCGGGGCGTACGGCGCCGGGGACCCGCTCGCCCTGCCGGACGCCTACGCCCGCGAACTCGGCCTCGCCGCCCCCCTGTTGCCCTGGCACACCCTGCGCACGCCGATCGCCGACCTGGCCGGCTGCCTCGCCGTGACCGCCGGCGCCCTGGGCAAGCTCGCCGCGGACGTGCTCACCCTGTCCCGCACCGAGATCGGCGAGGTCGCCGAGGGCAGCGGCGGCGGGTCCTCGGCCATGCCGCACAAGGCGAACCCGGTGCGCGCCACCGTGATCGCGGCGGCGGCCCGGCGGGCGCCCCAGCTCGCGGCCACGTTGTACGGATCGCTGGCGGCCGAGGACGAGCGGCCGGCCGGCGCCTGGCACGCCGAGTGGGAGCCGCTGCGGGACCTGCTGCGGCTGGCCGGCGGCGCGGCCCGGGACGCCGCCGAGCTGACCGAGGCGCTCCGGGTGCGTCCGGAGGCGATGGCACGGCACCTCGGCCTCACCCGGGGGCTGATCGTCTCCGAACGCCTGTCCGTCGAACTGGCCCCCCTGCTCGGCCGCGCCCGCGCGAAGGAACTGCTCACCGAGCTGGTCCGCCGCGCCCACACCGAGGACCGCACTCTTCCCGAACTCCTCCGCGAGCAGCCCGAGTCGGCGGACCTGGACCTCGACGCCATCACCGACCCGGCCCGCTACACCGGTTCCGCCGCCGCCCTGACCGACCGTGCCCTGGAGCGACCGTGACCGATCTCCTCCTCCACCACCGCGCCGAAGGGGCGGCCTCCGCTCCCCCGCTGCTGCTCGGTCCCTCGCTGGGCACCTCGTACGCCCTGTGGGACGAGGTGGCGCCCGAGCTGTCGACGACCCACCGGGTGGTCCGCTGGGACCTGCCCGGGCACGGCGGTTCGCCCGCCGAACTGATCGGCCCCGGAGCGGAGGTCGCGGACCTCGCCGGCCTGGTGCTGGCGCTCGCGGACTCGCTGGGCATCGAGCGGTTCGCCTACGCGGGTGTGTCCCTCGGCGGGGCGGTGGGGCTGCATCTCGCCGTGCACCACCCCGAGCGGCTCTCCTCGCTGGCCGTCATCTGCTCCTCCGCCCACTTCAACGGCGCGCGACCGTGGCAGGAGCGGGCCGAGCGGGTGCGCCGGGAGGGGGTCGGGTGGCTGGCGGACAACGCCGACGCCCGCTGGTTCACTCCCGGCTTCACCGTCCCCCGGCTCGTCCGGGACCAGCGGGACGCGGATCCGCGGGCGTACGCCGCCTGCTGCGACGCGCTGGCCGCCTTCGACGTCCGCGAGCGGCTCGCCGACATCGCCGTACGCACCCTGCTGGTGGCGGGGCGGCAGGACCCGGCGACCCCGCCCGCCCATCTGCGGGAGATCGCGGACGCGGTGCCCGGGGCCACGCTGGTGGAGCTGCCGGGCGCCTCGCATCTGGCGCCCGCGCAGTGTCCCCGGGCGGTCGTGGCGGCGCTGCGCTCGCACCTCGACGGGGTGCCGGGGCGCGGGACGGCGGTGCGCCGGGAGGTGCTCGGCGACGCGCACGTCGACCGGGCGCAGGCCCGGCAGACCCCGTTCACCGCCCGCTTCCAGGACTTCATCTCGCGCTACGCCTGGGGCGAGATCTGGACCGATCCGACGCTCTCGCGCCGTGAGCGCAGCATGATCACGCTGACCGCGCTGGTCGCGCACGGCCACTACGACGAGCTGGCCATGCACGTCCGGGCCGCGCGGCGGGGCGGGCTGACGCCCGAGGAGATCGGCGCGGTGCTGCTGCAGACGGCCGTGTACTGCGGGGTGCCGGCGGCCAACTCGGCGTTCGCGACCGCCCAGCGAGTGCTCGCGGAGGAGGAGGAAGGCCCCGCCGAGAGCTGACGTGAGCCGCCTATCTGCCGGGATCCGTGGGTGCCCCCGCTGGTCGTAGCCACGACAGGACCACCCACCGGCCGTCGTGCCGTGCCTACGCTGGAGGCATGTCCACTGTCCTGATCACCGGCGCCACCTCCGGCCTGGGCCGGTACGTCGCCTTCGCGCTGGTCCGCTCCGGCCATGTCGTCCTCGCCCACGGCCGTGATCCGGAGCGTACCGGGCAGCTGGTCGAGGAGCTGCGCGCGCACGGCACGGCCGAGGGGTTCGTCGCCGACCTGGCCTCGCTGGCGCGGGTGCGCGAGCTGGGCTCCGAGGTCGCCGAGGCCCATCCCGAGCTGGACGTGCTGGTCAACAACGCGGGAGTGGGGGGCGGCCCGCCCGGCTCGGGGCGGGAGCTGAGCGCCGACGGGCACGAGCTGCGGCTCGCGGTGAACTACCTCGCGCCGGTCGCCCTGACCCGGGCGCTCCTGCCGGTGCTGCGCGCCGACACGCCCTCCCGGATCGTCAACGTCGGCTCGGCAGGCCAGGAGCCGCTCGACTTCGCGGACCCGGAACTGACGCGCGGCTACAGCGGTGTGTCGGCGTACTGCCGCAGCAAGTTCGCCCTGGCCGCGCACACCTTCACGCTGGCCGAGGAGCTGGCGGGCAGCGGTGTGTCGGTCAATGTGCTGCATCCGGCGACCTACATGGACACCGGGATGGTCCGGGAGAGCGGGATCACCCCGTGGAACACGGTCGCCGACGGGGCATCGGGCGTGCTGGCCCTGGCCACGGGCGAGGTGGGCTCCGGCGGTTACTTCGACGGCACCCGCCCGGCGCGGGCGCACGAGGCGGCGTACGACCCCCGGGTGCGCAGGCGGCTGGCCGTGGTCACCGACCAGCTGCTGACCGTGTGACACCGGGCCCCGCGGGCTGGGTCCCGGGGTACCCCGTGAGTCCGGAGCACACCCCTGTCACCGCAGCCCCCGTCCCGACTCCAGCACCTCCCTGGCCTGCGCCACCAGACCGTCGGCCCCGCAGGAGCGGGCGAGCGCCAGGCCCCGGTTCAGTTCGGCGACCGAGCGGGCGGCGATGCCGTACTCGACCCGGGCCGCCGCGTGTTCGTACTGGCAGGGCGAGGCCTCCAGGTAGGCGACGGCCTGGGCGGCGAGCCGTACCGCCCGCTGGCCGGTCTCCAGAGCGGCGGCGCAGCGCAGGGCCTCGCCGATGGCGGTGTCCGTACCGAAGCGTTCGGCGTGGCGGCGGGCGTCGGCGGCGAGCTGGGCGGCCCGGACCGGGTCCTTGACGGCGAGGGCCCGGGCGAGGTCGACCGCCCAGGAGACCAGCACCGGATTGTGGTGGCCGCGTACCGCCGCCGCCTTGCCCGCGGCCTCCAGTTCGTTGATGCCCTCCTCGGTGCGGCCGACGGCGAGCAGCAGTCGGCCGCGCACCGAACGGGGGTCGGGCAGCACGATGGTGGACGGGTAGGGCGGGGTGAAGCCGTACTGCTCGGCGATCGACCAGGCCTCCGCGACGTTGCCCCGGGCGAGCAGGGTGTCGACGAGGTTGCAGGTGGCGGTCCAGTACAGGGGCAGACCGCGTCCGACGTGCTCGGCGAGGTTCAGCGACTCGCGCAGCGACGCCTCCGCCTCCCTGAGCCGGCCCCGCCTGCGGTGGCCGAAGCCGACGTAGGCGTGGGCCAGGGCGAGGTGGCCGCCGCTCCAGTGGGCGCTCTCGTAGGTGCGCAGCGCCTCCGTGTACAGGGCCTCGGCGCGGTCGAGCCGGTCGGTGTAGGCGTAGGAGTTGGCCAGCATCAGCAGGAGTTCGATGCCCCACTCGGTGTCGGTCCAGCCGAGTCCCGGCGCCAGCCGGCCGTTGACCAGGGCGCGGTCGCTGAGTTCGACGACCTCCTCGGCGCTCTCGCCGTGGGTCATGGCGTCGAAACCGCGCAGGATGAGCAGCGCGCGCTCGGAGTTGTCCCGGCCGGAGCACATCCGGGCGAGTTCGACGAGGCGCTCCGAGCGTTCCGGTGAGGTGCCCTCGCCCGCGTAGATGCCCTCCCACATGTACTGCACGGCCTGCAGCCGCATCCGGGCCGGACCCGGCTCGTGCCGGGCGGCCTCGGCCTCGACCGTGCGGACGGCCTCCTCCAGCTGGTCGTTGTGGAGCAGGGCCTGGGAGAGGCGGACGACGGCGTCGAGCCGTTGGTCGCCTTCGAGGCCGGGCATGGCGAGGGCGGTCCGCAGATGGCCGATGGTGGTGGCGGGCGCGGTCAGCAGGGTGGCGCAGCCCAGTTCGTAGAGCACGTGCGCGTGGACCTCGGCGCGGGGCGGCTCGACCAGGGCGCGCTCCAGACAGCGGCGGGCCGCGTCCGGGGCGCCGACGGCGAGGTGTTCCCGGGCGGCCTCGCGCAGTTGCTCGACGAGTTCCTCGTCGTCGTCCGGGTGCACGATCAGGAGATGGCGGGAGGCCTCGGCGGCGCCCAGCCCGGAGTCGGCGACGATCTGGGCGGCGATGCCGTGCAGGGCGGTGCGCATGGCGGTCGGGATGGAGTTGTAGACGGCGGAGGCGATGAGCGGGTGGACGAACTCCAGGGCGCCGGGGTCCACCCGGGTGCCGGCCGGGTCGGGTTCGGTGAGGATGCGGGCGTTGCGCAGCAGTTCGGCGCAGCGCACGGCGTCGTCGAGGCTCATCGGGGCGAGCTGGGCGACCAGGTCGACGCTGATCCCGGCGCCGAGGATGGCGGCCGCCCAGGCGAACCGTACGGCGTCGATGCCGAGGCCCTCCAGGCGGGCGACCAGGCCGCCGCCCCGGGCGGCGCGGTTGAGGGCGCGCAGTTCGGCGGCGCGGGCCTCGACCGGTTCGAGTTCGCTGTCCTGGACCTTGGCGAGGAGTTCGACGGTCTCGTACGGGTTGCCGCCGGTGACGGCCCAGACCTCGCGGCAGAACGGGGCGTCGGCGTGCCGGCCCAGGGTGGCGCGGGTGAGCCCCGCGGCGGCGTCCGGGGTGAGCGCGCTCAGGTTGCTGACGGGGCCGCCCGCGGCGGCGGCCACCGACTCGA
This sequence comes from Streptomyces sp. NPDC006739, assembly GCF_042869815.1. Lineage (NCBI taxonomy): Bacteria > Bacillati > Actinomycetota > Actinomycetes > Kitasatosporales > Streptomycetaceae > Streptomyces > Streptomyces sp. NPDC006739. The sequence goes on from NZ_JBIAGM010000003.1 coordinate 235,854, forward strand.
GCAGCCGGGCGCTGTCGCCGCCGACCTCGCCGGGGCGGCGGGCGACCAGGACCAGCACGGACAGGTCGTCCAGGCGCTCGGCGAACGCGGCGAGCCACCGCAGGGTCTCCTCGTCGGCCCAGTGTGCGTCGTCGATCAGCAGCACCAGCGGCCACTCCCGCTTGGCGAGCCGGCGTACGGCGGCGACCAGGCCGTCGCACACACTCTGCGGGTCGGGCTGCCGCTCGCCGGGTTCCGTTATGCCGAGGGCGGGGCCGGCGATCTCGTACCAGTCGCCCAGGTACTCGCGGGCCTCCCCGGGGAGCAGGGAGACCAGCGCGGGCTGCAGCAACTGCCGTACGACGTTGAAGGGAACGGACTTCAGGGTCTCGCCGCCGCGCGTGGACCACACCGTGCAGCCGCGCCGCTCCGCCATGCGGCGGGTCTCGGCCAGCAGCGCGGTCTTGCCGAGGCCGGCCTCGCCCCGGAAGACCAGCAGGCTGCCCGAGGACGACCGGTCGGCGCACAGGACGTCGAGCGCCCGTGTGACGGTGGCGAGCTCGGTGTCGCGCTCCCACAGGGAGGCCGAGGCGGCCGCGGGCGGCCGTTCCTCCGTCATCCCGTTACCTCCCCAAGTCGCCCGAATGACGTACAGACCACGAGCGTAGCCCTCCGGTTGGCTGTGTGGAGGCCGGTCCGGGCAGGTGTTGCCGTGATGGGTGAACGAAGGGGCGGGGAGGCGACGGACGCGGCCCCCGACCAGGCGAGTTCGGCGTGCACGGCATTCTCGCCGCGGTCCTCGCGCACGGAGAGAGAGGCGGGTTGACGGGTGCTGGTGATCGGGCTGATGTCCGGGACGTCGTACGACGCGGTGGACGCGGCGGCGGCCGAGGTGCGCCTCGACGGGGACACGTTGCGGCTCAGGCCGCTGGGCATGGTGAGCGCGCCCTACGACGACGACCTGCGGGATGCCCTGGCGTCGGCGCTTCCCCCGGCGGCCGTGCCGGTCGGCGAGGTGTGCCGGCTCGACACCCGGATCGGGCAGGCCCTGGCGGCGGCGGCCGTGCGGGCCGATGCCGAACTCTGCGAAGGGAAGGCGGAGTTGGTGGCCTCGCACGGGCAGACCGTCTTCCACTGGGTGGACGGCGGCCGGGTGCGCGGCACGCTCCAGCTCGGGCAGCCCGCCTGGATCGCCGAGGCGACGGGACTGCCGGTCGTCGCCGACTTCCGGCCCCGGGACGTCGCGGCCGGCGGTCAGGGAGCTCCCCTGGTGGCTCTGGTGGACACGTTGTGGCTGCGGGGCAGGCCGGGCACGCCGGTCGCGCTGAACATCGGCGGGATCGCCAACCTGACGGCGCCCGACGGGACGGCCTTCGACACCGGGCCGGGGTGCGCGCTGCTGGACGCGGCGGCACGGGAGTTCAGCGGCGGCCGGCTCGACCACGACGCCGACGGCGCGCTGGCCGCCCGGGGCCGGCCGGACGGGCCGCTGCTGGAACGGCTGCTGGCCGAGCCCTACTACACGCTGGCGCCGCCCAAGACCACCGGCAAGGAGCTGTTCCACGCGGGCTATCTGCGGGCGGCCGGCCTCGGCGGCCTGACCGCCGAGGACGCCCTGGCGACGCTCACCCTGCTGACGGCCCGCACGGTCGCGGACGCGGTACGGGCGGTGGGGGCGACGGAGGTGATCGCCTCGGGCGGCGGCACCCGCAACCCGGTCCTCATGTCGCTGCTGCGCGGCCGGCTGCCGGGAGTGCCGGTGCGCACCTCCGACGAGCTGGGGCTGGATCCGGCGGCCAAGGAGGCGTACGCGTTCGCCGTGCTGGGCTTCCTCACCGCGCACGGCCTGCCCGGCACCGACCCGGCCGGCACGGGGGCCAGGCACCCCAGCGTCCTCGGATCGCTGACGCCGGGCCGGGGCGGACTGCGGCTGCCCCCGCCCGCACGGCAGGGCCCGGTACGGCTGAGGCTGGAGTGAGAGCGGGGACCGGAAGCGGACGCGATCCTCTCATCCGCCTTTCACGCACACCTCATACGGTGGGAGCATGACGCAGGTGACTCCCCCCGGCTGGTACCCCGATCCCGGCCAGACGAATGACGCTCCCCCCACCGAGCGCTGGTGGGACGGCAAGGCATGGACGGAGCAGACCCGCCCCTCCGGGTCGGCCGCCGTCTGGGGTCCCCCGGCACAGCCGTCGGCCCCCGGCGCGTACCCGGGGTATCAGGGGTATCCCGGGTATCCGGCCCAGCCGCCGGCCGGTTCCCGGCGCGGGCTGCGCACCGGGATAGCCGTCGCGGTGGCGGCCGCGGTGCTGGCGAGCATCGGCGTCGGCGTGTACGCGCTCGCCAAGAACGACGGCACGGGCGGGAGCGGTGACCGGGCCGGTTCGCGGCAGGGTCCCGGCGGGCAGGGCGGCCCCGAGGGCGGAAGCGGCGGCCAGGGCGACCCCTTCGGCGGGTCGGGCGGGCCCGGCGGGGGTGACGGCCAGTCGCCCGGGCCCGGTCAGTCCCAGGCGCCCAAGATCAAGGGCGGCGGCACGGTGCCGGACTCGGTCGACGGGATCAGCCTCCCGGTCCCGGACGGCTGGACCGGGCAGGCGATCAGCGTCGGTGCGCAGGTGACGTCCGACGACTCCTACAAGTGCCCCGGCGACACCCAGCAGACCTGCACCAGCGGCGGCGCCTACTCGGCCCCCGCCGTGGCGCTCGGCACCTCGGGCGAGACGGCCGAGGAGGTCGCCAAGGCGGACATCGCGGCCAACGCCAAGGAGTCGTACGGCGGGAAGAGCTACGGCGGGATCACCTCGCACCAGGTGCTCGCCTCCAAGGCGGTCACGGTGGCCGGGCAGAAGGGTTACCTGGTCCGCTGGAAGGCGGTCACCAGCAAGGGCGCCGACGGCTATGTCGAGTCGCTCGCCCTGCCCTCCCCCAACGACGCCAAGCGGATGGTCGTGGTGCGTTTCGGCGTGGACGTCGGCAAGCAGGAGTCCGTCATCGACACGATCACCCAGGGCATTAAGGTGTCGTCCGGCGAAGAGGGGTCGGGGCAGAGCGTATAGACCCTGATGAGGGCTCTGACGTGGGAGGTAGTGGCGTTGCAGTCGGTTCAGTGAAGGGGAGGCCATAGATCTAGAATCTAGATGAGACTAGATGGGAATGGATCTCTTCAGGCCGGGCTCGATGTGATCGTCTCCCATGCGTCTCCCATGGGAAAGCTTGAAGGCCCCCACGAGCGACCGTGGGGGCCTTCGGTTTGCCGTCATCGGCCGGCGTGGACCAGGACGGGGGTTTCACCTGAGGGGTAGACCTCGCCCCCGCCCTGGCTACTGGGACCAACGACGGCAGCCTGTGCATGACACGATCAAACGTGTCGCTCGATCGGGCGAGTTTGCGCATGATTCGGTCGGGAACGAGCAGGAGCCGTCCGCCCGTCGACGAGGGGGTGCTCACGACGGGCGGGCGGCCTGTCCGGCTCGGGCCGAGATCTCGCCCGCGCCGGGCCACAGAGGGGGGTGGCTGGCGACAGCACCACAGAGCGGTCGCCATATCGAACAAGCGTGCGGTTCGGCATGCGCCTATCGGATCACACGGCGATGCGTTCTGGCTACACGCTGTTGAGATGTAATTGGAACCCGAGCTGCATATATCTGTCGAGTACCCGGGTCTTCGAGATTTACCACTGGTGGTAAAGACTTTCCGTCAAGATCATTCCAACGTGAGCAGGTGCACGACCCCATCCCCGACTGGGTGCCCCACCGCCGGCAGCAGATCGGGTTACAGATCCGCGCCGCCCGCCGCACAGCGAGGCTCTCCCAGATACAACTCGGAGACCGCATCGGCCGCGACCACAAGACGATCTCAAGGTGGGAGAACGCGCTTACCGCCCCCGACCTCACCGACCTGCTCCTCGTCGCCGACGCCCTCAACGTGCCCCTCGCCGACCTCGTCCGCTGACATGGACCCCGCCCATCCGCCACGGGGGCAGCAGACGGACGGGGCCGACCAAGGGGGCCGCTAGCAGTCCGTATCCCGCGCGTCCTGCTCGAGCGGGCAGACGTCCGTCCAGCCGATCGGGATCATCTGCTGTCGCGGATGCCTAGGGCAGTACCGGCGGCCCCGGTACGTGTCGGTCACCAAGTCCTCGTGCGCGAGGTCACGCAAGGTCGGGATGGGGTTCCGGCTAGAGGTCACAAGTTGCTCCGATCCCGACGTGTTTCGCCGCTTCGGTGGGCCGCCCCTGCGGGGGCAGGGGCGGCCCTGCTTCTCCAGCGTTGGCCCCTCCCCGATTCGCCGTCGAGGGAGCCTGCTGGAGGCCTATCCGCTCCCGGTCGGTGGCGCGGCCGGGAGCGGGGGGTTCATTCGGTCCACTCGGTACCGGAAGCATCGGTCGGCGACTTCCGGCCGTTGTAGTAGTCGACGTGCCGATCATCCGTGTGGGGCGGCCTCGTGCAGGACGCCAGCTCGCTGGGGTGCGCCAATCCGCAGTAGCCGGCCGCGCGGGCGCCGGACCGTGCGGCCTCCGCCAGTCGCGTTGCGAGATCCTTCTTCCTCGTCACTGGGCGGCCTCCACGGTCATCAGGCACTGGGTGTGGCCGTAGCCCAGGTGGTCCTGGGACGTGCCCTCCCACCGCACAGGCACAGCCAGCTCTCGCGCATGGATGGGGTGGTGGCAGCTAACGCAGTGCGGTTCTTCCCGGCCGGCGGTGATCCTGGCGGCGTCGTGGGCGGCGCGCATTCCGTAGCCGACGTAACAGACGCGGGCCCTCTTGCACGCCGTGGTGCAGCCGGCGACATGGTCGTGCCAGTGGTACCAGCTGGTGTACCAAGCCAGGTGAGCGCTGTAGCAGCGCCTGCACCCGAGCCGGGGCACGACCGTCTGAAGACGCGCGGCGTCCTCGCCGAGCGGACCACCGCACCAGACGCAGGCGTCGCCCGCAGCTGCTGCCTCGGACATTACCGACGGGGACTCCCAGGTGATGAGCCGGTGCAGCCGCTCCATCTCCTCGGGGCTCAAGACGGTCATCGGCGGCACTCCCTCTGGAGGCGGTACAGGCCCCGGCCAACGACGCAGTCCGCGGCAGTCGCCTCGGACCCACACAGCGCGCACTGAGAGCAGTGATCGAGCAGCGTGCGGTGGGCGTGGAGCCCGGTACAGCCGCGGCAACCGCGAGGAAACGAGCAGGGGGCGGTCCGCTCGCCGAGGGCGATCGCCGTCTCGGGGGTCAGAAGGGTGCCGCACCACACGCAATTACGGCCGCGAGCCCGGTTGTCGGGTAGTCCAACCAACGCCGGGAGGCGCCTGGCCAGCACGGCAAGCACCTCAGGCCGGATCTCCGTCACAGGCGGTAGATCAACCCGCGCGGTCATCCGGCACACTCCTCGCCGATGCGCGGCCCGAACGCATCCCCGATTGCTGCGGCCAGCGCGTCCGGATCAGTGAGCCAGCCGTCGTCGCCCGGGCAGATCCGCCAGTGCGGGCCCGGCCCCTCTGTACGACGCGCCGGCGGGATTGTCACCGTGGCCCCGACGCCGAGCGCCCGCGTGTTCACCACGTCCCAGCTCTCCGCGGTGCCGACCGGAGCGAAGAAGTAGACGACACCCGCCGCGGCAAGCGAGTCCTCGATGACGGCGCCGGCTCGGGCACCCAGGATGGCCATAGCCGCGAGGCCGACGCTGCGGGGCACGCGGATGACGTCCCAGTCGTGTCCGGCGTCGCGCAGGATAACCCCTGCGGCGGACGGTAGTCGGGCGCTCGGCATCATGGACTCCTCAGAACACGGGCGTGATCGGGTGTGGTCAAGATTGGACCTGACACGGCATCAATCCGAGGACTTTGAGAGGACTCTTCGCGGCACCAAAGAGGACTTTCGTTGCCCTGACCGGGTGAAGGGTGGCCTACTGCAGGGCCTCGCTGCACACTTGCGGCGACGGCTTCAATTCCACGGAGGTGCAGCAGTGGCCGCAGGAAACGCCCGACTGAAGGCGGCGCGGATCGCCGCTGGCTACCCGTCCCAGCAGGACCTTGCCGACGCGCTCGGCGTAGGTGTCCGGCAGGTACGGCGCTGGGAGTCAGCCACCCCGCCCTGGCCGCACCCCGATCAAGCCCAGGCTCTCACGCGCGTGCTCAGCCAAAGCCTGGAAGCTCTCGGGTTCACCCCACCAGACGGCGCGGTAGCCGACCGCGGCCGTCGCACCGTCCTCGCTGCGACCGCTGTAGCCGTCGGTCTCGCAGCCGTCCCCACGCAGGCCGTCGCCGTGCAGCCCGCCACCGCAGCCGATGACTACGCAGCCGTCACCCGCTCACACCGGCGCCTGTACTGGTCCGTCGCCCCCGCCACCCTGCACCCGGCTACAGTCGCGCACGCCACCCTCGGCTGCGCCCTCCTCCAGGAGACCGCCGGCCAGACCCGCGCACGGGTCGCGGCAGCGCTCGCCGAGAGCTACCTCCTTGCCGGGCGGATCGAATTCTTCGACATGCGAGACGCCGACCGCGCGCAGCAGACCCTGCTCCGGGCGCTTCAGGCTGCGGGCGAGGCTGACGACCCGCTGCTTGGGGCGGCGATCCTCGCACACGCCGCGTTCATCCCGGCCTGGGCGGGTGACCGTGAGGCGGCCGTCGAGCGGATGGTGGCTGCGCGTACGTACGCCCGGCGCGGCCCGGCCTCCGCCGGGCTGCTCGCCTGGCTGGATGCGGTGGAGGCGGAGTGCGAGACCCGGTGCGGCCACACCAGGACCGCGCTGCACCTGATCGGGCATGCCGAAGACGTCCTCGCCCGCGGCACCGAGCACGACAGCGCCGAGTGGCTCGACTGGTTCAGCGCGGTCCGCCTGGCGGCGTTCAAGGGGAACACGCAGTTGAAGGCGGGGCATCTCCCGCAGGCCCGGACGACGCTCCTCGGCGTCCTCGACGCATTGGGCCCCTCGGACGAGAAGCAGTCCACAGTGATCCTCGGTGACCTCGCTGCCGTCGAGGCCGCCGCCGGCGAGCCCGAGGCCGCCTGCGGGTACGCGGTCCGCGCGCTCGACCAGCTGGAGCGGACCTGGTACGCCATGGGCATGGACCGAGTCCGTGAGGTGCGGCGCACCCTGGCACCGCACCAGCACGAACGCTGCGTCCGTGACCTCGACGACCGCCTCTACGGCTGGTCGACGACCGTCAGCGCCCTTGCCCGTTGAACTGCGCGATCAGCCCGGACAGTTCGAGGAGGCTCTCGACCCTGAACGTCGGGAGCTTCTCCGCCTCCTCGGACCCCCACTGGATCGTCGCCCACGGGCCGCGGCGCACGAGCGCGGTGTGCATGCCCGCCGCGACTGCGGGCCGGATGTCGTTGTCGACGCGGTCGCCGACGTACAGCATCTCGTCCACCTCGGCAGGCACCACCTCGGCGACCCGGTCGAAGAACGCCAGGTCCGGCTTCGAGGCGCCCCAGTCGTCGGAGGTACCGATCAGGTCGACGTCGCCGGAGAACAGCTCACGCAGTATCCGGCCCGCCCGCACCGTCTGGTTCCCAGCGATCCCGAGCCACAGGCCATCCGCACGCAGTGCGGCGAACGCGTCGCGGACGTCCGGGTACAGATCGGGCTCACCGAAGTGCTCTGGCTTCCCGGCCGCCGCGCGCTTCTCCCGCTCCTCGTACAGGTCGAAGCCCGGACGGAACTCCTGGAAAGTCTCTCGGTAGTCGCGACCCTGGGCGATGACGGCGCCGAACATCGCGTGGAAGGTATGGCGGGGCACGCCGAGCCAGTCGGCCCAGGTGCCGTACTCGGTGGTCTCGTCTACAAGGCACTCGCCAACATCAAAGATCACAGCGCGAATCATGGGGGCAGCGTATCGGCCCTCTGCGGCGGTCTGCCGAGTGGATTGTCAGTGCCGCCCCGTAGCCTTGGAGCATGTCCCCCGACCCTGCCAGCCCTGGCTCCATGCGGTCTGCTGACGTGGTGAACGAGGAGATCCGGCAGCTGGCCTGCGCCGCGTGGGGGCGGCCGTTCACCGACGCTGAACGCGCCCGGTACGAACTTTTGGTCGTGGAATGGGCGGCTGCCGACCGCGCCGAAGACGTCGAAGCGGCGTGACCGTGCGCAGTCACCTGAAAGCGGCCGGTTTCGTCCAGGTGCCTGACACGTTCCGGCCCTATCGGGCATCCTGACCCCATGCCTGATTCCCCTTGCTCCGCATGCGGCGGCGCTGGCGTCACAGAGCACACCGAACACACCGTCGAAACCGACCAAAACGGCAACCAGCAGCCCGTCACCCGCTCCTGGACCGGACCATGCGGCACCTGCCACGGCAGCGGCGTCAGCTGACCCAGAACGGAGACCCTGATGCGGCCCATCTACGTATGCATCGGATGCGCAGCCACCTACCTCCCCCCCGAAAACCCCACCACCGGACCAGCCCCGTCACCCGCGCACTGCTCCCGGCCCGGATGCGAGAGCGCAGTCCGTGAGGCCGTGGAACTGTCGGGGCTGTCGGAGGAAAAGCTGGGAGAACTGGTCCGCCGCGCAAACGGGCTGGAAGGCGAACCCCGCAGGGGACGCATCAACCGGCGGGCCGCCCGCGGCCGGCGCGCGGCCGCTACCCCCGGTGGTAGCCGCAGCAAGCTCGGGTAGGGCCGTCCGGGTCCCGCCGTCGGACGGCTGCAGCGGCCAAGGCCCGGGTACTACCCGTTTCCCTGGCACGAGGCTGCACTTCGGGCGCGCGCTGCGCATCACGCACGGGACGCCCCTACCCCGGCAGGGTACGCCCCGCCGTACCCGTCCAACGCAAAAACGGCCCCCGCCACAGCCCACGATAGGGCTGCGACAGGGGCCATTTGGCACTGCTCAGGTCACGCTTCCGGCTCGTCCTCGGACGGCCAGTCTGGCTCCCGGAACAGGCCCTGCCACTGCGGGCGCGGGGCCGGGTCAGCGGTGCGCGGGACGATACCGGCCGACTGGGCGGCGGTGGCGGCGCCGACGCGCGCGGACACGACGGGGTGGGGCATGCAGCCTCCTACGAGTAAGCGCAGCACTGAGGAGCAGCGCCGCGGCCTCGGGATTGGTGGCCTTCAGCGGGGCCGACGAGCTGGCTGGGGTGCACGTGTAGTGCGTCGAACCATCCGCGTCAGGCGTGCAGTTGTACGTTGTGGACGGCCCAACGGCCGGGGTGTAGGTGAAGGTCCACCCGGACGGCGGCGGCCCGGCGGGGCCTTGCTCGCCCGTGTCGCCCTTCGGGCCAGCCGGGCCGGTGTCGCCTCTCGGCCCCGCAGGGCCAGCGGGTCCAGCCGCGCCGGCTGCTCCCGTAGCACCCGGCGCGCCAGCAGCCCCGGTCGGGCCGGCCGGGCCAGGCGAACCCGCGGCACCCGCAGAACCGTTCCTCCCCGCCTGACCCGGCGCACCCGACGGACCAGGACTCCCCGCGGCGCCAGGGCTTCCAGACGGGCCGGCCGGGCCCGCTATCCCCTGAACGCCGCGGACGATGCTGCTAGCGGCTGGCGCGGACGGTGTCACGCCATGCTGTTTGAGCTGCCGACGCGTGACGTCCAGGCCGCTGGCCAACTTGCCGATGACCTCGGTTTGGGCATCCTGCGCCTTCTGCAGCCTCTGGTTCTCGCCCTCGGCGATCCGCAGCACGAGCACAGCGAACGCCACCGCGACCAGGGCCAGCACCCACACACCACCGATAGCGATCCGTGCCGCCCGGGGACCTCGCGAACGTTTCCGCCGCCTCACTTAGCCCCCTTCAACGTGCCATACGCCTGGACCAACAGGCCAACCAGCGCGATCGCCACCGTCACAACCCCCAGCCAGCGGCCCAGCGTCATCGCCGGCCGGTCCTCCAGAGCCCGGACACGGTCCGCCAACGGCTTGATCAGGTTGTCGCGGAGGTTGAGGAGATCCTGGTCATGCTCCGTTTCGAGCCGCTGGATCTCCCGGTCCCGGTCCCGCTCGGCCTGGTTGTACAAGGTGAGCGGGACCATGTCCCTGGCGACGTCGGTGATCCGGGAATCCAGAGCGGCGTGGATCGTGTCCGTTCGCCGCTCATGGTCCGCCAGCCGCCGGTATACCTCGCCGCTCGAGACTCCCTCATCGGCCACCGTCACCCCTCGTTTTCAGTTCAGCAGTACGCGGCCGACAACAGTCCCGCTACGCGGCCGGGGTAACACCCGGGCCGTCCGGGGGACCCGGCACGGGGGCGATCGGCGGCCGTCGGCGAAGCAGGGACGCCGAGGTGGGGCTGCCGACGTAGCGGGCCAAGGCACCCTTCGCCGCAGACAGGACGGGCACGAGAAGCGCCGCCCACCACACGGGCAGACTGCTGAACTCGGTGATAGCGACGCCGAGCACAGCCTCACCCGCGGTGGCACCGACGCGCTCACCGAGGTCCAGCCAGTAGGTGCGGTTCATCGCCATCACGCGCCTGCCTTTCCGAGCGCGGCCGCCAGCTCGTCGAGAGCCGCCTTCGCGCCGGCCTCGGCCGCGGCCTGCACCTGCTCGGCGGTGAGCCCGCCTGCCTTGGTGACGTCCGCGGTCAGCGCGGTGATCGCCCCGGACAGGGCGCCGACCTGAGCGGTCAGGCTCGCCACGGCGCCGTTGGTTCCGGCGATGTAGCCGTACACGTCGGGGAGATTGGGGTCCTTCTTGGCGGCGTCGGCGTTGCGGTAGGTGAGGACGCCCATGACGACCTTGTTGACGTCTGCGTCGGTGAGGGGCATGTCTGCCTCCAGGATCTGGGCGATCGGGAACTGGCCGGGGTCGCCGTGGTCGTTTTCGGGGACGTGCTGGTGTCCGCAGTGGCCCTTGAAGGCGGACCAGGCCGCGGCGGTCATGCGGACGCCGTTGTTGCCGTAGCTGGCCGGGTACGGCTTCCAGGCAAGCCCGGAGGTGAGCGGCACGCCGTGCTGGTCATGCGCCCAGTGAGCGAACGCGTTCAGGTCGCGGATCGCCCAGTCGGGAAGTTCCGACATGTACAGGTGCGGGGTTCCGGCCTTCGCCCAGGTGGCGTGCGTGGCCGGGTCGCAGGTGCCGACGATTTCCACCTGGGCGCAGTTCAGGGTGTTCGTGGCCATCTGGCCGGCGGCGTGGACGAGGGCGCGCGCGCTCTCGTCGAACGCGAAGTGCTGGTACCAGACCAGCCGCTGAGCGGCGAAGTCGGGCACGGCGGTGAGGGTGGGGGCGATCGATCCGCCCGAGTAATCGGGTAGGGCGGTCGTCTCGGTGGAGTGCCAGACGATCGTGTTGACCTGCATCGGATCGCCCGGGTAGGCGCTGGAGTACCAGTGGGCTTTCGAGGCGCCCGGGTAGATCTCGGCGCCCGTCGAGCCGCCGCCGGATCCGCCGCCCGCCATGCCAGCCCAGGCCTTGAGGGCATCCGCCGTTGCGAAGTTCGCAACGTCCTCGTCCTGGGGCGAGTCCGAGTACTGGTGGAACGTCCACGCGTGACTGACCCGAGGCTGGCCGGCCGTGACGTAGTCGGCGATCCACAGGAAGTCGCCGCAGTTGGAGTTGGTGTCGACGTTCTTCCAGCTGCTGGTGTCCGCGTATACGCCGACCTTGTGGCCGGGGACCTTAGCCTTGACGTACGCGAGCCACGCGTCCTTGTAGGCGCGGGCCTGGGCGTCGGTGACCGTCTGCCCGTACCACTCCCAGTCCAAGCAGAGGACGTCGCCCGGGACAAGGGCGATCTGGGAGAGGAAGTAGTCGGCTTCCGCCGCAGGCGAGTTACCAATGTGCGGGTAGTGATAGAAGATCGTCACCAGCCCTGCGGCGCGCGCGGTCGCCCGCTGTGCCACCCACTTGGAGTTCACGTACGACAAGCCTTCAGTGACCTTGATCCCCACGAAGGCGAGCCCGGCCGTCGAGTAGGCCGAGGACTGGTACGAGGAGACGTCGATCCCTTTGAGCATCACACCCTCCTCTCTCAGCGCCAGATGCCGAACACGAAGTGGAAGAACAACCAGCACATGAAAGCCAGCAGCAGGACGTGCAGGACAGTCCAGTGCGAGAGCGGCACACCTTCCTGCACCCCGAACCAGTCCCAGACGGCATAGCTGAGGGTGTTCTTCGGATTCCGGACCAGGGCGATCGTCTCGGGGACAACGAAGGCCCCCAGCCACAGCAGCCAGTACCAGCGCCACGCAGTCACGCCGCACCACCCTCCTGCTCCGTCTCCGCGGCCGGGCCGAGGACGTGCTGGACGAGGAGGACCTCGTGCTGCTGGTGCAGTGCGGTGACGTGCTGCCGCAGGGCCCGGATGCGCCGCGACATGACCTTGTGGTGGATCGCCACGATCGGGATCCACAGGACGTTCGCCAGCAAGTTCGGCCACGTCGCCGTCCAGGTGGAGGTGAGCCAGGCCATCAGGCTGCGGCCTTCTTTGCGGCGACGGCCAGCATGTGGTGGTGGATCGCGTCCAGGCGCGTCCGCGCCTCCGCAGCGACCATCGGGTCACGGATCAGCACGAGGGCGTTGTCCTGCAACCCCTCACCCGACGCAGACCAGTTCGTGCTGCCCGTGAGAACGTCGAGGCCGTCGATGACGACCTCCTTCAAGTGCATGATTTGCGACTTCTCGGAGCGGCCGATCGCGATCGACGACGCCGGATACGCCTCCTCAGCGAGGATCGCCCGCTCGTGGACGCCGCCGGCCTGCGACGAGTCGAGGGTGAGTTGCACGACGATCGTCGGGTCCATGAGCTTGGCCTTGATGATGTCGGCGAGCTCCTGATCGTCGAAGCCGTACATCCCGATCGACAGGGAGCGTTGCGCAGACGCGATGAGCTCGACGAGCGCCGCATGGACCTGGTCGACGGGGCTGTAGAAGGTGCGGACGTTCGGCGGGTAGCCCGGCGCGAACCCGCCGGTCTTGTGCCGGTCGAGGACCGACAGATCAGGAAGGGCCATCACACACGCTCCGGCCAGTGCCAGGAACCACCGGGCGGCATGCCGGCGCCGTCCGGTTCGTAGTGCGCGCACTGCTGGTTGAAGAACATGCCCTCCGGGTTCAGCACCGCGAGCGATACCCCGCGCCCCTCAGTGCCGGGGGCGACGGCCGTGACGATGGCGGCCCGGCACTGCGAGGTGTACTCGCCGCCCGGCGTGCCAAAGCTGACGTAGTGGACGACGCGTCCCACACTTGGCTGCTGCTCGGCCATGGTCAGGCCCCCTTCGTGGTGACGTGGTTGTCGTGCGCCCACTCGCCCATCAGCTGTGCCGCCTGAACCAGCCGAGGATCCAGGCCAGGAGCCGGAGAAGGAGTGGGCGCCGGAGGAGGGGTCGGCACCGGAGCCGGCACGGGCGGGACGACCGCGGGGAACGGCTTCCCGGTCAGCGCGGTGTAGTCCGCGGCGAGCTGCGCCAGGTCGACGCCCGTCTGGAACGCCGGATGGGCGAGGTGCTCGGGCCAGATGACGACCCATGCCTCTTCGACCTTCCGCGACCAGTACTTGTCGGTGAACGACGTCTCCTGCGCCCAGGTGATGAACCGTTCGTCGCCGCCGAGCGGGCCGCCGCCGGGGGCGCCGTAGCCGCCGGTGATGACGGAGTGGCCGCCGTCGTCCGGGGAGGAAGCGTGGTAGTCCCAGGGCTTGCCGTCGTCGAAGTCCTGCATGTTGGCGTCCTGGACGACGAGGCCCGTCCACACGAACCCGAAGATGCTGATGGCGGCCTTGACCTCGTCTGGCGACGACGGATCGACCTTCGCGAACGCTAGGGCCTTCTTCCCGTCCGGGCCGCCGACCTTGACGAGGTACTCCAGCAGCGTCTGAATATCCATGCCGCCGTCCGCCGCCGAGCCCGGCCCGTTGACGTTCGGATCGCCGTTCGGGTCAAAGTCCGGGTTCTGGGTGCGGTAGACCGCCCACACCTCGTCCTGCGACGGGTAGTTCTCCGCCCCGGCGATGGAGGAGACGAGGCGGCGGACGTTGGCCCACGTCACCGCGACACAGTCCCCGGCGACGTCGTTGCCCAACATCTGCCAGGCGGCGAGACGCGCGAGGTAGTCGGCCGCAGCCGGGTGCGCGGGAATCTTCCCGGTGAGGAGTCGGGAGAGGGACAGGGCGGGAGCGCGCTTCGGGGCGCGGCGGCCGTACTGGCGGACGGGACTGGTCATGGTGCTCCTGGGCATGCGAAAACCCCCGGCGGTACCGAGGGCGTGAGGGCGAGAAGGGGCGAGGTGGTCAGTCGTAGCTCGGCGGGGTGGCCTTGCCGTCATAGGTCGTCGTGACGACCGTCGATTCCTGCTTGAAGGCCTGAATGTTGATCGTGCCGAAACCAGCCGGCCACGGCAGTGCCTTGATCGCCGTGACGAGTGCGGCCATTTCGGCGTCACTGGCCATGGAGTCGGCAGTGCCGAACTGGAAGCTGACAGCGCCGTTGTCGCTGTACACGTTGGTGGTGTAGCCGCCGATGTTCTGAGTGGTAGGCACTGCGCTCCTATGCGTGGATCCAGGTGACGGACATCGAGCTGGTCTGAGTGGCGCTGCCATGGGTGGTGGGTGAAGTGCCGTCCGCCTGCACGAAAATCTCGACGTAGTCGCCGACGGCCAGGACAACGGAAATCGTGATCGCCGACACGGTGTAGGTGTGGCTGGAGTTCCCGGGGACCATGCCACGTGACCCAGGCTGCTCTACGCCGTTCTTGCAGATGTAGGCGGCGAGGTAGGTCTGGCTGGTCGCGCCGTTGACGCTGGCGCCGCCCGAGACGAGGTAGGTGCCGGCTACCTGCGCCGTGTACCTGGAAGTGTTGGTGGTGGTGGAGTGGCCGCCGTAGGTGTCTATGGTTTCGGTATCCAGCGTGACGGCGATGCCGGTGCCCGAAGTGAGGGACTGGCCGCTGGTCTGATAGCCGAAGAAAACAGGCGGGTTGAGAAGGTAGGTGAGCCCGTTGTAGACGTTCGCGTTCCACAAGGCGCTGGTGATGAAAGCGCCGGGGACCTCGGACGCGGGTACGGGGACGGGGAGGTTCGCCATACGGGCGCCTCCTTTCTGGTGAGAAGGCGCCGAGCTGGTCGCTCAGTAGGCGAACGCCGTGCTGTCGAATAGGGCGCTGGAGTCGTATGTCGTGGCGCTCGTAACGCCGGTCGGTAGCGGCTCGCAGACGACGTCACCGGCGGTGTGGCCTTTGGTGGTGGCGGCCTGCAGCGTGATCGTGGCGGTGGTCCATCCGGCGGTGGTGGTGGCCACGCTGAGGACGGTGACGGTCTCCTGGTTGGCGGTGCCGAGCCCCAACACGAGCTGCTGGCCTTGCCCGATCTGTGCTGCCGCCGGATTGGTGTTGTCGGCGCCAGCGTTGATGGTGATCGTGGTGACACCCGCTGCCGGGGAGCCGTTCAGCGTCGTGTGGAAGCTGGCGAAAATGCCGTAGAGGGTGAGGTCCGCCGGACTGCACTGCAGAGTGACGAATGCCTCGCCGTCGTCCCCGAAATCCCAGGCAAGATTCTCCACGAAGCAGTCGATTTGAATCGCCGGGACTCCGGGCGGCCGTCGCATCACCCGCACCCGTGTGCCGAGTTCCAAACTCAGGCACACCGGCCACATAGCGGGGAAGGCGCTCGGGTGGAGTTTGATCGAGCTGACCCGCTGCGCTGGCTGCTTGTAGCGGGAGAGCAGGTAGTTCGCGGCGTCCGCGCATTCGCTACTGCTCGACGCATTGATGCTCCGGGTCATCGTGCGCGGGAAGTAAGAGGCGATCGACGTGGCGTCGGTGGCATAGAAGTTCTGCGACGTGGATTCCTGCGTGACAGTGACCTGATTCGACAAGTGGGTACTGTCGTAATCCAGTTGGCAGTCCTCGTACGGCCACTCGCCCGACGACGTGTTCTCTCCGAACGTATAGACCGGAGTGGTGGCGTTATACCTGGCGCTGCGGGCCTTGAACGTGACCGCACCAGACCGGTCGACGTAATGCGCGCCGTTCTCCGTGTCAACGACGCTCTGCAACGCGCTCATGGCGTCCTGGCCGCTGATGTTCGCCGGGCCCATGGACGTCGTCAGTCCGGTATCGATGGCCGAGACGCCGCTGTAGCCCGCGTACCGCAGGATCCGAGCGTACCGGGCATCACTGGACTCACCTGCGCACGCTGACTTCCACGCCTGATACATGTTGGTGATCTGGGAAGCCGTGAAAAAGGTTGGGAACTCGGCGGCGAAACTGATGTCACCCTTGAAATTCAGGTCCGTACCGTTTCCTACTGTCGGGTCAACGAAATTACCCAGGTTATCGCTGACCAGCCCGGTCGGGGTGACACTGGTGGGCACAGAACCATAGTAGGCGACGATCGAACCATCCTGGGAGACCATCACTTGCTGGGTAGCCTGGTTGTAGCCGAAAAGCAACAAGTGCCAGTCGCCATCTACACAGTTCGTCGCGCCGCCAGCCAGATACCCGAAAGAGTTTGTGGGGCCGCCAATGGCCACAACCGGTCTTCCTGTTGAATCCAGGAATGCGTTGACGCGGCTGCCGGCGGGGGCTCCCCCAGACCTGATGTTGTCCATGCTGGACCAGAAGTAGGCGGCTGAGGAAGGAGTGGGTCCCGTGTACCGGAAAGCGATCATTCGCGTCCACAGCATGGGGTTCGCCGGGCCAACGATCCCGGCGCCTTGGAGCTTGATGAATGTGGCCGCACTGGGCACGGCGGTGCCCGGGTTGGGGTTGTTGAGTGTGACGACGGTGCCGGTGCTTCCCGTGTATGTGCCCGTCGAGTCTGTGGCCGTGATCTGGTTGCCGAAAGTCAGGCTTCCAGCCCCGTATTTGGAGACGGCAAGCTGAGCAGCGGGATAGTTGCCCGTCCAGTCCGTAGCACTCGTGGACCCTGCGGGATCGTCCAGTTTGTACACGAACCGGGGCGAGTTGGAGCTGATCTCCTCGGTCAGCGGGTCCGACAGCTGCTGCTGGCTGAGCAGGCTGAACGTGTCCACCGCTGTCGGCGCGACGACGCCGTACGTCCCCGACATATTCCAGGCTGGCGTCCACCGCTCCGTCCAGCCCGCATACACAGGGAACCACACACCCGGGCACATCCATGTCGTCGCCGTGCTGCCCTTTTCAAGCTGCCAGCCGTCCACCTGCAGCGAGCACGTAGCCGCAGCAGTAGCCGCGAGCGCCACACCCACATCAATCCCGGCCGCGCTCGCTGGAGCGGTCGCGGTGACCGTGATCGTCGTCCACCCGGCTGTCGACGCACCAGTCAAAGTGCTGCTGGAGCCGTACACGAACGACGTCGGCGTGCCGCCCCCGCCGACCGTGTACCAGCCGATGACCGCCTGCACGGAAAGAGTCGTCGACGCTGTGACGTCCCGGACCCGCAGCTGCACCGTGTACGTCTGGCCCGGGATCACCGACCAGCGCGGCGTGTGACAGGGCCGCGCACCGGTAGCCGATCCGGACGGCACGGACGCCTGAATGACCGTGCCGCCCTGCCACGCTGAGGTTGAGGAGACGAAGCTGCCGCCGGAACTGTCCGTCGTGGAAAAAATGGCCGGCCCGGCCGCAGATTGGGGGATCGTGCCCAGCGCGTAGCCGCCGAGGTCCCCACCCGTTGCCGCCACCTGATCGAGCAAATTCCGGGTAGGCGGCCACTGAGCACGCCGCCGGTACGGCTGGTAGGGCTGGATGTGGCCAGCCCACGGACCGCTCGAGTTGCTGGGATCCAAGGCGGCGTCCGTGTTGGCCAAGGTGAGCTGTGCCTCGCCGGCGCGGACCTGGTCCAGCTCGTACTGCCGGCCGCGACTGACCGTCACCGTGCCCCGAGTCCGGTCCGTCACCTCGACATACCGGTCGAGCGGCATGGTCCCCGCGTTCGCGTTCCAGTACGGCGCCCATCCATCTTCGACCAACGGCCAGTTCAGATTCGGCTGGCCAGGCGCCGAGCTGGTGGTGTTGACGTGGTCGATGTACGCCGACATGCCCGCGGACTCGGTCGCGTAGTAGCCGGTCACGAACTGGACTTTCACCGCGGTCGCGTTCCAGGTGTAGGCGATCGTGGCGCGGGTGGTCCACGTGTACGCGTCCGGGCTGGTCGCGAACACAAACGACCCAGCAGCCTCGGTGATGCGCCACCACGCGTAGTTGTACTGATCGTAGGCGGCCCAGTTTACAGCGACCGTGGTCGTGTTGGCGACGCCCGCAGTGGTGACCGAGACGGCGAACGTGCCGCCGGACACGGACATGGTGGCCTTGTTGTTGGCGTCCAGCAAGATCTCAAAGAAGGTCTGGGTGCTGCCGTTGCCGACCGGCGTGGGTACGACCCGGGCGTAGATGCTGCTGCCCGTCGCGTCCCACGGGGTGCTCGCGAGGCCGTAGTAGTTCGTCGTGCACGACACCGCCACCCGGTCCAAGGCAGTGTCGACCTGGACGTTCGGCGACGGCGACGACGCATTCCACACGGCCGTGTTGAGCGTCGCACCGCCGAACTGGTCGCTGAGCGTGAACAGCTTGGGGTTCGCCACCGGGCCACCGCCAATCTGGCGCCCGGCGGCGCCCTCGAACCTACTGGTCAGCGCCTGTACGACGGATACGTGGCCGGGTTGCGCATGCCGAGGCGCAGCATCTGCTGCTCGACGACGTCTCGTAGGTCACGGTCACTGCGGACCGAGCCCTCGACGGTCACGTTCACCGTGTACTGGTTCACCACCGTGGTTCCGCCGCCGGCCATGGCCAGCCCGGCGCCGCCGCGCGCCCCTGTCGAGGTCATCGCCCCGGCGAGCCGGTTCACCGCGTCCGTGGCGTGGTGCGCGCTGCCGTCGACGCCCTTGGCCAATCCCTTGGGGATCCAGGTGCCGATCTCGGTGAACACCCGCGACGGGCTGCGGATCCCGAGCGCGGACTTGATGGCCTTCTGCATGGACTTGGCGATCCGCATCATCTGCGCCTCGATCGCCTTTTCCTGCGACTGCAAGCCCTTGACCAGGCCCTGAGCGGACTTGAGGCCCGCCCCGTACATGCTGTCGGCGACCGCCACGCCGACGCCGTTCGCGGCGTTCTGCGTCGCCGACTGCAGGCTATTGAGCTGCTTGATCTGCCCCTTCGACGCCCCCGCCAGCGCGGCCGCCGTCGCCCCGCCCTGGTCCACACCCGCGGCGGCGAGCTGCTGGATCAGGGTGGAGGACAGGCCCTTCTTCTGCAGGGTTTGCAGCTCGGCCGCGAACTCCTGGGCCTTCTGATATTGGGCCTGCATGTTGTTGACGACGTCCTGCGCGCTGAGGGCGAACCCTTCCTGCGGGGCCTGCGTGACGATACTGAACCCTTGCATCACGCCATCGGCGACCGTCTTGACCTCGGCGTTCCACTGCTTCTGCACAGCAGCCAACGCCTTCTGAGCATCCTTGATCCGCTTGGCGACCGAGTCCCGCTTCGCCGCCAGCGACCGCATCAGCCTGTCTTCCCGGCCGGCGTACGACTCCAGATGCTTCAGTGTCGCCTCGTGAGCGGCCACCCACCGGTTGGAGACACCCCGAGTGCCGCGCAGGTCGGAGACCTTGTTGTAGGTCTCCATGAGCAGGCTCTCGATGCGCTTCGTCGCCGCCTTCACCTTCGCCGTGGACCCGGTCATGCCGTCGATGAGGCCCTCGTTCAGGTAGATCCCGAGCGTCCGGAACACCTTGCTCGGAGAGGCGATGCCCATGCGCTGGGCGAACGAGGACTCGACTGTGGCGCCCACATTGGCGGTAGCGGCGGCGAGCACCGGAAGGTGACTGTTGAGGCCGTCCACCAACCCCTGCATGATCATGCGGCCTGCAGGGGCCAGCATCACCCGGTCGTAGGAAGGCGGCCCCTTGTGGGAGGTGATGAAAGAGGTGATGCTGCTCAGCGTCGACCCCAAGCCGCCCATCGCCGACTCGATCCCGGAAATCAGGCCGTGAATCACCGAGGCGCCCGCGTTGTACAGCAGGTTCGCGAACCCACTGCCAACGCTGGAGATGGTGGACGCCACGTCGTGGAGCTGCTGCCCGACCAGCTGCTTCAGATCGGACCAGACCCGCGACCACTTCCCAGTGATCAAGTCGAGGACGAGGCCTACCGTGTTCAGGATCAGATGCATCGCCGTCGTCGTCACGCCGGAGATCACCGACCAGGCGACCCTTGCCGTGTCCCGGAGGACCCCCCAGGTATCCCGCCAGGCTGCCGCCAGCACCGCCAGAAGCGGCTGCATCGTGGCCCACCACGCCTTCGCGTACAGGCCGATGGCCGCGAAGACAGCCTTCGCAATCGCCTCGATCTGCGCGCCGTGGAGCTTCCACCACGCCGACAGGTCCGCCATCCGCGCCTTCACCCACGACAGGACATTCGCGTCCAGCCACCTTGCGAGGGCCTGCATGGCGTGCACAGTGGCGGACCAGGCGATTTCCAGTCCGCGAACCACAACCGCCGCCTGCTGCCAGGCAACCTTGAAGGCGCCCATCAGGAACCGGCCGACGTCGTTGACGACGGCCCGGAACTTCGCGAAGTGGTTGTAGGCGTAGATCAGTCCGGCGACGAGCGCGGCGATCGCCATGACGATCGCGCCGATCGGGTTGGCGTCGGCTTCCGCGTCGAAGACCGCCATCACGGCGTTCACCGCAGCCTGTGCGACCGCCCACGCCTTCAGCGCTATCGCCCCGGCCAACAGGCCGCCCGCGAGGGACGCGATGAGGCCAACGAGCTGCTTGTGCTGGTTGATGAATGGGCCGACCGCGGTGACGACGTTCGTGATGCCCTTGACGAGCCCGGTGACCGACGGCAGCAGCGCGTTGCCGATACTGATGCCCGTGTTCTCTGCGGCGGCCTTCAGGCGCCCCATCTGCGCGGAGAACGTCTGCTGGGTCTTCTCCCAGGCGGCGTCGAAGTTCTTGGTGTTCGATGCCTTCTGGATGTCCTCGAACTTGGTCTTCAACCCGTCGAGGTTCTGCATCAGCGACATGATCGCCTTGTCGGACCGGCCGCCGCCGAAGATCTTCGACAGGACGCTGTCAGCCTGGGTGCCCGAGACGCCAGCCTTCTCCAAGCTCGTCTTCAGGTCGTTCAGCGCCACGTACAGGCCGTCAGGCCGCTTCAGGTCCATGGCCAGCTTGTTCTGGGTGATGCCCGCCTTCTCCATGGCCTGCTTCATCGCCGCCGACGACGCGGACACGTCTGTCGATGCGAGGCCGAGCCCCTTCAGCATTGCCGTCGCCTTCGCGGACGGCGTGGTCATCATGCTGATGCCCATGGTCATGCGGGTGGCCGCGACCTCGGCACTGTTGCCGCGGTCGGTGAGGTAGGCGAGGCCGGCGCCCATGCTGTTGATGGAGATGCCCATCTGGGAGGCAGTGGGCGCCCAGTTTTTTACGCTTTGGTTAAAATCTTGAAAGCGCATGTCGCCTTGGCCGACGATGGCGTTGAGGCTGGCCATCGTCGATTCCGCCTGGCTGGCGGGCTGGTTGAACGCCTTCATCACGCTGGACAGCGAGTAGGTGGTGTCCTCCAGGCTGGCCCCGGAGATCTTTGCCTCCTCCGCCGCGTACTTCACCGCCTGCAACGCCGTCTTCAGATCCAGTCCGGCCGACACAGGGTGGTAGAGGGCCTCGGCCATCCTCGTGCCGGACACGCCGACCGCGTCCGCCGTCGCCAGCACCTGACCGCGCATCGCCTTCACCTGCGCGGCCGGCGCCCCGGCAGCGGTGGACAGGCGCGTCATCTCCGTCTGGAACTTCGACGCCAAGTCCACGGAGGCGATACCGATCCCGGCGAGACCGATCACACCCCACTTCTTGACCTTGTCGAAGACGGGGCCGAGACCGAGGAACTTGCCGCCCGCGGCTTCGGCTTCGGCGCCCGCAGCCTTCATCTTCGTGCCCGCGACCACTGACTCGTCGGCGGTCACCTTCAGACCCGTCGCCGTCGCTTTCGCCTCGGCGCCGATCGCGGCCATTCCGGTCTCCGCGGCTGCTGCGGAGGTGCTGACCGCTTCACCCATGGTCTTGGCGGAGGCGGCGATGCTGGCCATGGCCTTATCGGTGGCAGCGGCCGCCTTGTCGGTGGCCTTGGCCACAGCGTTTGCGGAGCGGGAGAACCCTTGCAGTTCCTTCTTCGCCGCGTTGACGGTCTCGATCGCCGGGGCCAGCGACTTGAACGAGGCGGCCAGCTGCGCGAAAGAGCCTTCGACGGCGGCAGCCGAAACACGAGCTGATTCAGCAAAACGCTCGAGGGCAGTGGTGGCGCGGGTGAGGGTCTTGATGAACCCGTCGTCCGAGCCGCCAAGTTCGACCATGACCGGAGGCAGGAAGCTTTCCGACACCAGACACCTCCTGCGCACGCTGGGCTATCGGGCGATGGCGCTGCCCCACAGGCGGACGAACTGGTCGCGGACCAGGCCGGAATCGATGGCCGACTGCGCGGCCGGATGCAGGTAGGGCCGGGCAGGAAGGGTGGTGTGGTGACCGCGGCCAGCGGTACCGCCGAGTTCCTGGATCCGCGCGTACACCGCCGTTGGCCCCATCACCGCCCGCCACACCCCGGCCCCCGCCGCCGTCGGACCGGCAAGATCGAACGAGTCGCGGAGGCGGCCGTCGATGCGCGCCGGCGGCCCGCCGGGCGGTGCCGGGGTGGGGGTACCGCGTGGGTGGGAGTAGCGGGAGAGTTCGGCCCGCGCGCGGCCCTCGATGACGGCCTGCGCCGCCACGACAGCCAGCGGAGTGGCGGCGGAGACCCGTTCGCGCATCGCGCTCATGGCGGCGATCAGTTCGTCGACGCCGGAGATATGGAGGAACGCGCCGGCCATCGCCACCCCCTGGTCAGCGTCTGGCTTCCCGCTCGGCTTCGGCGCGGGCGCGTTCCATCTGCATCTCCTGCACCTCGGCGTACGCGCGCGCGATGTACGGCATCTGCTCGATGACCCACCACGGCTGCGCGTCCACCACCGACGGCGGCCACTGGTACTTCTCGGCGAACCATCCGTAGAACGACGCTCGCTCCATGGGCGTGCTCGGGTGGGTGCCTGGGATGGGCCTACCGTCTAGGGCTGCGACGAGCCTGCGGTAGGCGCGGTAGGGGACGCCGGGTCGGCTGCGGCGGCAGTCTGCTCCTCAGCCGTTGCAGACTCGGGATCTCCCGGAAAGAGCAACTCCCGGGCGGGCGTGATCAGCTTCTCCAGGGCGTTGCCGTCGGCGATCGTCAGCATGCCGATGACCGACGGGTCCTGCGAGGGCAACGGCAGCATCTGGCCGGGGATCTCCCAGTTGACGACGAGGAGACTGATCAGGCTCGTGTTGAGGTTGACGCCGAGAGCCCCCTTGTTCTCGACGTCGGCGATGCCGCTCTGGACGGCCTGCTTGTCGCCGTAGCGCAGTTCGGACGGGTCGCGGAGTTCGACCCACGCTCCGGGTGTGGCGAGGGGGTGACGCTGAGACATGGGAGGGGCCTTTCAGTGGAAGGGAGGAAGCCGTCCCGGAGCCCTTCCACCCCGGGACGGCCGATCGAGGGGGCGGGTTAGTAGGTGCCGGGGGTGACGTTGCACGTCACCGAGATCTTGATGGGGCTCATACCGCCGGAGCCACCCGCGTTGGTGGTGGTGAACAGCGGCTCGAACGACGTCTGGTAGCCGACTGCGGTCTTCGCGGTGTCGGGGTCGGACGTGACGAACGCGCACTGCTGCATGTCGATCTGCACGGACAGGAGGTTCGTGCCGGTCAGACCGTTGCTGGTGATGATCTGCACCTGTGGCTGAGTGTTGTTCAGCATGTAGTTCAGCGCCGACTCGTCGGACACGGCCGAAAAGTTGAGTTTGCCGGTGGCGTTGAACTCGCCGCGCTGGATGATGTACGGCGTCTGCACACCCGTCGCCGTGAAGATCGGCACGGCTTGGCGGACCAGGTTGATTTCTCCGTCCGTCACGGTCGAAACCAGCGTGCCGCCCGAGGCGGGGCCGCCGATACCGACCGTGGTCTGCCACGACGCGATCGGCTTGATCGCCGTGCCGTTCGCCGTCGGCGTCGCCGCGGCCGCCACCGACGGCCACGACACCCCCTTCCCGGACCACACCAGCAGCTCGGACTCGGCGTTGAACTTCAGGTCAAGGCCGGTCATGCAGAACCCCGGGTAGGCGCGGGCGCCCACCGTGGCTGTGGGACCCAGGTAGTGGGTGAGGGTGTGAGAGATCGGCTGCCCGCCACCCGAGTTGAGGAGCGACCACGCGTACGTGTACGGGCCGGTGACGGGCTGCACGGCCTGCGCGGAGGCATGCGCGTACACCAGGCCGCCCGTCGGCGTCGTCAGCGGAATCGTGTAAGGCCCGGTTCCGGTCGGCGTACCCGTGGTGAAGACCTCGGCCGTCGCGCCCGACCCGATCTGCACGACCGTGGACGCCGGGATCGACGCCACCGTCGTAATCGACGTCGCCCCCGCCGCAGCCTGCGCGGACAGGGTGGTGCCACCGGAACCGGTAGAGGTACCGACGACGGCGACATCCCCGAGGATGTTCCGCAGGAGGAACCCGATGCCGTCCGCGAAAACAGGGCCGCCGAGATCCACCTCGGCGTGCTTGACACCCGCGATCTGGTTGAAGGCATCGGTGCCCATGCTGCCGCGCCAGGCCCGATCCTTGAGGAAGGTGGGCTTGTCGGACGGCTTGAGACTGTCGATGAGCTGCGTGAACGTGCCCGCAACAGCGGTTCCCTGGGCTGTCTCGTTGCCGATGACCAGGAACTGTTTGGCGGGTGCAAAGGTGGCGACCACGGCTCACTCCCCTCCGGAGTTGGCCGGGGCGTTGTCCGGCTGCTGGTTGGGCTTCTTCTTGGTGGGCCGCCAGCGGCCGTCGTCGGGGCAGCCGAAGTCCCAGGCGAAGACCGTCGCCGGCGCGGCGGGCTCGCCCGGGTCATCGCCCTCAGCGGGCCGGCCGGGGTTGTCCGGGCGGGCGGTCAGCGGCAGGCCGTAGACGGTGGTGAACGGGGCGGTGTACTCGTACACGCCCGCAGGCAGCAGACCGGCCGGCGTCTCGTCGGCCTCGGCTGATGGCGAAGCCCCCGTCTCTGCGGGGGCTTCCTTGGTAGTGGTGGCCGGCTCGGGCGGCGCGTCCTTGGACGGAGGCATGAAGGATCTCCCGGAGACAAAAGGGGGGATGAGGAAGTGGGCGGGCGCCGTCAGGCGTTGGGGATCAGCTCGCATGCCGAGAACGTGATCGACATGAACGACTTGGTGAGTTCGGCTTTGGTCTCCGGCTGGCCGTAGGAGATGCCGATCACGTTGGAGCCGTTCGTCATGTGCTCCCCCGCCTGGAACACCGCACCGCCCAACGTGCGGTCCAGGCGCATCCACTCCAACAGCGCGTCCTGGAGGTCGTACACGTCGTCCTGCGCGTCCTCCGCGTGAGACGTCCTGCTGCGGATGAAACACGCGAGTTCGACGTCGAAGTTGCGTTGCTTCCAGCCGCCGTGCTCCCCGCCGAGCGCGATACGGAACTCCTGCTGCCGGTAGATCGTGGCCACGATCTGGCAGCCCGTGCGCGTCCCCAGTTCCATGCCCCGGAAGTAGTCGGCGTGGTCATCGCGCTTCGGGAACGCCCGCCGGACCACCCCGACACCCGCTACGGGGGAGGCACGGTAGGTGCGGGTGTCCGGGTCGTACGGGCCGCCGAAGTAGCGGCAGATCCCGTCCAACGCGGTAGCGACGCTCACCAGATCACCTGACTCTGCTGTAACGGGACAGGATCCGCTCGGCCTCTTTCACCAGGCCAGAGCCGTCCCTGCGGGGGTCCTTCTGCCGCGTCCCTGACGACAGGGCGGTGTCCGGATAGCTGTCCTCCGAGGCGGTGTCCGGCCGCATCAGCGCGCTGACGGCGTAGTTGGTGACCGCGAGCCGCATGTCCGACGGCATCCCCGACACGTCATGGCCAGCCGCATGCGCATACACCGTCGGCGCCGCGAGGGTCACAGCCGTGGGCACGACCGGCACCGACGCGGCTGGCGGCGTCCAGGTCGCCGACACGGTGACGTCTTCCTCGTAGCCGGGGTCCCAGATGCGGTAACTGCCACCCGGGACGATGCCCGTCGGGTCGGCGACCGTGAGCGTGTTCGCGCTCACGGCGGCGTTTTGCGACAGCGCGGTAGCCACCCAGCACGCGACGTAGACAAGCTGTACGTACACCTCGCCGCCGCCGACCGGGCTCCCGAACTGCAGGCTCCCCGACCACGGGCCGGTAGCGCCGCCGAGGGGGATGACGATCTGGCTGCCGTCCTCAACCCACGCGGACGAGGCGTCCACAGTCGTAAGGGCCGTCGGGGTATAGCCGTAGCCCACAGACAGCACCGAGATCACGGGCGTGTTGTCTGCGTGGACCTTCAGGCTGCCGTCGCGGCCGAAGCGCGCCCGGCACCGCTGAGTGACGACGTGGGCGCCGAGGTTCTGTCCGGCCCGGTTGTCGGCCCAGTCCGACGCCATCAACAGGAGGTTGACCAGCTCGGCGGTCTGGTCGCTGTCGAGGTTGGATCCGGACCGCAGATCGTCCAGGTCGAGGTACGTGGGGTGCGCCTTGAAGGACGCTGCGGACACGTATGGGATTGACGGCATCAGCCCACCCCCGTCCCGATGCTCAGATCAGTCACGCGTCCAGGTGCCGTGCTCGCAGCCGACAGCGAAGGAGTGGTCGGGCCAGCCCCGCGGGAAGCACTCGGTGCACGGCTCGTCGACGGCCTGCAGCTCGCTGCGCTCCAGCTCGTCGCTGTTCTCGGTCCCGGGCGCCGTGTCGGCCGAGCCGGGCCCGGCGTCGTCGTTCGCCCGGGCGTCGGAGCCGTCGGTCTGCTGGTCGTCCGCGACGGATTCGGGCGCTGCCGTAGCGCGCTTCCTCGGAGGCATCAGCTATCCCTTTCGCAGGTCCCGCCGCAGCGGGAGCAGGTCTTGAAGTACGAGCCGAACCCGCACTCGCAACGGAACCCGCCGTTGGCGCGGCCCCCGAGGTTCGCCGGAAACGCACCCATCTCACGCAGCGCGCGGATGTGGCGGGGGTTGTCGACGGTGACGGTGCCGTCCTTGCCGGGCGTGTAGGAGCCCGTGTGGGCGCCGGTGCGGGCGCCTTCGAAGTCGACGCCGCGTACGGCGCCATCGGGCAGGCACATGCGCGCCATACCGGCCTCCTTGTTGAGGGTGCTGGGCCCGCGCCTCGGAGCGGGGACGCGGGCCCAGCGGTCAGGGGGATCAGACGAGCTTGATGCCGGTGATCGCGCCCTGCCACGCGGGTGCATAGCAGAAGAACGTGCCGAACCAGTAAGACGAGGACTCGTAGGCGAACTGGGTGACCGGCCAGTCGATGCCCATGAGGTCCTGCACGTTGTAGACGGCCCAGCACTCGGAGACCTGGGAGTCGGGTACCGGAAGGGTGTCGGAGAGGATCACCGAGTTGCCCTGCGGCATCCACGGGTGGACCTCGACGGAGACGCCCTTGCCGGTGACCTCGTTGACGATGGTGTTGACCACGTCGCCGAGGGTTACGCCGGACACCTCGTCCTGGGTGATCGTCATCCGGTAGTTCGACGACGAGCTGGTCTTGAGGGCGTCGGAGAGCTGCTTCCTGTCACTGCCGTTCAGCAGCGTGCGGTCCGGGTCCGCCTTCACCGCCGCGTACAGCGACGAGAACGCGGCCTGCCATTCCGAGCCCGGGTTCGACGTCGACAGCGCAGCGTTGAGCTGCTTGGTGTAGCCGGAGTTCGCGCCGGTGCAGATCGGCAGGATGCCGTCGTAGCTCGTGGCCGACGCGGACGTGTCGGCGGTGACCGCAGACGCCGCCGTGCCCGACGTCGGCAGCGCGCCCTGGACGGTGAACGTGTTGTAGCCCGAGCGGCCGACGTACCAGCGGGAGGCGTCGCCGGGGTCGGAAGCGCCGGTGGAGACGTACACGCGCATGCCGGTCGCGCCGGCCGGAAGGGTAGCCGTGACGTCGACGACCTGGCCGTTGCTGACCGCGACAGTCGCGGCCGAGGACAGGACGGACTGCCCGAAGTCGCCAGCATCGGCGGTGACCTTGATGTACAGGCTCGTCGTAGCGCCGGAGATACCGGTCTCGCCTGCCGCAGCCGATCGGGCGGTTCCCGTCACACTGGTCGGCGCGGAGAGGGCGCCGAGGAACCCGGACGCGGTGCCCCGGTCCATCAGGAGCTGCCGCTCCTCGATGAGCATGCTGGAGTACATCAGGCTCGTGCGGGACAGCTGACGGATGTCCTGGTAGCCCTGGCCGGCGTACTGCGCGCTCCACGTCACCTCGTCGGAGACGGAGAACTGGAAGTAGGGCACGGTCTGGTCGTCGCCCGCGTAGCTGATCTTCGGGCCGCGCGCGTAGTACAGGGCGTTGCTCGCCCCGGAGGGGGCGAAGTTGTTCTGGGTGGTGTCGGTGATGCCGGCGCGGAAGGTGCTGACACCGCCGGTGCCGGTGCCGGTGAAGCCAGTGATCCGCTTGAAGCGGTGGGACAGGCCCACGCCCTTCTTACGCGGAATGCGGTTGCGCAGCGGCGTGGGGCGCGGGGTGAGCATCTTGGCTGGCGCTTCGAGGTCGAAGGCGACGAGGCCAGTGCCCACCGGAGAGGACGTGGTGATGTCCTTGACGAGGTCGGGCTGCTGCGCCTTGAGTTCGTCCAGGGCGGAGGTGACGGAGGCGAGGGCCTCTGCGCTGATGCCCTTCGTCAGCTCTGGAGCCTCCAGGGCTTTGGTGAGCATGCCGTAGGCGTTCGTCGGCTGCGCACGGAAGTCGATGCCGTGGCCGGCGCCGAAGGCGCTGGTAACGTCCTGCGGGCCGAGCGTGCGCATGGGGGCGGTGTCGACGGCCTTCATCAGGGCGTCGAAGCGGGTGGCGACTTCGCCCTTGGACAGCTTGGGGGCATCCGGCGCGTCGCCGAACAACAGTTCTGCATTGGGCAGAGCCACAGCGGGCTCCCTTCATGAAAAAGACCCCACCATGTGGGGTCGGGAAGCGTTCGGGTGGAGAGCGGTCAGGCGTCGGCCTTGGCCAGGAGTTCGCTGGCCTTCTCGCGGTAGCCGTCCGCGAGGTAGCGGTCGCTGCACTGGTCGGCCTTGGCGAGGTACTTGTTCGCCTGAGCGCGGAGGAGGGCGGCATCGCTCTTGCGGGCCTCGGCCTCCTGAATGGTGGTGCGGGTGAGCACCGGTCCGCCCGGCTGCGGCAGAGCCCGGAGTTCGGTGATGGCGGCGTTCGCCTTCGCCAGGTCCGCTTCGAGCGCCTTGGCGCGCTCCTCGGAAGCGGTGGTGGCCTCTGCGACGGCTGCCTTCACCAACTCGGTGACGTCTGCCTTGGTGAGCGTGGGAGCGTCGGACTTCGGCGTGGTCTTGGCCTCGTCGTCGTCCTCGCCCTCCTCTTCGTCCTCGCCGCCATCGGAGGCGGCGGGGCCGGAAGTCTTCGGGGTGGGCTTGCTGGCCGGCTTGTCGGCGAGTTCCATGTCTGCGCCGCCCTGCTGCTCGGCTTCCTCGCGCTGCTTGAACCAGGCCAGGGAGCGGACGGCCGACAGCAGGAGGTCGATGTCGCAGGCCTCGTTGAGGTTGCCCATGGCGAGGGATTCCGCCTCGGCGATGATGAGCTTGGCGATCACGGCGATGGCCTGCTCGGCGCCCGTAATGTCCTCGGTCTCGTCCTCGCCGCCGTCGCCTCCCTCGCCGCCGTCGGCCTTCGTCAGCGACGGAGCGAGGGCGCGCACGTCGCGCAGCACCTGCTCCGCCTTCGCGACCAGCTCTTCGTCGGCGTCGGCTTTCTTCAGCGAGCCGTCCGCCTGCCAGTTCTCGGGCACCATGGCCTCCAGTCCGAGGGCCTTGGCCCTGGTGATGATGTGCTTGCGGATGTCGTCGTGGTCGGCGTTGCCACGGCCGACAGCCTTGATGGCCTTCCGCAGGTCCGCCTTGCTCTTGATCGGGTAGCTGCCGTCGTCCATGGCCTGACCGGCGGCCGCCATCCGCTTCCGGTCCGCAGTGCTGTACGCCTTCCCCAGGTCGGGCTCGGCCGACTTCACCGTCACGTTCACGACCACGGGGACAGTCTCGGCGCCATCCGCCTTGGCCGACTCCGCAGCGACCGTGGCGCCGCTCGCCACAAGCCCAGCCAGCGCCTCCTTCACAGGAGTCGCGAGCCGCTCGTACAGTTCAGCCGGCAGGCCGAACGTCTCGGTGTCTGCCTTCTCGACGACCTTCGGGTCTTCGACGAGAGCCAGTTCACCGGCCCCGTCCGCCTTCGCGAGCTGGAACATGCACTCGCTATTTGCCGGGCGGTCGCACACGCTGAGCTCGCAGACCGTTCCGTCAGTCACGATGCCGTTCGGCGCCTCGGCCTTACCCATCTCGATCTTCGGGTTCTTGATCCCTACGGAGAAGCCCCTGAGGACGCCATGCTTGACCTTGGCGACGGCGACCGGATCTACAATTCGCGCGCTGACGTAGTGGGCTCCGTCGTCGCCCTTGGTCAGTCCGACTCCGACGCCTACCGCCTTCTTGGCATCGTGTTGCTCTCGTACGTTCGCCCCGCTGCTGAACCACTCGGGCATCGCGCGATCGAGGAAGTCCGGCGCCAAGATCTGCTGGTCCCGATCGAGGGCAGATGACGCCGCTGGTCCGTGCACGATGATCGTGCCGTCGTCCTGTTCTTCGGACTTGGTGATAGGGGCCCAGGCGTAGGTGATCGTCGACATGCGCCGGACTCCTCCTTTCCTGGGCATGCGAAAGGGGCGCCCGACCGGACGCCCCTAGGTGATCTTCTCTGGCTATGCGGCAGTGCGTTTGAGGTACCCGATGGCTGCAGGCAACCTGCTGGGATCGTCCTTGAACTGACCGAGACCCGTGTTGCAGCGGGAGCACAACAGGCCGCGCACAGCACTGGACCTGTGGTCGTGGTCGACGTGGAGACGCCCCTTAGGCGCCTCCGATTCATGGACTCCGCAGATCGCGCAGCGTTCTCGCTGTGCTTCTCCTGATCAGGCGCTTTATGACGTCTTGAAGGTCAGAAACTGCTTGCCTCGGCGACAAGGCAGCACCTGCACCGCGGGTGCTGTGGTGGGTAGGCGGCTCCGCTGGGGAAGGAGGCGCCGACCGGCATCGGGCCGGCGTCCTCGTTGATCGAGCACGGCATGCAGGTCCGCTCGTCCGCTGCGGTCGTCCATGACGCCGTCGCGATCCCGTTGGCCTGATAGATATCGATGGTGGCTGCGGACACGGCACGGGAGATCTCTGTGACGGCGACCATGTCGGCCCACGCCTCGTCGTCGAGGACGTCTTCCAGGTCCCCGGCCAGCGTGTCTGTGTCGTCTCCGTTGGCGAGCGCATCGGACAGGGTCCGTGCGAGCTTGTCCATGCGGTGCGCGGCCACCGATCCGATCGTGATCCCAGCCTCGTTCAGTAGCCGTTCCAGGCTGTTGGCGCCGCCACCGGGCTGGACGAGCCGGGCCGCACTGGCATGGCCGGGTTTCCAGGTGGACCAGTCGACCGTGGTGTGCCCGCCGACGACGGCTGTCGCCGAGCGCTCTCCGATGGTGTAGCCCTCGGCATGCAGTTCGTTGATGAACGCCAGAGCGGCGGTGAGGTTGACGCCGTGGTTGGTGAGCCAGCCGACCGCATCGTGGTCGGTGCGGATCACGGCCCCATTGTCGCCGTCATTACTGTCGTCTTCGAAGTCGTCGACGTCATCAAGGTCGGGTTCGTCGGCTTTGGTGACGATGGCCCGTTCGGCGATCCACGCCTCGGCCAAGCGCCGGGTGTCGATGGTGCCGCGCATGGCCTTGCGGATGCGTGGCACCCAGTAGGCGACTGCCTTCTGGTCGGGTCCCCACCCCGGCCAGTTCTTGGCCGAGGTGAGGTCAGCGGCTTTTGGGCCCTGGTCACCGCCCGCGAAGACCACCCGGCTGTCGAAGACGAGAGCGGGAGCGTCGGCCTTCGTGACGACCTGGAACTCGAATGGCCGCCGCGGGCTCGGGTTCTTCCGCGACCAGCGGCGGAACGCGGCCAGTTCGGCCTTCACTGCCTCCGACTGGACGCCCTCAACGGCCGGCCCGGGCTCTTCCTCGTCCTCGTTGCCGGTTCCGGCAGCGGACTCGCCCGGAACAGGTTGGGCGCCGGTGTCGCCGCTGCCTGGCGTGAGCGGCACGCCGGGGGTGGCGGAGTCCGAGGCGCCCTCAAGGAAGATCACGCCACGGGTGGTCATGACCATCGGCATGTCCGCCTCGGGGAACGGATAGCGCGGCTGGCCGACCCGGTCCCTGTCCTCGTTCAGGGTCATCCGGCCCCACTGGATCCGCTGCAGCGCCACCTGGTCCGCAGCCGCCTCGTCCTCGTCTTCCAGGCCGAGGAATCGGAATTCCAGCTCGGGCGGCATGTCGAGGTGCTTGCGGCTGATCGTGGTGAGCAGCTGCTGCAGCCAGCGCAGCGTGGGCAGCGTGGCCTTGCGGTGCTGGACGTCGGCCTGGCCCTCGTGCCAGCCCGTCGAGCCGAGCCCGCCAGCCTCGGTGAAGCCCAGTTCGGCGATGGTGACGTCGAAGTGGGCGGCGATCTGCTTGATCAGGTACAGGTCGTACTCGGGCCGGTACTTCTCCGCGACGTCGGCCTGCGGCGTCTCAAGGGAGAAGCCGGGGGGCAGGACGCGCAGCCGGTGCCGCTCGCCGGTCTGTCCGGCGTAGGCGTCGTTGAGGCTGCGCTCGTACTCCAGGATCTGCTGGGCGGTCCAGCCGGTGGTGCCGTCGTTGCGGATCAGGCCGGTCGGAACGGTGCCTTCGGTGTACTCGTCGCGGATCCACTTGCGGCGGCGCAGCCAGACGTCGATGTCTTCCAACGCCTGCTCGACCGCGGAGTACCCGTACTGGGTGAAGGTGCGGACGTTACGGCGCTTGTAGATGAGGTGGTCTGAGCGGTAGCCGTTGAGAACCTGGCCTTGGGCGTCGGTGTCGGCGACGAACTCGCCGCGGGGGAAACCCCACAGCAGCTGCTGGAACGCGGGCTGCGGCGGTTGCGGACGGCCGCCCGTGTTGTCGCGCAGCACCTTGATCGTGCTGCCGTCGATGATCTCCAGCGCGTACAGGTCATCGCCGTACGTGCGCCGCGGGTAGATCGCGATCGCATCGAGGACGAGGTGCTCTTCGAGCAACTTGGAGACCCACTCGGAGAAGTTCTCGCCCTCGCGCGGGTTCGGCTCGCTCCAGAACTCGGTACAGCGGGTGATGTCCGGCCCGAGCCGCTTGCCGAGGTCGGCTTCGATTTCCGACCGGGACATGCCCGGGTGGTCGGCTTGCGCTTTCTCCGCGGCCCCCTGGGAGATCGCGATCGTCCAGTCGAGCGTTGCCACCTCGGCCTTGCGGATCTCGATGCAGCGCCGCGCCAGACCGCCCACGCCGGCCGCGTCCCGGAGTACCTTCCACGGCACCAGCCTGTCGCTGACGCCCGGAATGTTTGTACTGACGGGATACTCGGTCAGACGCGGCTCGGGCCGGCCGGTGTCCTGCCGGACGGGGTCGAGCGGGGCCGGGATCAGTGGGACGCCGGGCCCGAACGCCACCATCGGGTCCGTTCGAGGCAGCGGGTTGATGGTGCCGACGACCTGCCCGTTGACGGACACCGAGCCGAGCAGGGCTGCCACCTGAGACGGCGTGAACGTCGCCGGCGCGGGCGTGCCCGCGGCCTTCGTCACGTCCGGCTCGTCCTTCGGGCGGCGCAGAGAAGGGAACCAGCGGGCCACGCTTCACCCCCTGGTGATCAGGCAGCCGATCCGGGCTGTGTCGCGCTTTGCAGGGCTCGCAGGTAGTCCATCGCCTGCTCGGCGCCGGCCTGCCCGGCCAGCAGCCGGTTCAGGGCCTGGCTGGTGCAGTCGACTTGGTCGTCGTGCGGGCTGTTCGGGAACGACGTGTGCTCGACAACGAACTCGTCGATCCACGGCGCCAGTGCCGGGTCGGGCAGGTGGACGTTGCCGGACTCGACGAACGGGGCCACGCTGCTGGCGCGGGCGTACTTGGAGTCCTTCGGTGTGACCGGGATCAGCCCGGGCACGGTGGCTT
Organism: Streptomyces sp. NPDC006739; assembly: GCF_042869815.1. NCBI lineage: Bacteria > Bacillati > Actinomycetota > Actinomycetes > Kitasatosporales > Streptomycetaceae > Streptomyces > Streptomyces sp. NPDC006739. The sequence goes on from NZ_JBIAGM010000003.1 coordinate 269,780, forward strand.
TCAGCTGGGCGATGATCGCCGGGCCGTTCGCTTTGTCCTCGACGAGCTTCCCGTGCGACTGCGGCCACTTCGCCGACAGGGCACGCACGGCCTGGGCGGTGGCGGGGAAGTCGAGCCGGTCACGGACCTGGTCGAGGAGGAAGACGTCGGCGCCGTAGCGGGCCCACACCTGCCCGACCACGAAGTCGCTGACCCGGGTGTCCTTGAAGGTCATGTCCCAGGACTGGATGACCTCGTCCGCGCCGTGCACCCACCACGTGCCGTCGTCGTGCCGCACGCCGCGGGGGGCGTTGTACCAGCGCCAGTGCGATCGCTTGAACAGGCCGCCCTCCGCCGGCGCCGGTCGTCCCTGGTACAGGGCGGCCCAGGTGCGGGCGCCGACATCCCGTTTCGTGGCCTCCCAGTCGGCTGCGGTACGGCCGCGAGCCGAGATCAGGTAGTCGCCCGGCCGCCGTCCGAGCGGGTCATTGTCGTCCTCGGCTTGGGCGGGGACGTTGATGTACCGCCACTCGCTTCCGGACGGCCCGGACAGGAGCCATCCGGACAGGTCGTCCTCGTGCCACCGCGTTTGGATGATGATCTGCAGCGCGTCCGGCGCGAGACGCGTCCGGGCCGTGTCTGTGTAGAAGTCCTTGCACGCCTGCCGGTAGGTGGCGGAGTCGGCTTCCTTGCGGCCCTTGAGTGGGTCATCGATGAGGAGTACGTCGACTGGGCGGCCGGTGAGCGCGCCGCCGATACCGACGGAGTAGACGCCGCCGCGGTGCCCGTCGAGCTGCCACTCGTGCGCGGCCGAAGTGTCCTGCCGTACGACGAGACCAAGCTCGGGGTGTTCCGTGATGTCGTTCCTGATTGCCCGGCCCCAGCGGCGGGCCACGCCCATCTCGTACGAGACGATCGCGATCCGCAGCTCAGGGTTCCTCGTGAGCAGCCACGTTGGGAAGCGGCGACTGGTCCGCTCACTCTTGCCCTCCTGTGGCGGCATCGACCAGATCAGCCTCCGGCAGTGCCCCTCGGCGACGTCGACGAGGTTGGCGTCGAGCAGGTCGAGGGCCTCGGTCTGGACCGTGTTCGGGTCCATGTGCCGGGCCAGCGAGCCTGGTGTCGCCCACCGCTGGTGCGTGCTGGCAGGTTCGAACTCGCGGGCCGCGTACTCGGCCCAGTCGAGGGTGGCGGTCATGGTCACCGCCTCCCGCCATCAGGATGCGAGCGCCCGCAGGTGTCGCGGGACGACGTCCGGGACTCGGGCCTGCTGCTCGGGGCTCAGCCCGAGGTCTTCGAGGATGGCGCGGATTGCCTGGGCGACGAGCGCGCCCTGCTGCTCAGCAAGCCGGATCCGGCGCTCCTCGATCCCCGCCTTGATCGCCTCCGCGCAGACCTTGACGAGGTGCGCGCGTTCCTGCTGGTACAGCTTCAGCCAGATGCTGGGGGCAGCTTCCTCGGTCGTACCGAAGTCCTCGCCGCCGCGCTTCTCTCGGGTTTTGCCCCAGACGAGCGGGTGTTCGCCGTCGGCGCCGGACACCTCTCCGGCTTCGATCTCCTGGACGCGTTCGCGGAGCCAGGCGACGTGGCCGGCGGTCCACTGCACCTCGTCCAGCAAGGCTTCGGTGGCGGTGGTTTCGATCTTCCGGCCGTAGGTTGCCACGATCTCCGCTGCCCTTTGCTCGGTGATCCGTTCTTTGGCCTTCGCGAGGTTCTGTGGTGCTTTCCCACCGTGCATCTGACAGACGTTCTGGCCGGTCATCGCCATGCTGGCGCACTGTAGGCCGGACTTTTTCGTGCGGCTCCAGCAGCGGCGTTTGCCGTCGGCCCGGTACTCCTCGAAACCCTCCGGGATTTGACGGTCCCATCCGCGTCCGCGTTGGCCCATGGGGTGTCTCCTTCCGGGTCAGACGGAGTACCAGCCCCAGGTGGTGCCGTTGTAGAGCGCCTGGACGCGGAGGGTCCCGCCGGTGGTGACGGTCGTGGTGGTGGCGCCGGTGCCGCTGGTGGTGTAGATGAGCTGGCTGCTGGTCGTGGCGACCGTGAGCGTGTTGCCGCCGACGTTCTTGAGGACGTACTGGACCGGGTTGGCCGTCGCATCTGGGAGCGTCCCGGTGAACCCTGCGCTGCTGGTGTCACAGATCAGGGTCCGGTCGAGCGGGTTGGCTGTGAAAGCGTTGGTCTTGAGGGCGATGGCGCGTGGGACCTGGCCGTTGACGAATTCGATGCCGCACGGACTCGATGTCGAGAAACCAGCGGGCGTGAACAGGCCGGTGAGTTTGACGGTGCCGATTGCGGACTGGATGGCGAGCGCAGAGTTCCCGGTGACGTTCGGGTTGCCGGATTCGGTTTGCAGCTGGTCGATGTCGATGATCGGGCCGACGCCCTGCGAGCCGTAGCCGACGATGTACAGCTCGTGCGTGCACGACTCGATCGACGCCTGCAGGACTTTCATCGCGTGGGTGGCGCCACCGGACCCGGCGTAAGTGCCGACGGGACACAACCCGGCAAAACAATACAAAGCCATATAGCGGTCGACCAGCCCGTGCTCAGTCAGATACAGGCCGAACGTGTAGCCGCCGCCAACGCCCAGGTTGCGGACCAGGTTGTGATCGTTGTTGCCGTTCGCAGGCAGCAGCGCCGCGACGGACAGGCCAGTACCAAAAACGCCAGGGCTCGTGTAGTCGGTCGAAGAGCCCCCGACCGTACCGAGGGTACCGACGCCCACGTTCTCGACGAACGCGTTGGCGCAGCCGTACAAGTTGAGGCCGCCGTAGGTCAGGCCGTACGCGCTATGGGTGGTGGCGATGGCCAGATCCTTGATCACGGCCATCACGTTGGAGAACACGCCGGCCGCGCCGTATCCGGCCCCTTCGTTCGGGCCGCAGATCACGCCCGGGTTGCCGTGTGCGTTGATGTCGTTGATCTGTGCGGTGGTCGACGAGTACACGCCGAACGAGATGAGGCAGGATCCGGCGTACTGGGGGACGGTCTGCTGCCAGTGCCGGACCGCGGCGGTGCCGTCGGTCGCACCGCAGAACTCCAAGATCCGCTTATTGGCCGTGGTCGCGTAGACGCCGAACACGATCTGTCCGTTGCCGCTCTTGCTGGTGTTGAGCGCTCCGGCCACGACGTAGGGCCGGGGCGGGAAGTACACCTGCGCGTAGCTGTGGCTGCCGAGGTAGGCCTCGGCAGCATCCGTGGCGGCCTGGATCGCCGCGGTGTCGTCGGTGCCCCAGATGACGACCGCTCCGGACACGGCCCCGCCGGAGGCGTTGGCTGCGGTGAGGGTGACCTGGGTGGCGGACTGCCGGGAAGCGATCGTCGTGACCAGCGTGGTGACGCCGGTCGGGCCGGCGCTTTTGACGGAGATGGCCTTGCCGACGTCGCCTGCCGCGAAAGAGGCGGTCGTGGAGGTGAGGATGGCGGATCCGGAGGCCATGGCGCCGTCGTTGACGACCTGCGCATCCCCCTTCGCCCCGTACGTGGTGACGTCGAAGATCCACGGCTTCAGTGAGCTGGTCCACGTGCCGGGAGTGCCAGCGGTCGTGCACAGCCACAGGATCCCGGCCGAGTCCTGGACGGTGTCGCCGACCGACCACGTGCCGGTGGTCGGAGCGCCGGCGGTGGCGGTGCGTCCGCAGAAGCGGACGTTGCTCAGGCCGTTCTTCGCGCCGAGCGATGCCACGCCGGTGGTGGCGTCGATGTCGTGTACGTCATCGAACGGGCCGGTCCCGAACTGGGTACGTCCGATCAGGTGCGGGCCTGCGGCTTCCAGCCTGAGCACGTTGGACTGTGTGCCTGTGAAGTCGCCGTTGGCGAATTTCGAGACGAAGACGTCGAGTCCGGCGATGTCCAGGTCGAGGCCGCTGCCGGTGACGCGGAGTCGGTAGGCGCCGGTGCCGTCCGAGCGTTTGACGGTGAGGTTGGCGCCGTTGACGGTGAGGTCGCCGGTCATGGTGCCGCCCGCAAGCGGGAGGAGTGCGGCGAGTGCGGCGGCGAGGCCGGTGACTTGGGATTGGGTGACGGTGACGGGGTCGCTGCCTGCGCTGGCGTGGGTGGCGGCGTGGGCGAGCGGTGTGCGGGCGTCGGAGAGGCGGGTGTCGTCGCCGGCGGCGACGGTTCCGGTGGTGGTGCCGACGGCGCGGGTGGCAGCGCTACCGAGACCGAGATTGGTGCGGGCTGTGGCCGCGTTCGCGACGTCGGAGAGGTTGTTCGCGGCGAGGAGCGCGCCGACCGCACCCCCGCCGAACGTGATCCCGGAGCCCGGCCACGCCCCGGACGTCTTCGGCCCGTACAGGACGGCCGAGGTGGGGTAGTTGGTGGTGTCGACGTAGTAGTCCCCGTCGATTCCGACCGTCGGGCCGGGTGCACCGGCGCCGTGGAGGACAGCGTTGCCGCGGGGGCCTTGAACTCCGGTTGGGGAGACGATGACGTTGGGCACCGGGTCTCCCTTCAGGGGCTGGCGATGAGTTGGCTGTTGAAGACGCCTTCTAGCCAGGCGACCGCCGTGGTGGTGCCGGGGTTGGACCACAGGGCGTAGGGTCTGGCGCCTTTGCCGAGGAGGCTGGTGGCGGCGGGGTTGAGGACGACCATCACGGTTGCGGTGCTGGTGTTGACGGTGATGTAGCCCTGCGCGCTGACCGTGGTCGATATCTGGACGAGGGCGGGGCTCGCGCTGTCGGTGACGGACGGCCGGATCACGAACTCCCACGTCCAGCCGGCGACGTTCACCGGGGTGCCGTCGTCGTTGACGAGCTGGAAGGCCTGCGCCCACTGGCTCCCGGCCGGGCTGGACGCGTTCCACTGGTTCGGCAGGCTGGCCACTGGCACCGCCTCCCAGTCAGTCTCGTTCGCGCTCGGCGATGGTGCGGGCGATCGCGATCCAGGAGTCGGCGATGCTCTCCAGCCGCTGCATGAGCGAGTGATCGGTGACCAGCTCGGCGTTCTGTAGCAGCCGGGCGGCGTGGGCCAGGGCACTGTCCGCGGTGAGCGGCGTGGTGGCGGCTGGGGTGGAGTTTCCGTCGGGTGCCATGGGCTGCTCCTACTCCGCTGTGGCTAGTGCGCCTGCAGCGTGTGCACGGTCGTCGGCAGCAGCCACAGTGCGAGCCCGGCGTAGGCCATGCGGTCTCGGTGCGGGACTGTGGCCGGGAGGACGGCGGCCAGGAGCAGGAGCACGAAGCCGATCGTGTAGCAGAAAACTTCGAGCATCGGGATCAGCTCGCGGTGGGCGGGGTCGTCTGTCCCTTGAGCAGGGCCTCGACCTGTGCCTTGAGGGCGTCGAGGTCGCGGCGGAGTTCGCCTTCGAGGTTGGCGACGTCGGTTTTGAGTTCGGCGCGGACGTCGTTGACGAAGGGGTGGAGCTTCTCCTCGACGGCCTGCTCGACCTTGGCGAGGTCTTCGTGGGAGACCTCGGCGAAGCGGGAGAAGAAGCTGTGGAGCTTGTCGGTGAAAGCGGACATGCGGGTCTCCTCGGTGAGGGTAGGTGGTTCAGCGGCGAAGAACATGGGGGTACGGGCCGCCCGCATAGAACGCGGCGCGCTGGAGGGCCTTGTTTGGGCCGCCCTCGACGATCCGGTAGAGCTGCCTGTTCAGGTCGAGCATTTCGCAGACGGGGCAGTGGTCGACGCCGACGTGGAGGAGGACGGCGTGACCGCAGTCGGCGCAGGGCGTGCCTGGGGATTCGCCAGGCACGGGCGCGGCCGCACAGGTGCGAGGAGCCAACAGGCAGCACTCCGGGCATGTCGCCGCTTCAATGATCATCTTGCCGTCGGCCTCTCGCCCTTTGAAGCCGGACAGGAACAGTCCCTCGTAGCCGTCTACCTCGAATGGGACCTCGCCGAGGTCCGGTGTCTTGGTGAAGGACTTGTTACATGCGGCGCAGTGAAAGCGCATGAGGGTTCTCCCGAGATAAGCGGAAGCCCCGGCGCTCGGGACGCGTCGGGGCTTCCTTCCTCCGGGGATCAGCCGGAGGCGCTGCGGTGGTTGGCCCGCTGTTCGGCGGCGTTGGGTGAAGTCCGGGCAGCAGGGGTCAGCGGGGATCGGGCAGGAATTCGGCGGTCCGCCCGCGTGACGGGCACGGCTGGCCGTCATGCCACCAGCGGGTCTCGCCCAGCCATGCGGGCTGGCCGCAGCGGGAGCAGGTGCCGGGGATCGGGTCCCAGTCGCCGAGCGGGACGAACGGCGCGTCGATCGCTTGCCACTCGGCGGGGGTGCGGGCGGTCACTCTGTCTCCCGCTCGCGGCAGGTGGGGCAGATGCCGAGGCTGTCGCAGGCGGTGCAGCGTTCGCCGTCGAGGTGGCCGTGGCCTTCGCAGCGAGCGCACTCTCGGCTGCCGCCGCAGTCCGCGCAGACAGCAGGCGTCACCGTCTCAGCGTCCTGCGGGACATGCTGGGCGGCGTGTTCGCGGATCGGCTCGCGGGCGATCGTGACAGTGAACTGATCGGAGCCGTCCGAGGCGCCCTCGAATGTCGCGGTCACGGGTACTTCGATCGTGTTGCCGCAGGCCGGGCACGGAATCTGCAGAGGTGGGATGGCAGCCACGGTTCACCGTCTTTCGGTTGTTCTCGTGGGCCCGGGCGCAGAGTCGTCGTCCGGGCCCACGACCTGCCCGTGCTGGGCGATGGTCGACACCCGGATGTCGTAGCCGTATCCGTAGGTGCGGCCGTTGGGGTCCTTCTCGGCTTGGAGGATGCGGCCCTGTGCGTGGCCCTTCTCGTCGGCCACGCACAGAAGATCACCAAGGTCGCCGAAGTCCTTGCTGAGTTCGACGCGCGCCGAGAAAGCAGCACCGGAAGGCACCCGGGCGACGCTCGTCAGGACGTCGTTGCGGGCCATGAAAACAGCCTGGTTGTCGGAGTCCTTGAACGTCGTGAACAGGCCGTCGGTCTGAAAGTACGCGGCGTCGACACGGTGGGCGCGAGGCGCGCGCACGTCGGTGCCGTCGACTCGTTCACCGTCAGCAACGGTGGCGATGAAGACCCGCATTGGGGGCTTGGTCGGCATGGGTTCTCCAGGTGGTTGCGGTGGTGGTGTTGGTGGTTGTTCTCGCGGGCCCGGCAGAGTCGTCCGGGCCCGCGAGACGCTGCCCGCCGCCCTCACGGCGGGCGCCCTGCCGGCCGCGCGCGAATGGGCGGCTCACAGCGGGGAGACGGTGGGGGTCAGGACCAGGTGTCGACTTCGACGTAGGTGATGTCTATCTGATCCCAGGTGCCGGGTGCGGCCTGCTCGCCGTCGAGGCTGGACTCGTTCTGGATGTCCCAGTCCATGGCGACGGTTGGGCCGTGGCGGCTGCTGCCGATCGTCCGGCCGTCAACGGCGAAGGTCACGGACGACGGCGTCCAGGACGTGGAGTACGTGTGCCAGTTCGCCCACGAGACCTGGGAGTCGAAGGCGTCCTGCCCGCCGCAGTTCGCCGGGTGATCGAACGCGGTCGGGGCGGTGTCGTGACTGTTCTCGGGGAAGTCGATCTCTGGGCACTGTCCGTCGACGTTCGTCACCGGCCACAGCAACTGCGCCGATTTGAAGCCGCGGCCGACGTGGCTGACGCGCTCCCGGATGACGTACCGGCCGTAGCGCAGGCCCATCGCCTTCTTCGGCACGACGGTCGCGGAGTGGTTGTCGCCGCCGGAGCGCGGCCGGTACATGCGGATGTGGAGTTGCCCGTCACCCCACGGCGAGGGCGCAATCCACAGCGTGGAAGCTGGGTCGTAGTAGCCACCAACCGGGTACCCGCGCTGCGCCGCCGTGTCCGGCCAGCCCGCAGGGTACGCCCACCAGGCGGCCCGCATCGCCCCCGACAGACCACCGCAGTACGCGACCGGCGTGTCCGCGTTGTGGCCGCAGTCCGAGAACCCGCCGAGCGGGACCCGCGTGTTGAACGAGTCGGACCACAGGAAGCCGAACCCCGCCGAAGCTCCCCGGGCCGGCGTGGCGTTGACGCCGAGGAGCGCAGTGACCGCAGCGGCCACGGCAGCGAGACGACGAAGCACGGCACCTCCCCGGCCCCCAGGGCTGCTATCCGCCGCCGGCCGCGACCCTCGACGCGGCACGGCGGCGGACGACTATGCGGCGGCGTAGGTCCGCCGTGCCCGCTCGCGGGTGGTCTTCTCCGCGCGGATCACGTCGATCGCCAAGAAGACGGGGCGCCCGCGGAAGTCGCGGCCTGCCTCGGTGAGGAGGCCGCGGTACTTCCAGTTGCGGATCACGTTCTCGGAGACCTGGGCGGCCTCGGCGGCCTGCTTCACGGTCCAGCGTGTCGTCTGGAGGTCTACCGACAGGTCAATCACGGCTACCTCCGCTCGTGCGCGGTGGGAAAAGCGAAAGGCCCCGCAGGTTGCGGGGCCTTTCGAAAGCGCGCATGGTTCTCCGCTGGAGATCGTCATGCATGATGCTCGGCCCTGTCAAGCTGCGGGTCTGAGGATGGCCGCGTTCAGCTCTTTCACGTACCGGTCGTACTCGGCGCTGGTGAGGATGCGCTGGCAGTCGGGGTCTCGGCATTCGATGTACGGCTGGTCGTTGACGAGGCGGAGTTCGCGGGACTCGACGAGGTAGGGGCCTCGGCAGCCGGGGCACGGAGCGAGACGTTTCACTTCCCGCTGCTCGTCCTGTTTGGTGAACCGCAGCGCAGCCCTGTACCAGCCAGAAACCTGGCTTCCAGGGTTGGCGTTGCCCTGACCGTAGGGTTCGTCTGCGGCGGGATGCTTCTGCATGGCCCACTCCCAGTGGGCGAGGAGTACGCCCGTGATCCCCTTGATGTTCTCCCTGTTGCGGACGACGGGAGCCGGCTCGTAGTCGGCGGCCCAGATGCCCCGGAGTTTGAGGATGTCAGCCTGGAGTTCTTCCATGCCGCTGACGATCTCGTCGACGAACAGCATTGCTGCTTGACCGGGCCACGAGGCTGCATGGATGCGGCCGATCGTCCCCGTGAGTTTGGCCGCGGTGGCGTACAGGGCTTCGAGATGCATGTCGTCGACCAGCAGCCTCGGGAGCGCGGCGAGATCGGCGCGGGTTCCTTCGATGCAGCCCCAGCATTGGACGGGGTCGCCCCAGGCCGGCCGTATGTGGTGTTCCGTTCCGTGTAGTTCGCGAGCGGCTTCGGCTTTGCGCCAGGCGTTGTTGCACGGCCCCGGGCACGGAGCGGGGCTCACCGTGCGCCTCCGATTCCTGCGGTCAGGATGCTGATGACGAGGCGGAGCGCCTGGTGCTCGTTGAATCCGGCGCCGATGTAGGCCAGGTACAGCTCATGGACCTGGGCTGCGCCTGCGGCGAGGTCGGTGATGGGGTCCTGCGGGGAGTCGGGCATGGCTGGCCTCCCGGGTGTGCTGAGGGTGGTGAGGCCTAGTGTGCACAGCCGGTGATCACTCGCTGGTTGGTCAGCGGCAGCGGGGCTTGACATGCGCCCAGCCGAACGCGTCCAGCGTCTCCCGCATTGACGTCCTCCCTCTCTCGACGAGTGGGATTCCTCCCTGGCGTCCGCCGTAGCGACTCGCCTTGAGGCGGGTTCCTGTTTCACCGGGTCCTGCCTGCCGCTCACACGGCAGGACTTACGGTCCCTCCGCAGGCGTTTTGAGTCTCGGCCCGTCCGGCCGCGACGATGATTCGGGCCGCGTTGACGTCCCGGTCGTGGATAGTCTGACACCCCGAGCACGTCCACATGCGGACGTTGAGGGGCTTGGGCCCATCGATGACGAAGCACACTGAGCAGGTCTGCGAGGACGGCAGGAACCGGTCGACCTTGCCGAAGGTGCGCCCGTAGCGGGTCGCCTTGTACTCCAGGTACGCCACGAACTGCGCCCAGCCAGCGTCATGGACGGACTTCGCGAGGCGCGTGCGGGCGAGGGCCTTCACCGACAGGTTCTCCACGTACACCGCTTGGTTCTCGCGGATGATCGCCGTAGAGAGTTTGTGGTGGTGGTCCCGCCGCGAATCCGCGACATGAGCGTGAAGGCGCGCTACGCGGGCGACGGCCTTCTTGCGGTTGTTGCTGCCCTTCTCCTTGCGAGAGAGGGACTGCTGCGCCTTGCGGAGCTTGCGTTCCGCCCGGCGCAGGAACTTCGGCGAAGAGATCTTTCGGCCGTCGGAGAGGACCGCGAAGTGCGTCAGGCCGAGATCGACACCAATCTCGGCCGTCGTCTCCGGCAGCACCTCGGACGGCTCGGTCTGCACGACGAAGCTCGCGAAGTACCGCCCGGCCGCGTCCTTGATGACGGTGACCGAGGACGGAGTCGACGGTAGCCCGCGGGACCAGTGGACGGGGATCTCGCCGACCTTGGCCACGTACAGGCGACCGCTCGGCCGGATCGAGAAGCCGTTGCGGGTGAGGCGGATTGTGTGCCGGTTGTCCTTGCGGGACCGGAAGCGAGGTGGCGCCATCTTCGGCCCCTTGCGCTTACCAGTGACTGAGGCGAAGAAGTTTCGGTAGGCCGTGTTGAGGTCCCGAATGGACTGCTTGAGTACTACGGACGACACCTCGCCGAGCCATTCCCGCCCGGAGGTTCGCTTTGCGGCGGTGACAACCAGCTTTTCCAGGTCGCCGTCGGTGATGTACGGCAGTCCAGCCGCGTGGGCTTCCTGCCGGATCCGCAGCCCGTCATTGAACACCGTCCGCGCGCACCCGAACGCCCGGGACAGCGCGATGCGCTGACCCGGTGTCGGGTCGAGACGGTAGTTGTATCTGAGCTGCACAGTACCGATGGTACCACCTGTACTGTACGGTCCTGTCTGTACGCTCAGAACCATGAGTACCGAACACATCGCGACCAACGACCTTCGCACCCAGCTCGGCCGTCGCATCGACGAAGCCCATTTCCGGGGCGCTCACCTCGTCGTCGAGAAGAATGGCGAACCTCGCGCCGTAGTGGTCCCCTACGCCTGGTGGCAGGAGAAGCAGGCTGAGGCCGGATCTGGGCATACCGCGCCCTGAAGGAAGGGCCCTGCCCCCTTACCCCCGCAGCCACACCACCATCCGGTCTGTGTCAGCCACGGTGCGCCTCTTCCAGATGCTCCCGCGCGACGGCCACGATCTCCGTCAACGCCTCGCGGTCCGTGCAGTGGTCCCAGGTGCAGCCGTCGCGACCGCACTTGATCCACGAGCCGTCAAACCAGAACCGTGCCGGGACCGTGGCAGGCTCAGGCGCGCGCCTGTAATTCGGAAAGCCCTCCGGGGTCGTGCCGACCTGGGTCACGTTGCTCATCGTTCCTCCGCCCATGCGAACCGCATCCCGGCGGCGCGCATGTCCGGCGGGAGCAGCGTCTCCGTCAACTGCTCGGCGATCGCGTCCGCGTCGTGCCGGATCCGCTCCCAGCCTGCCGCCACGTCGGCGCGGGTCACACGGTACGCCTGCTCTACGAGGGCAACGTGGGCGTCGGTGATTTCAGGGTGCTCGGTCACTTCGGCTCCCACTTCTTCGTCGTCGTGTTGTAGCGCATCCGCGTCGGCCCTGGAGGACTCGGCTGGGCCGGGAAGGGCGCGGCGAGCGTCACCGCCTGGTCGAGGCCGAAGAATCCCGCGATCCCGTCGAACAGCGGACCCGGCTTGGCGTCCGGCGGCGGCCCGTCGAGGTTGCCCCACAGCAGCATGTTCTCCACCGCCTGGTCCGCCGCCTGCCACGCATCCCGCATCTCTGCGGGCATCGAGTCCAGCCACGCGGCTTTCGCCGACTGCTGCTCCGCCACCAGCGCGTCCAGCGATGGCGGTTCGGGCTGTGGCTCGCTGTCCGCAGGAACTCGCCAGCACTCTGCCGTGCAGCCCCCGATCTTCTTGGCCTCGTGGTCCCAGTGCGGCAGTCCCGCATCGTCGAGGCGTTCGTCGAGGCCGTGGATGCCGCCGCTCTGGTCGATGGCCCACAGCAGCCAGCGTCCCTTGTCGGTGATCCATGAGCCGCCGACGGTGCCGCCGTGCTCCAGCAGGTCGGCGTCGGTGAGCGCGGACAGAACGATCTGAACCGCGCCGCTGGTGCCGATCAGCTTTTCGGCATCCCGCCAACGGCCGTCCTCGTAGAACGGGGTGAGGCGCAGCAGGTCGTGAACGAGCGTGTGCGACGCCTGCGGGTCACCGCAGCCGCACGCCGGTATGTCCTGGCACAGCACCTTGTACAGGTGCTGCAGCAGGTTCTCCCGCTCCTCGTCGCTCACCGCTGCGCCGCCCCGTCGATCGTGAGTGTCGGCTTCACCTGGTGGCAGGCGTGCGCGCAACGCCCCACGTACACGTCGGCGTAGTCGAGTTCCTCCCCACCGTCCCGGTACAGCAGCCCGTCACGGCACTCCGGATCCCCGGCCGTGGCGCACGCCTCGCACCGCGCGGCCGCGAACGAGTGCGTGTACGGCGGCCCGTCCTGCGGCGGCGCGTTGACGAGCGCATGGAGCAGCTGGCCCGCGTCCGCGTCTTCGGGGAACAGCGGCGACAGATCGGTCATGCGGCCAGTATGCGCGCCCGCAGACATTCGCCCCGTGAATCCCCCAGCCACGGGGGTTTTCACTGCCCTATCTCTGGAGAGCGGCTATCTACCCCTACAGCCTGGTGCATGCTGAAAGGGCGGGTCTGAGCCGTGGTGGGTCCAGACGTGGTGAGGCCGCAGGGGTGGTGCCCTGCGGCCTCCGCTATCTGACCTGTCAGCCCCAGTCGCCGAACAGGGTGCTACTCAGCTGGGCTGAGCATATGTTGTAGCCGCCCGACGCGTGCCCCGTCTTGGTGTGCCCGTCGACGGTCACCGAGCATTGGATGTCGCCCGAGCCCTGCAGTTGGGCGTTCACCTGGTAGTACATGGCGTCCTTCTTGAAGGGCACGCTGCCGGTGAACTGGCCGTTGGCGAACGTGCCCTTGCGGGTGTCGCTGTCGGAGCCGTAGTTGATGTCGAGTCCGCCGAGCGCGCCGGCCGGGGCGGTGCCCCAGACCTTGAAGGTCACGGTGTGGGTGGCCGTGTCGCTGTTGTCCCCGCCGGCTTTCGCGGGGCCGCCTGTTTTCGCCTTGCTGTCGCTGGTCTTGCTGGTGTTGTGTGAGGTGCTGGCTGTGCTGCTGCTGTTCTTGCTGCCTCCGCTGCTGGTGGCTGCTGCGGCGATCGCGATGATGACGAACAGGCCGATGATGCCGAGGCAGCCGAGGCCCAGGATTTTGCCCACGGGGTTCTTCTTGGGTGGTTGGGGTGGCGGTGCGCCCCAACCGGGCTGTGTTGGTCCGCTCCACTGCGGCTGGTGTGGCTGTTGCGGTTGGCCTGCCCATCCGGGCTGCTGCGGGTATTGCTGGCTCACGATGCCCCCCATTGGCGCCGTTCTTTACGTGAGGGGTGAATGTAGCCGTTGTGAGCTTCACGTAAAGGTGAAGCGGATAATCCGTGACACGAACGTGGCAGAAGACAGACACGAAGCCCCCGCCTCGGGTGAGGCGGGGGCTCCAGCATGCAGGGGTCAGATGGTGAACACGTCTGGGTGTTCCGTCTTCCAGCGCGTCCAGTGCTCCATCGGCCCGTCGCTGCCGATCGTGTGCACCAGATCCATGACGCGGTCCAGGGACAGCGGTCCCGGGTGTTTCGGGTGGGCGTACTCGGTGCCCCGGCTGCGCGGCGGCCCGGGGACGAACGTGTGGCCGTACTGCCACGAGACGCGGCCGTAGCCCCAGTCGTCCTCGCCGTACTTGACGAAGACGACCGTGTTCCATCCGGAGTCGATGTCGAGCGGCCGGGCGTCCATCTGGCGGGCGTAGCCCTGGTTCCCGAACCAGTAGTGGCGGTGTTCCTGGAGGTAGGAGGCCAGCATGCGGGCTTCTCGGTCGGTGGGCCGTTCCAGGCTGGCGAACGGCGGGCCCTTCAGGTAGTCCGGGGTGCCGGTCGCGGGCGTGTCCAGGTATGCGGCGACGTAGCACCACGACGGTCGGAAGCTGTTCACCACGGGGATCCGGAGCGCGGTGAGCGGGTCGTCTTCTTTGGCGTCGGTGCCGAACGGCCAGGCGGTGACAGCGGTCATGGGGTTCCTGTCGTCTCGGTCGGGGCGGCGGCACGGATTTCGTCGGCGTGGACGGTTTCGAAGTGCCACCAGCGACCTCCCTCCCACTGCATGACCCGAGCGGTGTCGGCGGGACTGTCGCCTCCGAGGGCGGAGCGGATCAGGGCGTAGGCCTTGGCTTCGCTGGTGTGGTCGGACTCGGCGCGGACGTCGGGGCCGGTGAGGATCACCCGCCAAGGCTTGCGGGGCTTGGTGGTCATGGGGTTCGTCCTGTCGTGGCGGGCGGTCAGGCGGCGTAGCGGCGCTTGTAGATCCGGTTCGCCGCGATGACCGGGCGCACGACGGGGTCCCGGTAGCCTCGCGGCCCCGTCTCCCGCGCGTCCGTCTGCTCTTCGGCCGCGCTCTCGTTCTTTCGGGCCAGGATGGTCCGCAGCTTGGTCACGACAGGATCCTTTCGTGGCGGTGGGTTGAGCGGGGGTCAGCGGACGCGGCGGATCGGGCCGCTGGACTCCCGGCTCCAGCCCGTGTAGCTGGCGCTGCGGCAGCCGGCCGCGTACGCCTCCAGCTCAGGCAGCACCTCAGCCCACAGCCGTGCCGCGCGCTCCTTCCGGGCGTCGAGCTGCGCCTGACCGCCGCCCGGGACCACGTCGTGGCCTTCGTTGGCGATGGCGTACACCTCTTGGTACAGGTCGCCGTGTGCCTGGACGCCGACGATGGAGATGTGGTGGTCGAAGGCGTCGGCGCCGCCTTGAGTGTCGGGGTCGTTGGTCCAGGCTTCGCGGGCTCGGGCGATGATTTGGGCGGCGGTGGCGGTCATGGTGGGCCTTTCGTCGGGTGGCTGGTGTCTGGTCTACCGGATGGGCGGGCTGGCGCGCGGCGGGTTGAGGGTAGGGCCGGGGGTCAGGCGGCGGGCCGGTAGGGGCCCCAGCCGTCGCGCAGCATCGGATTGTGCGGGCGGTCCTCCAACTCCATCGGCAGGTCGGACCAGACCAGCATGGGAATGCCGAGGTCGACAGCTACTGCCACTCGATGGTGTCCGTCGACCAGCCACGGCTGCCCGTTGTAGGTGCGGATCATGACGGGGAGTGCCATGCCGTCCCGGCGGATCTCTTCCAGCAGCTCCGAGTAATGGTCAGAGCGCCGCTTGTGGTCGAGGACGTCACGGACGTACAGGGCGTCGGGGGTCTCGCCGTCGTCAACGGTGAGCATGTCCAGGACGTCCGCGGTGGGGATGATGCCGAGCATGACAGGACTCCTTACACGGCGAGGGTGTCGGGGTGGGTGGTGGGCCAGCGGTGGACGAGCGTCCACCGGTAGCCGCCCTGCTCGTCGGCCATGTCGGCACGCCACACGTCGATCCGGTCGGGGAGGGTCCGGAAGATGTAGACGTGCCGGCCGATGACCCGCTGATGGCCAGGCGCCGGGTCGTGGTGTGCGGCGAACGACCGCCAGTGCAGGCGGAACCCGCCGACCGTGTTGATGGGCTTGAGGTTCACGGGCGCGGTGCCGTCGATGGGGGTGATGGTCCAGCCGCGCGACTCGGCTTCGGCGCGGTCGATGCGGGTGCAGTTGTCGCAGGCGTCCAGCGGGATGGAGCCGTCGCGGGTGAGCGCGTGGGTAGCGGGCTGCTTGCAGGTCCAGCAAAGACGGACGGTCATATCGGTCTCCGTTCAGGCGGCGCGGATCTGGACGCGGGCGGTGGCGGGGCAGTCGACGGGGTACAGCACGGTGACCGTGGCGAGGCCCCGAAGGGCCGGGCGTAGCGGCTCAGTCCCTGCCTACGACGATCACCGGCTGGCGCTTGGGGTACGTGACTTTGTCCCCGCTGGAGTAGGTGACGACGACCGTGTCCGCCTGGTCTTCGACCCGGTCGACGAGGTACGGGAACGGGTCGCCCTCGCGGATCACTCGGTCGTTGCGGGTGAGGCTGTCGGCGGTGGCGATGCTGGTCATGGTGGTCTTCCTCTCAGTCAGGCGGCGAGCAGCATGCGGGCGGCGAGCTGGTGGTAGCAGCGGGAGCCCTTCAGGCCGGCGGGGCAGGTGCAGCCGGTGGGGGCGGTCTTGTAGGTCTCGGTGCCGTCGGTGGAGACGGCGATGAAGACGATGGAGCGGAGGGGGATGATCGCGCCGTCCTCGATGAGTTCGCGGGCGCTGGTGATCTGGTGGGGCTTGTAGTCGGTGGCGTCGACCTGGGCGTGGCGGATGTGGCGGGCGCAGGTGGGGCCGTAGCCGGTGGCCTGGCTCTTGGCGCTGGTGAGGGTGCGGCCGCAGCGGAGGCAGTTGGTGTGCTGGTGAGTGGTGGCTGCGGTCATCGGGTCCCCCTTGGTGCGGATGTGCGGTGGTCGGGCAGCCCGGCCCCGAAAGGCCGGGCGGGGCGGGTCAGTGGGATGTCCGGCCGGTTCCCCAGTCGGTCCAGTCCACGGTCGTCAGGCCGGGCTCCGTGGTCTGGATGGCGAGGAAGCGGGCGCCCGCGTGGCGCAGCTGCTCGCGGCTGAACATCACGGTCGTTTCGACGGTGCCGGCCGGGTTGGTCCGGGTCAGGGCTCGCTCGATCGCGGCTTCGGGGTCGGCCTGGTAGGCGGCGAGGGCGTCGCGTTCCAGGTCGGTGGCGCCGTCGGGGTTGGCGGCCAGGAAGTTGACGGCGCCTTCGATGTCGCTACGAGTGATGTTCATTTCCGTCTCCCCTGCTGGTCTTCCTGGCGATGACTCCATCATTGCATCCTCATGTTGCATCGTCAATATGCACCATGAGATGACAACTATGAGATGCACCGATAGGATGCCTAGTGGAGATGCGACGGGACATGGCATCATCAGGGGCATGACCGCGACCGAGAAGAAGCAGCAGGCCGCACGCGAAAGGCTCACCAAGCTCGGAGCTGCCTACCAGGCAGCCGAGGAGCAACTGGAGGCCGCCCGCACCGCCTTGAATGAGGGCATCGTCGACATCCTCAAGGCCCGCACACTGGGCCCCTCCGAGGTCACCCGGCTCGTCCCCTACGAGCGCCAGCACGTCGGTCGCATCTCCAAAGCAGCCGGCATCCCGCCGCTGCGCGAGCGAACTGTAGTGAGCGCCAAGAAGGCAGCCGGGGGCGACGCCTCCGGCTAGAACGGAGACACACATGGCTGCCACGGGCCGAACCGCCCTGTACCGGGCTTTCGACGCCGACGGCGCATTGCTCTACGTCGGCATTACGGACAGTCCCACTGTCCGCTTCAAGCAGCACCAGACGACCGCCGAGTGGTGGCCGCTGATGGTTCTGCGGGAAGTCGAATGGCTCAACACCCGGTCCGAAGCGGAACAGACTGAGGCGAAGGCCATCAAGGCTGAAGCTCCGAAGTTCAACAGGAGCACTGGCCACGGTCCAGAGTACGAGCCACTCGCCCTGCCGAGCGACGTAGCATCGTTCGTTCCGTCGGCGAAGACTCGCAGGGACATCCGGCGTCACCGGAAGTCGCTGGCGGCGGCCGAACTCCGCCTCGAACAGTCAGTCCGCGATGGTCGAGCAGCAGGCCTTTCGTACTACGACCTGGCACGACTCAGTGGCCTGAGTGACAAGCAAGTACGGCGGATCACATCGACACTGGGGAGTTGAGCGGGATATGACCATCGCCCACCTCGCAGCCGAGACTGGGATGCTGCCCGAGGTGTTCCGGCGGAAGGCCCGCAAGGCCGCCGTGCCCGTCGACCCCCGGTACAAGGAGCGCGCCGAACGCCTCCGCAAGACCCCCGCCCCGGAGCGCCCGGTGGGCAGCGAGGAGACGACCCGATGAGCGAACAGCCCGACCGATACGAGCTGAGAGCGCGCCAACTCCGCATCCTGGCAGGCCTGCACCGGAAGCGGGCCGCCGAGCTGGATATGGCGGCCGAAGCAGCCTTGGCCACCCGGTCCATGCGGCGCTTCGCCGAGCTGCTCACGGAAGCCGAGGTGCGCCAACTGTCCGAGCATCCAGACTTGGCCGAGCTGAACGTGCAACTCGAAGGCTTCTACGGCGACGGCCCGGTGCGCCCGGACGAGGAGTCCACATGACCTTGCTTCCCGTGATCCTCAGCCTGGTCTTCCTGTACGGGGCGGCCAGCGGCATCCTCAGCGGCGAACGAGACGCCCCCCGGTGGCTGTCCTGGCCGATGCCGATCTGGAACCGAATCGCCCACGACTGGCGGCGCCCGAAGCCTGTGCTTCCGCGTCCGAATTACATCCGGATCGCGGTCCTGGAACACGACCTCTGCGGCATGCAGCCCGATCCTGGCACTGGCGCGGCTCTCGCTGTCGGTGTCCGTAGCGCCGGGCACTGCCTCAACCATCAGCCGATCGCGACGCTCACATTCGACGCACCGACCAGCTCGGGCACGTGCGCCGGCTGCGGTCGGGCCATGGTCCTCAACGACGCCGGAAACTGGGAACTCGCATGAGCGAGGCCGCTGAGCGTTGCGGCGCGCAGGCCACGTTCTGGCCGGACGACGAAGCGTGCGAAGCCGAATGCATCCGGCCGCCCGGCCACGAACCGGCAGACGTCCACGAAGACGAGATCCTCGGCCAGTGGACCGAGGACGAGCTACCGACCCACCATCCCACCGCATGACGACGGCCCCGCCAGGACGGGGGGCCCGGCGGGGCCTGGGCTCAGTGTGCCCTGGTTCAGTCGTTGCAGTAGCAGTTCTCCGGGATCTGCATGCAGTCGTCGCAGCGCGGGCAGTCACAGCCGCAGACGTGGCCGCCACCGCAGTGGCAGCGGCACATGTTCTCGCCGCACGGCTCGCTGTCGTCGAAGTCCACGGTCAGTCCTCCTCCGGGCCGCACCGGCACTCGTCCGCCGGCGCTCCTTGGCCGATCGCGCACGCGCACACCGGGACGATGCCCGGGCTCTCAGCGGCGCGCTGCAGATCCTCCGGCGTTGAGCCAAAGCACATGTCGCACTGGCCTTCCTGCCACTCCTCGTCATCCTGATCGTCGGCCCATACCTCGGCGAGGTCTGCGGCTTCGGGGTCGTCGTACGGCTCGGTGTAGGTCATGGGTTCAGTCTTCCTGCTGCGGCGTACCCGGGACGGGCTTCTCCTCCTGCGGGAAATGCCCGCCCCTCGACGCCTGGTAGACGGTCTCGAAGCCGTCGAGGCGTTCATCGTCAGGCTCGGGGGCCTTCGTCCAGCCGAGTGCCATGATGGCGGTCTCCTGTCTCGTATCGGGATAGGAACCGGGGCGGCTGGACGTCTTGGCGGAGGAACAGCCGCCCCGGGGTAGATGGGCCCGTAGACGGGCGGTAGATGGCGGTAGATGAGCCGGTAGACGTGCAGGTCAAGCATCGGTAGACGCCTCGGTAGACGGCTCCCCGGCGGCAGTCGGGGAAGGGGCTTCGAGATCCCTCCGACGCACCCCCCACGTCGGCACGCCGGCCACCTTCACACCACGGTCGACGGGGATCTGTAGGGCCACCAGCCGGGCGCGCAGATCCGGCACCTTCCAGGCGGCCGTCAGGGCGGCCGTCGGGGGGTGCTGCTGGAGGTGGGTGAGGACAGTCCGCAGGTGCACGCCGGAGCCGTCCCCCATGAGGGTCAGGAGGAGGGTGCGGACGGCCTTCCGATCGAGGGGCGGAGTAGCCCCCGAGGGGCCTCCCTCGGCCTCCTCCTTGACCGCGTCTGCGGACGCCTTCCCGGCCCGCCAGGCGGCGATCGTCCAGCCTGCGGAGATCAGCCACATGAGGTTGGGGATGGCGCGGACGAGCCGCCAGAGCGCATACAGGCCGAGCAGGAGGATGGCGATGCGGAGCCAGCAGCCCAACGCGGCCCGCCACCCCGTGAGGTCGTGACGGCGACCGCGCGCGACCCACGCCGCCAGGCGTGCGCCCAGACGGCGGCGGACAGTCACAGAGCCGTCGGCGAGGCGTCCGGCAGCCCGGGCGAGGCGGCTCACAGCAGCCCCGATCCTTGCACGGCGCCGACCACCCCGGCCCCGGCGCCGTTGAGCGCGCCGGGCAGCCAGGACAGAGCGCCCGCTACGCCGGCGGTGAGGAGGAAGACGGAGCCGACGAAGAAGCCGCCGACGATCCGCCGTTTGTCCGTCTTGCCTGCGGTCTTGTACGCCAGGGCCACGAGGAACACGGCGACAACGACCACGACAGCGCCGGTTGCCGACAGCCCGGTGAGCTGTCCGCGTGTCAGTCCACTGCCTGGGGTGGTGCCGGTGGCGGCGGATCCGGCTCGTTGGCCTGCACCGTTGGCGATGCCGCCGGTGTGATTGTGGGCCCAGCCCAGAAGGCCGCCCGGGCACGCGGCGGCGCATGCGGCGGCGAAGAACCCTTTCCCGAACGCGGCGAGGTGCTTCATCTCGCGGCCACCGCGGTACCAGGGGTGCAGGTTGGCGACGAGGACGAGGAGGGCGGCGAGGAGGCCGCCGAGGGTGAGGGTGGTGGTGCCGTTCAACGCTGGACTCCGGTGAGGGCGAGGATCGGGTCGAACCAGTCGAGGACGCCGAGGCCGCCGAGCATGGCGGTGACGAGGAGGAAGCGGGGCACAACGCGGCCGGTGCGCCGGTCGAGCGTCCACGCGGCGGCGAGCGCGATCCCGGCGATGACGTAGGCGGCGCCGATTCCGGCGTCGGTGCGGGCCTGGTGGACGGTGTGCGCCCAGATCCCGACGGGGCTGCGGCCGCCGTACCACGGGGTGAGCGCGGCGAGGATCGCGGCGAGCATCCGCCACGTGACCAGGGCATCCCACAGCCGCTCCCAGAGGCGCGGCCTGCGGTCCTCCTCGGCGGGGGCAACGACGACCTCGTGAACGTGGCGGACGACGACCTCGGCGGGCGGCGGCGGGGGCGGCGGTATGGGCGGCGGTGGGGCTGTGATGACGGGCGGCGGGGGCGGTGGTGGCCGCCACGGCGGAGCTTCATCGGGCTGCGGCGGACGTGCGGGCAGCGGCGCGCCGGCGGGGATGACACGGGTCGGGGTGACCGGGCGGCGGGACGAGGGCGTCTCGGGCATCCGTCTCACCCGGCCGAGGTGAGACGGGGCAGCGTCTCGGGGTCGTACATGGCGCCGCGTGTCGGGTCGACGAACGCGGGGGTGATTCGGCCGCGGTCTTTCCAGGTGCGGATCGTTGAGACGGTCTTGCCGTATTTCTCGGCGACCTCGCTGGTGGTGAGGAACCGGTGCGTCTCAGGGTTGCCGCGTGGCGTCTCACCGCTGGCCGGGACGATCGGAAGGAGCTGCGCGCGGCCGGGCACGAGGGTGTCCCAGGACGGCCTGCGCGAGACGACCGCCGCAGGGCGCGCAACAGCGGCCGGGACGGGTACGGCGTCCAGCGTCTCAGCGGCGCGCGTGACCGGGGTCGCGGCGAGGTGCAGCAGGTGCCCGAACACGAGGGGCGGGACGCATGAGACGACGATCACCAGGGCGGCTGGCGGGCGGGGATCGGCGGAGAACCAGCCGGTGACGAAGAGGTGTGAGACGGGCTGGGCTGCCATGGCTGCGCCGAGTGAGACGAAAGCGCCGACCACCGCCGAGACCTTGCCCGGGGATCCGGCCGGCCGGTTCGATGCGACGGACGCTGCGATGCCCGCGTATGCGGCGAGGACTGCGGCCATGCCCCAGGCGAGACGCCCGTCCCACCCGGCCAGTTGCGCGAGGTGGTGCTCGCCGGGGGCGCACATGATGAGGACGACGACGGCAACGACGGGGCGTCCCGCGTTGGTGAACCAGCGCACCCACCATGGGACGCGGTGAGACGCGGCGTGGGACGGGCGTCCCGGGCGGGGCGCGAGGCGGCGGCGGAGGCGTTGCAGGCGGGTCTTCACGGTGCTCCTCCAGGAGCGGCTGCTGTCGGCGGTCGGGGTGCCGTCCCTCCCGGCCGTGGGGGAACGGATTGCGGGAGGGACGGCGTGCCGCGCTGGCGGGACGGGGGGATTGGAGTACCGCCAGCGCGGCGGCCTGTGGGGCTACCAGGTGGTGCGGCGCCATCCGCCTCGGCGGTCGCGGGCGCGGTCGGCTTGTTCCCAGGCTTCGCCTGCGTCGGCGGCGCCTCGGATGCTGCGCCGGTGTCCGGTGCGGCGTTGTCTGGCGGCCTGTTCGCTGGCGGACTCTTGGCCGGCGTATTGGGTGGCGGCGCGTTGACGGTCGTTGCCGAAGACCTTGTCGAGGAAGCTCATCAGGCGTGTCCTCGTCCGCTGCAGCTGGTGCAGGTGCGGAAGACGGTGGTTTGTCCTCCGTCGGGTGTGGGGGTGGTTTCGGGGTGGCCGCCTTGGCCGCCGCAGCCGGTGCAGGTGGGGCCTTGGTAGCTCATGCGTCCTCCCCGGGCAGGCGGCCGTCGCGGAGGGCCGCAGCTTCTTCGCGGTACTCGCGGGCGTGGTTGCGGGCGAAGTTGGCGGCGGTCTCCGCTTGGGTTCGCATGGCGAGGCTGTTGGTGGGATCGGCGGCGGCGCGGTCGCCGCTGGCGGCGTTTCGGTCGCAGCGGGCGGCGCACTTCTCGCGGTCGGCGGCCAGTTCGAGCATTTCGGCACGCGTCGGACGGCTCACCGGTTCACCGCCGGGCGGGTGTCGGGCCGCGCGGGGAACGCCTGCTCCAGTCGTTGGAGTGCGGCTTGCGCGGTGGCGTTGAGCGGCTCAGTGCGGGGGTCGTGCTTCGGGGGGTGCGTGTCGGTACGCTCCATGGCGGACCTGCTCCTTCGTCACGGTTGTGGGTGGGTCCGCCCCCGGCCCGGGATCGCCAAATCAACGGACCGGGGGCTTCTTGTTGGAGCGAACAGCGGTGGGCTGCTCAGTACCGAGCGTACGGGATATCCCGTACACTGGCAACGCGGCCTGCCCATGGAAGGGACAGGGGCATGGAAGAGGAGGTGCAGCGCGTGTTCGACGCTCTCGCAGGTCTCGCCGACATCGAGGACCCGAAGGCGCGCGCGCTCGCTGTGGCGAAGGTGCTGAAGGAGTGGCCTACCCGCAGCAAGGAGCTACGAGAGATCCGGCGTCAAGCCGTGCTCGAACTCCTCGCGCCGAAGGAGGCCTCGTTCCGGAATGTCGCAAAGGAACTGGGTGTGGCACCAAGCACGGTGCAGGACATCGCCTCGGAGCACTCGCGCTGGGCTAAGCGCCCAAAGAAGGATCCCGAACAGCAGGCCGAATGAAAGAAGCCCGAGCGGTGGTCGAGACCGCCCGGGCCGCGAGCACCAAATTGGAGTCAGTGCACTGTGACTGTACCGAATGACCGCTTCGCTGTCCCAGCCGCGCGGCCGGGCAAGACGGCGCTGTATCAGTTCTTCAACGATGCCGATCTGCTGCTCTACGTCGGCATTACCGACAACCCTCAGACGCGCTGGGCGGACCACAGGCGCTATGCGGCTACGACATGGTGGCCTTTGGCCGCGCGTGTGACGGTCGACTGGTTCGCTGCCCGCGCAGAAGCTGGCGCTGCGGAGTTGCGACTCATCCGCACGGCCGCTCCGCTGTACAACTCAGGTGGAGCGCCTTCCCCGCATCGGGAGCGAGCGCCCGGCGAGAGGTTGTGCCCTCGGGTGAACATGGAGCGCTTTCACGAGGCAACCAGAGGCGGGTTCCAACTGCCGGGACGTCCCTGGCGGAACATGGACACTGCTGTCGCGGAGACCATCGCTGAGGACATCGCGGACGGCAAGCTGCTGGAGGGCGCTCCGATGCCATCGGCTACCGAACTGGTCAACAGGTTCGGGGTCTCCGTCAACACCGTGCGACGTGCGCTCCGGCGACTTGTCGCATCAGGCGACGTGGAGACGAAGGGTGCAGGGTCAGGAACCCGATACTTCGTAACGATCAAGATAGGCAAGGAGAAGCAGTGACGCAGCAGCAGACGGAGGCGAGGCCTCTCGGCGCGGACGCCCGTGCGATCCTCACGATCGTGTGGAAGTGGATCGAGGACGCGAACGACGGGCTCGGCTCGGACGTCGGGGACTTGCAGCACGAGCTGGAGTCGGCCGGGTACGGGCCGCTGGAGGAGTCATGACCGCTTACGACGCCACGTTCACCGACAAGAAGACGGGCCACTCGGTCACGAAGCGCGTCTACTCTCGACAGGTCGCAGCCGCCCAGCGCGCCGCGCGGCGGAGTGCGGACGGCATCGTGAAGTGGGACTACAGCAGCGGCCGCGTCATGACCGTCGACTACATCCACCGCAAGGCGGTCTACCGCGAGATCGTGCCGGGCGTGAAGGCGTCGTAGCCGCGCCCAGACGGACGAGAGCCCCCCGGTCACCTGTTCCGGGGGGCTCTCGTCGTGAGTAGCGCCGGGCGTCGGCAGCAGCATTGAGGCGGCCTGCCTGGTCCAGGGTACGTGGCGGGTCTGACAATGGGAGCGCCCCGCCGTGGTGGTGGCGGGGCGCTCGGGGGTCTCAGGCTGTGAGATGTCCCTGTTGTGCCCGGTTGGCGCCGGGCGGTTGGCGCCCGCCCGGCGTGACCGGACCTCCCCGGGTGACGCTGTTACCAGCGACAGACGGACGGGCGCAGCACTCAGGATGCCATGTCCGTCAAGCCGGGCGCGTGGGCTGCTCCTGGTGGTCGGTCGCTTGGGTCGCTTCCGTGTGGAGGAGTCGGAGTGCTTCGCGGAGGCCGGCGGCCCAGCCGTGGTGTACGGCACGGGCGGTGTCGGTGTCGGCTTGGGTGGCGGCGTGGTCGGCACGGTCAGCGGCGGCCCGGATGAGGGCGAGACGGTCGGGGGTCGCTTGGGTCGCTGCCGGCACGGGCTCGGCGGGCATCAGCAGGGTCTCGCCCCGGCCGCGAGCTTCGGCGTACAGCCGGGTGGCGAACTGGCCGATGTGTGCGTACTTCTCTTCGGTCGTGTGGCCGTCCCACTGCGCCCGTCGGTCGTCGGCGGGGACGTGTTCCACGTGGGTGTACAGGTCGGCGTCGCGGGCTGCGATGTGCCATGACGCCTGTCGGCCGCCGATGCGGAGGTACAGGATCTGCCATCCGGACTCGTCGACGTCGGGTGCTGGGGCGATGACCGAGGGGTGCAGTGCGGCAAGTAGCCCGAGGAGTTGGGCGCGCTCACGGTACGCGCCGTCCCGCTCTTCCTCGGCCCGGTTCGCCCGGTCTCGCTGCTGCTCCCAGTCTTCGACGGTGGGTGCGGCGTCGCCGCGTCCGCAGTGGGGGCAGTAGCCGCGCGCGACCTGCCGGAGCGCAGCGAGTTCGGTCTCAGCCTTGCCGAGGGCGGCGATGACGTCGGCAAGCTGGGAACGGAGTTCGGGGTCGGTGGCCGGCTCGGTCATGCTGCCCTCCTGGCGGGCTCGGTGTCGATCTCGTCGAAGCGGATGATGTGCCGGCGGAGTGCGATGGCGACGGCGTGGGTGCGGTTGCGGGCGCCGAGTCGGACGACGGCCTCCTTGAGGCGCAGATGAATGCCGTCCTCGGTAGTCCCCAGGCGGTGGGCGATCTGCTGGCTGGTGTAGCCGCTGGCGGTGAGGCGGAGCGCGGCGAGTTGGCCGGGGCTGAGGGGCTGGCCCTCGACGCCGGGGTTCCTCACGATCAGGCCTCCTTCGGCTGCTGCGTGTCGGCGGGCTGGGTGTCCGTCTCGGGCTGGCCGGGCCGCGCCACGGCGGTGGGGCAAGTGCCGCAGGGCACGTACCGGCAGCCGGAGCAGACGTCCGCGCCGTCCTGTGTCGGGTCCTGCGCCTCGCGGGCGAGTTCGTCGGCTGCGGCCTGGCGGCGCAGTACCTCGTCGCGGTGCCGGTCGATGCACGCCTGTGCCTCGTATCGGCCCTCGCCCGCCTTGCGCAGCAGGACGTACAGCTCGGCCTCAGCTGCTCGGCCGGCCGGCCGGTCGGGGTTGAACAGGCAGCTGTCCGGGTCGACGCCGTCGCAGTTGCCGCAGGAGTGCGGGTCCTGCCGCGCCTCGCCAGCCAGACGACGCAGCCAGTCCGCGACCCGCCTGCGGTCCATCGGCGGCACGAACGGCAGGTCCGCCCCGGGCAGCGCGTCGGCTGCCTCCCGCAGCGCCTCGGCGCGCACCACGGCCAGCCGCGCCTCGGCCCGTTCCGCTCGGTCGCGCATCTTCACCCAGTCCTTGCGGAGCCGGTCGGCCTCACCTCCGAGGGAGTCACGCTCGGCGGCGATGGTCGGGTCGGGCGCGGGCAGCACGGCGGCGAGTGCGGCCACGGCGATGTTCCGCGGGTCGTCCTCCACGCACGTGCCGCTGTCGCTGCGCCCGCAGTGCTCCCACACGGCGGCGGCGATGGCCTCCAACTGCGGGTGCCCGTCGATCCAGTCGGTGGGCGCGGCGGTCTGGCCGGTGGCGGGCGCCGGGACGGCAGGAGCGGCGGCGCGCAGCCTCGCGTTGTCGGCCTCGGCGCGGTGCAGCGGCGCGAACAGGCGGTCCCGTTCCTGCTGCAACTCGTCGTCGGCGAGCCTCATGGCGGCGTCCGCTCGGGCGTACCAGACGGCGCGACGCAGCGGGCTCAGCGTCTCCCACGGATGCCGAGCGGGCGACACCTCCAGTGTGTTGTACAGGGCGGCGGCGTACCGCTCGCGGCGCTCCGGGTCGGTGACCACGGTCGGCGGGTTCTCGGCGGCGAACTTCTCCTTAGCCACTCGGATCAGCGCGCCGAGGGCCTCGCGGCTCTGGTCGCTCATCTCGGCGGCGCCGCGGACTCGGATGGTCTCGCCGTCGATCTCGACGTGGCGGCAGGTGTCCTCGGTCTCGGTCGGTTCGGTCACGGTCACTCCTGGCTGGTGCGGGCGGGCGGTCAGGCGGCGGTCTCGCGGATGTCGAACCGGACGGGCGACGGCAGCTGGTAGTCGCCGCGGATGCGCGGCACGTTCATCCACAGGCAGTCGAGGACGTCGCCCATGCGCTGCTGCCAGTACTTCGGGTTCGGCAGCTGGGAGAGATCCGCGACGGTGAGGCGGGCGGTGCGCGCCGTGAGGGTCAGCTCGGCGGCGCCGCCGATGAACGTGGCGAGCGTGCGGGCGATGCGCTCGGGCTGGACGTGGAAGTCGTCGCGGGCCCGGTTCGACGGCCGACGGCAGGTGATCGTCAGCGTGTAGCGGGGCTGGGTCACGGCGGTCCTTTCGGTCGTGTGGGAGGCTGGGGCCGGCCCGGCGGTGTTAGGCGCACCGCCGGGCTGCCTTGCGTGTGGGGTGGTCACGGCCGGGTGAGGCGCTTGCGGCCGGCGTCGGTCACGGTCACTCGCAGACCGCCGATGCTGGACACGCGGTCGGTGCGGATGTAGCCGGCCTTCTCCAGCGCCACCCAGATGCCGATGGACGCCCGGTGCCCGTCGCGGGAGGCGACCCGCCAGACCCGGCGCAGACCGTCGTCGTAGACCAGCGGCTGTTCGTGCTTGGCGATCTCCCGCAGGAGGCGCAGCGCGGTTGCACCGTCGGCGGACGGCTTCGGGCGAGCCTTCTTCCTGGCCTGCTCCGCCTTGTGCTTCTCCTCCAGTTCGACGGCCAGCTCCCGGCCGGCCTCCGTCACGCGGACCGGCGCGGAGTCGTTGCCGCCGTCGTCCACCAGCCCGCACTGGTAGAGCGGGAAGAAGGACGCGCGGTTGTAGCAGGCGAGGGTGTTCGGGTGCGAGTACCGGCCGCGGCTGGCGTACCGGAACTGGACGCCGGCGCCGCTGTCGTACTTCGCGATCTCCCGCAGCAGCTTCTGCGAGGCGGGGCTGAGCTCGGTCATGTTGCTGCTCCTGGTGGTTGGTGTGGGTGCGGTCACGGCCGGGCGGCTCGGTGGCCGGTGAGGGTGAAGGCTTCGCAGCCGGGGCAGTCGTCGATGTGCTCGGGGTCGCTGCTGTCGTCGGCGACGATGTGCGTCTCCACGGCGGCAGGCCCGGCGGCGGCGTCTCGGCGGGCGCGAGTGAGGCGCTGCTCGGCGAGTCGGCACAGCCAGGCGTCGACCGTGGGCCGCACCTCGACCGGGATGGGGCCGACCGCCGTTCCCAGGCGGACGTTCTCGGCTGCGGAGCGCAGGGCTTCGATGGCGCCCTCCGCTCGGGTGCGGGCGCGTTCGGTGCGGAGTTGCGTGATCTCCAGTGCGGACGCGTTGAAGCCCTTGATGGCTTGATCGAAATGAGCTTGCAGGGAGTCGAGTTCGGCGCGGAGGCGGCGGATCTCGGCGGCCATCGCGGCGACGTCCTCACGGGCGTGGGCGATGAACGCGGCGTCGTTCCGAGAGCCGTCGTAGTCGTCGGCCCGGCACGTCTCACCGACCCACGCCATGAGGTCGGGCGCGCTGTTGCCGTCGCCCTGGTAGATCTCCCACCCGTCAGTGGTCCACGGTCCGGGGGTGGCGGCTGCTGCGCGGGCTTCGATCTGGTCGAGGTCGAGGGGCTGGGTCATCGGGTGCTCCTTGGGTGACGGGCCGGGTCAGGCGGACGGGGTGGCGGGGGTTAGGCGTTGCGGAGGATCTGGTACATCCGCTCGGCCTCGGGTGACCGGTCGAACAGCCAGCCCTCGCCGTGCTGGTCGCAGTAGCGGGAGTCCTCTTCGCTGCCGGGCGCGAGACGGCAGTGGTCGTGCTCGTCAACGCGGGGGCAGCAGCCGCAGGTCGCCTCGCAGCACTCCTCGTTGGGCGTGCAGTCGGCGCACCGGTCGCCGGTGCAGTAGGGCTCGTCGGTGGAGTTCTCGGGGCAGTCGGCCCACGGCACCGGCGCGCTGTGGTCGGCGGAGCACTCCGGGCAGTGGTCGCCCATGGGTGCGTCGAGGCAGATGACGACGTCTTGCGGGCTGCCGGTGTGGCGTTCGGCCCAGTCGTCCCAGGCGTCGCTGTCACGATCCTCCGGCTCGGGGCCGTGGGGGCAGTGATCGCTGCCTGCTTCCCAGTACCAGGGCTCGGAGCGGTGGTCGGTCATGGTGCGGGTGTCCTTTCGGGTGGTGGCCTGAGACAGGTCAGGCGGAGGTGAGGCCGAGGACGATCGCGGACGTGCACGGCCAGAGGACGGCGACCTCGAAGCTGACGCGTCGGTCTTCCGTCGTGATGACCCGGCCGTCGGGGTGCTGACCGATGACGACGGGCAGCCAAGCGCGGACGGTGCGGGTGCAGCGGGCGCAGACGGGCGGGTCGTCGTTGGTCTCGCCCCAGTAGTCGACGTCGTTACTGACGGGCTGGTGGCCGAAGTCCTCGGCGGACGGGCCCAGCTCGGTTGGCGCGGGCTTGTGGCGGCAGGTGTCGTCCCAGTCCTCGGGGCCGAGGGTGGTGTGGACGTCCTTCGAGGCGAGGTAGTGGCCGCGAGAGTCGCGCGGCCTCCAGGTCTGGTTCACGTGGGTCTCCGTTGTGGGTGTGCCGGGTGGCGGGTCAGGCGGCTTCGTCGTAGTCGTAGGGCTGGGTGTGGGCCCACGACGGGACAGGGCGCTGGCGTGCAGGGACGGCCGGCTGGTCTGCGGGACGGCGGGCGGCCCTGGTGGTGGGTGCGATGAGGGGTGCGGCGGCGAACGCGATCACGGCCAGGACGAAGACGAGCGCGGCGGCGAGGCCTTCGATCCAGGTGGTGGCGGCGGTGATGATGGTGATGAATGCGGCTGCCGCATCGTGAACGATCATGTGGGGCTCCAGAGCGGAAGTTGGTCATCGAGGGGCAGCTCGGCTTGGCCCGGACCAGGAGGGGTGGCGGCCGGGGTTGGGCGGCGGGGCTGACGGACCGGCCGGCCGTGAAGCTTCCGCCAGCAGACGGGGCCGAGCTTCCGCGAGCGGGAGAGGTCGTCGGTGAGGAGGTGCCCGCACGTGCAGCGGACGGGCTCCTCCTCGGCGGGCGGGGCGGTTACGTCCACATGCCATCCAGGTAGGCGCGGGCGGCGCCCTCAACGTCATGGGCCCGGCCGTCGCGGATGGCGAGGATCGGGGGCTGGTCGCCGAGGTGCGGGTTCTGGCCGATCATCCACGCGCGGGCGATGGCCTCGGTCTCGCGATCGGCGATCAGCCGGAAGACCTGCACGGCGTCGGCTTGCTGCTCGGGGGTGAGGAGGGCTGCGACCTTGGGGCCGAACTGGCGGTGGATGATGTCGAGCGGGGTGTCGGTGCTCATCGGCGTACCTCGGTCTCGCCCTCGAAGGGCTCCAGCAGGTCGAAGGCTTCGTCCTGGCGGTCGTTGAGCCAGAGGAGGGCGTAGTCGCCGAGCCGGTCCCGCTTGAGCCAGCCGCGCTGCTCGGCGATGAAGTCCTTGTCGTCCCAGTGGCCGTCGCCGCAGGAGAGATCGCTGCTGCCGTTCTGGTCGGCCCGGTCGAGTCGGGAGCGGGGGAAGCCGTACGCGAGGGCCTCCGCGCGGGTCCAGGCGCCGGCGGGCATCTCGCAGATGTTCGACCAGCCGATGTACAGGTCTCGGTCCTTGGCGGCTTTGACGAGGAGGCAGCGCAGGCGCGGGTCCTGGCCGGCGCGTACCTCGGCGAGCTCGTCGCGTAGGTGGTCGATCTGAGCGAGGAGGGTCGGGATCGTGGCGTGGGCGGGCCAAGACTCGAACTGCTTACGGATCTCCTGCTCGCGTTCGGGTGTCAGGGGCTGGGTCATGGGGTGGTTCCGTTCGCGAGTTCGAGGAGCACCGCTGCGTGGCAGTGGTCGGGCTGGCCGGGTTCGGGGAGTGGGCACCAGCAGGTGAGGTCGCGGCCGTGGAGGAGCGCGCGGAAGAGCCGCCGGGTGTCGTCCTGCTCGGGCTGGTTGATCCAGATGCGGAACGCTTCGGTGGCGTACCGGCGGGCTTCGGCGTCGGTGGGGAAGGTGCCGACGCTGCCGCCGTGGTCTCCGAACTGGACGGCCCAGCCGCCACTCTGGCGGAGGAGACGGTACGGGTTGCCGAAGCGGGTTGGGCGGCCGACGTAGACGGCGCCGTCCGGGGCGCGCCAGCCCTTCTTCCGGAGGCGCTGCATACGGGCGGGCGCGCCGAGTGCGATCTGACGGTTCACGGGGCGTCACCTGCCGTGTCCTCGTCGCTTCGGTAGCCCTGGCCGGGGGTTTGCCAGTTCGAGCAGACTTTCTCGATGTTGGCGAGGATGTCCCGGTCCGGGACGTTGGGGTCGGAGCGCCAGCGGTCGATGGCGGCGGAGACGAGGTCGTCGAGGAACAGGTGCAGGTCGTCGTCGGTCATGGCGTGCGCCCACGGCAGGGCGGGGCCGAGCGTGCCGAACACGTCGTGGCGGCTGATGTAGACCCCTCCGGCTTCGCCGCCGACGACGAGTTCGAGGCGCCCGCCATCGGGCCGCCAGCTGTAGTCCGGGCAGACCGGCTCGTCTTCTTCCCAGCAGTCGATGGAGCCTTGCCAGGCATCCTCGATCGTGGCGTAGAAGGCGTGGATGGGCTGGTCTTCGCGCCACACGGACCAGACGTGACGGTTGCTGTACGACGGGCGCTGGGCCCGGGCGAGTTCGGTTTCCAGCTCGGCGACGCGCGCGATCAGCCAGTCGACGGCGGGGGTGAGCGTCTCGCCGAGCGGGAACGGAACCTTGCGGTCCTCATCTGCCGGGGACAGTGACCCGCGGATGTTCAGTGCGTCGTTCTGGAGCGCGATCAGCCGGAGGCGGCGCCGCTCGCGCTGCTCTTCGAGTTCGGCGATGGTGCACCAGGGGCAGCCACGGTCGTCGTCCTTCGCGCGCAGCCAGGTCGGATGCTCTGGGTTGTCGCAGGAGGCGGAGACACGGCCCTTGACGTCGCCGAGGTCGAGGGCCCGGTACGCCGCCAGCTCGGCCGTCTCTCGTTTCGCCCTGGACTCGGCGTAGTCCTCCGCAGTGAACACGTTCAGGCCTTGCTCTGTGGCGGTCTTGCAGGGCCACCGTGTGGACCAGCCGTCGCCCCAGCACACGGCGCACACCCACGCCCTCACGGGCTCGACGAACACCGGGATGTGGAAGCGGGCCGGGAGCGCCCGGACTTCTTCCTCGGTCATGCCGGTGATCAGCTCGTACCCGGGCGCGTCCGGCGCGGGAAGCAGCAGGGCGCGCTGCGCGCACACGTCGTGCTCGACCTGCCCGCCAGCCTCCACGTTGCCACGGCATGTGCCGCACGCGGACGGGTCGGCCTGCCGGCCGCGCTCGGCCGCGGCGCGGGCGCGCTCCTCGGCCCAGAAGTCGTCCTCGATCTGCTCGGTCATCGGGTCACCTCAGTCTCGGGAAGGCACTCCAGGGCGGCGGCGATGGCGGTGCGCCGGGCCTCGTCGGCGTGCATGGTCTGGTTCCAGCCGCAGTTGGCGCACCAGTAGGCGGCGGGGTCGGGCTTCTGCTGGAAGTCGAGGCAGAGCGGGCGCGGGTTGTTGGGCACCCAGCGGGCGGCGCTGGCCTCCGGGCTGGTGTCCGTCGCACGGAAGGGGTCGACGTGGGTGAGGCTGATCCAGCCGGCCAGGCCATCGACCATGACGACGGGCTTGCCGTGGTCGGCCACCCAGGCAGCGGTGCGGGTCCGGGTGATGAGTTTCCGTGTGGTCGGGACCTGCTCGGGGCGGGCGCCCGGGTAGGCGAGGACCGGTGTACCGGCCGGGTACAGGGCGTTGAACTCGTCGGCGGTCACCGGCTCTCACCGGCCTCGGTGACGTCGGTCCAGCCGGTGAAGTCGTCGGAGTCAGCCGGCTCCCACCCGCCGTCGGTGTACGGAGTGATGCGCCACCCCTGCGCCACGGTGGTTCGACCGTCGGGCGAGGTGCTGACGGCCTCGACGACGAAGGTGATCGTCTCGCCGTGGTGGGGCCGGGTGTAGGTGCGGCCGACCTCGAAGAACCCGGCGTCGGGCAGCATGAGCGTGTTGTTCGGGCGTACTGCACCGCGGCTGATCTTCGACGCCATCAGCTCGATCGTGTCGGCCTGCAAGGCGTGCTGGCTGCTGCCGGTGGCGCGGTACTCGCGGGCCTTCTTGCCCAGCCAGCACATGATCTCGGCGTCGCGTTCGGCGACAACCTCGGCCCGGTGGGCGTCGAGGTACTCGTCCAGCCGGTACGAGGTGCGGCCACTCTCGAAGAGGCGATGGATATCGGCGCGGGCGCTCATCGGCCGGCCTCCTCGCCGTTGAGGGCGCGGGCGATCGCAAGCGGCCCGTGGACGTGCGCGGCGAGCTGGGCGTCGGTGAGGTCCGGGCTCTGGCGGCGGACCTCGTCGGCGACGTCGGCCTCGGTCTCCAGCAGCTCGGCGAGCGCGGCGCCGACCCCGGGGTGCATGGCGGCGATGTAGTCCGCGTCGGCGGTGTCGCATTCGGCGCGGTGCTCGCTGGCCTTCGGCTCCCACGTGGCGATCGCGTAGGTCCACTCGGCGATGGGCGTCGGGTCGGGGTGGTTGCCCTGGAGCTGGTACTCCTGACCGTGCCACTCGGTGCGCCATGGACCGTACGACGCGTTGGCGATGAGGTTGCGGAGCTTCGCGGCGGCGTCACGGAGTTCGGCGACGGGCCCGGGATCCGTAGCGGCCTCGTGGTGGGTTTCCGGTGACCCGCCAGACGGCTCGGACGGGTCGTTGCGGGTCTCGGGTCGCGTCGGGGCCTGTTTGGCCGCGAGAGGGGCGTCTGGGGCGGTTGTCATCGGGTCCTGCTTTCGAGGGTTCGATCGGTGAGGTTTCTTACTCGGGAGTCAGGAAGGTTCAGGCGGCGTCGTCGTTGAGGAGTCGGAGGTGCCGCCGCTCCTCGTCGCGTTGCTCTTCGTCCCAGACCCAGCCGTCGAGGGCGGCGAGCATGTCGGCGAGGTGCTGTGCTTGTTCCTGGGGTGTCCACCAGCCGGGAAGTTCTAGCGCCCGGTCTCGTTTCAGTGGCGGTGTCGGCTTCGTGGGGATGGCCTCGGCCATGAGCCGCTCGTACGGCGTGCTCACGACTTGGCCGTCTGGTGGGCGTCGCCCTCCCAGTTGGCGCCGATGTGCTCGCGGTAGTGGTCCATCGTGATCAGCTCCGTGGTGGCGACGGTGATGCCCTCGCGTTCGGCGGCGGTCCGTTCGCGCTTGGTCCGGTTGAGGTGCTCGTGCGCCTGCTGGGCGGTCGCGATGACCCAGCCGCTGTTGTTCTTGGCGTCCACGACGGCGACGACGGCCGAGACGATGCAGCCGCAGGGGCGGCGTTGGATCCAGCCGCATTCGTCGAGGGGGACGGGCTGGCCGTCGACGGTGACGGTGAGGCCGCTGGGCTTGG
The DNA here is from genome assembly GCF_042869815.1 of Streptomyces sp. NPDC006739. Classification (NCBI taxonomy): domain Bacteria; kingdom Bacillati; phylum Actinomycetota; class Actinomycetes; order Kitasatosporales; family Streptomycetaceae; genus Streptomyces; species Streptomyces sp. NPDC006739. The sequence continues at coordinate 303,725 of NZ_JBIAGM010000003.1, forward strand.
TGGTCATTCGGTGTCTCCGGTCTGCTGGTCCTGGCGGGCGTTCCAGGCGGTTTTGCGTGCGTCGTGGGATTCGATGGCGAGGCGCCGACCGCGGGTCATGCGGCGGCTCCGTGTTCGAACCGGGCGGTGCGGCCGAGGAGGTAGGCGGCTTCGAGGTGCGGCATGGGGTCCACGTCCACGATCGGGATGGCTTCCGTGAGGTCGCGGTCCGGCTGCTGTGTGGTCGGCCGGCAGGAGGGCACGAGGAGTGCCTTGATGCGGCTCTCGATCGGCTCGACGCCCTTACGGGGAAGGTCGGCGACGGGAACGAAGTGGTGGAGGCCGAACAGCGGGCTGGTGTACGGGCACCCGCTGTCGCAGGTGAGCGGGCCGCGACCGAGGGCGGCGGAGCGGCTGATGCTGAAGTGCGCGGGGACGGTGTCGCCGTACGCCGGGATCGCGCCGAGGACGAGGAGGTTCGTCCGGTGCCAGGGGTCGGTGCGGCCTATGCCGTGGGTGGGGTGGACGGCGTCGACGAGGAGGCTGACGTCGAGGCGTTCCGGATCGCCTTTGACTTCGATCCACCAGCCGAGGTCGGTGAGGTAGAAGTCGGGCAGGTAGGGGCGGCGCTGTTCGCCGACAAGGTAGCCCTGGGGTTCGTATTCCCAGCGGAGGCCGAGGTCGTTGAAGACGGTGGCCCAGCGGGCTTCGAGGCGGGACCGGAAGTAGTGCCCGGCGTAGTACGTGTCGATCGCGGTGATGGTCATGGTCAGCCTCGTCCCATCGAGCGGAGTCGCGCGAAGTGGCCTTGGAAGGTGAGGGCGACGACGCGTCCGGAGGCGCCGTTGCGGTTTTTGGCGACGATGAGGTCGATCTCGCCGGCGCGGGGGCCGGTGTCGGAGCCGTCTTCGGCGAGGGGCCGGTGCATCAGGATGATCACGTTGGAGTCCTGCTCGATCGCGCTGGAGTCCTTGAAGTCGGTGACTTGGGGCTGGCGTCCGGAGGCTCCGCGGTTGAACTGGGCGAGGGCGACGACGGGGATTTCGAACTCCATCGCGAGGAGCTTGAGGCCGCGGGAGAGTTCGGCGACTTCGTTTGCTCGGCTGCGGTCTTTGCCGCCGGGTTCGGGGGTGAGGAGCTGGAGGTAGTCGGCGACGACGATCGCGGGGGGCCGGGAGGTTCCGGCCATCCAGCGGATGCGGGTGCGGATCTTGCCGAGGGTGAGGTTCGGGGAGTCGTCGAGGATGAAGTTCGCGGCGTTTTGGAGCTTGGGCGCGGCGCGGAAGATCTTGTCCCAGTCGGGTGGGTCGAGTTTGCGGCGGATGAGCCGGTCGACGTTGACTCCGGCTTCTGCGGCGGTGAGGCGGGCCATGAGTTCGCTGCCGCCCATTTCGAGGGAGGCGACGAGGACGGGCTTGCCGCGGGTGAGGGCGATGTGCGCGGCAAGGTTCATGCCGAACAGAGATTTGCCTTGTCCGGTGCCGGCGCCGACGGTGATGAGTTGGCCGGGTTTGAGTTCGATGACTTCGTTGAGGTCGTACCAGGGGGTGTCGAGGGCGCGGGGGTCGTGGCCGGTTTCGAGTTCGTCGATGAAGCCCATCCATCGGTCGGCGACAGACAGCTTCTCCTCGGCGGCGGGGACGCCTTTGGCGGCGGCTTGGAGGTCGGCCATGGCGGCTTCGAGGATTTCGGCGGCGGTGTGGGCTGCGGTGAGGGCGCGTTGGCTGGCTTTGCGGGTGGCGGTGAGGACGGCGCGGAGTTGGGCGTGTTCGCGGACGATTTCGGCGTAGCCGTCGGCGTTGCCCATGACGGGGACGGTTTGGACGAGGTGGTGGAGGTAGGGGGCTCCGCCGATTTTGGCGAGTTCGCCGGTGGCGAGGAGTTCAGCGGCGACGGTGATGGGGTCGATCTTGGGGTTGCGGCTGCGGGAGTACAGGCCGGTGATGGTGCGGTAGATGATTTGGTGTCGGGTTTCGTAGAAGTCTTCGGGTCCGGCGAGGACGCGTTCGACGAGGTCGATGGCCTTGAGGTCGAAGAGCATTGAGCCGAGGACGGCCTCGTCGGCTTCGGGGTTGTGGGGCATCGCCTGGTCGCTGTGGGCGGGTTCGGGCTCCCAGTGGGGCTCGGTCATGCGGCGGTGCCTTTCGCGCTGTTCGGGTGGCAGATGGGGCAGGGGTGGACGCGGCGGAGCCCGTGGTCGTCTTCGGTTTCGCGCATCCGGGTGATCTCGTCGCAGTCCGGGTCACCGCAGTACGGAGGCTTGCTGCCGGACGGGTCGTGGGCTGGGGGCGGCGCGGCGGAGGCGGGCGGGAGGCCGCGCCAACCCGCTTTGAGGAAGAACGTGGCGAAGCTGATGGGCTCGCGGGTGCGGGCCTTGATGTTGCGGGCGAAGGTGACCATCTGCTCGACGCCAGCTCGTTCAAGGACGGTGGCGATTGCCTGGAGGTCTTCGGCTTGCATCTGCCAGGAGACGCGGATGTCTGCGTCGCCCATGGCCTGGATGAGGGGCTGGATGTAGTCGAAGGCCCTCGGGATCCGGCGTTCGTTGTCTCCTTCCTGGGGTGCGCGGCCGGTGGGTTGGTTGGTGCTTGTGTTTCTTGCGTTATGGGGTCCGGAATCCGGACCCCTGCCGGTCCGGTTTTCGGACCCCTCCGGTCCGGAATCTGTACCGGTCCGGTTTTCGGACCGGTCCGGAATCTGTACCGGTCCGGATTCCGGACCCCCTTCCGGGGCTGACCTGCGGTGACGCTTCGCTTTGGGTAGTGCGTAGACGGTTTCTCCGCGCGGACCCTGCTGACCGTCGACGATCGCGAGTTCGCCGAGTTCGATGAGCTTGTCGACAGCGGCTACGACGGAGGAGCGGGCCGCGTTGCTGCGCTGGACGAGCATGGTCGTGCCGGCGTACGCGGTGCAGCCCTTGCCGTACGCCCGGTCTGCGATGGCCAGCAGCACCAGGCGGGCGGTGCCCTTGGACTGGGAGTGGTTCCAGACCCAGTCCTGCGCGTCAAGGCTCACGTGCTCTCTTCTCAAGTCATGAGGGTGCGGTTAGGGCATGGCGAAGAAACCCCCATGTCAGGGCGGCTTGGCTGGTGCCTTGCCTGGTGCTGAGTCTACCGCAGGGTGTGTAGTCACCCGCAATACATAAGCAATACGATCAAGCGAGGTGGGGTGTGTGGCCGGTGACCAGTCGGCTACCCTGTCGACATGACGACGAAGGGGACGCCCGGCCGCATGGTCCGCATCGAGGACGACGTGTGGGCGGACTACGAGAAGGCGTGCAAGGAGAAGGGGATCGCGCGCGCCGCAGACATTCGCATGTACGTCGTCCGCGAGGTCAACGCCTGGCGTCGCCGGCAGCGTGACGCCGGCGCCGCGCGGAACATCGCCGAGTCCTGACACCGTCTCCTCCTCTCGTTCTCCGAGCCCCGCCATGTGCGGGGTTTTCTGATGTTGTGGAACCGTTTCGGCAGGATCCGGCCGGTTACAGGTCGGCTCCGAGCCGACGGAGCGCGCTCCGTATGCCGGTCACGGCTCGTCCGCCGCGGGGTGTGGATGGGATGGATGCGCGCCGGCCGTCGGGTGCGGTGCACAGGTAGTGGCCGGAGCCGGAGAAGCGGACGGTGAAGCCTTGGCGGCGGATGGTGCGGATCATGTGCTGGACGTCCTTGTTCACCGGGCGCCTGCCGTCTGCCCGGCCGTGTCGGTGGCCCGGTTCAGTAGCCGCACCCAGGCGTCGACGGTGCGGTCCCGGAGGAGGACGACCGGATTGACGACGCGGAGCACGCGGGCGGCCGGGCATTCGAAGGACACGCCAGCAACGGCACAGTCCGGGTCCGAGGTCAGGTCGCCGTCGGGCTCGACCTCGTACAGGGATCCGTCGGGGTAGAACGCGGCGTACACCTTGGCGACGTCGCGGCCGGTGGTGAGGTACACGCGGTCTCGGCGGACGTGCGCGGCGCCGAGCTGCTCGCTGTACTCGGCGAGCGTCCGCGTCGTGCCGGTGGCGGCCGGCGGGAGGATGAGGTCGCCGGGCTTGAGGCCGGAGATGCCCCCGTGGAAGAACCTCACCGGGTGCCCCTCTCCAGCGCGGCCCGGCCGATGGCGTCCAGTTCGAGCGCGGTCTGCACCCCGGCCTGGGCCTCGGCCAGCTGGTAGAGGGTCTTGGTGACTCGGCCGGCGAGGATCGGGAGGGCGTGGGCGTGGATGTCGAAGCGGCGGCCGACGGGCCAGAACAGGTCGCGGTACTCCTTGCACGGGGTGCCGGTGAGCTTGAGGATTCCGGCGTCTTTGAGCCGGTCGATCAGCTCGGTGGCGTCTTCGACGGGGAGGCCGTAGCGCTGGCGGAGGTGGGCGGCGGCGCTGTCCCAGGTGAGGACGACGGGCTCCGGGAAGTTCCCCGGGACGGGGACGGCGTAGTGGCCGGCGTTGCGGAGCGACGGCAACACCTCGTGGAAGATCCAGCGTTGGAAACGGTCCACCTGGTCGCGGATGTAGGCGTCCTTGATACGGGAGACCTGCCGTTGCCCGATGGCTCGGTAGAAGCCCGGCTCAGTGACGTACCAAACCTGCTGGTCACCTCCAGGGGTACCCGTCAGCGTGTACCCCTTGTCCTCCGTAGGCAGCGCAGCAACGAGCTTGTGTGCGTCGCGGTAGCCGAGTCCGCGGGCGAGCCCGGATGCCAGGACGATGAACGAGCCGTCGCGGGGCAGGACTTCGATGTCGAACTCGGCGTTGGTGAAGCGTTCGATGTTCATGGGGATCCTTCGGGGCGGCCGGGTCAGTGGGTGTGGATGCGGGTGCTGCGGTGGGGGTTTGGGAGTGCGTCGGCTTCGTGGAGGAGTTTTTGGATCAGGCCGTATGAGCGGCCGGTGTAGAGGGCGATGGCGCGGATGGTCCAGCCCCTGCGGTAGCGGGCGGCGCAGTCTGCGGCGACAGCGGCGCGTTCGAGGCCGGTGAGGACCGGGTTTCTGCCGTACGCCATACGGGTCTCCTGTGCCGTGGTGGTGGGGCGCCGAGCCCGCAGGGCGGGGGGGGAAAGTGCGGGCTCGGCGCCCGGGGTGGCCGCGCGGGTGGGGAGGCGCGCGGCCGGTCAGAGGGGTCAGTGGTGGGCGAGGGCCCAGGCGAGGCATGCGATGGCCGTGGCGATGACGGCGGCGAGCCACGGTGAGGCGCCCGCGCCCCAGGCGATGGCGTACGCGCAGCCGCCGAAGACGACACCGAGGACGAAGCGGTTCACCGCAGGACGCCCGCGGCGGTCGCGGCGGTGAGCCAGCTGGCGTATTCGTGGGTGATGCCGTCGTACAGCTGGGCGTCGGTCACGCGGTGCGGGTCGCGGGCGTGGAAGAAGCTGGCGTTGTCGATGGTCCGGCCGCGGAGGTTGTCGAGCTTCTGTAGGAAGGAGATGTGGTTGCCGAAGCCGACAAACGCGAAGAACAGCGGCTCACGGGACGCGTCGCGTAGCGCGGTTTCGGCCTCGCGGCGGGAGTCGGGCTCGCCGTCCGTCTGGAAGATCACCAAGCCGGGCAGTGGGTTGCCGTGGTGGAGGTCGGTGACGTAGTCGATGGCGCGGGCGTAGTCCGTGGAACCCCAACGGGCGCCAGAGTGGGTGCGGTTGATGACGCCCTGGTAGGAGTCGAGGCGGACGTCTCCGACCTGGTTGACGAACGACTCGAAGTAGATAAGCGGCACTTGGCCGTCGTCGTCGAGGTTCACGGACAGGCCCAACGCCTGCTCGGCGAGACGCTGCACCGACCCGTCCTGGTAGAACGGCTGCATGCTGCCGGAGTGGTCCAGCACGAGGTAGACGGCCGCGCGCTGCCCGGTCAGGCCCTTCTTCTCCAGGCTGACCGCGGCGGTCTTCGCCAGCGAGACGAGACCGGTCGGGACCTTGTCCAGGCTGATCGCCGGGCCCTGGCCGGCTGGAGCCGGGACGGCAATGGTCGCGGTGGTGGTGTTCTTGCGGAAGAGACTCACGAGTTCTCCTGAGTGAGGGTGGTGTTGGCCGTGCAGCGTTCGGCGTGTTCGGTTTCGATGTGGGCGGCGAAGTGGGCGACCTGGTCCCCGGACGCGGACTCGGTTTCGTGGCAGGCCGGGCAGAGGTAGTCGGCGGCGGGGATACGCATCCATCGGCCGTGCGCGTCCTGCTGGCCGAGGTCGAGCTGCAGGCCGGGTGCCAGAGCGGGCGCGCGGCCGACCGCAGCCCGCGCCGCCCGGTACGCGGCGGGACTCGACCGGCGCTTTCCGGAGGCGATCGCCCGGTTGTCGAACACCGCAGACGCCGACTGCGGCGACGGCGTGGTCCACGCGGCGGCCGGCATGCCTGGGCCGGGCTGGGGTTCGTCCTGTCCGGCTTCGGCCCAGGGACTGTGCGCGTTGCATTTCCAGCCCGTCCGGTAGAAACGGACCGGCCCGTCGTGCGCGCCGGTGAGGCCGCCGCACGGCTCCGGGACGCGGGCGCTCACGCCGCGGCCTTCGTGCTGCCGGTACGCCGCATCCGGTTCGCCTGCAGGCACGGCTCGCATGGCTTCTCACCGATTTTCAGATGCCGCTCGTACCCAGCCCGGGTTCCGCACTGCATCCGCTCCGCGTCGTCCGCGATATGGGTGGGCTCCACACAGCCGCTGAGACTGCACGTCGACAGCACCCGGCCCGCCGGCTCACGGCCACGGTCCAGAACGAATGCGATTTGCTTCGGGTTGTAGGACCGGTTCTTGAACGACGGCTTGGCCGGGCCGGTCCAGGCGAGGTGCCCGTGGGTCACGCGTTTCGTGTTGTCGTCGAACAGCGCACGGAGAGTGGTGTACGGCTTCCGTCGCGGCAGCACGGGCGCGTCCGGCGTGGCGTTCTCTCCATCCGCCTGCTGTGCTTCTGCGGCCTTCTGGCGGCGGTTGAGTTCCCGCTTCACCAACCGGCGTTCATCCGGTGTCAGCCCGGCGCGGATACCCCATCTGTCGCCGGAGGTGATGGCGTCCCGCAGGCAGGCCTTTGACACCGGGCAGCCGGCGCAGATGGCGCGGGCTGCGGCGATGCGCTGTTTGTCGCTGTCGGGGAACATCGCGTCGGGGTGGACGTCTTTGGAGCGGCAGGCGGCGTTGTTGCGCCAGTCGTCGGTGCGGTTGGAGCCGTGGACGCGGTAGGTGAGGCGGGTCATCGCGCGATCACCGCCTCGCGGTCGGGCCACTGGCAGCCGGCCAGTGCCGTCCGGTTCTTGTCCGGCACGGTGGCGAGGGGCTGGCCGAGCCAGTCGGAGGCCGCGGCGAGCGCGCCGTACGCGTCTGCCTGGTCGTACCGGCCAGGGTTTTCGGTGTGGACGCCGTACCGGTCGGCTACTGACGACCGGACTTCGCCCTTGGTCGCGTTGCCGCGCCCGGCGGTGTACAGCTTCAGGTTGGATGGCGGGACGACGGCGTACGGCAGCTGGTGACGGTGGCAGTAGCGGCGGACCAGCACACGGAGCCCGGCGTTGTCTTCGTGAAAACGCGGTCCCGAGTGCCCGTACGACGGGCCCTCCATGACGACGAGGTCGGCGGACCGGATGAAGGAGACGATCTCGTTCTCCAGGTAGGCGAGGCGTTCGTCGCCGCGGAGCTTGGTGCGGATCCGGTCGGTCCAGCCGACCCCGGCCACACCGGTGCAGGTGAGACTTAGGTCAAGGCCGATCACCATCAGCGCCGGCCGGGGCCCGGCCGCCGGGGTGGCGGCCGGAACCTCGGGCGTGGACAGAGCGGGCGCGGTCACGCTGCCCTCCCCATGTGTGAGCGGCGCGGTGCCGTAGAAGGCGCCAGGCCGAGGGCTTCGAGAACGAGCCGGCAGTCCTCCCGGTCCGTAGACCGGCGAGCCACCGTGAGAGCAGCGGCCTTCTGCTCCGGGCCCCAGATACTCGTGGGCTCGGTGTAATGGCGCTGCTTGTTCAGAGCGGACGGGGCTGTCGCGTACCGCTGCCGCTGCTTGGCGTTGTGGGCGTCCCGGCAGGCCTGGCACGGTTCATCGCCGTGGTGAAGGTGGCGTTGGAAGGCTGCTTCGGTGCCGCATGGTGCGAGCGGTGTCTTGCGGCCTCCGTAGCGGGCGCGGGCGTCGTCTGCGTGTGCTTTGCGGCACGGGTCGCAGGCGCGTTCCTGGCGGCGGACGTGCAGGTCCCAGCCCTGGACTGTGCCCTGCACGTCGTCGTGCTCCATGCGGTGGACCGGTGGCGGGCCGTCGGCGGGGCGGCCGTGGTAGCGCCAGCGTCGGTAGCAGGGCTGGCACCAGCCGTGCGCGCGATGCTCGCGGGTCTCACTGCAGGCAGCGCACACGATGACCGGACGGGGTCGGGTGCTCACTGGGCACCGCCCTGCGCTGCCCAGCGGGCCGCCGCGTCCTTCCGCGACCGGTTGCGCTTGTACAGCCGGTGGGCTTCCAGGCATTCGGCGCATGCGGTCTCGCTGCGGTACCGGTGCTGCTGGTAGCCCTTGAGCGTGCCGTGCTCGATCGGCTGGCGCCTGCTGGGGGTGGGGGTGCCCTTGGTGCGCTTGGCTTCGGTGTTGGCGCGGCGGCACGGCTCGTCGATCGGCTCGCCGTTCCTCACGTGCCGGGTGTACGCGGACTGGGTACCGCAGGGGGCGATGGCCTGGCCACGGCGGGGGTCCTTCAGGCCGATTGCCTTGATGAGCTGGTCGAGTTGGGTGTCGGTGGGCTCAGGCATCACCAGCCTCCTTCTTCTGTTCGTCGCGGATGGCGGCCCACAGTCGGTCGCAGCGGGCGGCGAACTCGGGGTCATCTGCGATCAGGAGTTCGCACGCGTCGCGGTCGGCGAGATTGATGCCCGGCTCCGTTTCGAGGACCGCGGTGGTCGGCATGATCGGCGGGGTGGCCGTGTTGAGGAACTCAGCCTGCTTGGCGTCGAACGCGCGTGCGCCACGGATCTGCCAGCGGAGGATCAGCACAGCAAGTACGAGGAGCCCGACAACGACAGCCCAGTTGATGAGAGTGGTACTCACGAGGCAGCTCCCCGGACGGTGTTGATGGGGCAGTCCACGGTTGTTGTCGCCGGAACGCTGGCTCGCTTCGCCCGCTGCGCCTGCTTGTACGCGAGGCTCTTCGCGCTGTTCGCCTCCGTGCAGGGGCGGCAGCGGCAGCCGTAGTTCTGGTACGTCGAGGCGTTGCCGTGGCCCGCACGGTCGGCGGCCTCCGGGTCGGCCACGCGCCGCTCCTGCAGTCCCCGGCACCGGTCGGCGTTCGCGGCCCGGCACTCCGGGCAACGGCAGCCCTGGGCGTACCTCGCGGGATGGCCGTGACCGTGGTTCCCCCTCGGCCGGCCGCGCTTCCGCTTGGGCGTGGGCGTCAGCCCGAGCATGGCGAGCAGGGCCCGGCAGTCGTCCGCGTCGTGGGCTTGAGAGGCGACGAACAGGGCCGCCGCGTGCTGCTGGTCGGGTGTCGTGTGCGCGGCCGGGAGAAGGGCCTGAGCGGGGGCGTCGGCTTGCATCACGCGGCACCTCCCACCGCGGCGGGCGTGAGGCATTCGCCGCACAGCCAGCCGTCCTTGTTCAGCGAGCCCGCCGTCGTACGCCCGCACGGCGCGCAGTACGCGAACCCGGTCTTGATCGGGTTGTCCGCGTGCTCGAAACCGGTCGTGTACGCGGTCGGCGGGCCAAGCAGATCGTCGAGGGTGACGTCGACCGACTTCGGCGCCCGATGCCGGCCCGCCGAGGCGGGGCTGACCGCCCACCTGACGAGCCCGGTAGCCGAGGCGAGAGTGGTCATCAAGACCATGCCGCCAGTGATGCGGTCGTTCACGGTCGGGCTCCTTGCTTCTGCGCGTCGGCGAGGTGCAGTCGCATGTCGACCCCGGCGGCGGCCAGCTGGTCGCGTAGGGCGGTGTCGGAGTTGGCGATGATGTGGTGGGCGAGGACGTCTTTTGCCTGGTCCAGTTCGACGGCGATGCAGTCGAAGGCGCGGCCGGTGACACCGAGGTCTTCGAGGGCTTCGTCGCGTTCTTCGATGACGCGCTGTCGGTCTGCGGCGAGGGCGTCGTGTGTGCGGCGGGCGATGAGCGGCCACCTCATGCGGACTCACCGCCCCGCTGCTGCGGGATCAGCGGCCAGGAGCCGTCGATGATCTTGTTCGGATCGCCGCCTTGCTCTGGCGTCGCCTTCTTCCGGAACCAGTCCTGGAGGCCGGCCTGCTGCTCCGCCCGCCACGCCTTCTGCGCGGCGAACAACTGCTGCGGGCCCATGTCGTTCAGCTGCGGGTACCGCTCGAACTGGGCCTCGGCGATCAGCAGCGCGGCGAGCGCGTCCGCCTCCGCGGTGTGCCAGTTCTCCAGCTGCACGCCGTACCGCTCGCAGGTCGGCTGCAGCTTCCGCATGCCGCTGCCCTTGACGTACTTGTCGACCTGCTTGTCGATGACGTGCGGGTCCACCAGAGCGGGCGTCCCGAGACCGGCCAACCGCTCCGGCATGGACGGCAGCCCGTACCGGGCGAGGTCACGGGCGAGGACCGTCCAGTCGAAGGACAGGTTGAACGCCACGACCGGCATCCCGTACCGCAGGCCGGCCGCGAGGTTCCCGGCGATGTCGTCGAGGGCTTCCTTCGGATCGGCGCCCTGAGCGGCCTGGGCGTCGTCAACCCCATGGACTTCGGTGGCCTCGGGGGGAATGGGTACGCCCGGGTTGATGAGCCAGGACATGACCTTGTCGTCCCGGCCGCCGCCGCGCACGATCAGCGCGGCGGTGACGATGCGGTCCTCGTTCGGGTTGGGCCCGGTGGTCTCGGTGTCAAACGCGATCTTGCGGATGTCGGTGAACTTCACGCTGCTGCCGCCTTCCTGGCTCGGTATTCGGCGGTGCGCGCTTTGCGGCACTTCCGGCACTTGCCACGCCCGGTGCGCGGATGCGTGTAGGTGTTGGCCTCGGTCATCTCGTGGCCGGCCTGGCAGGTGGCAAGGGGCGGACGAGGCTCGCGCTTGCGACGGTTCAGGGCCTGCTCGCGTGGCGTGGCCCACCGGCAGTTCTCAGGCGAGTAGGGACCGTCGTTGTTGATCCGGTCGATGCTGTGGCTCTCGGGCCGCGGCCCCATGTCGGCGTAGAAGTTCTCGAAGCTGTTACGCCACCGCTCGCACACCGTGATCCCACGGCCGCCGTAGTCCGACCACGCGGGGTCGTTCTGATTCGAAGTGCGGTTGAGCATGCCCATCCAGGTGCGGTGTTCCGGCGTGCCGGTCATGCCGTGCTTGGTGCGGGCCGAAAGGAGCGCTTCGCGGTTGAGGCACCCGCAGGACTGGGTCTCTCCCCAGTGCTTGAGCTGGACGGTCTTTTCCGTTCCGCAGTCGCAGCGCACGATGATCGTCTGATCCGTGGTGCTTCGCTCCTCGACGGCGACGAGTCGTCCCACCCGCTCCCCGCGGGGGATGATGCGGATCTTCACCGGACCTCACCCGCCTTCACCGCAGCGAGGAACTTGGTCATCTGCGCGACGGTCCCGGACGACGGGTGCGTGCCGCCGTTCAGCCGCGCGAACCCGGCCTCGACCTGCTCCGTGTTCAGACCACGTGCGCCGGCGGCAGCAATGACCTGGAACCAGACCTCTTGCACCTCGGCCGGGTCGTCGTCGACGACCTCGGCGTCGTACACGCCCTCCGCGTCCGGCACTGGCGGAGGCGGCGTCTCCTGCTGGGGCGTCGCCTCGGGCTTCGTCTTGGCCGGGGCGCCGAGCGCTGCTGCCCGCGCGGTCAGCGCGTCAGCGATCGCCTTGGTCATGTGGCCCGCCGCGACGGCCTGCTCGTACAGCTCACGAACCTCGTCCGGAGTCTTGGCCACCGAGGCGAGCCGCAGGTAGTCCGGCCGGGGCGCCTCGATCGCAGCGCGCTGCGGGCTAGCCGCGACCGCTGTTCCGACCGACGCGGCACCGGCCATCAGCGCGGCCGGGGTGACGGCGAGGTCGATGGTCGGGACCATCCAGTGCCGGGTCTGTCCGTCCCGCTTCGCGGTGCGCTGCTCCAGGCCGAGGAACGCCTCGACGTAGCCGCCGGTCTGCGCAAGCAACTCGGCCACGCCCGGCAGTTCGAGGGCGGCGTAGTAGCCGTGGGACTCCAGCCGCCACACGCCGACGCCCTCGATCTCGGACAGGACGACGTTGAGCCGGGTGGTGGGCTTGCACGAGCGCTGCTCGGGGTCCGGACCGCAGATGCAGGGCCGGTCCTTCAGCAGCTCGGTGACGCCGTCGCAGCGGCGCTGGCATCCGCCCCCACTCCAGAGCTCGAAGTACTGGGAGACGGGCTGCGGCGGCACGTGGATCGGCATGCGCTTCGCTTCGGTGATGACCTCGTACTGGCCGGCGCCGCCCTCGGGGGTCCAGGGGGTGACGGTGCCGCCGTACTTGGCGGCGACCCGGTCGAGGAGTTCCTTCGACGGGGAGGTGAGGCGGAACCGGTCGAGCTTGCCAGGCCGGGTCTTGCCGTTGGAGGTGGCGACTTTCTGGCCGATGCGGATGCGGCCCAGTTCGCGGAGCCGCTGCTGCAGGGTGAGGATGGGCATCAGGCGGCCCTCTCTTCGGTGCGGGTGGGAAGGGTGAGGGCCTCGCCCACGACGGACTTGGCAAGGACGCGCTGGAACTCGGCGAGCGCGTGGACGTGACGGAACGCCTCGTACACGTCGTCGCCGCACTTCAGCGGCATAGGCCGGTAGCCCTCGGGGCGCAGGTGCAGGACGATCCCGACGTCGTGGATCTTCGGCATCGGCAGCTGAGTCCCGTCCCGCAGCCAGCACACCTCGGCCCTGCGGTACGCGGACATCTGCGCGCCGGCTTCCGGGTAGACGCCCTTTTCGTCGAGCTCCCCGCCGGTCTTGGTGTCGCCGATGAACAGCGTCTGCGGCGGCACCTTGAGCAGGTAAGCGATAGGGGCGGAGCGGAAGAGGTAGTCGAGCTTCCCGGCCCAGCCGTCGGTGAAGTTGCCGACGGTCATCTCCGATGCTTCGAACTCGATCTCCCAGTCGGAGACGAAGCGGAGGAAGTGGTCGATGAACGGGGCGATCTCCTCGTCGGAGAGGAAGTTCTCCGGGATCGGCTGGCCGAGGACGTGCGCTTCGATGACGTCGTGGACGGCGCCGCCGATCTCGCCGCGCTCGTCCTTCTTACGGATGTGGCCCTTGCGGAGCCAGTCGTAGGCCTCCTCCTTGTCCTCGGGGCGCAGGGACGCGGCGACGAGCTTGGGGAGGGTGGCGAACGCGTCGGCAGCGGTGAGGTTGGCGGCCCAGAACACGAGCTGGGGCTTGGGGAAGCCCTGGTTGAGGATGGTGGTGACCCGGCGCAGCTTGATGTCGGTGCCGGGGACGCGGTACCAGCCTTGGGAGGGCTTCGGGATGCGGTCGGTGCCGGTCGGCTCCTGCTTGGTGCGGGAGCCGCGGCCGGCGGCCGGGGCTTGAGCCCCGGCCTGCGCAGCTGTCGCCATCAGGCGCCGTCCTTCCTGGTTTTGAGGGTGTAGAACCGGTTGTCGTCGGGGCCGTGTTGCGCGAGGTGGCCGCGCGCGGCGAGTTCGATCAGGTCCCGGCGGGCGGTGGTACGGCACGGGGCCTCACCGGTCAGGCGCCGCAGGTCTTGTACGCGGCCGGACGTCCACCGCTCGTCGGGGTGGGTGCGGATGGTGGCGAGGAGTTGGGCGAGTCGGGCCTCGCGGGCGGAGTCGGTCACCGGCGGGCCCCCTTCCGTGCGGGCTTGCTGGCGTAGAGGGATCCGCCGCCGACCGCGACGACCCCTGCTACCGCGATCCAGAGGAGGCGTGCGGTGACCGGGTCGGTAGCGAGGAGGGAGGCGAGCGCGGCCGCCAGGATCGCGGCGGCGACGATGGCGAGGGCGGCGGCCACCTGACGGATGGCATGACGGCCGGTCACTGGGTGCTCCCGGTCTGGTCGGCCCACGTCTGCAGGCTCTGGGCGGCGTGTGTGATGCCCTGGCAGAAAATCTCGCGGGAGACATACCGAGCGCGTTCGGCGAGGAGACGGACAGCGTCCTCACGGCGGACCTCAGCGCGGACCTCGGCACGGTATGTGTCGAGTTCGGTGATCAACTCAGGCGGGATCTGCGGCCCGCAGATCCGCTCCAAACGAGCCCGGGCACTCATGCGGCACCCCGCTGTCCCGGCATGAGCCGCTTCGGGTTGAACCGCGACAGCCGACGCGCCACCACCGTCAGCTCGTCCAGGAGCCGACGGGTGTCTGGGATCGACACCTCGACCTGCGCGGTGTCCATCCCGCAGGCGTCCTCAACCTGCTCGATCGCCGCGTCCAGTTCGCCCTCCCGGGCAACACCGGTGACGACCGCAGCCAGCTCGTCGAGGGCGTCGATGATGGCGTCCCGGTCGCGCGGTTCCGCCCAGTGCTGCACCAGTTGGATCAGGGTGTCGTTGCGGATCTGGTCGACGCGGAGCACGGAGTGCAGGCCGTTACTGCCGAGGTTGAACGAGAGGCTGGGCTTATTCGAGTTCACGCCAGGGCTCCCTTCGGGGAGGTGGTGAGGAGGATGACGAGGGCGGCGGCGTCACGGCCGACGTCGCGGAGGGCGTCGCGCAGCCGCGCGGTCTCGACGAGCACGGGGTCCGTGAGCGGGGTCCAGTCCGCGACGAGCAGGTAGTCGGCGTCGACCCACGCCACGACCGGGACAGCACCGGCAGCGGAGATCGACAGACCGAGGAAGAGGAACGCAGCCCAGTCGGAGAGGGAGGCAGCGGCCATCACAACGCACCGCCCAACTCGGGCAGGTCATGCGACAGCCGGTAGGAGTGGTGGAGCGGGCTGTCGTGCGGGTCCTCACGCAACACCTGCGTCGGCGCCAGCAGCTGGGTCAGCTTGTCCGCCGGCACCTCGGCCGACGGCTGACGCCACCCCGCGTTCGCGTGCGTGCACTCATTGCCGTCGAACCCGCCGAAACAGCCCTTCTCACACGCCGCGCAGTCCGGGCACCACTGCTCCGGCAGCGACCCACACCCCTGGCATGCACCCGGATCGGTCTCCGCCTGCGCCCCCCGCAGCGCCACGGTCACATCCGCGAGCGCCTCGTTCGTGACGTGCCGCTCCGCCTGCAGTTCGGCAATCTGCCGCTTCAACTCGGCCGTGTCGAAGATGTACGCCCGCTCGACCTCATCGACGCGAGCCCGCAGCCGCTCGATCTCGGCAGCCGTCTCCGGCGACATGTGCCGGCCAGCCGAATCGATCGCCATCGCGATCCCCATCGGCGTCCGGCCCTGCCCCAGCGCCCGACAGATCAAATCCGCCAGCGAATTCAACGCCCTCGTGTTCATCGCTTCACCGCCGCGCGGATCCACTCCATGACCAGCTCACCCGAAGGCACCGGCACCGACACCAGAACCGACGTCGTCGAACCGTTCTCACCCGGCTCGGTCTGCGCGTGCAGCGTCCACAGCTCCACGCCCTCGAACTCCGGCGACACGTGGATCTCACCACCGAGGACCCGCAGCCACTCGCCGAGGTCGTCCACGTCCGCGACCATCACGTGCACCGACTCCGGGCGCGGAATCCGCACCGGCGCTGGAAGCCCGGAGTCGTCGATCAACACGTCGATCGTCAGAGCGTTCCGGTTCTGCGCCAGCGCCCGCCACATCGCGGCATCCGGCAACGGAGCCTCGGCCAGCGACAACACCGGGACACTCCGGCCCGGCATCTCAATCGGAGAAGCACTCATGCCGCACCGCCCAGGTCGAACAGGCCCGGGAACTTGTGCGCGTAGTGCCGCGCCCACGTCAGCTCGAACACCGGCCGATGCCGCTCCGTCCACGCCTTCGTCGACCGCACCGACCCGTTCGGCAACTCCGACTGACGCTCCTGCGGCAGCTCGATCCGCAGCTCCTTGCAGATCGCCGACGCGTGCCGGCCGAACCAGGACTGCGCGAACTCGATGTCCTTGCGCTTCAGCCCTAGCGTCTTCAGGAAGTCCGGGACGTACAGCGGCACGTCGAGCGGGTCGACCTCCGGCTCCTCACCCAGCGCCTTCGCGGCGACCAGACGGGCCTTCGTCTCCAGCCACGCATCGTCGACGATGCCCTCGGCGACCTTCAGGACCCGCATGCGGGCCTCGGCCAGCTCCAGCTGTTGGAGCGCCTCCGACTTCTGCTGCGGTGTGGCCTGGGCCTCGACCTCCAGCAGGTAGGTGCGCACTTTGCGAGCGACGTCGGACTCGGTCAGCAGCTGGCCGACGTTCAGGATCGTTCGGCGGGTGAAGACGCGCAGCGAGTTGCGGCGAGATGAGACTGTCAGCTTGGCAGTCTCATTGAAGGAACGGAGCGCATCGCCGCGGAGCGTCTCCATGCCGTTCTCGACCAGTTCCTCGCGGTAGCGGCGGACGACACTCTCGATGGCGTCCAGGCCGACTTCGTAGTACGCGGCGACGCCGTCGGTGGTGGCGTGTACGCCGTCCGGCAGCAGAGCGAGCGCCTTCACCTTGTCGAGGACGTCGACCCGGCTGGCGGTCTGTGCCCGCATCGTGCGGGACTCGGTGAGTACCAGCTCACCGGATTGATCGGGGAGAATGAGAGACACGCGGCCTCTCCTTTCGGTTGGTGGGATGGTGCTGCGAGGGGTCGTCTCCGGGTCGTGTCCGGGGCGGCCCCGCTTCGTTCAGGGAGTCGCCGGCGCCGTCGCCCGTGTGCGGCGCGGCCTGTACCCGGAGGTGGGGCTGCGCCGGCCGGCCCGCTTGTCCTTGCGGTTGCGGTGCAGCTCGGCGATCTGGGCGAGGTCGGAGTCGCTGAACAGGAGCCGGTTGGGGTACCGGTGGCACGGCCAGCCGTGCAGATTGACGCCGTCGCGGAGGACCTTTTCGCCCTTGGTGGTGGGGTCGTCCTCGTCGCGGAGCCGGAGCCGGACAGCGGCCTCGGAGACCGTGTAGAAGTTCTCCAGGACCGGTTCAGCCGGGGTCTTCCGGGTGCGGGTGGGGGTTCCCGTCGTGGCGGGCATGGTCGTCCTTTCCGTGCTGATCTTCGGGCGGGGTGAGGAGTTGGCGGTCGTTGGTCTGGATCCGGAGGGCGTAGCGCAGTCGCGTGTATGTGGGGGGCCGCATGTCGCTTCGGTCGCCGTTTTCCAGCTGGGTCACGTAGGGCCTGCTGATTCGGGCGCGTTGGGCGAGTTGGGCCTGGGTGAGGCCCAGTTGCATGCGGCGGGTGCGGATGGCCGCCCCTGCCACCTGGAAGGTGGGTTGGGGTCTCTCCATGCGAGGAATCTAGCGCACGAATCTAGATGGAACTAGACGTACTCGTGGGTAATCTAAAAAGTCGTATAGCTGGCCATAGCTTGGCTGCTCGATACCGGCCGGTTACCCCGTGTATTCGGCCATGCATAAAGGTGCGTATAGCGGTAGCTGGAGGTAGCTGCGATGATGGCGCCATGACGCCCCCCAGCGAGCAGGACGCCCGCCACTTGAAGCGCCTAGCCGCGCTCGTGGCCCAGCGACGCGCCCAGCTCGGTCTCACGAAGCAGGCAGCAGGACCGACCTGCGGCATCTCCTATATGACGTACTGGAAGATCGAGGACGGCCAGAGCGTCAGAGACTCCAGCTACGCCAAGCTCGAAGTCGGCTTCAGCATGCGCGCCGGCTCCTGCAGAGCCGTCCTCGAAGGCACCGTCGACTCCATCACCCTCCAGGACGGCACCGAGCTGATCGAGGGCGGCCAGATCGCGCGCTTCGATGCGGAGGCCTTGGCTGACGGGCTGCCCGATGCGGTGACGAAGTCCGCGATGCTCGTCGCTCCGGAACTCACCGGGCGTCAGATCCGTGAGTTGAATGAACAGGTTGCGGAGGAGTTGCGGAGGCGGGGTTTGATCCCGTAGTCCACATGGACTGGTGGCTCTCGATATACAACCTTTTCGCCGTTACCGGATTGTTATCTTCCGGGTTGGGTGAATCCTCAATCGCCACTTCCCGCACGGCCGTTCCCCATGCGAGGCTGACGGTCCACCTGAGGGGTTCTCCACCGCAGGACAGGGGGAACCTGTATGGCAACGATCATCACGTACGACGCGCCCGGCTTCATAGGCCAGGTAGTCGAAACGGCGGGAGAAATCGTCTGCATCCTGGCCACAGACACAGCCACCGACCGCGTGAGTCAGGCACGCGTACGGAGACTGATGTCCAGTCAGGGAATCGACTGCAAAACCTGCCGCCAATGCCCCGTGGGGCAGGCAGAGTAGAGCAGTCAGCACGCGGAGGCCGGTGGTAGGGGTGCCTGCCGGCGTATCCGCGTCTCAACCTGCACAACGGGGAGGGCGCATGCCCTACGTAGAGGTGCGCGGCCAGAACATCCGCGTGAAGTGGTGGGGCGGCGAGTACAAGCTCGGCCCGGACGGCAAGCCGACGAAGGCAAAGAAGTACGAGAGCGCCTCCGGTCCGGCGCCCGGCGTCAAGTTCCAGGACGAGGACGAGGCGTACACGTACGGCCTGGACCGCGAGTACGAGCAGCGGCATGGCAAGGGAGTCCGTCGCGCCAGCGCGGCCACCCCGATGTCCGAGTACATGTGGCTGTGGTTCGACGCCGCCGACATTCGGCCGAACTCCATGAAAACGTACCGGTCGATCCTGCGCTCGGTCATCGAGCCGTACTGGGGGAACCGGCCGGTCGGGGACATCAGCCCAGTCGAGTACGACTTCTGGAAGCGGAAGATCAGCCAGGAGTACTCGGAGAACTACTCGGGTGCCGTCCGTGGTGTCTTCAAGATGCTGATGGAAGACGCGGTCACCAAGTACCGGCTGCGGACCGAGTCCCCGGTGATCGAGCAGCGGCGGCGAGGCCGCTATCGCAAGAAGCAGACCCGCCGTGTCAAATCCGAGCTTCCCATCGAGGCCGTGCACCAGCTTGCTGTCAACGCCTACCACGTGTGGGGCTACACCGGCTGGGCTTACATCCTCACCATCGCCTTCACGGGCATGCGTCCGCCCGGCGAAATGGTCGGTTTACAGCGGGGGTTCGCGTCACCGAACTGGCCGGCCACAGATCCTGTTGTCACGCGCGGTCGTGAGGCAGCGAAGCGCTATGCCAAGTTGCACGCGCTCCGTGTGCAGCATCAGGCGTACTACGTGGCGAGCGAGCCCAAGAGCGTGCCGACGCTCGCGGGACCGAAGTACGACAGCTATAGAACCTTGGTGATCCCGCCATTTCTCCATGAAATCCACGCTGCGCTCCTGGCGTCGCACGCCTCGCCGTGGGTGTTTCCGTCGATGGCGGGCAAGCATCTGCTGTCGTGTGGCGTGTTCACGGAGAGCTATTGGCGGCCGATCCGTGACGGTGCTGATGAGCGCAAGCCGCGGGCGCGGTACATGCGTTACGTGAGGCCTGCGATCCCTGCTGTCCCCGAGATGGCCGGCCAGGACTTGTATCGGCTGCGGCACTGGCACCGCGAGTTGCTGGATGAGCCGGGGGCGGACATTGCGACGGTGGCGAAGGAGGCCCGGATGGGGCATGAGTTGCCGGGCATGGAGGGCGTCTACAGCAACGTGACGATCAGCATGGAGATGCGTATCGTCGAGTACCTGCAGGGTGTGTGGGAGAAGAAGGTGTTGGCTGCGGGGCTTTGGGTCCCTCCGTTTCCCATCTCTCTCCCATCAGGGGTCTCGGGTGAGGCTGCGCCGCAGTTCAGTGGGCTGCCGGTCCTAGGTGAGTTGTAATCGACACGATCACCCAGGGCATCAAGGTGTCGTCCGGCGACGGCGACGGACAGAACGTCTGACGTCCGGTCGGCCAGGGCGCGGACCGGGCGGTGCAGCCGTCGGCCGGGTGGGGCACCCCTCCGCTCATGGGGGAGCCCCACCCGGCCGGGTGGTTCGCGCCGCCCCCGTCCCCACGGTGCGGCGCGCGCAGGCCGTCGTCCAGTCATCCCGTGGACGGCGGCCTGAGCCCGAGTCCTCTAGGTCAGCCCGAGCGCGGGCAGCACGACGGCCTCCACGAAGCGGACCAGGTAGTCGGAGTCGGCGTACTGGCCGGTCAGCACCGGCCTGACACGCAGGACTCCGAACATCATCGCGGGCACGTACTCCAGCGCGGGATGCCCGGCCGGGATCTCGCCACGCTCCACCCCGCGCCCGAGGATCGCCCGCAGGGCACGGATCTCGGGGTCGATCAGCGTCTCGCGCAGCGCCTGCTGCAGCTCGTGGTCGGACGTCAGCGCGTGGCCGAGCGCCTGGAGCAGTTTGGTGTCCTTGCCCGACCAGTCCCCCGCGGCCCGCGCGGTCTGGCGCAGGTCGCCGGCCAGGGACCCGGTGTCGATGCCGGCGAACCGCACGGTCCGGCGGGCGCGCAGCGCGGCGGCGACGAACTGGGGCTTGGTCTTCCACTGCCGGTAGAGCGTGGACTTGCTGCACCGGGTGCTGGCGGCGATGCCCTCCATGGTGACGGAGTCATAGCCGCACTCGCGGATCTGTTCGAGCACGGCGTCGAAGAACTCCTTCTCACGCTCCGGCGTGATCTTGGAGCGGCGCGAGGCGGCGACCGTGTCCGGTCCGTCCGCGGCCTGCGACGTCATGCGCTTCCTCTCTCTCGAAGCCGTTGTCTCCCGAAGCCGGCGCCTTTCGAAACCGGCGTCCTCTCCGAAACCCGAATCCAGTGTGGCGTACGTCTATCGATACGTGAGTGTACCGGTACTCCAGCGTATCGGTACACTGGCGTTTCGGTACGGTGACGTATCGATGAGTTCTCCACGCACGACCGTCAGTGAAGGGGCCGGGGGATGAATGCCCGAACCGAGCCTGCCGAAGCGGAGCCGGGCGCCATAGCGCGGCCGCCGCTTCTGCGTGAGTTCCTGCTCGTCGCAGGGCTCTTCCTCGTCTACAAGCTCGGCCGGCAGCTGGCCACCGGCCACACCGCCGAGGCCCTGCGCAACGCCGGCCGGGTGTGGGGCTGGGAGCGGGCGGCGCACCTCCCGGGCGAGAACTCCGTGCAGTCCGCACTGCTGCACGGCGACACCCTCGTGCACCTGGCGAACACCTACTACGCGACGGTCCACTTCCCGGCCACCGTGGCCTTCCTGGTCTGGCTGTATCTGCGGCGGCCGGCGCACTACGTCTGGGCCCGCCGGGTGCTGGCCGTGCTGACCGCCGCCGCCCTGGTACTGCCCTTCACGTTCCCGCTGGCCCCGCCGCGCATGCTGGCCGCGACCGGTCTGGTGGACACCGCGCGGGTGTACGGCCCCTCGGTGTACGGGCCGCCGTCGAGCGACCATCTGTCCAACCAGTTCGCGGCGATGCCCTCGCTGCACTTCGGCTGGGCGCTGATGGTGGCGGTCGGCCTGATCGTGGCCACCCGCTCGCGCCGGCGCTGGCTGTGGCTGCTGCATCCGCTGATCACGCTGGTGGTCATCGTGGGCACGGCGAACCACTACTGGCTCGACGCGGTCGTGGCCACCGCCATGCTCGGCGTCGCCCTCGCGGTGATCCGTCCGCCGCACCGCGCGGCCGGCACGGCGGAACGCGGCGCGCGTGCACGCGTGCGCGTGCCGGAGGAGCCCGTCCTGGTCGGAGCGGGCCGGTGAACGCCACCCTGGTCGCCGTCGCCCTGTCCCTGGTCTCGGCCGTCGCCTACGCCGCCGCCGCGGTGGCCCAGGAGCGCCTCGCGGCGCGCAGTTCCGACGCGGCTCTGCTGAGGCTGCTCGGCACCGGCGCCTGGTGGTCGGCGGTCGGGCTGAACGCGGGCGCCGCGCTGCTGCACGTGGTGGCGCTGCGGTACGGCCCGCTCGCCGTCGTACAGCCACTGGGGGCCCTGACCCTGGTCGCGGCCGTGCCGATGGGGGCCCGGGCGGCCGGGCGGCGGGTCAGCGGGTCCGAGTGGCGGGGTACGGCCCTGACGCTGCTGGGGCTGGGGTCGCTGCTGGTCGCCGCCTCGGGTCCGGCGCCGGAGCGGGCGCTGAGCCTGCCCGAGGCGGTGGCGGTCGCCGGTACGACCGCCGCGCTGGTCGGCATGCTCGCCCGGCCCGGCGCCCGGCCCGGCCTGCGGCACGCCTCCGCCTCCGGCTTCGCCTCCGGGGTCGCCTCGGCGCTCACCCAGACGGTGACGGTGGCGGCCACGGACCGCTCCGGTCCGGTGCTGAGCGCCGAGGTGGTCGTGGTGACCCTGCTGGTGGCCGCGTTCGCCGTGGGCGGTCTGCTGCTGTCGCAGACCGCCTACCGGGGCGGTCTCGGCGCCCCGCTGGCGGTGGTCACCCTGGCCAACCCGGTGGCGGCCGCGGTCATCGGCCTCACCCTGCTCGGACAGGGCCTGCGGGGCGGAGCAGCGGGAGTCCCGCTGGCGCTGGCGGGAGCCGGGCTGGCGTCCTGGGGCGTGGTCCTGCTCACCCGGTCGCCGTCCGGCCCCGCGCACGACGGTCCCGACGGCCCCGCCGACCACGACGACGAACACCCGGTGGCCGCGGTGCTGGCCCTGGAGCCCGGCACCGCCACCCCGGAACCGGCGCTGGCACCACGCCGGCCGGAGACGGGGCACCTCACCGCTCTGTGAACCTGTGGACCTGTGAACCCGCGAACCGGGAAACCGGGAAACCGGGGTTCAGCCCAAACCCCGCGAGTCCTGCTTGAGCGCGGTGTCGACGGTCAGCGCCGTGGCGACGACCAGGCTCAGCAGCGGCTCGGGCAGCTGGTAGTGGATCTGCAGGACGTAGTTGTCCGCGGTCGTGAACAGCGTCTTGGCGAGGCCCTCCCAGGTCTTGGTTATCCGGGCCACCTCGTTGTCCGCGTGGTCGACGATCGCGAAGTTCCACGCCCGCCAGTTCTCCGCCTTGATCGCGCCGACCTGCCGGCCGTCGGCGTTCATCGCGAAGTTGATCTTCCCGAACACGTTCTGCTGGACGATCTCACCCACCGGCGAGCCGTCCGGGCGCGTCACGATCACCCGGGACTTGAGGATCTTCCCGGGCCGGGTCAGCACCAGCTGCGGCCGGCCGTGGGCGTCGCGGATCTCCAGCTTGTGCGTCATGAACTGGTCGAGGCTGGAGAGGAAGCGCACGATCTTCCTCAGCACGCTCTGCCCGACCTCCACGACCGAGCCGATCTCCCGGCCGCCCTGGTCCATGACCTTGTACTCGTTGGTCAGCTCGATCAGCTTGGCCTTCTGGTTCACCACCAGCACCGGCTCGGTGAACAGGGTGCCGCCGCCGGGGCCGCCTGCCGCGACCCCGGCCTGCTGCCGGACCTGCCGTTCCACCCGGGCGTCACCGGTCTGCTGCGGCGCCCGGTCGGTCTGCTCGGTCCACTGCGCGCCGTCCCAGTACCGGAGCGTCTGGGACGCGCCGTGCGGATCCGGGTACCAGCCTGCAGGAGTGTTCGATTGTGTGGTCACCGGGGCACAGTACCCTCGCTCACCGCGTGACGATGGCCGGGTCGCTGACCCCGGGGCGCCCGTTCTCCACGTGCCCGGCGAATCCGCGCAGGAACGTGGGTTCGGTGTCGCAGGTGACCGTGAGGTCGTACCAGCGACGGCTCGGCGCGAGGCCCACGGTGTGCCTGACCGTCGCCCCGGCCCGCACGGTGAAGGTGCGCGGCCTGCCGCCGTATCCGTTCACCAGCTTCAGCCGCACGGTGCCGGAACCCCTGTTGGTGAAGGTGAGTTCGACGTCGTCGCCCCGGTGGCGGGCCGTGACCTCCGGACCCGCGGCCTTGCCCGGGCCCTTGAAGACGCGCAGGAAGCCGTTCGGGCCGTGCACCGACAGGTCGTAGGAGCCGCCCGAGTACGCCGTGTTCCAGGTGTCGGAGAGGGACTTGCCGGCCTCGGTGGTGTAACTCCAGGGGCCGTCGGTGCGGTTGTTCGAGGTCACCAGGAAGGCGACGCCGGCCCCCGCGCCGGAGGAGAACCTGAGCGTGAACTTCCCGGCCGCCGCGTCGGCCGCGCCGTCCACCACGGGCGCGTAGCGGAGCGGGCGGGTGGGGCGGCTGCCGCGTTCCTGCTTGGGCAGGGCCGGGTGGGCCGGCGGGGTGGGGACGTAGTCCGGGTGGCGGTCGTGGTCCGGCGGCTGGTAGCCGGCCGTGCTCGGCAGGGAGACCGGCCGGGTGTCCTTGCGGGAGAAGTCGAAGGCCGCGGTCAGGTCGCCGCAGACGGCGCGCCGCCAGGGCGAGATGTTCGGCTCGTGCACACCGAAGCGGCGCTCCATGAACCGGATGACGGAGGTGTGGTCGAGGGTCTCGGAGCAGACGAAGCCGCCCTTGCTCCACGGCGAGACGACCAGCATCGGCACCCGCTGGCCGAGTCCGTAGGGACCGGCCGGGTGGGCGGCGTCGCCCTTGAACAGGTCCGGGCCGACCTCGACCGTGGACCTGCCCTGCGCGGCGGAGCCCGGCGGGAACGGCGGGATCAGGTGGTCGAAGAACCCGTCGTTCTCGTCGTAGGTGATGAACAGGGCCGTCTTCGCCCACACCGCGGGGTCCGAGATGAGCGCCTCGATGACCTGGGAGACGTACCAGGCACCGTAGTTGGCGGGCCAGTTGGGGTGCTCGGTGAAGGCCTCGGGGGCGACGACCCAGGAGATCTGCGGCAGCTTGCCGCCCTTGACGTCGGCCTTGAGCCGGTCGAAGAAGCCCTCGCCCTTGGCGGCGTCGGTGCCGGTGCGCGCCTTGTCGTACAGGGGGTCGCCGGGCTGGGCGTTCTGGTACTGCTTGAAGTAGAGCAGCGAGTTGTCGCCGTAGTTGCCGCGGTAGGCGTCCTTGATCCAGCCCCAGGAGTGGGCCGCGTCCAGGCCGTCGCCGACGTCCTGGTAGATCTTCCAGGAGACCCCGGCCTTCTCCAGGCGCTCGGGGTACGTCGTCCACGCGTAGCCCGCCTCGTCGTTGCCGAGGACCGGGCCGCCGCCCTGGCCGTCGTTGCCGGTGTACCCGGTCCACAGGTAGTAGCGGTTCGGGTCGGTCGAGCCGATGAACGAGCAGTGGTAGGCGTCGCAGATGGTGAAGGCGTCCGCCAGCGCGTAGTGGAACGGGATGTCGTCGCGGGTCAGGTACGCCATCGTCGTGGACGACTTGTTGGGCACCCACTTGTCGTACTTGCCGCCGTTGAAGGCCGCGTGCCCGTCGTTCCAGCCGTGCGGGAGGTCCTGGATGAAGGCCAGGCCGAGA
Organism: Streptomyces sp. NPDC006739; assembly: GCF_042869815.1. Classification (NCBI taxonomy): domain Bacteria; kingdom Bacillati; phylum Actinomycetota; class Actinomycetes; order Kitasatosporales; family Streptomycetaceae; genus Streptomyces; species Streptomyces sp. NPDC006739. Next base: position 328,763 of record NZ_JBIAGM010000003.1, read on the forward strand.
TCGTCGGCGTCGGGGTGGAAGGGCAGTACGTCCTTCGTGCCGTCGGACTGGTGCCAGACGGACCTGCCGTTCTGCGTCACCGGGCGCGGGTCGCCGAAGCCGCGGACGCCTCTGAGCGAGCCGAAGTAGTGGTCGAAGGAACGGTTCTCCTGCATCAGGACGACGATGTGCTCGACGTCCTCGATCGATCCCGTGCGGTGGTTCGCGGGCAGCGCGGCCGCGCGCTCGATGCTGTTGGACAGCGCGCTGAACGCCGTGGTGGCGCCCGCGAGTTGGAGGAAGCGGCGCCGGTTTACTTCGGGCATGGGTGAGAGACCTCTCATCCTGACGTACGGGATGCCGGAACATTTCGGAATCTGCGCGGTGCGAGTGTTCCAAGAGCAGCGAACGTCAGGGAAGGGTCTGGTGGCATCGGTGTGAAACTCGGCGGTACGGGGGGTGCCGTGCTGCCCCCGTACCGCCGTGCGGAGCGTCCCGGGGTCAGCCCTGGCTGCAGTAGTCGACCCAGCGGTGCGAGGAGATGTTGTTGTTGACGGTGGCCCCGAAGCCGCCGAGACCCGCTCCGTAGGTGAAGTGGTAGTCGTCCTGGGTGGTGTCGTTCCAGCGGTCGCCCTGGCTGATGCAGGCGTGCGCGCCGGTGGCGTTCAGGCCCCAGTACAGGTCGACGGCGTCGTTGCCGCCCGCGTAGCCGTTGTTCCAGATGTCGGAGGTGAGGTTGCGGCAGCTGCCCCAGTTGTCGGAGTTGCCGGCCCAGCTGCACTCCCGGCCGCCGCCGTTGGGCTGGGTGAACACGTGCAGGTACCCGTCGGCGGAGGCCAGCCGGGGCGCCTTGGCGCCCTGCGCACCCGACTCCAGCGCGCTGGCACTGGAGACCGGGGAGACGAGAACGGCGACGGTCGCGGCCGAGGCCGCGAGGGTGAGGACACGCTTGACGGACATGGGTTCCCTCGTTTCGTGATGGGTGGGACTGGTGAGTGGGAGGTGGTGATGGGGGGTGGTGATGGGGGGGTGATTGGGGGGTGGTGAGTGGGAGGTGGTGAGTGGGAGGTGGTGAGTGGGAGGTGGTGATGGGGGGTGATCGGGCGTGGTGGCCGGCCGTGGTGGCGGCTGCGGCGGCCGGCCGGTTCAGTCGCCGCGTGCGACGATCGCGCGGGCCCGGGGCAGGGCCTCGCGCCGCAGGCGGGCCAGGTCGGCCGCCTCCTCGGGGTAGCGCCGTCGCAGTTCGGTCCGGTACTTCGCGTCGAGCGACTTCGCCACGGACGCCAGCCCGGTGGACTCGGCGCAGGCCGCCTCGGCCGAGGCAAGCCGCACCTCCCGGGCGTGCGGCCACTCCCGGCCCGGTTCGGTGGCCGCGGCCCGGGCCTCGGCGGGACTGCGGTACGGGTAGCCCCGGCCCCGCAGGCAGCGCGCCCACGGCTCGGTGGCCGCCCGGTACTTCGCGTCGCCCAGCACCAGGCCCACACGCATGCCGTCCAGGCTGTCGCGGACCCGGGTGGCCCGGAACCAGGCCGGCAGGTCCTTGTACAACTCCCGTTGCGCCTCGGCCGCGCAGCCCTGGTCGCTGTGCGTGACCCGGACGCCGTTCGGCAGGCGGGCCGAGAGCCCCTGCGGGCGGGCGCCGTTGAGGGCGCTGACGAGCGCGGGACCACGGCTCGCGGGCAGCGAGCGCAGGTACCGCTGGTTGGGGTCGCGCAACACCTCCCGCTGCCGTGCGCGGTACAGGTCGGTGCCGTAACCGTGGGCCCTGGCCCAGGCGGGGTCGTCGACGACGTACGGGAAGCGGCGCGCCCCGTCCGCCGCCGTCCTCGGCTCCTCGGTCCAGTACGCGAACCCCCGCTTCTCCATGCAGCCCTTGATCAGGAGCTGCTCCGCGAGTTGCAGGGTCCGGTCGTCGCCGCCCGGGGCGGGACGGCCGCTCGCACCGGCGGGGGCGGGGACGGGGGCGGACGCCCCGCCGGCGGCGGCGCATCCCGCGACGGTGGCCGCCAGCAGAGCGGTGGCCACGAGGGCCGGGGCACGGCGTGGCATCGGGCGACTCCCTCGGCATCGATCTCGGTGTCGGATGTGGTGCCGATCTCGGCACGGTCGTCGAACAGGCTTGTGCTTTCGGCCCGTTGACGCTCCAGGAGTCCCGTCCGTATGCCCGCGTCCTGAAGATTCCGTCACGCGATTCCGTCGCGCCCCGGGGATTCCGGTTCAGCGGATACGGTGACGGATTTGTGTGGGCCGCCTGTCATACGAGGGCGGCCCCTACGCCGTCCACGTACGGGAGCGCGGCGCGTACCCGCGAGATCCAGCCAACTGCCGACCGGACGAAGGGCCGGCGGGCCGCCGCTCCCCGCACGACACGGGCATGGCCCCGTTCCGGCCGCCGGGCGCCGGACAAGGCCCTGCCCGACGAGTCGGACGGACCGGTTCCGGACAGGTCGGCCCGGCTTTCGGCATGTCCTGACGGGGTTCCCGGATATCGTTGTGACCATCCGCGAGGGGTCGGACGGTGCGGCGATCGGGGTCCCATGTTCGAGGTACGTCTGCTCGGCCCGGTCGAGGTGTGGCACGGGAACCGGCGCGCCCCCCTGGGCGGTTCCAGGCCCCTCGCCGTGCTCGGCGCGCTGGTCGTGCACCTCGGCGAGGTGCTGTCCACCGAACGGCTGATGGACTTCGTGTGGGACGAGGACGTTCCGGCCACGGCCGCCGCCCTGGTCGCCACCCATGTCTCCGCCGTACGCCGGGCGCTGGCCCAGGTCGGCGCGCCGGAGCTGATCCGGACCAGACCCCCGGGGTACGTCGCCGACCTCGGCGCGGACCGGGTCGACTCCCGTCGCTTCGAGGAACTCCTCGCGGCGGGCCGGGCCGAGGCGGCCGCCGGACGCACCCGGGAGGCGGCGGACGTCCTCGCCGAGGCGCTGGGGCTGTGGCGGGGACAGGAGGCCCTGGAGGGGCTCGGCCAGTCGTTCGCCCGGATCGAGGCGGCCCGGCTGGCCGAGTTGCGGCTGGTGGCCCAGGAGGAGTCCTTCGGTCTGCGGCTGCGGCTGGACCGGGCGGACGAGACGATCGCCCCGCTGCTCGCGCACGTCGCCGCGCATCCGCTGCGGGAGCGTCCGCGCGGCCAGCTGATGACCGCCCTGTTCCGCACCGGCCGGGTCTCCGACGCCCTGCGCACCTACCAGGAGGGCCGCGAGGCGCTGCGCGCCGAACTGGGCATCGACGCCGGTCCGGAACTGCGCGCCCTGCACCAGGCCGTCCTCACCAACGACACCCGGGTGCTGGGCACCCCCGGGCGCGCCGACCGGTCCACCGTCCAGGTGCCGCAGCCCCGCCCCGCGCCCGCCCCGGCCCACGGGACGGCCCGGCCCGCCCCCTCCCATCTGCCGCCCGACATCGCCGACTTCGTGGGCCGCGCCGAGCAGGTCTCCTGGGCCACCACCCTGCTCAGGGGCGTGGGCGGGGCCGGCCGGACCGCCCCGCCCATCGGGGTGATCTCCGGACGCTCGGGCATGGGTAAGACGGCCCTCGCCGTGCACGTCGGCCACCGCACCGCCGAACTCTTCCCGGACGGACGGCTGTTCGTGGACCTGCGGGCCGCCGACACCACCCCGCTGCAGCCCGCCGACGCGCTCGCGCGGCTGCTGCGCGCCATGGGCGCCGACCCGGAGACCCTGCCCAGCGGCGTGGAGGAACTGACCGGGCTCTACCGCACCCACATCGGGCACCGGCGCGTCCTGCTGATCCTCGACAACGCGGCCGGCGAGGCGCACGTACGGCCCCTGCTGCCGTCCGGGCCCGGCTCCGCCGTGCTGGTCACCAGCCGGCGCCGGCTGGTGGCGCTGGAGGGCGCCGCCCATCTGGATCTCACCGTGCCGGACGAGGAGGACGCCCTCGAACTGCTCCGGCGGGTGGCCGGAAAGGAACGTACGGCCGCCGACCCGGAGCGGGCCGCCGAGATCGTCGCCCTGTGCGGCCGGCTGCCGCTCGCCGTGCGCATCGCCGGCGCGCGGCTCGCGGCCCGGCCGCACTGGCAGCCCGGCCGGCTCGCCGCCCGGCTGCGCAACGAGCGCCGCCGGCTCAACGAACTCAGCGCCGGCGACCTGGAGTTGCGCACCAGCCTGGAACTGGGCTACGCCGACCTCGACCCGCACGAGCGGCGGGCGCTGCGCCGGCTGGCGCTGCTGGACCTGCCGGACTTCGCGGGCTGGATCGCCGCACCCCTGCTCGACATCGGCACCGAGGAGGCCGAGGAGGCCGTCGAGCGCCTGGTGGACTGCCACTTCATCGACGTGATCGGGGTGGACGACACCGGCCGCGGCCGCTACCGCATCCATGACCTGGCCCGCGAGCACGCCCGGGAGCGGTGCCTGTCGGAGGAGAGCGCCGAGGAACGCGAGGCGGCGGTGCTACGGCTGGTGGCCTGCTGGCTGGGGCTCGCCAAGCAGGCCGCCGCGCGGGGCCCGGGCGGCGCGGCCCGGCACTTTCCCGAGCCGGCCGTCGTACGCCCCCTGGACCCGGAGACCGAGGAGGAGCTGCTGGAGCGGCCCGCGGCCTGGTTCGCCGCCGAGCAGGCCTGTCTGCTGGCGGCGGTGGCGCACTGCGCCGAGCAGCGGATGACCCGCGCCGCCCGGGACCTCGCCGGGGCGTTGATAGCGAGTTCGGCCGCCCTGTACAACCAGTTCGACGCCTGGTCCCGGTCGCACACCGTGGCCATGGAGGCGGTGCGCCGTGGCGGGGACACCGAGGGCGAGGCCTGGCTGCTCACCGGGCTCGGGCAACTCCGTTACGAGCAGGACGACTTCGAGGCGTCGTACGCCTACTTCGGCGACGCGCTGCGGCTGTTCGAAGAGCGCGGTGACCTCCCCCAGGGCGAGGCGCAGGCGCTCGCCGGAATGGGCACGGCCCGCCGCGAACAGGCGCTGTACGGCGAGGCGTTGACGCTGCTGGAGACCGCCCTGGACCGGTACGGCCCCTCCGGCGATCTCGATGCCCGGGCGGGAGTGCTGTACGGCATCGGCTATGTGCACCGCGAGCAGGGCCGGGCGGCCGAGGCGCGCGAGGCGCTGTTCCAGGCCCTGGACCTGTACCGGGCGGCCGGCGACCGCAACGGCGAGGCGCTCACCCTGCGCTCGCTGGCCCTGTGCCACCGCGCCGAGGACGCCCACGCCGAGGCCGAACGGCTGCTGCACGAGGCGCTCGCCGTCTTCGCCTCCCTGCAGGACACCTTCGGCGTGATGTACACCGAACAGTCCCTGGCCAAGGTCGAGTTGCGCACCGGACGGACCGAGCGGGCGCGGGAGCGGCTCAGCCGGTGCCTGGCGGTGGCCCGGGAGCGGCAGGACCGGTTCGGTGAGGCGCTGGTGCTGCGCACGCTCGGCGAGACGCATCTGGCGGCCGGTGAGCCCGGCCGGGCCCGCGAACCCCTGGAACACGCCCTGGCGCTCTGGACGGAGCTGCGTCTGCCGCTGTGGCGGGCGCGCACCCTGTGGGACCTGGCCGAGGCGCGGGGCGACGACGGCGCCGCACGGGCGGCCCGGTCCGAGGCGCTGGAGGTGTTCCGCTCCCTGGACTGCCGCGAGGCACGCGAACGGGTGGACTGACCGTCGAGGGCGGCCGTAGCACGTCTGCAGCACGGCTGGTCAGCCGCTTGCAGGGAACCTGCAGAGCATTTGCAGCGGGTGCCGCCAGGCTGTCTCTCGTGACGGACATCATCCCGCTCTCCGACTCCCGGGTCGCCGAGATCACCGAGCACGACTGCGGTGACCTGCTCGTCGACCTGCGCGAGGCAGCCGAACTCCGGCTCGATCCGCGCCAGGCCGACGAGGCCGGCGCCTACGCCCACCTCAGGTCCGGGGCGCTGGGCCGCCTGCTCGAGGCGCAGCGCCTGCTGCCCGTGGGGATCCGGTTCCTGGTCGTCGAGGGGTACCGGCCGCCGGATCTGCAACGGCGCTACTACGAGCAGTACGCGGCCACCATGCGGCACGCCCACCCGGAGGCCGGGCCGGCCCGGATCCGTGAGCTGGCCAGCGCCTACATCTCCCCGCCGGAGGTCGCCCCGCACGTCAGCGGCGGGGCGGTGGACCTGACGCTGTGCGCCGAGGACGGTACGGAACTGCCGCTCGGCACCGAGGTCAACGCCACCCCGGAGGAGAGCGCGGGCGCCTGCCGCACCGGTGCGCCGAACATCAGCGCCGAGGCGCGCGCCAACCGGGCCCTGATGTGCCGGGCGCTGACCGCCGCCGGGTTCGTCAACTACCCCACCGAATGGTGGCACTGGTCGTACGGCGACCGGTACTGGGCGCTGCTGCGCGGCGCCCCGGCCGCCCGCTACGGCCCGGCCGCCCCGCCCGCGCGGGCCGCATGACCAGCGGCCCGCCACCACCACGAAGCACCGAAGCACCCAAGCACCGGCAGACCGAAGCACCGAAGACCCGAAGAACGCGGAAGACGGGGGAACACCATGGAAAGCAGCGGCGGCGCGTGCCTGCCTCCTGCCCCGCCCGAGGACGACCGGATGAGCCCGGGAGACTTCGACGACTCCTTCACCGCCGACATGCCGCGGCTGCGCAGGCGGCTGCTGGCGATGACCGGCAATCCCCATGACGCCGACGACCTGCTCCAGGAGACCTACCTGCGGCTGTCCCGACGGGCCCGCGAACGGAACCTGGCACACCAGCGGCACCCGTACGCCTACACCTGCACCGTCGCCCTGAACCTGCTGCGCGACTCCTGGCAGCACCCCTCCCGGCGCGAACGCGCCACCGACCGGCTGCCGGAGGCGGGCTGGGACGGCGGCCTAGACCGATACGAGGCGAGCGCCACCGCGCTGGCCCTGCTCAGGACGCTCTCCCCGAAGGAGGCCGCCGCGGTGATCCTCGTGGACCTGGAGGGCCTCAGCCACGACACCGCCGGCGAACAGCTCGGCGCCCACCGCGGCACCGTCCAGCGCAACCGGATGCGCGCCCTGGCCAAGATGCGGGCGGCGTTGTCCAACTAGCCCGGGACCGGGCCACTGATCACCGGTGCCGCGCACCTACGGGGGTGGGGCGCGGCACCGGGTCACCTCCCGCGCCCCGGCCGGTGACCGGGTTCACCCGGTCACCGGGGCGCTCATACCTCCGCCCGCCCGCTCCGGTCTCTCCGGTGACGGACCCTCCGCTGTCGACCAAGGAAGTGCTGCAGTGAAGATCAGAAACACGCGCCGGATCATCGGCAGGGCCGTGGCGACCACCGTGACGGTGGCTCTCGCCGCGTTCCTTCCCGCCGCCGCCCACGCGGCGACCGCCAAGCCCGCGGCCGCGCAGGACGCGAGCTGTGGTGTCCTCGCCCCCGGGGCCTCGGCCACCGCGCAGGCCGCCGTCGCCGCGGCCTGCTCGCAGATCGGCGTCTGGTACAGCTGGGGCGGCGGCCACGGCGCCACCCCCGGCGCCACCTACGGCTACTACGACGGCCAGGACCCGGCCAGCCAGCACGACAACGAGCGCAAGGGCTTCGACTGCTCGGGCCTTACCCGGTACGCGTACTACCAGGCCACCGGCAGGGACCTGCTCAACGGCACCGCCGACGACCAGTTCCACAGCTCCCAGGCCGCCGCCCGCTTCTCCGCCGGCCAGGGCAGCGCGCCGCTGCTCCCGGGCGACCTGATGTTCTGGGGCAGCGGCCACATCCACCACGTCGCCATGTACCTGGGCGCCGGGCAGATGGTCGAGGCCTACGAGTCGGGCACCCACATCCGGGTGACGCCGGTGCGCACGGGCGGCGACTACGCGGGCGCGATCCGGATCAACCCGTCCGGCTCGCCCACTCCCCCGCCGGCCGACGGCGGTACGACCTTCGAGACGTGGGGCACCAGTGTGCGCACCCACTCCTCGCCGAGCGTGGGGTCGTCCGTCGTGGACACCTTCGGCGGACCCACCCAGGTGTCCGTGCAGTGCCAGGAGCACGCGGAGACGGTGACCGCCGACGGCTACACCAACGACGCGTGGGCCAAGCTGGCCGACGGCTCGTGGCTGACCAACATCTACGTCAAGGGCCCGGCCTGGCTGCCCGGCATCCCGGACTGCGGGGGCAGCACCCCGCCGCCGCCGAGCGGGGGCAGCAAGGCGTTCCAGACCTGGGGCACCGGAGTGCGGACGCACAGCCAGCCCAACGTCAACGCCGGTGTCGTCGACTACTTCGCCCAGCCGACGACGGTCAACGTGGTCTGCCAGGCACACGCCCAGGAGGTGACGGCCGACGGCTACACCAACGACGCCTGGGCCAAGCTGACCGACGGCTCGTGGCTGACCAACATCTACGTCAAGGGCCCGGCCTGGCTGTCGGACGTGCCCACCTGCTGACACGCACCGCAGGCCGTCCCGGGCGCCGCACGGCGCGCGGGACGGCCTCGGCCATGCTCCGTCCGGGATATAAATCGACGTCATGATCTATCACGTAGTCACGGCCGACGAGTGGAACGCCCGTCCTGACCGTCCGTACGCCCCCGCCTCCCTCCAGGACGACGGCTTCGTCCACTGCTCCCCCGACGAGGGGACCACGCTCGCCGTCGTCAACGCCTTCTACCGCGACGCGCCGAGGCCGCTGCTGGCGCTGCTGCTCGACGAGAGCCGGCTGACCGCGAAGTGCGTCTTCGAGGAGGCCGCCCCGGCGCCGCCGCCCGGAGTCCCGGAAGGCACCCTGTTCCCGCACGTCTTCGGGCCGCTCGACCGTGCCGCCGTGACCCGTGTCCTGGAGGTCCGCTGGGACGCCGGGGGCCGCGCCACGGGGCTGACGGACGCGGGCTGACCCGGCCCGCTCCGCAAGCTCTTCCGTCTGGCAGAAGCCGCCTTGCCGAGGCCCCGCGCGCGTCACGAATCTGAGTCCGACCACGGCACGCGGGGCGACGGCGCCCCGCCGACAGGGACGGGAACGCCATGCCTCACATGACCGCCTTCGCCAGGAACCAGTGGTACGTCGCCGCCTACGGCGCTGAGGTCGGGCGCGAGCTGCTCGGCCGCACGATCCTCGGTGAGCCGATCGTGTTCTACCGCACCGAGGAGGACGGCACCCCGGTCGCCCTGCACGACCGCTGCGTGCACCGTCGTTACCCGCTCTCCGAGAGCGGGCTGGACGGTGACCGGATCGTCTGCGGCTACCACGGGTTCACCTACGACAGCACCGGCGCCTGCGTGTACGTGCCGGGGCAGAAGCGCGTCCCGCGCACCGCGCGCGTCCTGTCCTACCCGGTGGTCGAGCAGGACTCGCTGATCTGGGTGTGGATCGGTGACCCGGCGCTCGCCGACGCCGGGACCATTCCCCGGGCCCGGCACCTCAACTCGCCGGGCTGGACGACGGTCCGGGGCATGGAGCCGATCGACGCCGACTACGGGCTCCTCGTCGACAACCTCCTCGACCTCTCCCACGAGACGTATCTGCACGGCGGCTACATCGGCACTCCCGAGGTCGCCGAGACACCGATCACGACGGAGGTCGACGAGGGGGCGGGCATCGTCCGGGTGAGCCGGCACATGGACGATGCCGAGTGCCCGCCGTTCTACGCCAGGTCGACCGGCATCGAGGGCCGGATCACCCGCTGGCAGGACATCGAGTACCACGCGCCCTGCCTGTACCTGCTGCACAGCCGGATCGCGCCGGTCGGGGTGGCGCCGGAGGCCGACGGCAGCGACCCGAACGGCTTCCACACCGAGATCACGTACGCGATCACGCCGTCCGCCGACGGCAAGGTGTACGACTTCTGGATGGTCTCCCGGGACTGGGCGACGGACGACCCCGAGGTCACCGAGTTCCTGCGGGGCAACAACCACACCGTCGTCATGCAGGACGTCGACGCGCTCAACCTGCTGCACCGGACGCTCGGCACGGAGCGCGCCGGATACCAGGAGCTGAGCATCAACATCGACACCGGCGGTCTGGCCGCCCGCCGTATCCTCGCCCGGCTCGTCGAGGAGGGCGACAAGCCCGTGGAGAAGGTCCTGTGAGCGCGCCGACCGGCGAGGTCTACCGTGTCGACTGGCTGCCGGGCACCGACGTCCTGCACGGCACCTGCCACTGCGGAGCCGAGCACACCGCGCAGGACCCGGTCGAGATGTGGGAGTGGATGCTCGGCCATCCCGAAGGACACCAGCCCCGCGCGGAGGCCTCCCGATGAGCCTGTACGAAGCCGAACTCGTCGTCGCGGGCAGGGAGCCGGCGGCCGACGGCGTGCTCGCCCTCAGCCTGTGCCACCCGCTGGGCGAGGAGCTGCCCGCCTGGGAGCCGGGGGCCCACGTCGACCTGGTGCTCGGTCCGGGGCTGGAGCGGCAGTACTCGCTGTGCGGTGATCCGGGCGACCGTGCCCGGTGGCGGGTCGCCGTGCTGCGCGAGCCGGACGGGCGGGGCGGATCCGCCCATGTGCACGAGGAGTTGCGGCAGGGCGACAAGGTACGGGTGCGCGGGCCGCGCAACCACTTCCCGCTGCGGCCCGCGCCGGCGTACCGCTTCGTCGCGGGCGGCATCGGCATCACCCCGATCCTGCCGATGCTCGCCGCGGCCGAGGCGGCGGGCGCCGAGTGGACGCTGCTGTACGGCGGCCGTACCCGCGGGTCCATGGCGTTCACCGAGGAGCTGGCACGGTACGGCGACCGGGTCACCCTCGCCCCGCAGGACGAGACGGGTCTGCTGGACCTCGCTGCCGTGCTCGACGGGCTGCCCGACGGCACCCTCGTCTACTGCTGCGGTCCCGGCCCCCTGCTGGACGCGGTGGAGGAGCGCTGTCCGGCCGGGGCGCTGCGGCTCGAACGGTTCCAGCCCAAGACCCGACAGGACGCCGGCGGCACGGAGTTCGAGGTCGAGCTGGCCCGCAGCGGCCGTACGCTCACCGTCGCGCCCGGCGTCTCCGTGCTCGACACCGTGCGCGCCGCCGGGGTCGAGGTGCTCTACTCCTGCACCGAGGGAACCTGCGGCACCTGCGAGACGGACGTGCTGGAAGGCGCCCCGGACCACCGGGACTCGGTCCTCACCGAGGAGGAGCGGGCGGCGGGCGACACGATGATGATCTGCGTGTCCCGGTGCCGTGGTGCCCGGCTGGTGCTGGATCTGTGAGGCGCGCGGTCCGGGCCCTCTCGGGGCGGCCGTCCGGCCCGGCGCCGTCGGCGACCTGAACGCCGGCGGTGCCGGGTCAGGCCTCCGGTGCCGGGACCACGGTGAGATGGCTGCCGGCGGTGCGGGCGCGGCGCGGGCGGCGCGGGGCGGCGGTGGGGCGGCGGGTGTCGCGCAGCACCATGGTCAGGCGCGTGTACCCGAGGTCCTGGAGGGTCCTCGGGGTCTCGGCGACGATGCGGCACTCGACGGTGCCCCGGCGCGGGTCGGGGTGGACCAGGAGGCGTACGGCGCCGTCGAGTTCCGCGGCGTTCTCGCCGACCGCGCGGATCCAGTGCGGCAGGCCCTGCCGGAAGGCGGCCTCCATCAGCGGGTCCTGGGCGATGTCCCGGCGGATCGTCTGGAGTCCGAGGTCGTGGCCGTAGCGCTCCACGGCGGTCTTGAAGTGGGCCAGCATCGGCAGGCACCAGCCCGCCTCGTGCTCGCCCAGGACCGACCCGGCGTCCGGGTGGAACAGGACGAAACGCAGGAAGTTGTCGGAAGGCATGGCCGTCGGGTGCGGTCCGACCGCGCGGAAAAGTGACTCGAACGCGCCGTTGGCGAGGACCACGTCCCACCGGTGGTCGACGACCAGGGACGGGAAGGGGACGGCGTCGAGAAGCACGGCGTAGTCCTGGAGGTACGCCTGGGCCTCGCGGCCCTCGGGGACGGGCCGCGGCGCCGGCCGCTGCCCACCTGCCTGATATGCCATCGGGAGGTCACCCCTCTTGCCTCTGCGGCCTTCACGCGGCGTTGTGATCCTCCTGCCCAGGCAAGAGTCGTGTCAACTATCGTGGCATTTCATGCCTGTTGACGGCTGAAATTGGCCACAGTTGTGGCGAGACCTGGATGTGAGTTCGAAGCACCGGATACTCTCCGGAAGTCCACGGCAACCGCATGTGCGGAGCCCCTGATTCCTCTGAGAGACGTAGGAGTTCTGTCGGTGACGGATGGCTACGAGGATCGGGGCGCCTCGGCGACCGCCCAGCTGCCGGCCGTCGTCGCCCGCGTCACCGCGCTCGCCGACCGGCTCGGCGTGCCGCACACCGAGGTCTACGAGGTGGCGCGGCTCTCGGTCGCCTGCGGGGTGCCCGAGCCCGTGGTCCGGGCCCTGCTGAGCGGACGGCCCGCGGGCGAGCCCGATGTGCAGGCCCGCTTCCTGCAGCGGCTGGACCTGCTGCGGCGCACCCGGTTGAAGCCCAACGGGCGCAGATACACCCAGCAGGAGATCGCCGACGGCGCGGGCATGTCCCGCCAGCAGGCCGGCGCCCTGATCAACGGCGACCGGCGGCCCACCATGGAGCACTGCGACGCGCTCCAGCGGTTCTTCCGGGTGCACGCGGGTTTCCTCACCGCGGAGGACCCGGAGGCGCTCGCGGGAGCACTCCAGCGCGTCGAGCAGGAACTGCTGCAGAAGCTCGCCGACCGGGAGCGGGCCCTGGCCGGGGCCGCGCAGGATCCGCTGGAGCGGCTGTTGCAGGACCACGGGGTGCGCGGAATCGCCTGGCGGGCCGCGCAGTTGCCCACCGACCAGCACCGGGACAAGGTCGCGGAGTGGCTCGACATGCTCCTGGAGAGCGTCAAGCGGCCCGAGCAGTGAACCGGGGGAGGACTGTGGGCATCGGCAGGTCCATCGGGAAGGACATGCGCCGGCTGTGCGCCGAGCTGGTGGGCGGGCTGACCCTGCCCGCGCCGGCGCCGCCGCACGAGCTGTACACCGCGCTGTGCGAGGTGATGAGCCGCCGCCGGGGCCGTCCCGTGCACTTCCGTACGGCCGTCTTCCCGCCCGACACCGCCAGCGGGCTGTGGCTGGACATGACCGACCGTGACCTGGTCGTCGTCGAGGAACGCACCGCGCCCGACCATCAGTTGGTGATCCTGGGCCACGAGCTGTGGCACATGCAGGCCGACCACTCGGGCCACCACGTCGACGGGGTCGGCGTCGCCACCCGTCTGCTGCAGGACGACACCGACCAGGACGCCCTGCAGGCCACCGTGCACCGGGCCGCCGCCCGTACCCGCTTCGACCTCACCGAGGAGCGCGAGGCCGAGACCTTCGGTCTGCTGCTGGCCAGCAAGTGCCGTACCCGGCTGGCGGGTTCGGCCCTGCGCGGACCCGCCCGGCGGGACGACGTGGCGGGCCGGATCGAGGCGTCGCTGGGGTATCTGGGGCCGCAGGGCTGAGCTCGTGCCCGGGGCGTTGTCAGTGCCGGGCGGCATGCTTGAGGGGTCCTTGCACATGACCGTCCGGGGGAGCCGACCGATGTCCACCGCCGTACTGACCGACCATGAACGCACCGCCGTCCAGGCCTATCTGAGGCTGCTGCACACGGTGCGCGCCGCCTTCGACGGGTCACCCGGGGACGGCCGGCCCGTCGTCGTCCCGCCCACCGTCCTCGCCGAGGCGGAACGGGCCCTGGCGCGGGCGGGACTGGCGGGCAACGAGGAGGCGTTCTTCCGGCTGCTGCACGGCTGGTGCCCGCCCGCCTGACCCCCGGACCGTGATCCCGGGCCCGGGCCGCCCCGCCGCCGCGCTCTCAGCCGTGCGGTACGACGATCGCCGTGGTCACCATTCCGCCGCGCACGCTCCACCGGCCCTCGAAGGTCTGCAGGCGCCGGCCGCCGACCAGCGGGCCCGGCACGAGGAGTTCGGCCCGCAGCCGGCCCCCGGGCAGGTCACCGGGACCGGGGAGGAGCTCGATGTCGGCCTCGGAGAAGTCGAGCCATTCGCCGGTGAGCGGGAACCACGCCTTGTAGACCGACTCCTTGGCGCTGAACAGGATCCGGTCCCAGTGCACGTTCGGGCTCCGGGCGGCCAGCACCGCGAGCCGTTCGGCCTCGGCGGGCAGGAAGACGTAGGAGACGACCTCCTGCGGGAGCGGCTCGTGCGGCTCGGCGTCGATGCCGAGGGAGGCCAGGTCGGTGGCGCGGACCAGGGCGGCGGCGCAGTAGCCCTCGCTGTGGGTCATGCTGCCGACCAGGCCGGCCGGCCAGCGCGGGGCGCCGCTCGCGCCGGTCACGAGGGCCTGCGGCGGTACCCCGAGCTTCTCCATGGCCCGGCGGGCGCAGGCGCGCACGGCGGCGAACTCACGGCGGCGCTTGGCCACCGCGCGCGTCACGAGCGCCTCCTCCTCGGGATAGAGCGGGGCGTCCCACGGGGCGTCGTCACCGTGGCTCTCCACGGCCACCACCGACTCCGGGAGCAGCTCCTCGATCACCGGCTTCGACCTCCATCGGCAGGATGCGGCGCAGCCTTCCCGGCGGCTCCGGGCGCTTGTGCCACTCGCGGGGGTATCCCACGGAGACCTCTTCGAAGCGGACGCCCTCGTGCCAGGTGGTCCGCGGGATGTGCAGATGGCCGTAGACCATGGTCCCGACCCGGAAGCGGCGGTGCCAGTCGGCCGTCAGCCGGGTGCCGCACCACATGGCGAACTCGGGGTGCCACAGGACGTCCATGGGGTGGCGGTCGAGCGGATAGTGGTTGGCGAGGACGGTCGGCAGGTCCGGCGGCAGCTCGGCGAGCCGGCGGCCCGTCGCCTCGACCCGGGCCCGGCACCAGGCCTCGCGGCTGGGGTAGGGGTCGGGGTGCAGCAGGTACTCGTCGGTGCAGACGATGCCGGTCTCGTGCGCGTAGGCCAGGCCCTCTTCCTTGGTGGCGCAGCCGGCCGGCAGGAAGGTGTAGTCGTAGAGCAGGAACAGCGGCGCCACGGCCACCGGGCCGCCGGGGCCCTCCCAGACAGGGTAGGGGTCCTCGGGAGTGGTCACGCCCAGTTCCCGGCACAGGGCCACCAGGTGCTCGTAGCGGGCCACGCCCCGCAGGGTGACGGTGTCGTTCGGGTGGGTCCACAGGTCGTGGTTGCCGGGGGCCCACAGCACCTTGCGGAAGCGTCCGGCGAGGGTGGCGAGGGTCCAGCGGATGTCCTCGACGGTCTCCGCCACGTCTCCGGCCACGATCAGCCAGTCCTCGTCCGAGTGGGGGCGCATCGCCTCGACCAGCGCCCGGTTCTCGGGGTACGAGACGTGCAGGTCGCTGATGGCGAGCAGCTGTCCGGAACCGGCTCTCGACTCCACCCCGCGCCCCTTCCGATCATGACGATGGGACCACGAGAACACATTCGCGGACGAGGGACAAGGGAGCCCGGCGGGCCGGGGCCGGAAATCCGTAACACCGGCGTTGCACGCCGGGGCCCTTGAAAGCCGTATGATCGCCCCGACACCACCGCCGTGAACTTCCCTTCGCACAGGGCGGTTTGGTGTACCTCCCTTCATCCTGCCCGGGCACGGGCCGCTGAGTCCTGCCCGAAAACCCCCGGAAGGCGGCCTGCATGCTCTCTCGCGTACGCGTCTGGCTCAACCGCACGTACGCGGAGAACGTGTTCTTCATGGACCAGCTGCGGCGAAATCCCAGCGACCGGGCCGTGGAGATCCACGCCACGCACGGTGACCCGGACTCCCCCGTGCTGGCCGCCGCCGACACCGCGGACCTGGAGCCGGAGGGCCTGTCCCCGGCCGGGTACGTGGAGTACGCCCTGGACCAGTGCGTCCGGCGCGGCATCGACGTGTTCGTGCCCCGGCTGCACCAGGCGGCGATCGTGGCGCACCGCGCCGACTTCGCGGCCGTGGGCACGGTGCTGCTGGCGCCGACGCCGCAGGCGGTGGCCGTCTTCGAGGACAAGGCGACGGCGTACGAGGCGGTCCGTTCGGTCGGCGTCCCGGTGCCGCCGTGGTGGCGGGCGCGCACGGCGGAGGAACTCCTCGCGGCGGTCGAGGAGCTGGAGGCGGCCGGGTACAGGGCGTGCTTCAAGCCCGCCTCCGGTGCGGGCGGGGTCGGTTTCCGGATGATCACGCGCGCCCCCTTCTCGCTGACGCATCTGGGCGGCTTCCCGGGGCCGCACGTCCAGCTGGACCTGGTCGTCGAGGCGCTGCGGCGGGCGGAGGAGCCCGTCGACTGGCTGGTGATGCCCCGTCTGGAGCAGCCGGAGGTGTCGGTGGACTGTCTCACCGGCCCGGACAACCGGGTGCGGCTGGCGGTGGGCCGCACCAAGGACGGCCGTCGGCGCGGGTTCACGCTGGACGAGCGGTGGCTGGAGCCGGCCCGGCTGATCGCCGAGGGCTTCGGGCTGCACTACCTGTCCAACATCCAGTTCCGGATGCTCGGCGACCGCCCGGTGCTGCTCGACGTCAACACGCGTCCCGCCGGCGGCCTGCACCAGCTGTCGCTCTGCGGGGTGAACGCGCCGTGGGCGGCGGTGCAGCTGGCTCTCGGCGAGGACCCGGGGGCGATGGAACCGCCGTTCCTTGGCCAGGACTACACGGTGGTGTCGGGGCCGCGCCCGCTGCGGCCGGTGTCGCTGCCCCAGCAGCGGATCGAGGAGACCGAGGTGCTGCTGCCGGCGTTGCCCGCGCCCGCCCCGCCGGTGGGCACGGAGGCCGGAGCCCCGGCCGCCGCGACCGCCTGAGCCGCCACCCCTCCCCGGCGCTCCTCACCGCCACTCCGGTCCACCGGTCTGGACCAATCTCGGCGCATCCCCTTGACACCGGGATTGGTCCATACCAACTTTGTTGCGCACCCTTCCGCACTCCCCGGCACCTTCGTGCACTCCCGAACACCCCCATTCCCCAAGGGAGATCGCGTGCGCAACACACCCGGACGCCCCAGACCCCGCCTCCTCGCCCTGCTCGCCTCCGGTGCCCTCGCCCTCGGCGGGGCCATCGCGCTCCCCGGCACCGCCGAGGCGGCCAACATCCTCGCCAACGCCGGCTTCGAGTCGGGCGGCCTCTCCCCCTGGACCTGCACCGGCAACCTCGGCTCGGTCGTCTCCTCCCCGGTGCACGGCGGCTCCAAGGCCCTTCAGGGAGACCCGAGTTCGAGCGACGACGCCCAGTGCGGCCAGACCGTCCCCGTCCAGCCGAACACGACCTACAGCCTCAGCGGCTGGGTCCGCGGCTCCTATGTCTACCTCGGTGTGGACGGCGGCGCCTCGACCTGGACGACCTCCCCGTCGGCGTACAGCAAGCTCAGTGTCTCCTTCACCACCGGTGCCTCGCAGACCAGCGCCACCGTCTGGGTCCACGGCTGGTACGCGCAGGGCGCCTACTACGCCGACGACATCAGTCTCGACGGCCCCGGCGGCGGGGGCGGCGGCTCGGACACCCAGGCGCCGACCGCGCCCACCGGGCTGACCTCCACCGCGAAGACCTCGTCGAGCGTGTCGCTGCAGTGGAACGCCGCCACGGACAACGTGGGCGTGACGGCGTACGACATCTACAGCGGCGCGAACCGGGTGCTGAGCGTATCCGGTACGGCGGCCACGGTCGGCGGCCTGTCCCCGAGCACCGGCTACACCTTCACCGTGAAGGCGCGGGACGCGGCCGGGAACGTCTCGGGGGCCTCCAACGCGGTGAGCGTGACGACCGACGCGGGCAGCGGCGGCGGCAGCGGGTTCCGGCAGGCGGCGCCGTACCTGTACGAGGGCTGGGGCGACCCGCCGAACCCGAGCACGGTGATGAGCGCGACCGGCGTCAAGTCGTTCACCATGGCGTTCGTGCTGGACTCCGGCGGCTGCACCCCCGCCTGGGACGGCAGCCGGCCGCTGACCGGCGGCGCCGACCAGAGCGCCGTCGACCAGATCCGCTCGGCCGGCGGTGACGTCGTGCCGTCGTTCGGCGGCTGGCAGGGCAGCAAGCTCGGCGCAAACTGCTCCTCCGCGAGCGCGCTCGCCGGGGCGATCCAGAAGGTGATCGACGCCTACGGTCTCAAGGCCGTCGACATGGACATCGAGAACACCGACGAGTTCGAGAACGAGGCCGTGCAGGCGAGGATCCTGACCGCGCTGAAGACGGTCAAGGCCGCCAACCCGGGCCTGAGGACGATCGTCACCTTCGGCACCTCGACCACCGGCCCGACCTACTACGGCAACCGGCTGATCGAGCAGGCGCAGTCGCTCGGCGCGGACATCGACGTCTTCACCATCATGCCGTTCGACTTCGGCGGCGGCTCCGACATGTACGGGAACACGGTGAACGCGGCCGAGGGCCTGAAGGCCAAGCTGAAGTCGACCTTCGGCTGGGACGACGCCACGGCCTACGCGCACATCGGCATCTCCGGCATGAACGGCCTCTCCGACCAGCAGGAGAACACCACCCCGGCGATCTGGACCCAGATCCGGGACTGGGCCGACTCCCACCACATCGGCCGCCTGGCCTTCTGGGCGGTCAACCGCGACCGGCCCTGCGCGGGCGGCGGCGTGGTCAGCAACTGTTCCGGCATCAGCCAGGACACCTGGCAGTTCACGTCCATCACGGCCGGGTTCACCGGCTGAGCGGCCGGCCACCCGGGCCCCCGAAGCGGCGGCCGGTCCCACGAGGGCCGGCCGCCCCGGCGCGTCAGAAGCGGCCCGACCCCCGGTACAGCTCCAGTTCACCGTCCAGTTCCACGGCGAGCACGGTCGCGTACGGGTCGAGGTCGGCCCGCTCCGGCGGGTCGATCCACAGCACTCCCACCGCCTCGTGCAGCCCGCCGACGACCCGGTGGGCCAGCTCGGCGCCGGTGCCCAGCACGGTGACCCGGCGCACCAGGGTGGCCAGTCCGCGCACGCCGATCTCGGCACGCGGGATGTCGAACAGGGTGAGGTAGAGCGTGCGGCGGTCGGCGGACAGGGTGCTGGGCCCGTAGTGGTGCCCGGCCGGCAGCCCGCGCACCGTGCCGTACACCGCCTCCGCGTGCCGACGGATCCACTCCCCCAGCCCCTCCAGGCGCTCCACCTGCGGCCGCGGGATGGTGCCGTCCTCCATCGGGCCGACGTCCAGGAGCAGGTTCCCGCCGCCCCCGATGGTCTCGGTGAAGTAGCGGATCAGCTGGGCGAGCGACTTGTGGTTGTGGTCGCGGTGCTGGTAGCCCCACGAGTCGTTGATCGTCAGGCACAGTTCCCAGGGGCCCTCGGGCGGCACGACGGGAGCGCCCTGTTCCGGCGTCGCGTAGTCGCCCTCGCCGAGCATCCGGGCGTTGAAGACGACGTCGGGGACGTACGAACGGATGAGCGCGGCCAGCTCCGGGATCCGCCACTGCTCCTCGCTGCGGTCCCACTCACCGTCGAACCACATCAGGTCCGGGCGGTAGCGGGAGGCCAGCTCGCGGACCTGGCCGTCCCGGTAGGCGATGAACCGCTCCCAGGCCGCCAGGTCCTCGTCCTCGGCCGCGCACTCGGAGTAGCGGTTGTCCTCCTGCTCCGGCGGGCGGCCCGGCTTGCGCGTGGAGGCGTAGTCGGGGTGGTTCCAGTCGGAGTGGGAGTAGTAGAACCCGACCTTGAGGTCCCTCTCGCGCAGGGCCTCGGCATAACCGGACAGATAGTCCCTGCCGAGGTTCAGGTCGCCGTACGCGGTGTCCCACAGGGCCACACCGTCATGGTGACGGGTCGTCAGTACCGCGTATCTCGCGCCCGCCCGGGCGAACAGGTCCGCCCAGGCGCGCGGGTCGTACCGGGCGCCCGTGAAGCGGTCCAGCTGGGACATGTACCTCTCGTGCGGCACGATGTCGTCGTAGAACGACCAGGACTCCTGGACGCCGTCGACGGCGTAGATGCCCCAGTGGACGAATATCCCCAGCTTGGCGTCGGTGAACCAGGGTTGCATGGGCACGGGTCAGCCCCTGCGCAGTCGGAGGGTCAGGATCTGGAAGGGGCGCAGCGAGACGGGTACCGCGCCGTCGGTGGACCCGGCCTCCTCCAGCGGGCGTTCCAGCAGATCGGTGACCTGGGCGCCGGCGAGCGGGAAGCCGGTGCGCAGGACACCCCGGCCGCGGCCGCCACGGGACTCGTAGAGCCGTACGACCACGTCGCCCGACCCGTCGTCGGCGAGCTTGACCGCCTCGACGGTCACGCCCTCGCCGTCCACCGAGACGACCGGCCGCGGCTCCCCCGCCGAATCGGCCACCCGCAGCGGGAGGTTGAGGGCATACCCCTCGGCCACCGCGTCCTCGATGCTCGCGCCCGGCAGCAGCGCGTAGGTGAAGCGGTGGCGCCCCTGGTCGGCCTCCGGGTCCGGGATGCGCGGGGCGCGCACCAGGCTGAGCCGGACCGTGGTGGTCGTACCGCCGTCCTCGCGGACCGTGCGGGAGACGTCGTGGCCGTACGTCGAGTCGTTGACGACCGCGACGCCGTAGCCGGGCTCGCCGATGTGCACCCAGCGGTGGCCGGAGACCTCGAAGCGGGCCGCCTCCCAGCTGGTGTTGGTGTGGGTGGGCCGCTGGACGTGGCCGAACTGGATCTCGGCCGAGGAGTGCGGGGCCCGGATGTCCACCGGGAAGCCCGCCTTGAGGATCTTCTCGGCCTCGTGCCAGTCGATGTCGGTCTCGAAGTCGATCCGGGGGCTTCCGGCCCGCAGGGTGATCGTCTGGGTGATCTTCGAGCCCTTGCCGAAGGAGCGCTCGACGCGGATCGCGCCGACCAGCGGGTCCGCCTCGACCACGGTGACCGACTCGGTCCCCAGCAGGTCCGTGTACCGGTTCTGGTAGTGCTTGTCGATGTCCCAGGCGTCCCAGTAGTTGGGGAGGTCGGTGTGCAGCCGTAGCAGGTTGCCCTGGCCGGCGAGGACCTCGCGGTCCGCCCTGAGGTCGAACACCGACGACAGGGTGCCGTCCTCGGCCACCTCGACACGGACCAGGCCGTTGTCGAGGACCCGGCCCTCGGCCGTCACCGGCCGCGGGGCCGGGGGCGGCGCGGCGGCGGCGAGGGGCGCGCTGCCGCTCGCCGGCACCCGCACGTACACCGGTGTGCCCTCGGCGGTGCGGACCACCTCGGCGCGGTCGTAGGGGCCGGTGTTGAAGACCCGGGCCCCGCCGCCGCCCAGCGCGGCGATCGCCTCGGCGGTCAGCGTCTCCAGCTCCCCGGCCACGCGGGCGTACTCGGCCTCCGCCTCGCGGTGCACCCAGGCGATCGACGAGCCCGGCAGGATGTCGTGGAACTGGTGCAGCAGGACCGTCTTCCACAGCCGGTCGAGCTTCTCGTACGGGTAGGCGTAGCCCGGCGCGTGCAGGGCGGCCGTCGTCGCCCACAGCTCGGCCTCGCGCAGCCTGTGTTCGCTGCGCCGGTTGCCCTGCTTGGTGCGGGCCTGGGAGGTGTAGGTGGCGCGGTGCAGCTCCAGGTACAGCTCGCCGTTCCACACCGGGGCGTCCGGGTACTCCTCGCGGGCCTTGGCGAAGAAGGCGTCCGGGTGCTCGACGACGACCTTGGGCGAGCCCTCCAGGTCGGCGAGCCTGCGCGCCCGCTCCATGATCTCGCGGGTGGGGCCGCCGCCGCCGTCGCCCCAGCCGAAGGGGGCGAGGGAGCGCGTTCCGGCGCCCTTCTCCGCGTAGTTGCGCACCGCGCGGTCCATCTCCTCGCCGCTGAAGCGCGCGTTGTAGGTGTCGACCGGCGGGAAGTGGGTGAAGATGCGGGTGCCGTCGATGCCCTCCCACCAGAAGGTGTGGTGGGGGAACTTGTTCGTCTGGTTCCAGGAGATCTTCTGGGTCAGGAACCAGTCGTTGCCCGCGAGCTTGGCGAGCTGGGGGTAGGCGGCGTTGTAGCCGAAGGAGTCGGGCAGCCAGACGCCCTTGGTCTCGATGCCGAAGTGCTCGATGAAGAACCGCTTGCCGTGGACGAGCTGGCGGGCGATCGCCTCGCCGCCGGGCAGGTTGCCGTCGGACTCGACCCACATGCCGCCGACCGGCGCCCACTGGCCCTTCTTCACGGACTCCTGGATGCGCGCCCACACCCGGGGGTAGTGGTCGCGCACCCACTCGTACTGCTGGGCCTGGGAGCAGGCGAAGATGAAGTCGTCGTACTCGTCGGCGAGCGCGGTGACGTTGGAGAAGGTGCGGGACGTCTTGCGCTTGGTCTCGCGGATGGGCCACAGCCACGCGGAGTCGATGTGCGCGTGGCCGACCCCGGAGATGGTGTGGGCGCTGGCGTGCGCGGGCCGGGCCAGGGCGGGGGCGAGGACCTCGCGGACGGCGGCGGCGCTGCCGGAGACGTCGTCCAGGTCCAGGGCGTCCATGGCCCGGTCCAGGGTGTGCAGGATCTCGTGCCGGCGCGGCTCGTGCTCGCCGAGGTGGACCATGAGCTCGCGCAGCACCTGGAGGTCCAGGTCGAGGTGCCAGACCTGCTCGTCGAGGACGGCTAGGTCGGCGCGCCGGAAGACGTACAGCGGCTCGGAGCCGGCGGTCAGCACGTCGCCGAGCGGGGTGGGGGCGGCGAACTCGCCCGCCAGGATGTCGGGGTTGGAGGCGGCCTCGACGAGGTAGTGGATCTCCTCGCCGCCGGTGGCCGGGTTGCCGATCGGCACGTACTGGTTGAGCGGGTTGACCGCCTTCAGCGGTGTCCCGTCGGTCAGATGGACCAGGGCCTCGGCCTGGTTGCCGGGCCAGTCGCCGACGAAGCCGAGGTCGATGACCGCCTCGACGCGCCGGCCGGCCCACTCGGCGGGCACCTGCCCGCGCATCCGGAACCAGGTGGTGCCCCAGGGCGGCCCCCACGGCGTGCCCATCGCGAAGGGCTCGTACGCCGCGACGGCGGCCTCGGCGAAGGGCACCGGCTCCCCGGGCGCCTGCCAGGCCTCGACGGCGAGGGGGACGGCGGCCGCGTAGACGGCGGGCTTGATGCGCTGGTTGTGGGCGCGCTCGACGCGCTCCTCGATCCGGCGGCGTTCGTCGTGCATCAGGGTCTCCAGAGAGGGAGAGGCAAGCGGGTGGAAAGCGCTTTCCAGCGGGCGTCTACCTAAGATATGCCAGGCCGGGGTGGACCTCGGCATAGCCCTCGACCAGCCGTCGGGCCACGTTCACGGAGTCGACCAGCGGGTGCAGCGCGAAGGCCTTCACGGCCGTCGTACGGGATCCCGACTCAGCGGCGGCGAGCACCTCGCGCTCGACCGCCTTCACCGCGCAGACAAGACCGGTGGCGTGATCAGGAAGCGGGTCGACGGCGACCGGGTGGGCGCCGTTGGCGTCGACCAGGCACGGGACCTCGATGACGGCCTCGGAGTCGAGCACCGAGAGGGTGCCGCGGTTGCGGACGTTGAGGATGAGGGTGGTGCGTTCGTCGCGGGCGATGGCCCGCATCAGGGCGAGGGCCACCTTCTCGTAGCCGCCGGAGAGGTCGTCGGCCTCGCGCTCCCCCGCGCCCGCCGTCTCCCGGTTCTCGGCCATGTACGTCGCCTCGCGCTCGGCGCGGGTGCGGTCCCAGATCTCCAGGGCCCTGGCCCCCGGGTCCTCGACCTGCTCGTAGAACTGCGCCTGCTGGTCGCGCAGGAACGCGCCGCGGGTCCTCTCGGCCTGCTGGTAGGCGCGGACGGCCTCGCGGTTGAAGTAGTAGTAGTGCAGGTACTCGTTGGGGATGGCGCCCAGCGACCGCAGCCAGTCGACGCCGAAGAGCTTGCCCTCCTCGAAGGAGCCGAGCAGGTCCGGGTCGGCGAGCAGGCGGGGGAGTTCGTCGCGGCCCGCCACGCGCAGACCGCGCACCCAGCCGAGGTGGTTGAGACCGACGTAGTCGATCCACGCCTCCCCGGGGTTCGCGCCGAGGACACGGGCGATACGGCGGCCGAGGCCCACCGGGGAGTCGCAGATGCCGATGACGCGGTCGCCGAGGTGGCGGGACATGGCCTCGGTGACCAGGCCGGCCGGGTTGGTGAAGTTGATGACCCAGGCGTCGGGGGCCAGGCGGGCCACCCGCCGGGCGATGTCGACGGCGACGGGGACCGTGCGCAGCCCGTAGGCGATGCCGCCCGCGCCGACCGTCTCCTGGCCCAGCACGCCCTCGGCCAGCGCCACCCGCTCGTCGTCCGCCCTGCCCTTCAGGCCGCCGACGCGGATCGCGGAGAACACGAAGTCGGCACCGCGCAGCGCCTCGTCGAGGTCGGTCGTCGCGGTGACCTCGGGGGCGTCGGCGTACCGGGCGGCCTGCTCGGCGAGCACCCGGGTCACCGCGGACAGCCGGTGCGGATCCAGGTCGTGGAGCACCACGCGGGTGACCCGGCCCTCGCCGCGGTCCCCGAGGAGCGCCCCGTACACGAGCGGCACCCGGAACCCGCCGCCGCCCAGAATCGTCAGTCTCACGCTAGAGCCTTTCCTGCCAGGACCACCTCGACGCCGGCCTCCTCCAGGGAGGACCGGGTCACCGGGTCCACCGGCGCGTTGGTCACCACCATGTCCAGGTCCCGGGGACCGCAGACCTTCGCCATGCCCGTACCCGGGAACTTGGCCGAGTCGGCGAGCAGCACGACCTTCTCGCTCGCCTTGATCATGGCGCGCTTGACGGGCACCTCCACGACCGTCGTGTCCATCACCTGCCCGCCCGGACGCACCCCACTGGTGCCGAGGAAGAGCCAGTCGGCGTGCAGCTGGCGAAGGTTGTCCTCGGTGAGGAAGCCGACCAGGGAGCGGTACTCGCGGCGGACCATGCCGCCGAGCAGCACCAGCTCGATGCCCTCGTCGTCGGCCAGCTCCTCGTAGACCACCAGGTTGCTGGTGATGACCGTGAGGCGGCGGCCGTGCAGCTGACGGGCCAGCCGGAAGGCGGTGGTGCCGATGTCGAGCAGCACCGACTGGCCGTCGGTGACCATGGCCGCCGCCAGCTCCGCTATGGCGTCCTTCTCGGCCACGCGCATCTCGGCCACCTCGGCGAAGGGCTGGTCGCCCTCCTCCACGACGGCCCCGCCGTGCACCCGCGTGAGCAGCCCGTCCTCCTCCAGCTTGACCAGGTCGCGCCTGATCGTGGCGGGGCTCACACCCAGTTGCTCGGAGAGATCGGTCACGGCCGCGGGGCCGCCGGAGCGCAGGGCCCGCAGGATGAGTTGGTGTCGTCGTTCTGCCAGCACGGCGTGAACACTACTCGTCATCTTCAATCATTTCCATGCTCAGTTCTGCTCGACTATTGACCAATCTCGCGGAGCGGCGCACGATTCCGGTCATCGAAATGACGAGTTTTGACGAGAGGCGGTGCACGTGGACGGCGACAGGCCCGACGTGCTGCTGACCGGGCTGCTCTTCTACGACCTCGTCCTCACCGGGCTCGGCAAGCCGCCGACGCCGGGTGAGGAGATCTGGACGTCCGGCATGGGCTGCGGCCCCGGCGGCATCGCGAACCTCGCGGTGGCCGCGTCCCGGTTCGGCCTCGGCACCTCGCTGGCCACGGTCTTCGGCGACGACTTCTACGGCGCCCACTGCCGGGAGATCCTCGCGGGCCAGGAGGGCGTCGACGTCTCCTTGTCGCGCACCGCGGACGGCTGGGCCACCCCCGTCACCGTCTCCCTCGCACACGGTCAGGACCGGGCCCTGGTCACCCACGGCCGGCAGCCGCCGTACTCGCAGGACGAGCTCATGGGCGACCCGCCCGAGGCCCGCACCGCCCTCGTGCACATCGAGGCCGAACCGCGCGAGTGGATCGCCAAGGCGGCCGCGAACGGCACCCACGTCTACGCCGACGTCGGCTGGGACCCCACCCAGCGCTGGTCCCGCGACCTCCTCGACCAGCTCGCGCTGTGCCACGCCTTCCTGCCGAACGAGGGCGAGGCGATGGCCTACACCCGCACCGACACCGCGACCGCCGCCCTGGGCACGCTCGCCGAGCTGGTCCCGGTGGCCGTGGTGACGCGCGGCGGGGACGGCGCGCTGGCGGTCGACCAGACCACCGGCGAGTACGCGGAGGTCCCCGCCCTGGACGTGGACGTGCTCGACGCGACGGGCGCCGGTGACGTCTTCGGGGCGAGTTTCGTGGCCGCCTCCCTCGGCGGCTGGCCGCTGTCCGAGCGGCTGCGGTTCGCCGTGCTCGCCGCCGGACTCTCGGTCGGCCACCACGGCGGGGCGCTCGCGGCCCCCGGCTGGTACGGCGTCGACCGCTGGTGGCGCTCGCTGACCGACCCCGGCCTCAAGCGCGCCTACGGCTTCCTCGCGGACCGGATTCCGGCCGACGTCGGCCCGCCGGTGCGCCTTGCCCCCGTGACGCCGCCCGCCCCTCGCCCGCTCACCGGCCCCCGTGCCCGCGAACGGCGGATCTGACTCCCGAATCCCCTTGGCACGTCGAACAGGAACAACAGGAGTGACCCGTGGACCTTTCACGTAGAGGCTTCCTCCAGGCAGCCGCGCTCACCGCGGCCGCGTCCGGCCTCACCGTCGCGTGCGGCGGCGGCTCCGGATCGGGCGGCACCAAGAACGGCAAGAACCTCACCTTGTGGTACTGGGGCGGCGCGCTCAGCGACAAGGTGGTGGCCGAGGCGAAGACCCACTTCAGCGGCCAGATCAACCTGACCTCCGCCTCCATCGGCGGTGACTTCAAGCAGAAGCTCACCACCACCCTCGCCGCGGGCACGTCCGTGCCCGACATCACCGGCATCAAGGGCGAGGACATGGCGTCCTTCCTGCCCAACGCCTCCCGCTTCCTCGACCTGAACGACCTGGGCTTCAAGAAGATCTCGTCCCAGTACCTGGCCTGGAAGACCAAGCTCGCCCAGACCAAGGACGGCAAGCAGATCGGCTTCCCGATCGACATCGGCCCCACCGCGCTCTTCTACCGCGAGGACCTGTTCGCCAGGGCCGGGGTGCCCACCGATCCCGCCAAGGTCGCCGCCCTCGTCACGACCTGGGACGACTACTTCACGCTCGGCACCGAGGTGCAGAAGAAGAACCCCGGCACCTACCTGGTCAACAACCTCGGCTCCATGTTCGACATGACCGTCGGCCAGGGCACCCAGCGGTTCATCGACAAGAACAACCACTTCATCGGCGACCAGGACCACATCCGCGCCGCATGGACCACGTCGGTGCGCCCCTACACCCTGGGACTCGACGCCAAGATCAACGACAACACCTGGAACGCCGCCGTCGGCAAGAACCTCCTCACCGAACTGGGCGCGGCCTGGCACGCGCTGGACATCGAGCAGGCCGCCCCGGCCACCAAGGGCAAGTGGCGGGTGTGCGCGATGCCCGGCGGACCGGCCAACCAGGGCGGCTCCTACCTGGCCCTGCCCACGCAGTGCCGGAACCCCGAAGAGGCGTTCAAGATCATCAGCTGGATCCTCAGCCCCGCCAACGACGCCCGAGGTTTCACCGACGCCGCCATCTTCCCGGCCGCCCCGGCCGCCTACGCCATGCCGGCCATGACGGGCCCCGACGCCTTCTTCGGCGGGCAGAAGATCATCGAGATCTTCGGGCCGGCCGCCAAGTCCGTCCCGGACAGCTACGAGGCCCCGGCCGATGCCGCCGTCATGGCCCCCTACAAGACGGAACTGACCAACATCGAGACCAAGGGCAAGAAGCCCGACGACGCCTGGAACGACGCGGTCAGCCAGGCCAAGCAGATCGCCCGCCGACAGGGGGTGAGCTGAGGTGTCGTCACCTCCGGTGACCGGTGCCGCCGCGGTGCCCGACCACCGCGGCGGCCCGGGCCCGGCCCGTTTCCGTCCACGGCGCGCCGTGCCCGCGGGCCATGCCCGGCCCACCCGGGCCCCCCGGCGCGGTCCGCTGTCGTACTGGCGGCAGTACCTGGCGATCTCGCCGTTCTACCTGGTCTTCGTCGCGTTCTCCTTCTTCCCCGTCTTCTACTCGCTTTATCTGGCCTTCCAACGCTGGGACGGCCTGGGCGACATGCAGTTCGTGGGCCTGCAGCAGTTCCGGTTCCTCTGGTCGGACCCGGTCTTCTGGCTGTCGATCCGCAACACCCTGGTGATCTGGGTGCTGTCCACCGTGCCCACCCTCTTCGGCGCCCTGGTGCTGGCGACGCTGCTGCACTCGGTGCGCCGCTTCAAGGGCTTCTACCGCATCGCCCTCTACGTTCCGAACGTCACCTCGATCGTGGCCGTGGCGATCTTCTTCGGCGCGGTCTTCAGCAACAACTTCGGCCTGGTCAACGCGATCCTGGGCACGGTCGGCGTCTCGCCGGTGCCGTGGCTGAGCAACCCGTGGCTGATCAAAGTGGTCATCGCCCTGCTGATGACCTGGATGTGGACCGGCTACAACATGATCATCTACCTGGCCGGTCTCCAGGCGATCCCGACCTCGATCTACGAGGCCGCGAAGATGGACGGTGCCGGTCCCGTTCGCACCTTCTTCAAGATCACTGTCCCGATCATGCGGCCGATCATCCTGTTCACGGTCATCATCTCGACCATCAACGGCCTGCAGAGCTTCAGCGAACCGCAGGTCCTGTTCGCCAACAACGCCGCCAACGCGAACCTCGGCGGCCCGGGCCAGGCCGGCCTGACCACCTTGCTGTACTTCTACCAGTCGGCCTTCCTGAACAACGACTACGGCTACGGCGCGGCCATCGTCTGGGCCTTCTTCGTACTGATCATCGTGCTGGTCGCCGTCAACTGGCGCATCACACAACGGGGGAGGAAGCCATGACGACGGCGGACACGATCCGGCCGGCCACCGGCTCGCGGCGGTGGCGCCGCCCCAAGGGCCTGACCGCCCACATCCTGCTCATGCTGTCCGTCGTCGTCTCGGTCTTCCCGTTCGTGTGGACGATCGTCATGGCGACCAACACCACCCAGGACATCTACAAGAGCCCGCCGAAGCTGACCCCGGGCTCCCATCTGCTGGAGAACATCCGGCATGTGCTGAACACCATCGACTTCTTCGGATCGATGCTCAACACCGTCGTCGTGGCGTGCGTGACCACCGTCCTGGTGCTGTTCGTCGACTCGCTGGCGGCCTTCACGTTCGCCAAGTTCGACTTCCCCGGGCGCAAGGTGCTCTTCGGCACGCTGTTGCTGTTCATGATGCTGCCGCTGCAGCTGGCGGTCCTGCCGCAGTTCATCCTCATGTCCAAGATCGGCTGGGTCGGTACGCTGCAGGCGCTGGTGCCGCCCGCCCTCGCCAACGCCTTCGGCATCTTCTGGCTGCGCCAGTACATAGAGAACGGCGTTCCCGACGAACTGCTCGACGCCGCGCGCATCGACGGCGCCGGGTTCTTCCGCCAGTACTGGAACATCGCGCTGCCGATGATCAGGCCCGCGCTGTCCTTCCTCGCCATCTACGCCTTCGTCGGCGCCTGGAACGACTACGTGTGGCCGCTCATCGTGCTCACCAACCCCGCCCATGTGACGCTCCAGGTGGAGCTGGCCCAGCTCAACGTCGGCCACACCACCGACTACAGCATGGTCATGGCCGGTGTGCTGATGGCCGCGCTCCCGCTGGTCGTCGTCTTCGCGGTCTTCGCCCGCGGGTTCATAGCGGGCGCCACCGAAGGCGCCGTCCAGGGCAGCTGAACCGCGGCCACGAGAGAGGAGGTGGACAGTGACGTACCACGGCGGTGGAACGCGGCCCGGGCCCGGCCGGGTGCTCGTGGTGGGCATGGACGGGCTGCGCTTCGACCGGCTGGTCCGGTCGCCGTCCACGGCGCCCGTGCTGCACGGCCTGATGGCCGCGGGTTCCGTCGGCACCAGCCTCCTGCCGTACGGCGAGGCGGACGGCGGGGCCGCGGACGGCCCGCTCACCGGCATGGCGTACACCGATTCCGGGCCCGGCTGGTCGAGCGTCCTGACCGGAGTGTGGCCCGACCGGCACGGGGTGACCGGCAATGACTTCACCGGCGCCGACTACGCCCGCTGCCCCGACTTCCTCAGCCGCGCCGTGGCCGCCCGGCCCGGTCTGCGCGCCGCGGCCGCGGTGTCCTGGCCGGAGCTGGTCCACCGCGGCACCCTGGGCCCGGCCGTCGGCCGGCGGGTGCACCACGACGGCGAGTCGGACGGCTACCTGGCCGCGGACCGCCGCGTCGCCCGCACCGCCGCCCGCTGGCTCGTGCCGCGACAGGCGACGTTCGCCCCGTCGCGACGCCCGGCACGCCCCCCTCCCTCGAACCGGCTTCGCCGCGGGCGGGGGAACCCCCTTCGCCGCACCGGGCACAGGCCCACGTACGTCCAGTACGAGGGCCCGCACCCGGCACTCCCCCAGCCTTCGGCCGGGGGGACCCCCAGAGCACGCACCGGACGCCGCTCCTTGACGGGCAGACGTTGCCTGCCGCGGCACTGGCCGAGGACGCCCCGGACGTCCTGTTCGTGTACTTCGGCGCCACCGACGAGGCCGCCCACGCCTCGGGTCCCCTCTCCGCCGCCTACGACGAGGCCCTCCTCGCCCAGGACGGCCACCTCGGGCGGCTGCTGGCGGCGATCGACGCCCGCGGCGCCGACGAGCGCTGGACCGTGCTGGTCACCACGGACCACGGTCACCTCGACACCGGCGGCCACGGCGGCGACACGCGCGCCGAACGGGAGGTCTTCGTCGTCCTCGCCGAGCCCGGCGCACCGCGCGGCGCCCGCCTCGACGCGCCCCGCCTGATCGACATCGCCCCGACCGTCCTGGACCGTCTCGGCATCCCCGCCGACCCCGGCCACAACCTTCCGGGCCGGGTCCTGCCGCCGCCCGCACCGACTTCGGAATGGTCATGACCGACGCACATCCGCCGATGGACCCGCTGCCGGCCCTCCGCCCCTGGGAGACACCCGAGGTGACCTCCTGGCGCCGGCTGCCCATGAACGCCGTCGACCGGCGCTCCGGAGCACTCCCCCTGGACGGCGACTGGCGGTTCCAGTTGCTGCCAGCTCCGGACGCGCCGGTCGGCGGTGCCTGGTCGACGGCCCACGTCCCCGGCGCGTGGACCATGCAGGACACGGACGACCTGCCGCAGTACACGAATGTGCGGATGCCGTTCCCCGAGTTCCCGCCGCGCTCCCCCGCCGCCAATCCGACCGGGGTGTACGAGCGTGAGCTGGACGTCCCCGCCGAGTGGGCGGGACGCCGGATCGTGCTCCAGGTGGGCGCGGCGGAGAGCGTGCTCCTGGCGCACGTGGACGGGCGGCCCGTCGGCGTCTCCAAGGACTCCCATCTGGCCGCCGAGTTCGATCTGACGGACGTCGTGCGCCCCGGTGAGCGGTCGGTGCTGCGGCTCACCGTGGTCAAGTGGTCGGACGCGTCCCACATCGAGGACCAGGACCACTGGTGGCACGGGGGCATCACCCGCTCGGTGCTGCTGTACGCGACGGACCCGCTGTACCTGGCCGACGTCACCGTGCGGGCGCGGCGGGACGGCGAGTTGCGGGTGGACTGCCAGGTGCGGGACGCGGGCGGGGCGCTGCCCGAGGGGTGGTACGTCAGCGCCGACCTGGACGGTGAACCGCTCGCGCAGGACGCGGAGTTCGACCGGGTCAACATCGAGGACGACCGGGTCTCCGACTTCCTGGGCGAGGCCCGGATCCGGGCCGTCGTGCCCGGGGCGCGCACCTGGAACGCGGAGGAGCCCGAGCTGTACGGGCTGACCGTGCGCTTGCACCGGGCCGACGGGAGCGTGGCCGACTCCTCGTCCCACCGCGTCGGCTTCCGCGACGTCGAGATCAGCGGCCGGGACCTGCTGGTCAACGGCGAGCGGGTGTTCATCCGGGGCGTGAACCGGCACGACTTCCATCCGCTGACCGGCCGGACGGTGTCGTACGACGACATGCGCGCCGACCTCGTCCTGCTG
This sequence comes from Streptomyces sp. NPDC006739, assembly GCF_042869815.1. Lineage (NCBI taxonomy): Bacteria > Bacillati > Actinomycetota > Actinomycetes > Kitasatosporales > Streptomycetaceae > Streptomyces > Streptomyces sp. NPDC006739. The sequence continues at coordinate 360,349 of NZ_JBIAGM010000003.1, forward strand.
AAGCGGTTCGGCTTCAACGCGATCCGCACCTCGCACTACCCGAACGACCCCTCGCTGTACGACCTCGCCGACGAGCTGGGCTTCTACGTGGTGGACGAGGCGGACATCGAGTCCCACGACCACGCCCACGAGATCGCCGACGACCCGCGCTACCTGAACGCCTTCGTGGACCGCGTCTCGCGCATGGTGCTGCGGGACAAGAACCACCCGTCGGTCATCGTCTGGTCCCTGGGCAACGAGTCCGACTACGGCGCGGGCCACGACGCGGCGGCGGGCTGGGTGCGGCGGCACGACCCGAGCCGGCCGGTCCAGTACGAGGGGGCGGCCAAGCGCGGCTGGGCGGACCCGGACCTGGCCTCCGACATCGCCTGCCCGATGTACGCACCGCTGGAGGACTGCGTGGCGCACGCGCTCTCCGGCGAGCAGACCAAACCGCTGATCCAGTGCGAGTACTCGCACGCGATGGGCAACAGCAACGGCACCCTCGCCGACCACTGGGCGGCCATCGAGTCCACCCCGGGTCTTCAGGGCGGCTTCATCTGGGAGTTCTGGGACCACGGAATTCTGCAACGCGTGAGCGACGGAAGACCGGCCGGGCGCGCGGGCGCCGGACTGTACGACAACGGTGTCACCGCGCCCGGGTACCGCTGGGCGTACGGCGGCGACTTCGGCGAGGCCCTGCACGACGGGGCGTTCGTCGCGGACGGCGTCGTCTTCCCGGACCGCACGCCCAAGCCCGCGATGTACGAGCACCGGGAGATCGCGGCGCCGGTCCGCATCCGCTGCTTCCGGCACGAGGGGATCGTCCTCGCCAACCACCAGCACTTCCGCGGCCTTCAGTGGCTGGCCGCGACCTGGGAGCTGTCCCTCGCCGACGGCCGCACCCTCACCGCCCCGGCCCGCCTGCCCGGTCTGCGGCCGGGTGAGACCGCCGCCGTACCGCTGCCCTTCCAGCTGCCCGAGGACGGCGGCGAGGCCTGGCTGACGCTCAGGGTGACGACGGCCGAGGATCTGGCCTGGGCACCGCGCGGCACCGAGGTGTGCGCGCCGCAGCTGCGGCTGCGCGCCGCCGCGCCACCGGCCGAGCCCGTCGTCGCCGGGCGGGTCGAGGTCGACGCCGAGGGGCACCTCGTCCACCCCCTGCTGACGGCGGCGCCGACGCTGTCGCTGTGGCGGGCGCCCACCGACAACGACGAGCTGGGCGGGATCGCCTCGCGCTGGCGGGCCTGGGGCCTGGACTCGCTGGTGCGCAAGCCGGTGACGGTGCGGCGGCACGGGGACCGGGTGAGCGTGGTGGCGGAGTACGCCGGCACGACCGGCGTCGTACGGCACCGGCAGGTGTTCACACCGGTCGAGGGCGGTGTGCGGGTCGAGGAACAGGCGGAGCTGCCCGCGGGGTTCGACGACGTGGCGCGGGTCGGCTCGGTCTTCGAGACGGTCGCCGGACTCGACCTGCTGGAGTGGTTCGGGCAGGGGCCGTGGGAGTCGTATCCGGACCGGAGCGTGGGCGCGCCGGTCGGCCACCACGCCGTGCCCGTCGATGAACTGTTCACCCCGTATCTGCGTCCGCAGGAGAGCGGCGGCCGCTACGGCGTGCGCAGCTTCACCCTGTCCGCGCCGGACGCCACCGGTCTCACCGTCACCCTGGACGAGCCGCGCCAGGTCTCCGTCACCCGCTACCGCGCCGAGGACCTGACGGCCGCCGCCCACCACGACGAACTGGTGCCGCGCGCCGGCTGCGTGGTGCACCTCGACGCGGCGCACCGGGGTCTCGGCACGGCCTCGTGCGGCCCCGACACCTTCCCCTCCTACCTCGTCACCCCGGGCGTCCACCGCTGGAGCTGGACCCTGCGCGTTCTCTGACCTCCCTCCGCGAACCCCCTTCTGCCCGAAGTCCCTTACGGAGCACACGTGTGTACGTCGCATGACCACAGCCAGGGCGAGGCCGCGCAGGCCGGCGCCGCACGACGCAGTTTCCTCAGAGCCACCGCGCTGCTCGGCGCCGCGGCCACGGCGGGGGCCGCGCTGCCGGCCGTCGCCGAGGCGGCGTCCGCGAGCGGCCGGCGTCCCGACCCCGACAGCCGCCGCTTCACCCTCGCCGTGATGCCCGACACCCAGTACCTCTTCGACGGGCCGAGCATCGACAAGGCGCCCGTCGAGGCGTCCCTGCGCTATCTGCTGGAGCACGGGAGGGAGGAGAACATCGTCTTCCTGTCCCACCTCGGCGACCTCACCCAGAACGGGGCCCCGCAGGAGTTCGCCGCGATCGGCGAGGCGTTCGGGCTGCTCGACCGGCGGGGCGTCGGCTACAGCGTGCTGGCCGGCAACCACGACGTGAAGTCCTCGACGGACGACCAGCGCGGCCCGACGCCGTACCTGGACGCGTTCGGGCCGCGGCGCTCGCGGCACAGCCCGACGTTCGGCGGCGCCTCGGCGGACGGCTACAACACCTACCACCTGTTCAGGGCGGCCGGGCGGGAGTGGATGGTGCTCGCCCTGGACTGGCGGCTGTCGGCCAAGGGGTACGCCTGGGCGAAGGACGTCCTCGCCCGGCACCCGAGGACGCCGGTCATCCTCACCACACACGAACTGGTCGTCCAGGACGACCGGTTGTCGGAGTACGGGCAGCAGCTGTGGGACCAGCTGATCGCGGACCACGACCAGATCTTCCTCGCGCTGGGCGGCCACTACTGGCCCGCCGGCCGGGCGGTCCGCAAGAACGCGGCGGGCCACGACGTCCACCTCCACCTGACGAACTACCAGAACCGGTACTTCGGCGGCGCCGCGATGATCCGCCTCTACCGCTTCGACCTGGACCGCGACGTCATCGACGTGGAGACCGTCTCCCCATGGATACTCGGCCGGGCCGCGAAGGGCCTCAACGAGCTGGAGCGGCAGGAGATCGAGCTGAGCGGGGACGCCGACCGCTTCTCGGTCGACATCGACTTCGCGGACCGTTTCTCCGGCTTCGCTCCGGTGCCGGCGCGTCCGGCGCGGCCGGCCTCGGAGATGCTGATCCCCGGCACGGTCGCCTACTGGCGTTTCGACTCCCCGGTCTCCGGCGGCACGGTCCGCGACCGGTCCGGCAGGGGCAACGACCTCACCGTCGTGTCGGTCGGCGGCGGTTCGCTCGGCTGGTCCGCGGACCATCACCCCGACCAGCCCGGTCACGGCAGCCTGGAGTTCCAGGGCTACAAGTCGCCGCTGACCGGCGCGTATCTGCAGACGGTCGACAAGGCGCCGCTCAACTCGGCGGAGTTCAGGGACGGTTACACCATCGAGGCGTTCTACCGGATGCCCGCCGACTGGGACCCGGACCACAACGCCTGGTCGGGACTGGTCAGCCGGCGGGGGACGGGCGGCGCCGCGGGCAAGACCGGCGACGACCCCGACGAGCCGCTCGCCACACTGTCGCTGTCCAACGACCGCGAGCCGCAGTGGGCCATGCGTCCGCTCGACCAGGAGGGCATCGCCACCAACTGGGGCCAGGAGACACCACTGGAGACCTGGTGGCACCTCGCCGTCGTCAATGACGGCAGGCACACCACGCTGTACGTGCAGGGCTGCCCGGTCGTGCGCAACCCGAAGGCGACGGCTGTCGGGATCACCTCGGTCGGGCTGCCGTGGCTGCTGGGCGGCTACACGTACGCCGACAAGATCGACCAGATCTTCCACGGCCGGCTCGGCGATGTCCGGATCGTCTCGCGGGCGCTGCCCGTCTCGTCCTTCATGACTCACTGACGCCACGCAGAGGACCTTCGACGACCATGACAGAGCAGCAGCTGCCCTCCTGGGCGGACCCGTCCGTCTCCCCCGCCGCCCTCGACCCCCAGGGCGTCTCCCGTCGCGGACTCCTGCGCCGTGCGGGCCTGTTCGGCGCGGCCTTCGCCCTCGGCCCGGCGGCCGCCCCGGCCCTGGCCGCCGACCGCTTTCCCGGCTTCGGCGGCGAGGACCCCCGTCTCGCCTACCTCGTCGGCGACCACCACGTCCACTCCGTCTACAGCCACGACGCCAAGTACACGTTCAGCCAGCAGGCGCAGGCCGCCGCGAAGTACGGCCTGGACTGGATGGTGTTCAACGAGCACTCCAACTTCGGGCACGCCTACTACGGCGCGAAACTGGAGCACGCGGAGATCCTCAAGGCCCGTGCCGAGAACCCGCGCCAGCTGATCTTCCAGGGCCTGGAGTGGTACATCCCGGCCGCCGAGCACTGCACGGTGTTCGCCGCGCCCGGCCCGCACGAGACCGACCTGCTCACGCGGTTCGAGCTGGCCTACGACGGCAAGCTGCTCGGCTACACCGACGGCTCGGCGACCGGCACGGACACGGCCCGCAACGAGGCGCACGCCGTGAAGGCCGTCAAGTGGCTCGCGGAGCAGCGTCGTTCGGGTTACGTCGACGACGTGCTGGTCCTCGCCAACCACCCGCTGCGGCTGGGTATCGACTCCCCGCACGAGATGCGCGGCTGGCGGGACGCGGCCCCCGAGATCATGATCGGGATGGAGGGCGCGCCCGGCGCCCAGGGCGCGGCCCTGCCCGGCTGGCGGGGAGCCACGTCGATCCGCGGCGAGTACGAGAACAAGCCGTCCGCGCAGTCGTGGCCGGGCTATCCGGCGGACGCCTACCTCACCTACGGCGGCTTCGACTGGGCGACCGCGACCGTCGGCGGCCTGTGGGACTCGATGCTGGCCGAGGGCCGGCTGTTCACGATCACCACCAACTCCGACAACCACCGCACCGTCTTCGACACCTGGAAGAACGGCGACTGGCCGGCCGGGCAGAACTTCGACAACACCGGCAGGCTGCCGGACCCGGTGAACACGGACACCCCGCAGCCGGGCAGCGACTTCTGGCCCGGCGAGTTCAGCCGCACCCACGTCGGCGTGACCCGCTACGGCTACCGGGCCGTGATGGCGGGCCTGCGGGCGGGCCGCGTCTGGCTCGACCACGGGCATCTGCTCGACGGACTCGACGTGCGGCTCAGGCGGGACTGCGACGCGGGCCGGGGTGTCACGCTCGGCGGCCGGCTGCGCGTCCGCGGGGGCGAGAAGATCACGCTGTACGTCACGGTGACGACCGCCTCCCGGGCCAACCCGCAGGGCATCCTGCCGGGGCCGGCGCACGTCGACGTGATCCGGGGCGCGGTGCGCGGCCCGGTGACCGACCCCGACACCTGGCAGGCCCCGGACACCAGGGTGGTCCACACGGCGGACGTGTCCGGCCGCGTGGGGACGTACACCCTGCGCGTCCCGCTGACCGCAGGGGACGAGTCGTTCTACGTCCGGCTGCGCGGCAGCGACGGCAACCGGCACGGCGCCGGCTACCTCGGCGCGGCCGTCGACCCGCACGGCCCGATCCCCCACGAGCCCGGCAACGGTGACCCGTGGGCCGATACGTGGTTCTATTCGAACCCCATCTTCGTCGACGTGGCAGGAGCCTGATGAAGCGTCAACTAACAGCAGCGGCAGCCTTATTGGGTGCGCTCGTCCTCGGCGCGGGCAGCGCGTCGGCCGACGGCGGCAGCCACTGGACCGAGACCGGTACGGCGTACACGGGCTCGCTCACCGGTGGCGAGGGGCTGGCCAGCCGGGCCGACGGCTCGCTGCTCTACCGCGGCCTCGCCACCATCCCGCTGGACCTCAGAGTCCAGGGCTGGAACCACGTCGGCGACCCGGACATCGCGAACGGCTATGTCTTCGACGCCTACCAGGGCGCCGACACGGCCACGTCGAAGATGTTCGCCGTCACCACGCCGTCGGGGCAGCGCTACGACTACGTCCACCAGCTCGACCCGGGCGAGAAGGTCAACAACTCCTTCGCCGCCGTCTCCCCGGACGCGCGCTGGCTGGTGTCGGGCGAGTGGGGCGACGAGAGCAGGCTCCAGGTGTTCCCCGCTCCCCTGCTCAACCCGTCCACCCCGGCGAACGGCGGGGCGCTGCCGCAGGCCGGCCAGATCAGCCTGGACCGGCCCGTGCGCGACGTCCAGGGCTGCGATTTCGTGACCGACACCCGGCTGGTGTGCGTCTCGGACGACGCCTCGGGGACCCTGTTCCCCGAGGTCCGTCCGCTCCTCCAGGTGGACCTGCCGCACCGGCTGGACGGGCAGCCGGTCACCGGCACGGTCACGAGCCTGTTCGCGCTGCCGCAGCGCAGCCTGTGCACGGGCACCTTCGAGGCGGAGGGCGTCGACTACGACGTGCGCAGCGGCACGCTGCGCGCCGAGGTCGTCCAGCCCGGCGCGTGCGTGGTCTCGACCAGCGTCTACTCCTACCGGCAGGGATAGCGCGGGTCGGGAGAGGTCAGGCGTAGAAACGCGAGAGGCTCTGCAGGACGGCGGCGGGCTTGGCCCCGCCGTCGATCTCGATCGTGCCCTCGACGGCTATCTGCACCCCGCCCGGTACGTCCTCCACCTCGGCGAGCCTCGCGACCAGCCGGATGCGGGAGCCGACCTTCACCGGGGAGGGGAAACGCACCTTGTTGAGGCCGTAGTTGACCTTCGTGGTGACGCCCTGGACGTCCAGCAGTTCGGTGAACAGCGGGATGAACAGCGAGAGGGTGAGGTAGCCGTGGGCGATGGGCGCCCCGAACAGTCCCTCGGCGGCGCGCCGGGGATCGACGTGGATCCACTGGTGGTCGCCGGTCGCGTCGGCGAAGGTGTCGATGCGTTCCTGGGTGATCTCGATCCACTCGCTGGTGCCCAGATCGCCGCCCGCGAGCTTCTTCAGCTCGTCCAGGCCGTTGACGGTGATGCTCATGGAGTTCCTTAACTGTTGCCGTACCGGTTGCGGACACGGGACTTGAGGAGTTTTCCGGAGGCGGTGCGCGGGAGTTCGTCCGCCAGCACCACTGATTTCGGGATCTTGTACTTGGCGAGGCGTCCGGCCAGTGAGGCCAGCACGTCGTCCGGGTCGAGCGAGGCGCCCTCGCGTGGCACGACGACGGCCCGCGGCACCTCGCCCCACTTCTCGTCCGGCACGCCGATGACCGCTGCCTCGGCGATGTCCGGGTGGGACAGGAGCAGGTCCTCGATCTCGGCGGGGTAGATGTTCTCGCCCCCGGAGATGATCATGTCCTTGATGCGGTCGACGATGTGGACGTACCCGTCCTCGTCGACGCGCGCCGCGTCCCCGCTGCGGAACCAGCCGTCCGCGAAGGATGCGGCGGTCTCCTCGGGCAGCCCCCAGTAGCCGGGCATGACGTGCGGCCCGCGCACCATGATCTCGCCGGTCTCGCCGACGTCCACGGGGGTGAGGTCCGGCCGTACGACCCGGACGTCGCTGAAGAAGTGCGGCACCCCCGCCGAGCCCGCCTTGCTGACCGCGTGCTCCGCGTCCAGGAACAGCGTGCCGGGGGACGCCTCCGTCATGCCGTAACCCTGGAGGAAGGTCAGGCCCCGCTGCTGGTAGGCGGCGATCAGCGGGGTCGGGACCGGGGAGCCGCCGCAGGTCAGGATGCGCAGGGAGGACAGGTCCGCGTCGGGCCAGCGCGGGTGCCTGGCCATCTGTTCGAACATGGTCGGCACCCCGAACATGAAGGTGATCCGGTGCTGTTTGATCAGGTCGAAGGTGGCGTCCGGATCGAAGGCCTCGACCAGGACGCAGGTGCCGCCCTTCAGGAGCACCGGGAGGGTGAGCATGTTCAGGCCCGCCGTGTGGAACAACGGCGCGGAGACCAGGGCACGTTCGTCGGCGATCAGGTCGTGGTCGACGAGGACGTTGACCGCGTTCCAGGTGAGGTTGCCGTGGGTGAGCATCGCGCCCTTGGGGCGGCCGGTCGTCCCCGAGGTGTACATGATGATGCAGGTGTCGTCGGGGGTGACGGGTTCGTCGACGGGCTCCGCCGGGGCGGCGGCCATCGCCTCCTCGTACTCGGCGCCGACCTCCAGGTAGGTGCGGATGTCGGTGCCGCCCGGCAGCCCGGCGACGAGCCCGGCGTGCGACGGGCCGTAGACGAGGGCCTTGCAGCCGGAGTCGGCGAGCTGGTAGGCGATCTCCGGGCCGGCGAGGCGGGTGTTGAGCGGGACGAAGACCGCGCCGAGGGTGCCGGCCGCGAACAGCGTCTCCAGGTAGGCGGGGTGGTTGGGGCCGAGGTAGGCGATGCGGTCGCCGCGCCGCACGCCCCGGGCGCGCAGGGCGTGCGCGAGGCGGGTGGTGCGGTCGTGCAGCCGCGCGTAGGTGAGCGAGGTGCCGCCGTGGATCAGGGCGGTGCGGTGCGGGGTCTTGCGGGCCCGGCGTGCGGGCCACGACCCCAGTCCCTCATTGCGCATCCGGCACCCCTTACGGTTTCGTCAGCCCGAGCAGACGGGCGGCGTTCTCCTTGAGGATCTTCGGCCGGACCTCGTCCTTGATGGACAGCTTCTCGAAGTCGGCGAGCCAGCGGTCCGGGGTGAGGACGGGGAAGTCGGAGCCGAACAGGACCTTGTCCTTCAGCAGCGTGTTGGCGTACTGCACCAGCTGCGGCGGGAAGTACTTCGGCGACCAGCCGGACAGGTCGATGTGCACGCCGGGCTTGTGCGTGGCGACGGCGAGGGCCTCGTCCTGCCAGGGGAACGACGGGTGCGCCAGGATGATCCTCAGATGCGGGAAGTCGGCGGCCACGTCGTCCACGTGGAGGGGGTTGGAGTACTTCAGCCTGATCCCGCCCCCGCCGGGGACCCCGGCGCCGATGCCGGTCTGCCCGGTGTGGAACAGGGCGATGGTGCCGGTCTCCTCGATGACCTCGTAGAGGTCGTACGCCACCGAGCGGTCGTTGGGGAAGAAGCCCTGGATGCTGGGGTGGAACTTGAAACCCTTGACCCCGTACTCCTCGACCAGGCGCCGGGCCTGCCGCACGCCCGCCTTCCCCCGGAAGGGGTCGATGGAGGCGAAGGGGATGAGGACGTCCGCGTTGGCGGCGGCCGCCTCGGCGACCTCCTCGTTCGGCACCGGCGGGGTGCCGGTCGCGGACTCGGCGTCCACCGTGAAGATCACGGCGGCCATCTTCCGCTCGCGGTAGTAGGCGGCCGTCTCCTGGAGGGTCGGTTTCCGTTTGCCCTGCACCTTGAAGTAGGCGGAGGAGGCGTCGTGCAGGTCGTCGTCCAGGGAGGAGTGGCCCTTGGCGGACACCTCCGCGTGGGTGTGGACGTCGATCGCGACGAGATCCCCGACGTCGATGCTCGTCATGGTCAGGCCTCCGGGAACTTCGGGGCGGGAATGCCGACGCTCTGCGGCTCGGCGCCGACCGAGGTGGAGAAGGCGTCGGCCAGGGCCTCGGCGCTCCAGCCGCCGTCCGCGTACGCCGTCCTGATCTCCTGCGGATGCGACCAGAGTGCCACCTTGTCGCCCCCGATGCCGATGGCCTGGCCGGTGATGCCCCGGGCGGCCTCGGAGGCGAGGAAGGCGACGAGGCCCGCGCAGTCCTCGGGGGTGCCGAAGCCCTCGCCCTGGCGCAGGAAGGCGGGGAACGGCTCGCCGTTCTTCAGCGCCTCGACATAGGGGGCGAAGGCGGGGATCGTCTCGGTCATCGCGGTCGCGGCGACCGGCACGATCGCGTTCACGGTGATGCCCGCCCGGCCCAGCTCCATCGACCAGGTACGGGCCATGGCCGCGATGCCGGCCTTCGCGGCGGCGTAGTTGGTCTGCCCGAAGTTGCCGCGCTGCCCGGCCGGGGAGCCGACCAGGATCAGGGTGCCGCCCCCGCCCTGCTCGCGCATCCGGACGGCGGCGGCGCGGGCGCAGGTGAAGGTGCCCTTGAGGTGGGTGGTGACCACCGCGTCGAAGTCGTCGTCGGTCATCTTCCACAGCACCCTGTCGCGCAGGATGCCGGCGTTGGTGACCAGGACGTCGAGCCGGCCGAACTCCTCGACGGCCCGGCCGACCAGCCGGTCCGCGGCCTCGCTCGTACCGACCGGGACCACCTCGGCGACGGCGGTGCCGCCGGCCTCGGCGATGGACTTCACGGCCGCCTCGGCCACGGCCTCGTCGACGTCGTTGACGACCACGGAGGCGCCGTGGGCGGCCAGGGCGTGCGCGTAGGCGAGGCCGAGGCCCCGGCCGCTGCCGGTGACGACGGCGACCTTGCCGGTGAGATCGATGGTGGGCACGGGTGGGTCCCTTCACGAGCTGATCGGGTACTGCGGCTGCCGAGATCGAAGCTAAGAGCAATAATTGTTGACGTCAATAGTTGTTGGAGACCCACGGGTGCGACATGCTGGAATCTCCAGGCCGCACCGAGCACAGCCGCACCGAGCACAGCCGCATCGAGCACAGGGGAGCACGCCATCACACGCCAGCACGTCACTCCGAAGCCCATCGACGCGCCCATCGACGCGAACGAGCCGTGGATGCGCGGGCTGCACGCCGACACCGGCTACCTGCTCTACCGCCTCGGCCTGCGCTCCGGTCAGCTGTTCAACACCTTCCTCCAGGAGTCGGGCCTGCGGCTGCGCCACTACGCCGTGCTGCGCTTCCTCGCCACCTCGCGGGGCGCCCTGCAGCGGGAGCTGAGCACCCGGCTCGGCTACGACCCCAGCGCGATCGTCGGCCTGGTCGACGACCTGGAGAAGCTGGGCTTCGCCGAGCGCCGCCCCGCCCCCGACGACCGCCGCAGCCGTATCGTCGTGCTCACCGAGGACGGCCGCGCGTTCCTGCGCGACACCGACGAGGCGGGGCTGCGCGTGACGAACGAACTGCTGGCCCCGCTCGACCCCGCCGAACGCGAGACGCTCCAGACCCTCCTCCTCCGGGTCGCCGACCAGCCATGACCGCCCTGTCCGCCCCCGAACGACTGCTGTCCGTACTCGCCGCGTTCGACCACGGGCATCCGGCGTTGTGCCTGACCGACATCAGCCGGCGGGCCGGACTGACCCTGACCACCACGCACCGGCTGGTGGCCGCCCTCACCGGGTGGGGCGCCCTGGAACGGGACGCGGACGGCCTCTACCACGTGGGGCTGCGCCTGTGGGAACTGGCCGCGCTCGCGCCCCGCGGGCTCGCCCTGCGACAGGTCGCGCTGCCGTACCTGGAGGACCTGTACGAGGCCACCCACGAGAACGTGCAGCTGGCGGTCCGGGACGGCGGCGAGGTCGTCTACACCGAGTGGCTGTCGGGACGCTCGGCGGTCGGCGTCCACATCAGGGTCGGCGCGCGCTGGCCGCTGCACGCCACCGGCGTCGGCCTCGCCCTGCTCGCCCACGGCGACCCCGGCTTCCAGGACGCGTACTGCGCCGGCCCGCTCGCCGCCTTCACCCCGTACACGATCACCGATCCGGTACGACTGCGCCGGGTGCTGGCCGAGGTGCGGCGCACGGGCGTCGCGGTGAGCAGCCGCCAGGTCACCGACGACGCCCTGTCGGTGGCGGCCGGGGTGCGCGGGCCGGGCGGGGACGTGGTGGCCGCCGTGTCGGTCGTCGTACCCCACGTCGACGCCCAGGTGCCGGCACTGGTACCGGCGGTCCGGCTGGCCGCCCGCGGCATCTCCCGGGCACTCGGCTGGCAGCCGGCCCCGGCGCCGGCCCCTTAGGCGGGCGCGGCGCGGACGGCTTGTTCAGTGAGTGAACTCCTCGCCCCCCAAAGCACTTTCCTTGTTTTAAGTCTTGACGACGGCGGGCCCGAGGAGCACATTGTGCGCACCTTGAGAGCGCTCTCAGGGCACCCGCACCCCCACCCCCGTACCCCGAGAGGTCCCCATGAGCGAAACCTCCGGCATACCCGGACGACGACGCCCGCTGCGCCGGGCCGTCGTCGCCGTCCTCGCCACCCTGGGTCTGGCGGCGGCCGCCGCCTCGGCCGCCACGCTCCCCGCCAGCGCCTCGGCGCCCACTCCCCCGTCCGGCTGGACGCAGGTCTTCCTGGACGACTTCAACGGCTCGGCCGGCTCCGGCGTGAACACCTCCGACTGGCAGTACGACACCGGCACCTCGTACCCCGGCGGCGCGGCCAACTGGGGCACCGGCGAGGTCGAGTCGATGACGTCGAGCACCAGCAACGTGGCGCTCGACGGCAACGGCAACCTGCTCATCACCCCGCGCCGCGACGCCTCGGGCAACTGGACCTCGGGCCGTATCGAGACCACCCGCACCGACTTCCGGCCCCCGGCCGGCGGCAAGCTGCGCGTCGAGTCCCGCATCCGGATGCCCGACGTCACCGGCAGCGCGGCCAAGGGCTACTGGCCGGCGTTCTGGATGCTCGGCGCGCCCTACCGGGGCAACTACCAGAACTGGCCGGGCGTCGGCGAGCTGGACATCATGGAGAACGTCCAGGGCGTCAACACCGACTGGGCCACGATGCACTGCGGCACCAACCCGGGCGGCCCCTGCAACGAGACCACCGGCATCGGCAACAACACGCCCTGTTCCGGCACCACCTGCCAGGCGGGCTTCCACACCTACGCCATGGAGTGGGACCGCTCGACCAGCCCGGAGGAGATCCGCTTCTACCTCGACGGCGTCAACTTCCACACGGTGAAGGCCAACCAGGTCGACGCGACCACCTGGGCCAACGCCACCGACCACGGGTTCTTCGTCATCCTCAACGTCGCGATGGGCGGCGCCTTCCCGGCGGCCTTCGGCGGCGGACCGGACAGCGGCACCGAGTCCGGCCACTCGATGGCCGTCGACTACGTGCAGGTGCTCCAGTCCTCCGGCAGCGGGGGCGGCGGCACCACCCCTCCGCCCACCGGCAACCGGGACGCCTACAGCGCCGTCCAGGGCGAGTCCTACGACGGCCAGTCCGGCGTCAGCACCGAGTCCACCACGGACACCGGCGGCGGGCAGGACATCGGCTCGCTGGCGAACGGCGACTGGGCGCTGTACAAGGGAGTCGACTTCGGCTCCACGGCGGCCCGCCAGTTCTACGCACGGGTGGCGAGCGGCGCCGGATCCGGGGTGAGCGGCCTGGTCGAGGTCCGCCTGGACAGCCGTACCAGCACCCCCGTGGGCAGCTTCGCCATCGCCAACACCGGCGGCTGGCAGTCCTGGAGAACCGTCCCGGCCAACATCGCCCCGGTCACCGGCACCCACGACGTGTACCTGACCTTCACCAGCGGCCAGCCGGCGGACTTCGTGAACGTGAACTGGTTCGACTTCGGTCACTGACGGACCGTCGCTCGACCGCCCGAGGGGCCCCGTACGCGGGGCCCCTCTTCTCATCCCAGCTCCGCCCGGAACCCCACCGGCGTCTGTCCCGTGTGCAGTTGGAAGAACTTGGAGAAGTTGGCCGCGTCGGGGAAGCCCACGGCCGCTCCGACCCGGCCGATCGGGAGGTCGGTGTGGGCGAGGAGGCGTTTGGCCTCCAGGATCACGCGTTTGTCGATGAAGCCCTTGGGTGTCTCGCCGGTGGCGGCGCGGACCGCGCGGACGAGGGTGCGCCGGGAGTAGCCGAGGGCGTCGGCGTAGGCGCTGACGCTGTGGTTGGTGGCGAAGTCCTTCTCGACCGCGTCCCGGAACAGGGTGAAGGTGGTGTCGGCCTGCCGCCGGACCGCCTCCGCGGAGCTGGTGGCCAGATGGGACAGGCGCAGCAGGAACGCGGTCAGGGTGTGCCGGAGCACGGCCGTGTGCGGGGCGGGCGGCAGTGTCGTGGTGTCCTCGTACTCGCGGCGCAGTTGGGCGAGGGCGGCCCTGAGGGCGGCGAGCTGGGACTCGCCGGGGTGCAGCAGCGGCGGGACGTCGTAGCGGTACAGGCCGGTGGCCTCCACGGTGGCGCGGGGCAGGAAGCCGGGCTGCATGGTCAGGACGGTTCCGCGGTACTCGCCGGCCCGGGAGAACCGGTGGACCTGTCCGGGGCGGATCCACAGCAGGTCGCCGGCGTGTGCCTCGTACTCGGCGAAGTCGACCATGTGCCGGACGGGGCCGCCGGTGAAGAGCATGACCACGTGGAAGTCGATGCGGTGGACGCGGTGCAGCGGGGCGTCGGAGTGCCAGGTGTGGCCGGTGCCCATGGAGCCGATCTGCATGCCGACGCCGCCCACGGCCAGTTCCACCGGGAAGGGGAAGGTTCTGATCGCGCCGTCGTCACCGTCGCCGCCGTCGCCCGCGTTCGGGGGTGGGCCGGTTCCGGCCGCTTCGTCCGCCATGTCCTTCTCGTGCCGTCCTTGTCGCGCGATCACTGTCCCACTTTCACCACAGGCTGACACACCGCGACCTTCCCTCGTAAAAGTCAGACTTTTAGGTTTGAACACGTCCGGTCAGCAATCACGCTTCGAAGAGGACTTCTTGAAGATGAGCACGCAGACAACCGAGGGTTTCGAGTGGACCGACCTCGACCGGCGTGCCGTGGACACCGCCCGCCTGCTGGCGGCAGACGCCGTGCAGCAGGTCGGCAACGGGCATCCCGGCACCGCGATGAGCCTGGCCCCGGCCGCGTACACGATCTTTCAGAAGGTGATGCGCCATGACCCGGCCGATCCGGAATGGACCGGCCGCGACCGCTTCGTGCTGTCCCCCGGCCACACCTCGCTGACCCTCTACACCCAGCTGTACCTCGCCGGATACGAGGTCGAGCTGGACGATCTGAAGGCCTTCCGCACCCACGGGTCCAAGACCCCCGGTCATCCCGAGTACGGGCACACCGCCGGTGTGGAGACCACCACCGGCCCGCTCGGGCAGGGCGTCGCGAACGCCGTCGGCATGGCGATGGCCGCCCGCTACGAGCGCGGCCTGTTCGACCCGGAGGCCCCCGAGGGCACCTCCCCCTTCGACCACACCATCTGGGCGATCGTCTCCGACGGCGACCTGCAGGAGGGCGTCTCCGCCGAGGCCTCCTCCCTCGCCGGCCACCAGAGGCTCGGCAACCTGGTCTTCCTCTACGACGACAACCACATCTCCATCGAGGGCGACACCGCGACCGCCTTCTCCGAGGACGTGCTGAAGCGGTACGAGGCCTACGGCTGGCACACCCAGCGCGTCCAGCCCACGCAGGACGGCGACGTCGACGTGGCCGCCCTGTACGCCGCGCTCCGGGCGGCCCGGGCGGAGACCGGACGCCCCTCCATCATCGCGATGCGCACGATCATCGCCTGGCCGGCCCCGAACGCGCGGAACACCGGGGCCGCCCACGGCTCCGCGCTCGGCGCCGACGAGGTCGCCGCCACCAAGCGCGTCCTCGGCTTCGACCCCGAGCGCACCTTCCAGGTCGACGACGACGTCCTCGCCCACGCACGCGGCGCGCTCGGCCGGGGTGCCGAGGCACACGCGGCCTGGGACAAGCGGATCGCCGAGTGGCGTACCGCCCAGCCCGAACGCGCCCAGTTGTTCGACCGGGTGGTGGCCGGTCAGCTCCCCGACGGCTGGCAGGACGCCCTGCCCGTCTTCGAGGAGGGCGGCTCCGTCGCCACCCGGGCCGCCTCCGGAAAGGTCCTCCAGTCGCTCGGCGCGGTCCTGCCCGAGCTGTGGGGCGGCTCCGCCGACCTGGCCGGCTCGAACAACACCACCATCGACAAGACGTCGTCCTTCCTGCCCGAGGGCAACCCGCTGCCCGGCGCCGACCCCTACGGCCGCACCGTCCACTTCGGCATCCGCGAGTTCTCCATGGCCGCGGAGATGAACGGCATCGCGCTGCACGGCAACACCCGTGTCTACGGCGGCACCTTCCTGGTGTTCTCCGACTACATGCGCAACGCCGTGCGCATGTCCGCGCTGATGCAGCTGCCGGTGACGTACGTGTGGACGCACGACTCCATCGGCCTGGGCGAGGACGGCCCCACCCACCAGCCCGTCGAGCACCTCGCCTCGCTGCGCGCCATCCCGGGCCTGAACGTGGTCCGCCCGGCCGACGCCAACGAGACCGCCACCGTCTGGGCCGAGATCCTGCGCCGGCACGCCACCCAACCGGCCCCGCACGGCCTCGCCCTCACCCGGCAGGGGGTACCGACCTACGCGCCGAACCCGGACGCGGCCAAGGGCGGTTACGTCCTGCGGGACGCCTCCACCGGGACCCCGGACGTGATCCTGATCGCCACCGGCTCCGAGGTGCAGCTCGCCGTCGCCGCCCGGGAGCGGCTGGAGGCCGAGGGGATCGGCGCCCGGGTGGTGTCGATGCCGTCCGTGGAGTGGTTCGAGGAGCAGCCGCGCGACTACCGTGAGCGGGTGCTTCCCCCGTCCGTGCGGGCCCGCGTCGCCGTCGAGGCCGGAATCGGTCTGACGTGGTACCGCTTCGTGGGTGACGCAGGACGCATCGTCTCCCTCGAACACTTCGGCGCCTCCGCCGATGCCAAGATCCTGTTCGCCGAGTTCGGATTCACCCCCGAGAACGTCGCCGCCGCCGCGAGGGCCTCGATCGACGCGGCCTCCGCCCTCACCGCCCGCGGCTGATCAGAACGCCAGAAAGAAGATGATGAAAGTGACCGAAGCAACCGCGACCGCGGGAGCCCTCGAGCGCCTGTCCGACCAGGGCGTGTCCATCTGGCTGGACGACCTGTCCCGCGAGCGGATCAGCAGCGGGAACCTCGCCGAACTGGTCGCGACGAAGCACGTCGTCGGCGTCACCACCAACCCCTCGATCTTCCAGGCCGCCATCGGCTCCGGCGAGGGGTACGAGGAGCAGCTCGCCGACCTGGCCGTACGCGGTGTCACGGTCGACGAGGCCGTACGGATGATGACCACCGCCGATGTGCGCGCCGCCGCCGACGTCCTGCGGCCCGTGTACGACGCGACCGGCGGCCGGGACGGCCGGGTCTCCATCGAGGTCGACCCGCGCCTGGCCCACGACACCCGGGCGACCGTCGCCGAGGCCAGGCAGCTGGCCTGGCTGGTGGACCGCCCCAACGTGATGATCAAGATCCCGGCGACCCGGGCGGGCCTGCCGGCCATCACCGAGGTCATCGGTCTCGGCATCAGCGTCAACGTCACGCTGATCTTCTCGCTGGACCGCTACCGCGAGGTCGTCGACGCCTATCTGGCCGGTCTGGAGAAGGCCGCCGCCAAGGGCCTGGACCTCTCGGTCATCCACTCCGTGGCCTCCTTCTTCGTCTCCCGTGTCGACTCCGAGATCGACAAGCGGCTGACGGTCCTCGGCACGGCCGAGGCCCTCGCCCTCAAGGGCAGGGCGGCCCTGGCCAACGCGCGGCTCGCGTACGAGGTGTACGAGGCGGCGTTCGCCGGCGGGCGCTGGACCGCCCTCGCCGGCGCGCAGGCCAACAGGCAGCGCCCGCTGTGGGCCTCGACGGGAGTGAAGGACCCGGCGTACAAGGACACCCTGTACGTCGACGAGCTGGTCGCCCCGGGCACCGTCAACACGATGCCGGAGGCCACCTTGAACGCCACCGCCGACCACGGCGGGATCACCGGGGACACGGTGACCGGCGGCTACGCGCAGGCGCACGCCGACCTGGCCGCCGTGGAGTCGCTCGGCATCTCCTACGACGAGGTCGTGCGGCAGCTGGAGGACGAGGGTGTCGCCAAGTTCGAGGCGGCCTGGCAGGAACTGCTGGACGCCGTGACGAAGTCCCTGGACAGCAAGGGGGTCGACGGGGAATGAACGCCGTTCCTGCCACCGACTGGAGCAATCCGCTGCGCGACGCGCGCGACCGGCGGCTGCCCCGCATCGCGGGCCCGTCCGGCCTGGTCATCTTCGGGGTGACCGGCGACCTGTCCCGCAAGAAGCTGATGCCGGCCGTCTACGACCTGGCCAACCGCGGTCTGCTGCCGCCGGGCTTCTCCCTGGTCGGCTTCGCCCGCCGGGACTGGGAGGACCAGGACTTCGCGCAGGTCGTCCACGACGCCGTGCGCGAGCACTCCCGCACCCCGTTCCGCGAGGAGGTCTGGCAGCAGCTCGCCGAGGGCATGCGGTTCATCCCCGGCGACTTCGACGACGACACCGCCTTCAAGCAGCTGCGCGACGCCGTCGAGGAGCTGGACGCCTCCCGGGGCACCGGCGGCAACTTCGCCTTCTACCTCTCGGTGCCGCCGAAGTTCTTCCCCAAGGTGGTGCGGCAGCTGAAGAAGCACGGCCTGGCCTCCCCGCCGCGGGGCGCCTGGCGGCGCGCGGTCATCGAGAAGCCGTTCGGCCACGACCTGAGGTCGGCGCAGGAGCTGAACCGGGTCGTGCACGACGTGTTCGAGCCCGACCAGGTCTTCCGCATCGACCACTACCTCGGCAAGGAGACCGTCCAGAACATCCTGGCGCTCCGCTTCGCCAACCAGATGTACGAGCCGGTCTGGAACCGCAGTTACGTCGACCACGTGCAGATCACCATGGCCGAGGACATCGGCATCGGCGGCCGCGCGGGCTACTACGACGGCATCGGTTCGGCCCGTGACGTCATCCAGAACCACCTGCTCCAGCTGATGGCGCTGACCGCGATGGAGGAGCCGATCGCCTTCGACGCGGAGTCGCTGCTCACCGAGAAGCTGAAGGTGCTGAAGTCGGTGCGGCTGCCGGAGGACCTCGGCGCGCACACCGTGCGGGGCCAGTACGCGCCGGCCTGGCAGGGCGGCGAGAAGGTCGTCGGCTACCTCCAGGAGGAGGGCATCGACCCGGCGTCGAATACCGACACCTACGCGGCGATCAAGCTGGGCGTCGACAACCGCCGCTGGGCGGGCGTCCCCTTCTACCTGCGCACCGGCAAGCGGCTGGGCCGCCGGGTCACCGAGATCGCGGTGGTCTTCAAGCGGGCCCCGCACTCGCCCTTCGACTCCACCGCCACCGAGGAACTGGGCCAGAACGCGATCGTCGTCCGGGTCCAGCCCGACGAGGGCATGACCGTGCGGTTCGGCTCCAAGGTGCCGGGCACTTCCATGGAGATCCGGGACGTGTCGATGGACTTCGCCTACGGCGAGTCGTTCACCGAGTCCAGCCCGGAGGCGTACGAGCGGCTCATCCTGGATGTACTGCTCGGCGACGCCAATTTGTTCCCCCGTCACCAGGAAGTGGAAGAGTCCTGGAAGATCCTCGACCCGATCGAGGAGTACTGGGCGGCGCACGGCAGGCCGGCGCAGTACGCCTCGGGCAGCTGGGGACCCGGGGAAGCCGACGAGATGCTCGCACGAGACGGACGGAGCTGGCGCAGGCCATGAAGATCGACCTGACCGACACCACGGCAAGCAAGATCAACAAGGCGTTGGTGCAGGGCCGCAGGGCCATCGGCACGCCCGCCGTGGGCATGGTCCTGACGATGGTGATCGTCACGGACGAGGAGAACGCCTACGACTCGATCAAGGCGGCCGAGGAGGCCTCGCACGAGCACCCCTCGCGGACCCTGGTCGTCATCAAGCGGCACGCCCGCACCCCGCGCGACCGCCAGGCCTCCCGGCTGGACGCCGAGGTCCGGGTGGGCGCCGACGCGGGCACCGGCGAGACGGTGGTGCTGCGCACCTACGGCGAGGTCTCGGACCACGCCGACTCGGTGGTGCTGCCGCTGCTGCTGCCGGACGCGCCGGTCGTCGTCTGGTGGCCGGTGGAGGCGCCGGAGAACCCGGCGAAGGACCCGCTGGGCGCCCTCGCGCAGCGCCGGATCACCGACCTGTACGCCGTCGAGAACCCCCTCGCGGTGATGGCCGCGCGGATCCGTTCCTACGCGCCCGGCGACACCGACCTCGCCTGGACCCGGCTCACTCCGTGGCGCTCGATGCTGGCCGCGGCCCTGGACCAGGCCCGTACCCGGGTGATCTCCGCGGCGGTGGAGGCCGAGGCGGACAACCCGGCCGCCGAGTTGCTGGCCCGCTGGCTGGAGGCGCGGCTGCAGGTCACGGTCGACCGTGTGGTCACCGCCGGGCCGGTCGTCACGGCCGTCCGGCTGGGCACCGCGAACGGCGAGATCGTCATCGACCGTCCCGAGGGCCCGCTGGCCACCCTGACCCTCCCGGACCAGCCGCCGCGCACCCTCGCGCTCAAGGTCCGGTCCCTGGCCGAACTCATCGCCGAGGAACTGCGCCGCCTCGACGCCGACGAGATGTACGCCATCGCCCTGCGCGGCGAGGGCATCAAGGAGAACGTCTGACATGTCTGACTCCCCCGCTTTGACGCGGCGCCCCGAGTGGGCGGCCCTCGCCGACCACCGCGCCGAGTGGCGGCCGCATCTGCGCGAGCTGTTCGCCGCCGACCCGGCCCGCGCCGAGCGCTACGTCGTACGGGTCGGCGACCTGCACATCGACTACAGCAAGCACCTGATCACCGACGAGACGCTGGCCCTGCTCCAGGAACTCGCCACCGCCACCGGCGTCTCGGGCCTGCGGGACGCCATGTTCCGCGGCGAGAAGATCAACGTCACCGAGCGGCGGGCCGTGCTGCACACCGCGCTGCGGGCCCCCCGGGACGCGGTGGTCGAGGTCGACGGCGAGAACGTCGTCCCGGCGGTGCACGCGGTCCTGGACAAGATGGCCGACTTCGCCGAGCGGGTCCGCTCCGGCGCCTGGACCGGCCACACCGGCAAGCGCATCAGGAACGTCGTCAACATCGGCATCGGCGGCTCCGACCTGGGTCCCGCGATGGCCTACGAGGCCCTGCGGCCCTACACCGCACGGGAGTTGACGTTCCGGTTCGTGTCGAACGTGGACGGCGCCGACCTGCACGAGGCGGTACGGGACCTGGACCCGGCGGAGACCCTGTTCATCGTCGCCTCCAAGACCTTCACCACGATCGAGACGATCACCAACGCCACCTCGGCCCGCGGCTGGCTGCTGAACGGGCTCGACGGCGACGAGAAGGCCGTGGCCCGGCACTTCGTGGCGCTGTCGACCAACGCCGGCAAGGTCACCGAGTTCGGTATCGACCCGGACAACATGTTCGAGTTCTGGGACTGGGTCGGCGGGCGCTACTCGTACGACTCCGCGATCGGGCTGTCCCTGATGATCGCCATCGGAGCGGACCGGTTCCGGGAGATGCTCGACGGCTTCCGCATCGTCGACGAGCACTTCCGCACCGCCCCGGCCGAGGCCAACGCCCCGCTGCTGCTGGGCCTGCTGGGCATCTGGTACGGCAACTTCTTCGACGCGCAGTCGCACGCGGTGCTGCCGTACTCGCACTACCTGTCCAGGTTCACCGCCTATCTGCAGCAGCTGGACATGGAGTCCAACGGCAAGTCGGTGGACCGGGACGGCAACCCCGTCGAGTGGCAGACGGGTCCGGTGGTGTGGGGCACGCCCGGCACCAACGGGCAGCACGCCTACTACCAGTTGATCCACCAGGGCACCAAGCTGATCCCGGCGGACTTCATCGGCTTCGCCCGGCCGGTCGCCGAGCTGAGCGGTGAACTGGCCGCCCAGCACGACCTGCTGATGGCGAACTTCTTCGCCCAGACCCAGGCCCTCGCCTTCGGCAAGACCGCCGAGGAGGTCCGTGCGGAGGGCGTGCCCGAGGAGCAGGTGGCGCACCGCACCTTCCGGGGCAACCACCCGACCACCACCGTCCTCGCCACCGAGCCGACCCCGTCGGTCCTCGGCCAGCTGATCGCCCTCTACGAGCACAAGGTGTTCGTCCAGGGCGCGATCTGGAACATCGACTCCTTCGACCAGTGGGGCGTCGAACTCGGCAAGGTCCTCGCCAGGCGCGTGGAGCCCGCCCTGACCGAAGGCGCCGACGTGCCCGGTCTCGACCCCTCCACCAGCAATCTCGTCGCCGCGTACCGCACTCTCAGGAAGTGAAGAACATGCAGCTCGGACTCATCGGCCTCGGCAAGATGGGCGGCAACATGCGCGAGCGGATCCGCCGCGCGGGCCACACCGTGGTCGGCTACGACCGCAACCCCGAGGTCTCCGACGTCAAGAACCTCGCCGAACTCGTCGAGCGGCTCGACGCCCCACGTGTGGTGTGGGTGATGGTGCCGGCCGGCACGGCCACCCAGGGCGTCATCGACGAACTCGGGGATCTGCTGTCGCCCGGTGACATGGTGGTCGACGGCGGCAACTCCCGCTGGACCGACGACGAGAAGCACGCCGCCGAACTCGGCGTCCGGCGCATCGGCTTCGTCGACGCGGGCGTCTCCGGCGGAGTGTGGGGCCTGGAGAACGGCTACGCGCTGATGGTCGGCGGCGACAAGGAGCACGTCGAGCGGCTCCAGCCGATCTTCGAGGCGCTCAAGCCCGAGGGGCCCTACGGCTACGTGCACGCGGGCCGGGTCGGTGCCGGGCACTTCTCCAAGATGGTCCACAACGGCATCGAGTACGCGATGATGCAGGCCTATGCCGAGGGCTGGGAGCTGCTGGAGTCGGTGTCCTCCGTGGACAACGTCCGCGAGGTGTTCCGCTCCTGGCAGGAGGGCACCGTCATCCGCTCCTGGCTGCTCGACCTCGCGGTCAACGCCCTCGACGACGACGAGCACCTGGACAAGCTGCGCGGCTACGCGGAGGACTCCGGCGAGGGCCGCTGGACCGTCGAGGCGGCCATCGACCACGCGGTGCCGCTGCCGGCGATCACCGCCTCGCTCTTCGCCCGGTTCGCGTCCCGGCAGGACGACTCCCCGCAGATGAAGATGATCGCGGCGCTGCGCAACCAGTTCGGCGGTCACGCCGTCGAGTCCGCGAAGAAGGACTGAGCCGCCGTGGGGGACCTTCTCCTGGTCCGCCACGGTGAGACGGAGTGGAGCGTGTCGGGCCAGCACACCAGCTGGACCGACCTGCCCCTCACCCAGCACGGTGAGGAACAGGCCAAGTCACTCGCTCCCCTCCTGACCGGCCGGACCTACGCACTGACCCTGGCCAGCCCGCTCGGCCGTGCGATACGCACCGCCGAACTGGCCGGCCTGAGCGGGGTCGTCCCCGACCCCGACCTGCATGAATGGGACTACGGCGGCTACGAGGGCGTCACGACGGCGGACATCCACCGGACCCGGCCCGACTGGGACCTGTGGACCGACGGCGTACCGCCCGGCCCCGACGGCCACGCCGGTGAGTCGCCCGAGGAGGTGGGACGGCGTGCCGACCGGGTGCTGGCCGCTCTGGACGGCGCCCTCGCCGGGGACGACGGCGACGTGGTCCTGGTCGCCCACGCCCACTTCCTGCGCGTACTGACCGCCCGCCGGCTGGGTCTGCCACCCGCCGACGGCCGCCTGTTCCAGCTGGCCACGGGCACGCTCAGCCGCCTGTCCACGGAGCACGGGCGCCCGGTGATCGCGGAGTGGAACACCAGGGCCTAGCTCTGCGTGTGCTGGGCCGCCAGGCGCACCGGGGCGTTCTGGGCGCCGTAGCCGCGGTATCCCGGGTCGCGCTGGACCAGTTCGAAGAAGACCCGGCCGACGGTGGACGTGTAGCAGTGCCGGAAGGCGCCGCCCGCGTCCCGGTCGTAGAGGATGCCGAGTTCGCGGTACGACTCCAGCTCCCCGGCGGCGAAGTCGTGGCGGGCCGCGAGGTCCTCGTAGTAGTTGGCCGGGATGGGCAGCAGACGGCCGCCCGCCGCACGGAAGCGGCGGGCGGCCGTCACCACGTCGTCGACGGCCAGCGCGATGTGCTGGGCGTGCACGGTGTCGTCGGTGGGCGCCGCGCCGACGCCCAGGGCGATGCGGACACTGCCGTCGGCGTTGCGGACGGCGCGGCTGCGCAGCAGGCCGTAGGGGTCGGCGAGGTCGACGCTGTCCTGGGCGTCCAGGCCGAGCACGCCCCGGTGGAAGAGGGCCGCCTCGTCGAAGTGGTGCCATGGCTGGGTGAGGGCGAGATGGTCGACCCGGGCCGCGCGGTCCGGTCGGCGGGCGCCCGGCACGTCCGCGAAGTCGGCTCGCCAGTCGGGCAGCTCCGGCCTGCCGGTGGCGCAGAAGAACAGTTCCGTGCCGTCGGGTGCCGCCACCGCCTCCAGGGGGGCGTCCCCGGGGCCGCGGCGGCGGGGCAGGACCGGGGCGAGGAGTGCCTCGGCGCGCCGGGCGGCGCCCGCCGGGTCGGGCGACTCCAGACCCACGGCGGCGAGGGTGGTGCCGTCCCGGCGGGCCGCCGCGCCCGTGTTCACCAGGATCCGGGCCTCGCCCTGTTCCCACAGGTCGACCGGTTTGCCGCGGTGGCGTGCGGTGCGGGCGAAACCCAGCGCGCCGAGTACCGCCGCGACCGGTTCGGCGTCCGGTGTGACCAGTTCGGCGAAGGCGACCCCGGTGGGCACCACCGGCGCCGGCGGGGCGACGGTGCCGGCCGCCTCCTGCAACATCAGCAGCGAGCGGTGGGCGTCGACGGCCGTCGGGCCCGCCTCGGCCTGCCGGAAGACGTCGTTGAAGACCTCCAGGGAGAGCGGTCCGGCGTACCCGGTGCGCAGCACGTGGCCGAGGAGTCCGGTGACGTCGAAGCCGCCCTGGCCGGGGAAGCAGCGGTAGTGCCGGCTCCACTGCAGGACGTCCATGGCGAGCGGCGGGGCGTCGGCCAGCTGGAGGAAGAAGATCTTCTCACCGGGGATGTCCTCGATGCCCTTGGGGTCCGAGCCCCGGGAGAGGATGTGGAAGCTGTCCAGGCAGGTGCCGAGCGCGGGGTGGCCGGCCGTCTCGACGAGGCGCCAGGCGTGGTCGTACGTGCTGACGTGCCGTCCCCAGGCGAGTGCCTCGTAGGCGACCCGGATGCCGAAGTCCTCGGCCAGGTCGGCCAGTCGGCTCAGCTGGGCGGCGGCGAGGGCGTCGTCGTCCACGGCGTGCGGGCAGACGCTGGAGCAGACCAGGACGGTGTCGGCGCCGAGTCTGTTCATCAGCTGGAACTTGTGCCGGGCGCGGCGCAGGTTGCGGGCGAACTCGTCCTCGGGGACGGCCTCGATGTCGCGCATCGGCTGGTAGAGGTCGATGGTGAGGCCGAGGTCGGCGCAGCGGGCGCGGATCTCCTCGGGGGTGAGGGGGCTGGCGAGGAGGTCGTTCTCGAAGATCTCGACGCCGTCGAAGCCGGCCCGGGAGGCGGCCGTGAGCTTCTCGGTGAGGGATCCGCTCAGCGAAACGGTGGCGATGGACGTACGCATGACCGTGCTCCCTCAGCCTGTCGGGCTGTCGACGGACCCGGCCAGTTCCGCGATGTCCGCGAGCATCCGCGCGCTGTCGGGCTCCCGCCCGGTGAACAGCCGGAACGCGTCCGCGGCCTGGAAGGCGGCCATCCCGCCGCCGTCCACGGTGGCGCAGCCGATCGCGCGGGCGGTGCGCAGCAGTTCGGTCCGCAGGGGGCGGTAGACGACCTCGGCGACCCACAGGTCCGGGTGGAGCAGGTGGGCGGGCAGGGGCAGGCCGGGGTGGGCGGCCATGCCGGTGGGGGTGGCGTGCACGATGCCGTCGGCCGGACCGAGCAGCGGGGCCAGCTCGTCGGGTGTGGCGGCGGCCGCCCGTCCCGCGCCGAAGTGGCGGTTCAGCGAGGCGGCGAGACCGGCCGCCCGGTCGGCGAGCGCGTCCACGACGGTGATCCGCCCGGCGCCCAGGGTGAGCATGGCGTGCGCGACGGCCGCGCCCGCGCCGCCCGCGCCCAGCTGTACGACCCGCTCCAGCGGCACGTCGGGCAGCCCGCGGGCGAAGGACGCGGCGAAGCCGGTGACGTCGGTGTTGTGTCCGATCGCCCGGCCGTCCCGCAGAACGACGGTGTTGACCGCCCCCAGCGCCTCGGCCTGCGGGGCGAGCGCGTCCAGGTGCTCGATGACGAGCTGCTTGCACGGGTGGGTGATGTTCAGTCCGTCGAAGCCGAGGTCCCGCGCGGCCCGTACGAGGTCGCCCACCGCGTGCGGCGGCACGCCGAGCCTGTCGATGTCGATGAGCCGGTAGAGGCAGCGCAGGCCCTGCCGGTCGGCCTCCCGCTCGTGCAGGGCCGGGCTGAGCGAGGGGCCGATGCCTGACCCGATCAGTCCGACGAGATACGAGTCCTTGGCCACATGGACCTCCTGAGCCGAGCCCTAATGTACGAACTAGTACGTTAGCTATATCAGTCCGGGCGACTCCTTGGAAGACCCCGGCGGCCGCGGCCGGCCCGGCTTCTAGAATCTGGCGCACTGGCCCACTTCCGAAGGAACCCGATGACCAGCGTCGACGAACCGGTACGACCAGGCGCGCGCACCCGTGACGCCGCCCGCACCCAGGCCGAGATCCTCGACGTGGCGACCCAGGAGTTCGCGCGGGCCGGGTACGACGGGGCCCGGGTCGACGAGATCGCCGCCCGCACCCGCACCACCAAGCGGATGATCTACTACTACTTCGGCGGCAAGGAGCAGCTGTTCACGGCCGTTCTGGAGCGGGCCTACGGCGTGATCCGCGAGGCCGAGCAGCGGCTGGACGTGGAGCACCTGGACCCGGTGGCGGCGATCCGCCGGCTGGCCGAGCTGACCTTCGACCACCACGAGCGGCACCCGGACTTCATCCGGCTGGTCAGCATCGAGAACATCCACGGCGCCGAGCACATCGCCGCCTCCGAGAAGCTGGGCCGGATCGGCTCGCCGGCGCTCGACGTGATCCGCCGGATCCTCGCCTCGGGCCAGGAGTCGGGCCTGTTCACGGCCGAGGTGGACGCGGTGGACCTGCACGCGATGATCAGCTCGTTCTGCTTCTTCCGGGTGGCCAACCGGCACACCTTCGGCGCCCTGTTCGGGCGGGACCTGGTGGATCCGGCGCAGCGGGAGCACTACCGGACCATGCTGGGCGACATGGTGATCGCCTATCTGACGGCCGAGCGGTCCGCCGGCTGAGGCCGCCCGGCGGGCGTGCCGCAACCCTTGACACCCGGGAGACGTGCGCGCACCATCCCTTCTCACCGGTACTAACTATCCAGTGGGTTAATTAGCCGCAAACCCGGTAGCCGCGATCCGGCGCCTGCGCCTCTCCCCTCCCCTCCTCTCCCCTCCGCTCACTCCGCCTTGTGCCGGAGCCCTCCCCAAGGAGCAAGCCGTGACGCATGCCGTCGCACCCCGCGACCCCGCCGAGGCCGTCGGGCAGCCGAGGAAGGCGGCAGCCGCCGCCTGGATCGGCAGCGCCCTGGAGTACTACGACTTCTTCGTCTACGGCAGCGCCGCCGCGCTGATCTTCCCCAAGGTGTTCTTCGACGCCTCCGACCCGGCCACCGCGACCCTGCTGTCGCTGGCCACCTTCGGCGTCGCGTACGCCGCCCGCCCCGTCGGCGCGCTCTTCCTCGGGCACTTCGGCGACCGGCTCGGCCGTAAGAAGATCATGGTCTTCACGCTGGTCCTGATGGGACTGTCGACGTTCCTCATCGGCTGTCTGCCCACCCGCGCCCAGGTCGGCGGCCTGGCTCCGGTCCTGCTCGTCCTGTGCCGCGTCCTGCAGGGCGTCTCGGCGGCCGGTGAGCAGGCCAGCGCCGGCTCCATGAGCCTGGAACACGCGCCACCGGACCGGCGCGGCTTCTTCACCAGCTTCACCCTGAGCGGCACCCAGGGCGGCCAGCTGATCGCCACCCTGGTCTTCATCCCGGTCGCCCAGCTGCCCGAGAACCAGTTGCTGTCCTGGGGCTGGCGGGTGCCGTTCTGGCTGAGCCTCGCGGTCGCCGTCGCCGGTTACGTCATCCGCCGCACGCTGCGGGAGACCCCGGTCTTCGCCCGGCAGGCGGCGGCCGAGGGTGTCCTCGGGCTGCCGCTGCTGGTGCTGCTGCGTGAGCACTGGGCGGACGTGCTGCGGGTGATCGCGGGCGCGCTCATCGCCTCCGTCTCCACGATCTTCACGGTGTGGGCGCTGGCGTACGCCACCAGCGACTCGGTCGGCATGTCGCGTACCTCGATGCTCTGGGTGGGCGCCCTGGCCAACCTGGTCGCCCTGGTCGCGATCCCGCTGTGGGCGACGCTCTCGGACCGGATCGGGCGCCGCCCGGTGTACCTGATCGGCGCGGTCGGCAGCGTGCCGGCGATGGGCGGTTACCTGTGGGCGATCTCCACCGGCTCCTACCCGCTCACCCTGGTCCTCGGGATCGTCGCCTTCGGCATCGTCTACAGCGCGGCCAACGGCGTGTGGCCCTCGTTCTACGGCGAGATGTTCTCCACCCGGGTCCGGCTGTCCGGCCTGGCGATCGGCACCCAGAGCGGTTTCGCGGTGGCCGGGTTCGCGGTCACCTTCGCCGCCGGGATCGCCGGTCCGAACGGCGACGACTGGGGGGCGGTCGCCCTGTTCACGGCGGCGCTGTGCGTGCCGCCGGTGGTCGCCGCCCTCACCGCCCGCGAGACCCACACCGTCGCGACGGAGCGGCTCGGCGAACGGCCGGGGCGAGGGGCCTCACGGCCGGAGACGGTGAGGGCCTCCTGAGGGATCCTCGCGCTATGCCCGGTCGCCCTTCGGGATGCCGTAGACCCGCTCGACGGCGAGCCGCAGCACCAGCCGACGGTCGCGGACCATGGCGGCCCGGTAGTCGTCCCAGTCGGGGTGCTCGCCGTTGACGTCCCGGTAGAGCCGGACCAGTTCCTCGACGGTGTCGTCGTGGGGGGCCTGGGCGACGGGCGTGAGGTCGGCCGTGCCCTCCGCGACGGCGTACGCCCACCGGTCGGCGGTGGTGACGTGGTACGAGGCGCGGGGGTCGCGGCGCAGGTTGCGGGTCTTGGCTCGGTCGTCGGTGAGCGAGACGCGGATGATCCGCTCGTCGGGGTAGTAGGCGTGGCTGACGTTGGACAGCTGGGGGCGGCCGTCGCGCTTGAGGGTGACCAGCACCCCGCCGTGTCCCTCGGAGAACAGCTTGAGCAGGGCGTCCTGCGTCGAGTCCTGAGTCATATCCGGATCAACTCGCCCGAGGGACGGCCCATTCCCCGGCTGCCGGCCGCCATGGGCACCGCTGCCCGCCCGGAGGGTTCCGTCGGGCGTTCCTGCGGAACGATCAGGTCCGAGAGGTCCCGGCGGGTTGGAGGAGAGCGATGGCACGGCTGGAACAAGTGGTCGATCCGGGTGAGGCGGGGCTGGACGGGAAGGCGCTCGACCGCCTCGACCGGCACTTCGCCCACCTCGTCGACGCGGGGCGCCTGCCCGGCTTCCTGGTGGCCGTGGCCCGGGGCGGCCGGGTCGCCCATCTCACCACGCACGGGCTGCGGGACCGCGCGGCCGGGCTGCCGGTCGAGGCGGACACGCTGTGGCGGATCTACTCGATGACCAAGCCGGTCACCGCCGTCGCCGCGCTGCTGCTGGTCGAGGAGGGCAGGCTGTCCCTCGACGACCCGCTGGACCGCTACCTGCCGGCCTTCGCCGAGCCCCGGGTGTACGAGAGCGGCGAGGGCGCCGGCGTACGTACCCGCCCGGCCGCGGGGCCCGTACTCGTGCGCCATCTGCTCACCCACACCGCGGGCCTGACCTTCGGCTTCTACCACCACCACCCGGTCGACGCCCTCTACCGCGAGGCCGGCCTGGAGTCGTCGGTGCCGCCCGGCGCGGACCTCGCCGGCACGATGGAGGTGTACGCGCGGCTGCCGCTGCAGTTCGACCCGGGCACGCAGTGGAACTACTCGGTCGCCTCGAACGTGCTGGGCCGCGTCATCGAGATCGTCTCCGGCCGGCCGCTGGACGCCTTCTTCGCCGACCGTGTCTTCCGTCCCCTCGGCATGCCGGACGCCGGCTTCCACATCGTGCCCGAACAGGCGGGCCGGCTCTCCGAGCTGTACGGCGAGACGGCGGACGGCGGCATCGAGCCGGTCCCCGGGCTGCCGGTGCACGGCCGCCCGCGGTTCCTGTCCGGCAGCGGCGGCATGGTGGCGACGGCGTACGACTTCCACCGGTTCATGGAAGTGCTGCGCCGGGGCGGCGAGTTGGACGGCACCCGCCTGCTGCGCCCGGACACGGTCGCCCTGATGACCCGCAACCAGCTCCCCGGCGGCGCGGACCTGCGCGCCTTCGGCGCCCCCGTCCACCGGGAGGCGGCCAACGACGGCCTCGGCTTCGGTTTCAACGTCTCCGTCGTCGTCGACCCGAGCCGCACCCCGGCCCCCTCCGGCCTCGGCACGTACGGCTGGTCCGGGGCCGCCACCACCACCTTCTGGATCGACCCCGGCCGCGACCTGACCGTGCAGTTCATGACCCAGGTCCGCCCGAAGACCCTGAAGGTCTTCCCCGAACTGCGCCGCCTGGTCCACGAGGCGCTCATCGACTGAGCGCGGACCGGCCTCCAGGGCTCAGGACCAGTGGGCGACCGCGTCCAGATGGGGCAGGTTGTGGTCCAGCCGCTCCCGCTTGGTCCGCAGATAGGTGATGTTGTTCTCGCACGGCTCGATCAGCAGCGGCACCGTTTCCGCGACCTCGATGCCGTGCCGTACCAGCGCCTCCCGCTTGCGCGGGTTGTTGGACATCAGGCGTACCGAACGCACCCCGAGGTCGTGCAGGATCTCGGCGGCCACACCGTAGTCGCGGGCGTCGACGGGCAGACCGAGCGCCAGGTTCGCCTCCACCGTGTCCAGGCCCTCCGCCTGGAGGGCCATCGCGCGCAGCTTGGCGAGCAGGCCGATACCGCGGCCCTCGTGGCCGCGCAGGTAGACGACGATGCCGCTGCCCTCGGCGACGACCGCGCGCAGGGCGGAGGCGAGTTGGTCGCCGCACTCGCAGTGCTGGGAGCCGAACGCGTCACCGGTCAGGCACTCGGAGTGCAGCCGGGTCAGTACCCGGTCGGTGCCGATGTCGCCGTAGACGAGGGCCACTTGCTCGTCACCGCGGTCGTGGTCCAGGTAGCCGACCGCCTGGAATTTCCCGTACACCGTGGGCAGCGGGGCATTCACGACGCGTTCCGTGCCCGAACGCCGTGCGGTCTGCTTGCCGAGTACGCCGATGTTTTCTGTCATGATCTGATTCCTAAGCAGAGACGAAAGGCCGGGAAAAGATGAGTGGTTCGGGCGCGCGTACGGCGGCACACGGTCTGTTGCCGGCGGACACCACGGAAGACGTACGGACGCGGGGGGCGGGCGTTTCAACTCAGGTCGCCGTCCTTCCCGTCGGCAGCTTCGAACAGCACGGCCCCCATCTTCCCCTGGCCACCGACACGCTGGTCGCCTGTGCCGTGGCGCGGGAGATCGCCGCCGCGTACCCGGTGCACCTCCTTCCTCCGGTGACGGTCTCCTGCTCGCACGAGCACGCGGGCTGGCCGGGAACCGTCAGCATCTCCTCGGTCACTCTCCATGCGGTGGTACGGGACATCGCGGCGTCGCTGCGCCGCTCGGGCGTCGACGTGCTCGTCGTGGTCAACGGGCACGGCGGCAACTACGTGCTGGGCAACGTGGTCCAGGAGGCCTCCGCGCGCGGGGAGCGGATGGCGCTGTTCCCGGCCGCCGAGGACTGGGAGACGGCGCGGGAGCGGGCCGGGGTGCTCACCTCGCTGCTCACCGACATGCACGCGGGGGAAATCGAGACCTCCATTCTGCTGCACGCTCATCCCGAATTCGTCCGCCCTGGTTATGAGTCCGCCGATTTCACCGCGGACGACCGTCGTCATCTGCTCACCGTGGGAATGTCCGCCTATACCGAGTCGGGTGTCATCGGCCGCCCTTCCCTGGGTTCCGCGGAAAAGGGGAAGGAACTGCTGGCGAGCCTGGTGGAATCCTTCGGCCCGTACATGGAGTTGCTCGCCTCCGTGTCGGCCGGCGCGTCCGCGGACGAGCGGGGGTAGCGCAGGCCTGCGTACCAGCGGGCGACGAGGACGACCGCGCCGGGCAGGGCGGCCACGAAGCTGAGCACGCCGTAGACGACGGCGACCGCGAGGCCGCTGCCGGCGCCGAGGCCGGCGGCGCCGAACGCCCAGGCGGTGGCGCCCTCGCGGGGGCCGAAGCCGCCGACGTTCAGCGGCAGGCCCATGGCGACCAGGGCGAGGACCGCCAGCGGCAGCAGCACCGGCACGGAGGCGGTGGAGCCGGCGACCCGGGCCGCCACCACGAACATCGCGAGGTGGCCGCCCAGGGCGACGGCCGAGGACAGCGTCACGCCCGGCCAGTTGGCCCGGGACAGCAGGCTCGCGCGCGCCTCCGCCAGGGTGGTGCGCAGGGCGCCGGCCCGGCCGGAGGGCGCCCGGTTCATCCGCAGGGCGAGGACGACCGCGAGCGCGCCCGCCGCTGCCAGACCCACCAGCGGGGCGAAGTCGCGGACTTCACCGCGGACCGGGGAGGGCAGCGTCAGCAGCACGCCGGCGCCGACCACGGCGAGGGCGACCTGCCCGGCGACCCGCTCCAGGACCACCGCGCGGACCCCTCGGCCGAGGTCACCGGCGCTCTGCCCGTGCCGGACCGCGCGGTGCACGTCGCCCAGGATGCCGCCGGGCAGGGCGGCGTTCAGGAACAGCGCGCGGTAGTAGTCGGCCACGGCCGGTCCGAGCGGCAGCCGCAGGCCGAGGCCCCGGGCCACCAGCTGCCAGCGCCAGGCGCTGAAGACGGTGGTGACGACTCCGATGCCGAGGGCCGCCAGCAGGGTCACGGTGTCGATCCGGCGCAGTCCGTCCAGGAAGACACCGGTGCCGAGGCGCCACAGCAGGACGGCGAGGATGGCGACTCCGGCGACCGTGCCGACGTGGGTGCGAACGGCAGGGGAGGTGAGGCGGGACAGCGGGGAGCGGGGCGCGGCGGCCGGCTCCACCGGCGGCTGGGCGCCGGTGTCCGGCGCGGTGTCCGGCTCCGCCGTCGCGGTCGCCGCCGGCCCGCTCATGAGGTGCCGCCCGTCGGACGGGACAGGGCCAGCAGGTCGCTGTGGTGGACGACGACCCGCAGCTCGCCGGCCTCGCAGGCGGCCAGCCGGTCCCGCAGGTAGCGTTCGGCGCGCTCGCGCAGTCCGGGCCGCTCCTCCACCGCCGCGCCCACCCAGCCGCGCAGCCACTGGGCCGTCAGCGCGGACTCGGCGGGCCCGAGCCGCCACGGGCTCGGATGCACCCGCACCGTCGCCCCGCGCTCGGCGAACGCCTCACAGGCCACCGTCACCGCGTCCGGGCCGAGCAGCCCGTCGCGCCGCTGGTGGGCGTTGAACGCCTCGGCGATCTCGGTGTCCAGCGGATGGGACGGGGTGAGTTCGACGCGGCCGGCGACCGAGAGGGTCAGCAGCGCCGGACAGCCGGCCCCGGCGCAGGCGTCGGCGAGGGTCTCGACCTCCGCGCGGGTGAGGACGTCGAGGAGCGCGGACGCGGTCACCAGGGTGGCGCCGGACAGGGCGTCCGGGGTCAGCCGGGCCACGTCACCGCGCCGGGTCTCGACCGTGACCCGGCTGCCGTCGGCGGCGGCACGCGGGGAGGCCACGGCCGCGAAGTGCAGGAGGTAGGGGTCGCGGTCGTGCAGGATCCAGTGCTGGGGGCCGTCCAGCCGGGGCGCCAGCCAGCGGCCCATCGAGCCGGTGCCGCAGCCCAGGTCGTGCACGACCAGCCCGCCGGGCCGCCCGGGCAGGTTGGCGAGCCGGATCCGCAACGGGTCGAGGAGGTCGCCGGCCCGGGCGTCGGCGTCGGCCCCTTCCCGCAGTTGCAGCCACTCTGGCGCGTACCGGGGCGGTTCGTCGTCCGTGCCCGCGCCC
Source organism: Streptomyces sp. NPDC006739 (assembly GCF_042869815.1). Taxonomy (NCBI): domain Bacteria; kingdom Bacillati; phylum Actinomycetota; class Actinomycetes; order Kitasatosporales; family Streptomycetaceae; genus Streptomyces; species Streptomyces sp. NPDC006739. The sequence goes on from NZ_JBIAGM010000003.1 coordinate 393,628, forward strand.
TCCCGCAACCGCAGGGTGGCCCGCTCACCGGGCCGGGCGACGGGTCCGGCTCCGGCGATCACGGTGTCGGGCTCACCGGACGCGCCCTGGGTACCGCTCACCGGCGCCACCTCCTCACTCGGTACGGCCGCCGTCAGCTCCCTGGGGCCGGGCTGGGCCGGGATCCCCCCGGTCGAGGAGGTCGTCGACGTCGTGGTCCCGCTCATGCCACCCTCCCAGGTGTCTCCGGGAGCCGCCGCAGGACTCCGGCCAGGCTGCGGGCGGTGGCCGCCCAGCCGTCGAGTGCCGCGCGCCGACCGCGTGCGGCGGCCTTCAGACGGCGTCGTACGTCGGCCTCGCCGAACCAGCCGCGCAGTTCGGCGGCGAGGGCGGCGGGGTCCTCCGGCGGGACGAGGATGCCGGGCACGCCTCCGTCGGGGGCGCGGCCGACCGCCTCGGGCAGGCCGCCGACGTCGGTGGCCAGCACGGGGATGCCGCGGGCGAGGGCCTCGGTCACCGCCATGCCGTAGGTCTCGGCGTAGGAGGTGAGGACCATGAGGTCGGCGGCGGCGTAACTGGCGTCCAGGTCGGCGCCGGAGCGCGGGCCGGCCAGGTGCAGACGGTCGGTCAGTCCGTGCCTCGCGATGAGGGCCCGCAGACCGGCGACGTACTCGGGGTCGTGGTTCAGGCCGCCCACGCACACGCAGGTCCACGGCAGGTGTCGTACCGCCGCCAGGGCCTCCACCAGCCGGTGCTGCCCCTTGCGCGGGGTCACGGAGGCCACGCACAGCAGGTGGGAGACGCCGTCGGTGCCGGGGGCGAGGGGCGCGATGTCCGCGCCCGGGGCGGCGACGTGCACCCGGTCGGGGGCCAGGCCGTGGTGGGAGACCAGACGGCGCACCGCCCAGTCGCTGGTCGCGATCACGGCGGGCACGGCCCGCAGCACGGCCCGCTCCCTGGCGTCGAGTTCGGCGGCCACCTCGGGCGCGAGACCCGTCTCGTCACCGAGCGGGAGGTGGACGAGGACCGCGAGCCGCAGCCGCTCGGCCTCCGCCACGACGATCTCCGGGACGCCGCAGGCCACGATGCCGTCGATCAGCACGGCCGTGCCGTCCGGCAACTCGGCCAGGGTGCGTGCCAGTTCCGTGCGCGCGGCCGTCTGCGGACGCGGCCAGGAGCCGGGCACCAGGTGCTTGTGGACCTGCCAGCCGAAACCCGGCAGGTCCAGGCAGACCCGCCGGTCATAGGCGTTGCCGCCGCTGGGGTTGGTGGTGTCGTGGACACCGCCCGGCATGACGAAGTGCACGGAGCTGAGGGACATGGGAATGAGGTCGCCCGTCTTGGGAACGGTCGTCTGGGCGGGAACGTAGGCGAGCGGCGCCTTCTCCAGCGTCGCGTCGGTCACAGCGCACGCTCGTAACTCGCCCAGGCGACGTGCGACTCGTGCAGGGTGACCGTCAGGCCCGCCAGCCCCTTGGCGCCCTCCCCCAGGGCGCCCTTGTGGACGCGCTCGGCGAGCCGGTCGGCGATGACCTTGGCCAGGAACTCGGTGGAGGTGTTGACGCCGGCGAAGTCGGGCTCGTTGTCGAGGTTGCGGTAGTTCAGCTCGCTGACGACCGCTCCGAGTTCCTGCGTGGCCAGTCCGATGTCGACGACGATGTTGTCGTCGTCCAGCTGCTCACGGCGGAACGTCGCGTCCACCAGGAACGTGGCGCCGTGCAGTCGCTGCGCGGGCCCGAACACCTCGCCGCGGAAGCTGTGGGCGATCATGATGTGATCGCGGACGGTGATGCTGAACAACGGACGACCCTCCAGGTGCGGCGCGTCTGACGCCCCCCGCGTTTCCCCGCCGGGGGCTGCCGACTAGTACGGCTCTTCGCTTCCCCGTGTTCAGCCCTCTCTCACTCTTTTCTCAGGTCAGGCCGTTGCCGGTGTACCTGATTCGGTGACAGAGGGCCGGAATGTCCCCCGCGGCGAGCCGGGGCAGCACCTCCGGCAGCTCCTCGAAGGCGCTTTCCCCGGTGACGAGCGCGTCGAGGGCGGGGTCGGCGAGCAGATCGAGGGCGAGGGCGAGCCGGTCGGCGTAGGTGCGGCCGGCCCGGCCGGCCGGGGAGACGGTGCCCACCTGGCTGCTGCGCACGGTGAGCCGGCGGGAGTGGAAGGCCTCGCCCAGCGGCAGCGCCACGCGCCGGTCGCCGTACCAGCTCAGTTCGATGACCGTGCCCTCGTCGGCGAGGAGCTCCAGGGCCCGGGTCAGGCCCCCTTCGGTGGCGCTGGCGTGCACGACCAGGTCGCAGTCGCCGAGGGCGTCGGCGGGGGCGGCGAAGTCCACGCCGAGGGCCTCGGCGGTCCTGGCGCGGGCCGGGTCGGCGTCGACGAGTTGCAGCCGCAGGCCCGGGAAGCGGGCCAGCAGCGCGGCGACCGAGCAGCCGACCATGCCGCCGCCGACCACCGCGACCCGGTCGCCGATCAGGGGCGCGGCGTCCCACAGGGCGTTGACGGCGGTCTCCACGGTGCCGGCGAGCACCGCCCGGGCGGCGGGCACCCGGTCGGGCACCACGGTCACCGCGTTCACCGGAACGACGTAACGGCTCTGGTGCGGATACAGACAGAAGACCGTACGGCCGGCCAGCTCGTCGGGTCCCTCCTCGACGACGCCGACGTTGAGGTACCCGTACTTCACCGGGCCGGGGAAGTCGCCCTCCTGGAACGGCGCCCGCATGACGGCGTGTTGGCTCTCGGGAACACCGCCCCGGAAGACCAGCGTCTCGGTGCCCCGGCTCACCGCGGAGTACAGCGTGCGGACCAGGACCTCGCCGTCGGCCGGCGCCGCGAGGGTGACGTCGCGGATCTCACCGTGCCCCGGCGAGCGCAGCCAGAACGCGCGGGCCGAGCGGTTCATCGGCATCCTCCTGAACGATCGGGTGGTGGTTCACGTACCGAGATGTGCACTGGGAGATGTGCACAGGCCGCGCACAGTACGCGGCGTTGATCGACTCTGTCACTCGGCCGGAGGATGTGCGGTGGCCCTGAACAACACGTACGACGCAAGGCTGGTCCAGCAGGAGACCGCTGTGGGAGCGGGCGTCCAGATCCTGCTGCTGGCCCTGCTGGGCTCCGCGATCGGCATGGGACCGGCCGGCTGGCTGACCGGCCTGACGTTCGCGATCGCCACCTGGGCCGTGCTCTCCCGCGCCCTGCACCGCTCCCGGCTGCGCTCCTTCGGCCCCGCCAACCGCGTGACCCTCGGCCGGGCCACGCTGGTCGGCGGGGTGACGGCGCTGGTCGCGGACTCCTTCGAGAGTTCCCCGCCGGTCACCCTGCTGGTGGGTCTGACGGCGGTCGCCCTCATCCTCGACGGCGTCGACGGCAAGGTGGCACGCCGGACGGGGACGTCGACGGCGCTGGGCGCCCGGTTCGACATGGAGGTCGACGCGTTCCTGATCCTGGTGCTGAGCGTGTACGTGTCGACGCGGCTCGGCGCCTGGGTGCTGTTGATCGGCGGCATGCGCTACGCCTTCGTCGCCGCCGCCCGCGTCGCCCCCTGGCTGAACGCCCCGCTCCCGCCGTCCGTCGCCCGCAAGACGGTCGCCGCGCTCCAGGGCATCTGCCTCCTGCTGGCGGGCGCGCAGTTGCTGCCGCCGCTCGCGGACCTGGGCGTGGTGCTGCTGGCGCTGGGCTCGCTGCTGTGGTCCTTCGGCCGGGACGTGCTGTGGCTGTGGCAGACCTCCCGGGTGGTCCGCGAGGCCCCGGCCCAGGAGATGCTGGAGCTGGCGGTGCGGTAGACGGGCGGCCGCCTGCGGAAGGGCCCGGACCGGTGACCGGACACGTGGTGTCCGGTCACCGGTCCGGGCCCTTCGGCGTGGACGGGGGGCGGGGACGGTGCCGGGCCGGTGGTCCGGGGGGGGGGAACGGGCGGGGCCCGCCCGCCGGTTCGGCGGACGGGCCCTGGACCAGCTCGCGTGGCTACGGCCGTGCCGACCGGCTCCGTACGATCGCGAACGCCCCGGCCGCCAGGCCGAGTACGCCCACGACCAGGCCGGCGATCCCGAGGCCGCGGGCGGTGGAGTCACTGGAGCCGGTGGCCTTCGGCGACGCCGAGGTGGAGGTGGTCCTGCCGGCCGAGGGCGCCGCGGTGGCGGCACCGGCCGCGGTGAGCTTCAGCGTGGGTGCCGGGTTCTCCGGCTCCTGTCCGCCCTGGGGCTCCTCGATCCAGCGGACGACCTTGCCGTCGGAATAGGTCTGCAGGGTCTTGAAGGCCAGCTGGTCGGCGTCCTCGGGCAGCTGGCCGAAGGCGACGTCGAAGTCCTCGTACTGGCCGGCGCCGATCTTGCCGCCGGTCCAGGTGATCTCCGAGGCCGCCTCGGTGATGGTGCCGTCGTCGGTCTTCACGGGCGTCTTGAGCTTGGTGGTGGTCACCTTGGCGGTCCAGCCGTTCTGCGGGGTGACGAGCACGCCGAGGACGGGGTGGTCGGTGGGCAGGAAGACCTGCACCTCGGTGGTGCTCGCCGAGTCCTCCTCGTTGGGGACGCGGAAGGTCAGCACGCCGTCCGTGGCGCCCTTGGCGTAGCTGTCGGGGTGGACGGTGACGTGCGCGGCGGCGGTACCGGCCGCGAGCAGGACCGAGCCGGCGGCGAGGGCGGTGACGGCCGCGGCGCGGCGCAGGGTGGAGCGGTACAGGGACATGGGTGTGTGGATCTCCGTACTGGTGACAGGCGAACGTGCGTGGGTGTCAGATCGGGTACGGGATCGGGTGCGGAGGCCCGCGCCGGTTCACCGCGTGCCGCAGCAGCGGGAGCGGACGGGGTGTGCCGGGGCCGGCCGTGGCGCGCAGGGGGCGCCCGGCGCGAGCGGGCAGCGGGGCGTCCCGCCACCAGGCCGCGAGGCCGGGGACGAGCGCGACCGCCCGCCGCAGCAGCGACCACAGAGCGGCCTCGCCGCGCCGCAGCCACCAGGAGGCGATCAGCGCGGCGAGGAGGTGGGCGGCCGTGGCGTGCGCGGTGACCAGCTGGGTGATCACCAGGTGCGGGCGGTCCAGTCCGGCCATGTCCATGGGGGACGTGGAGGACGTGGAGGACATGGAGGCCATGTGCATCGACGCCATGTGCGGCGCGTGCGCGGGCGGCGGGGCCGAGCGGTGCGCCGCGTCGAAGGCGACGTGCAGGGCCGCCTGGGTGGCGAGCATCGCCGCGCAGATCCCGGGCAGGGACCGCTCCCGGCCGCCGAGCAGCCAGCCGAGGGCGAACACGCCGAGGCAGCCGACCGCGTCGACCGGCACCGGCGGCATGTCGCCCATGGCGAGCCCGTGCCCGGCGGCGGCCAGCAGCACGCACACCGCGGCGAACACCGCGGCCCGCAGGCTCCGCACCGCCGGGGACGCACTCATCGTGAGGGATCCTCCCACGGTCGGGTGATACGTGCGCCACCGACGGCGTGTTCACTCCCCTCCGGACGCCGTTCGGCCGGCCGCCCGTGCCCGCGCCCCCGGTCCGGTGCGGCCCGGGGGTTTTCGCCGCCGTCCGGAATTGCCTGCCGCACGGATCCCGCGGAAGGTCCTTCGTTTCCGATTCGGTCCTTTTCCGCCGATCTTTCGTCGACATTTTCCAGACATTCATTCGGCCGGTCCCTTTGGAGTGGCCGAGGCCTTTCGCCGGGAACCGGGCGGCTCTCGTCCCTTGTGCCGGAAAGAGCACGGCCCCCGCATGGAGGGCGAGTTCAACCGCCCCGCATTGTGTGGAGAAATCGTGTGGGGTCGCGGTACGGGGGCGCCGCGTTCGGGTGGCCGGTCGACGCCCTCCGCCGAGCGGCACAGGCCTAATCTGTTCGGCAGCCCGCCGGAATGGACGCGGCAAGCGGATGGATTGGACTCGATTGGACACGCAAAAGACGCGGAAGACCGCGTTCGCCGCGCTTCGCCCGAGAACGGCGGTCCCGGCCTCGGCCCTGGTACTGATCGCGGGCACGCTCTTCTCCCGCGTCGGCGACTCCCTCGCCTCCCTGGGCATGGCGCTGGCAGCGGCGGACCAGCACATCCGCTTCGGCGTGACCGAGGTGTTCCTGGCCGACCTGGTGCCCACGGTCCTCGCCGCGCCCTTCATGGGCACCCTGGTCGACCGGTTCAACGCGCGGTCCGTGTGCCTGTGGGCGCTGGTGGTGCAGGCGGCGTCGCTCGGCGCCGCCTGCTCGGTCGACGGCTTCCACCTGAGGGTGGCGCTCATCGCGCTGTCGGGTCTGGCCGGGGTCGCCTCGGTGGCCGCCGGCTTCAAGATGCTTCCGCTGGTGGCCGGCGACAAGCACCGGGTGCGGGCGAACAGCCTGCTCACGGCCGGGATGTCGGCCGCGACCCTGGTCGGTCCGCCGCTGGCCGGCTTCCTGCACTCGGCGTGGAGCACGGCCGGTCTGCTCGGCGTCGACGCCCTGTCGTTCCTGGTGCTCGCCGGGTGCACGGCACTGGCGGTGCCGCGCGGCGCGGACGTGAGCATCGGCCGCCGCCCGGCGTCGAAGCTCTCCGACGGCTACCGTGCGCTGCGGCACGCGCCGGTCGTGGGCCCGCTGCTGCCCGCGCTGGCGGCGGCGATGCTGGCCACCAGCATCGAGACGGTCGCCGGTGTCTTCTATCTGCGCGGTGTCGCGGACGGCAACGACACCGTGTTCGGTCTGATCCTGGCGACCTGGGCGCTGGGTGCCATCCCCGGCGCCCTGCTGGCGGGCCGGCCGGGCTGGGCGGACCGGCACACCGCGCTGATCCTGGGCGGGGTGCTGGGCATCTCCGTCGGGCTGCTGTTCGCCGGTCTGGTGCCCGTGGCCGCGGTGATCTTCCCGCTGTTCCTGGTGGGCGGCTTCGGCAACGGCGCCTGCAACGTCGGTCTGCGCAACGCGGTGCACAGCAACGTCCCGGCCGAGGTGCACGGCAGCGCCTGGGCCTGCTTCCAGGCGCTGTCCCGGTCCTGCATCGGCCTCGGCTATCTGCTGGGCACCCCCAACGACTGGGTGTCCAGCCGGGGCCAGGTGATCGTCTCCGGCGCGATTCCGCTGCTGTCGGTGCTGTGGGCGATGCTGGTCCTCGTCCGCCGCAAGGAGCCCCTGCTGCCGGAGACCTCGGGCTGAGCGGCCGGTCCCGGCAACGCGGCTACAGGCCCGGGAAGGACGGGAAGGAGCAGGACGGCACGGAGCCGCCGCCGCTCACCGCGGTGGTGCTCACGCCGGTGCCGGACGGGGTGATGTCGCTGGCGTACAGGCCGACGTTCGCGTAGGAGGCCGTGGACGCGGTGGCGTCCAGGCTGACGTTCTCCAGTGTCAGGCCCAGCGGGTGGGCGGAGTCCAGGCCGACGAAGGTCGACGTGGCGCCGGACACGGAGCCGGTGGACCTGACCCCGTTCACCACGATGTCGGTGAAGTACGGGGTGTACGAGCCGGTGCCGTTGGAGTAATGGGTGTCGAAGACCAGCGGGTACTTGAGCCGGGTGAGGCAGGTGTTGTCGTAGGTGACCTGCTTGACCGTGCCGCCGTTGGCCGGCGAGGACTTGATGCGTATGCCGTTGGTGCTTCCGCCTGCGTTGCCCGAACTGTCGACGCCGGTCAGCGTGTTGTTCTCGAACAGGACGTTGGTGACGCCGCTGTTGGTCTCGGAGCCGATGGAAATGCCGTGGGTGCCGTAGAAGTGGTTGTTCTCCACGGTGATGTTCCTGGCCGCAGCGGAGCCGCCCTTGATGGCTATGCCGTCGTCGCCGTCCTGGATGTAGGAGTCGGCGATGGTGACATTGGTGGCGCCGGCCGGGTCGATACCGTCGGTGTTGCGTGCGGTGGCCGGGGTCTTGATGCGGACGCCCCAGGCGGTGAAGCCGTTTCCGCTGTAATAGACATGGAAATTGGGCGAGTTGACCAGGTCGATGTCGTAGAGCGTGAAGTCGTCGGAGCTGTCGGCCTGGATCATGCGTGGGTTGTTCTGCTTCTTGCCCTGGTTCTTGGCCTGGGTGGCGAGGTCCCACCAGGTGGTCGAGGTGCCCAGCAGGGCCAGGTCGCCGCGGCCGTCGATGCGGCCCTGACCGCCGCTGCCGGAACGGACCGCCTCCACCCCCGCGTCGGCGCCCGAGACGGTGATCAGCGGCCTGCAGCCGCCGGAGTCGGTGGCGACGGTACCGCAGGTCGGCTTGCCGCTGACCTGGTAGGTGGCCGGGTCGAGGGAGCCGTAGAGCGTCACACCGCTGTCGAGCAGCAGGACCTCGCCCTTGTGCACGGTGAGCGGCCCGGTGAGGAAGGCGGTGCGGGAGGTGTCGGCGGCGGACAGCTCGACCGCGACCTGGGCGGAGCCGCTCTGGGCGCAGGAGTCCAGGTGGGACTGGATGCGGGAGGTGTCCGGCGGGGTGGTCTCGGCGGCCGTGCCGGCGGTGCGGCCGGGCATCGCGAGCCCGCTGGTGACCTTCGCGCAGACGGTGGTGGGCACGCGCGGTTCGGAGACGGTGCGCGTGTCACCGGTGGCCCGGGCGGGCACCGGGGCCGTGGCGGCGGCGGTCGTGGTGTTCGCGAACAGCAGCGCCCCGGTCGCGAGGACGGTGGCGGTGGCCGTCGCTGCCGTGGTGAGCCCTCGTCGGGCGCCGGTGGCCGGACGGGGTTTCCTGCTGGTGCGGCTCATCGCGGTTTCCTTCCGGTTGCGCCGAGCGGCGCGGCCGCCGGCTGGGTCACTCCGTCGATGACGACGTTCGTCAGTTCCAGGTCCGTCACATGGGTGGCGGTGTTGGACTTGCCGAGCGGGCCGTCGACGGTGATGTCGCTGAGCCGTACCGTGCCGACGGGGTCGTTCGCGTAGCCCTGGATGTTCCAGCCCTGGGTGGCGGAGGTGACGTTCCAGTGGCTGAGGTTGATGTCGTTGACGGTGGGCGGGTACGCGCCGGTGTCGCCCTCGCCGTAGGTGTAGTCGATGAGCAGGAGCGGGCCGCCGAGAGCCGTCACGTTCACCCGGTGGACGTGCGTGCCCTCGATGTAGCCGCCGCGCACCGAGTTGGTCTTGAGGCGGTGGCCGGACTGCAGGCCCGTGGAGGTCATGGTGAGGTCGCGGGCGTAGACGTCGCGTACACCGCCGGTCATCTCGCTGCCGATGGTGATCCCGCCGTGGCCGTTCGCGAAGGTCGAGTTCTGGATGACGATGTTCCGGCTGGGCGTGTTGACGCGCCGTCCGTCGGTGTTGCGTCCGGCCTTGACGGCGACGCAGTCGTCGCCGGTGTCGAAGGACACGGAGTCGATGAGGACGCCGTCACAGGACTCGGGGTCGCAGCCGTCGGTGTTGGGGCCGTTCGCCTGGACGGTGACACCGTGCACGGTGACGTCCTGGCACAGGGTGGGGTGCAGGAACCAGAACGGCGAGTTCTTGAAGGTCACCCCCTCGATGAGCACCCTGCGGCAGTGGTACGGCTCCACGAAGGCCGGGCGGAAGTGGTACTTGGTGCCGTCCCTGCGCGCCACCGGCAGTCCGGCGTCGACGGTGGCCTCGAAGGTGGCGAAGTCGGCGTCGCCCAGCGGTTTCCAGGCCCACCAGTTCGCCGTCGACGCCCGGCCGTCGAGGACACCCGCGCCGGTGACGGCGATGTCGTGCAGGCCGTAGGCGTAGACCAGCGGCGAGTAGTTCATCAGTTCGATGCCCTGCCAGCGGCTGTACACGGTGGGCAGGTAGGCGGCCGGGTCGGTGGAGAAGAGCAGGGTGGCGCCCGCCTCGACGTGCAGCTCCACCCGGGAGAGCAGGTGGACGGGGCCGGTGGCCCAGTCGCCGGCCGGGACGACGACCCTGCCGCCGCCGGCCCGGTGCGCGGCCCGGACGGCGGCGGCCAGGGCGGCGGTGTTGTCGGTGGTGCCGTCGCCGACCGCGCCGAAGCGGGTGACGGGGAAGTCCCGGCGCGGGATCACGGGGCGCCGTATTCCCGCGATCACCCGGTCGGCGGCACGGTCCGCGGCGCGCTCGGCATCGGTCTTGGCGCAGGCCGGCGGCGGGGAGCCGAAGGCGGGGCCGCCGAGCAGGGCGGAGACGGTGACCGCGCCGCCGAGCGCGACGGCGGAACGCAGGAGCTGTCTACGGGTGGGCTCGGTCATCGTCGACGGCCTCTCGGACGGGGGTGGCGTCAGTCGTTGGTACGGGCCACCAGCTGGGTGGGGTTGACGAAGCGCAGCGCGACCAGCAGCAGGACGGCCATGGAGGCGGTGTAGAGGACGGCCATGGCGTCGATCGACTGTGTGGAGCGGATGCCGGCCGAGTTGACGGCCGAGAACAGCGCGACGATCAGCGTCTGGCTGGTGGGTCCCGCGGTCAGGAAGGTCAGCTCGAACATGCCGAAGGTGCGCACCAGGACCAGGATTCCGGCGGCGAGCATGCCGGGCAGCAGCAGCGGCGACAGGATCCGGGTCAGCACGGTCCAGGTGGAGGCGCCGCACATACGGGCCGCGTGCTCGATCTTGGGGTCGATCTGCTCGATGAACGGGGTCATGGTGAACACCACGAACGGGATGGACGGCACCAGGTTCGCCAGGATCACGCCGGTCACCGAGCCGGCCAGCTGGAACTTGTAGAGCACGGTGGCCAGCGGGATGCCGTAGGCGATCGGCGGTACCAGGATCGGCAGCACGAACAGGACGGTGACGAACCTCTTGCCGGGGAAGTCCCGGCGCGCGAGGGCGTAGGAGACCGGCACGGCGAGCACGAGCGAGATCAGCACCACGGCCAGCGAGACCTCGACGGTCGTCCACAGCACCTGGCCCAGGTGGAACTCCGTCCAGGAGTCGCCGTACCAGTGGCCGGTCCAGCCGCTGGGCAGCCAGCTGTCGAACCAGTGGCCGCCGAAGGAGTTCAGCAGCACGGTGGTGATGACGCCGAGCAGGTTGAGGAAGAAGAAGGCCAGGGCGGCCCAGGTGAGCCAGGCGCCGGGCCGCATCGCGATCCGGCGGCGCGCGGGGGGCTCCTCGGGCCGCGGGCCGGCGGTGGGTGCGGGGTCGAGTACGGCGGTCATCCCTTGCCTCCCGTGGATCCCGTGTACAGCCGGGAGCGCAGCAGTGTGACCGCGCCGATGACGGCGAGCATCAGCACCGTCATGATCATCGCGTCGGCGCAGCCCTGGGCGTAGTCGAAGCGCTGCAGCGCCGACTCGTAGGCCTCGATGGAGATGACGTGGGTCCTGCCGTTCGGGTCGCCGACCATCATCGCCGAGGGGAAGACCGCGAAGGCCATCACGAAGGTCAGGCAGAACGTGGTCATCAGGCCGGGCATCAGCAGCGGGAGGGTGATGTACCGGAAGCGCTGCCACCAGCCGGCGCCCAGGGTGGAGGCGGCCTTCTCCAGGCTCGGGTGGATACCCGAGAGGTAGGAGTGGGTGAGCAGGTAGGCGAACGGGAAGCCGCTGATGATCAGGGACAGCAGGACGCCGGTGTAGTTCATGGTCAGCTTGACCGGCGAGTCGGCGATGCCCAGCAGGTGCAGGGTGCGGTTGAACCAGCCGGAGGGGCCGTAGAACTCCAGGATGCCCTCGGCGGTGAGCACCGTGCCCAGGGTGATCGGGACGACCAGCAGGGCCAGCAGCAGCCGCTTTCCCCGGAAGTCGCGGCGCATGTGGTAGGCGATGGGCACGGAGGCGCCGACGTTGATCAGCGCGGCGGGGACGGCCAGCGAGAAGGTGGCCCAGACCGACTTGCGGGAGAACGGCTCGGCGAAGAACTGGTGGTAGGCGCCGAGCGCGCCGCCCTTGGCGGGCTGGAAGGAGAGCTGGAGGCCGTAGAGGAAGGGGTAGAGGAACAGGGCGATCACGGCGAGCGCGCCGGGCAGCAGCAGGAGCAGCATGCGGTCCACGCCGCGTTCGGCGAGCCGGTGCCGCAGTGCCGTCTTCGGCACCGGCCCGGTGGCGGCGGCCAGGGCGGTCACGGCGAGGCCTCCTCGCCGGGCGGCGCCGACACCGGCTGCGACGCCGAGGACGAGGCCGGCTCCGGCTCCGGTTCCGGGAAGAACAGGGCGCGTTCGGGGTCGACCGCGACGGACACCGTGTCGCCGGGGTGGACCTGGCGGCGGGACTTGAGGTGCAGGCGGTCGCCGTGCGGGGTGACCGCCTCCACGTGCAGGACGCGGCCGTGGTACTCGACGATCTCGGCCACCGCCTCGGTGACCGTCTGCTCGCCCTCCTCGGCGGGCCGCAGGTCCTCGGGACGGATCGCGACCGTCACCTTCCGCCCCGTCCGCAGCGGCACGTCCCCGACCCGGGTGCCCCGCACCGTGAGGCCACGGCCCTCGGCCACCGCGCCGTCCACGGACGTGATCTCCAGCGGCAGCAGGTTGCGGTAGCCCATGAACCCGGCGACGTACGGGTCGGCGGGGTGTTCGTACAGCTCGGCGGGGGTGCCGATCTGGCTGACCGTGCCGTCGTGCAGCACCACCAGGCGGTCGGCGAGCGACAGGGCCTCCTCCTGGTCGTGGGTGACGTAGAGGGTGGTGAGACCGAACTCCTGGTGGATACGGCGGATCTCGCTGCGCATCTGCAGCCGCAGGGCGGCGTCCAGGTTGGACAGCGGCTCGTCCATCAGGACCAGCGGCGGTTCCATCACGATGGCGCGGGCGATGGCGACGCGCTGCTGCTGGCCGCCGGAGAGCTGGCCGGGGTGCTTGTGGGCGTGCTCGGTCAGCCGGACCAGGTTCAGCACCTGGTCCACCCGGCGCCGCGTCTCCTCCTTGCCGACGCCGCGCATCTTCAGTCCGAAGGCGACGTTGGCGCGCACGGTCAGGTGCGGGAAGAGGGCGTAGTTCTGGAACACCATGCCGAAGCCGCGCTTCTCCGGCGGCAGGGTGTCCACCCGTCTGCCGTCGAGGAGGATCTCGCCCGCGGTCAGCGGGAGCAGGCCGGCGAGGCAGTTCAGGGCGGTGGTCTTGCCACAGCCGGAGGGGCCGAGCAGGGCGATGAACTCGCCGCCCCGGACGGTGAGGTCGAGGGGCTTGAGCGCGGTGTGCGCGCCGTAGGCGCGGCTGATGCCGCGCAGCTGGAGTTCGCCCAGCTGGGAGCCGGGGCGCTCCCCCGCCGCTCGGGCGGGGGACGTCTTCGTGGTGGTCATGTCGGTCACCGTGCTCACTTGGTCGAGCCGATCTTCTTGTCCCACAGGTCGAAGGCGGTGACCTGGGCGGTGGCGGGCAGGGAGTTCCTGGCCGGGCTCGCCGAGATCCAGCTGTCGAAATCGGGGTCGCCGTACTTCTTGATCGCGCTCTGCGAGGAGGCCGGGGCCTGGCCGAGGCTCACGTTCTTGACCGCGGGGCCGGGGTAGAAGTAGCCCTGGTCGAAGGTGACGGCCTGCTGCTCGGGGGTCAGCGCGAAGGCCAGCAGCCGCATCGTGGCGATGAGTTCGTCGTTGGAGACGCCCTTGGGGATGACGCCGTACTGGGCGTCGGTCACCCATGTCATGTTGTCGTACTTGGCGACCTTCATGCCCTGCGGCACGGTGCCGAGGGCGCGCGGGTTGATGTACCAGCCCATGGTGCTGGCGATGACGTGGACCGTGCCCTGGGCCAGGTTGGTCATGGTGGCCGAGGTCTTGGCCGGGTAGTCGGCCGTGTACTTGTTGAGTTCGGTCAAGAACGCCCAGGTCTTGGCCCAGCCGTTGGTCGGGTCCGTGGGGTCCTTGTCGCCGAGCAGGTAGGGCAGGCCCATCAGGAAGGTGCGGCCGGGGCCCGAGTTGCGCGGCTGCGCGTACTGGAACTTCCCCTTGTTGGCCTTGGCCCACTCCAGCAGGGCGTCCGGGGTGGTGGGCACGTGGCTCACCTTCGCGGGGTCGTACTCCAGCAGCGGGCCGCCCGGGGTGGTGACCAGTTCGATGCCCTGGTCCTGGGCGAGGGCCGCCATGGCCGCGGCCGGCTTGCTGTAGTCGGCCATCAGGGTCGGGAAGAAGTGGTCGTAGTACGGCTTGAGGTCGTACCACAGACCCTTCTGGATGCCGGCCGCCAGACCGTCGGTGCCCGTCAGCACCAGCTGGATCTGCACGTTCCCGGCCTGCTGCTGGGCCTGGACCTTCGGCGCCAGTTCGGGTGCGGTGCCGGTGGTGGTGGTGATCTGGGAGACGATGTCGGGGTGTTTGGCCTTGAAGGCGTCGATGACCGGCCGGGTGAGCGCCAGGTTGCCCGCGACGTCGAGGACGTTCAGGGTGACCGGCTTGGCCGGCTTGGTGGCCAGGGCGCTGGGCGCCGCCGCCTTGCCGGTGGTGCCGCTGCTGGGGGCGCTGCACGCGGCGAGCACCGGGCCCGCGGCGGCGGAGGCGGCGAGGGTGCCGAGGAGACGGCGGCGGGAGAGGCTTCTGCGGAACTCGGGCATGGCGGATGACATGGCGGATTGCGGCCCTTCGTCAGTGACGGCCGGGAGCGGAGGGGCTCCGGCGTGGTGCGAGCGGTCGTGCGGGTCGTGCTGCGGGGAGGTGCCGCGAGCGGTGGCGCGGATCGCCGCGGTCGTGGTGCCCGGCGTACGGCGCCGGAGCCGGGGCGCTGTCCGCGCTCACAGCCAGCCGCCCTCCCGCCACCGGGACATCAGTCCGGCGATCTGCTCGCGCAGGTCCGGTGGCAGACTGCGGGACGGCGGCCGCACTTCCCGTCCGCACAGCCCCAGTTGGGCGAGCGCCTCCTTGACCACGCTGACGTTGTCCGCCGCGGCGTCCGCCGCGCGCAGTTCCTCGAAGAGCCGGGCCTGCTCCCACACCGTCATGGCCTTGGCGTAGTCGCCGCCGCGCAGTGCCTCCAGCAGCGCGGCCGACAGGCGCGGTACGACGTTGACGAGTCCGGAGGTGAAGCCGGTGGCGCCCACGGCCCAGTAGCCGGGTGTGGACAGTTCGGCCAGGCCCGCGATCCAGGTGAGGCGGTCGAGGCCGGCGTCCCGGGCGACGCAGGCGAAGCGCACCGGGTCGGGGACGGCGTACTTGACGCCGACGACGTTCGGGCTGCGGTCGGCCAGGGTGCGGATCTGCTCCCCGCTGACGCGCGGGTCGCGGACGTAGAGGACGACGCCGAGTTGGGGTACTGAGTCGGCGATGGCGCCGTGGTAGTCGATCCAGCCCTCGGCGGAGCGGTAGGGGTGGACGGGCTGGTGCACCATCACCGAGCCGGCGCCGGCCTCCCGGGCGTGCCGGGCCGCGGCCACCGCGCTGTCGATGTCCAGGCCGACCCCGGCCAGCACCTCGGCGCGGCCCGCGACGGCGGCCACCGCCGACTCCACGGCCCGCCGGGTCTCCGCCTCGGTGAGGGTGTAGAACTCGCCGGTGTTGCCGTTGGGGGTGACCACCTCGACGCCGTGCTCCACGAGCCGCCCGATCAGCGTGGCGTGGGCGTCCCAGTCCACGCTGCCGTCCGGGCGGAAAGGCGTCACCGGGATGGCCACCGTGGTCGACAGCGTGGCGCGCAGGCCGTTCAGGTGCCGCGGGTCGTACAGCGCGGGTAACTCGTCGAGGGAGATGGGGCTGTCCTGCGGTTCCACGGTCATGGGTGGGCCTACTCCGCTTCGTTCTCGGGGAAGTTGCGTGCCACGAAGGCGCTGATGTGACCCCGCATCAGGGCCCGCACCTGCCGGGAGTCGCCCGCCTCGGCCGCCGCCAGGATCTCCCGGTGTTCGCGGGCCTCCTGCTCCCAGGACGGCTGGCGGGCCCAGGCGGCGCTGGAGACCAGCGCGGTCTGGTCGCGCAGTTCGTCCAGGGTCTTGACCAGGAGCGGGTTGCCGCAGCCGGCGTACAGGGCCCGGTGGAAGGCCCGGTTGGCCAGCGAGCGGTCGGCCGCGTCCTCGGCCCGGTCGGCGGCGTCCAGGGCCGCGCCGGCCTCCTCCAGCGCACGGCTGGAGAGGGTGGCGCGGCCGGCGGCCACCGGCTCCAGCAGCAGGCGCATGTCGTAGACGGCGCGGGCCAGTTCCTCGTCCACCGCACGGACGGTGACGCCCTTGTAGGGCAGCATCACCACGAGGCCCGACCCGGCCAGCGTCTTCAGTGCCTCGCGCACCGGGGTCTTGGAGACCCCGAGACGCTCGGCGAGTTCGGCCTCCACCAGTGCCTGACCGGGCTTGAGTTCGCCGGTCAGTATCGCGTGCTTGATGGTCTCCAGGACCGCCTCGGTACGGGAGGGCGGCAGCGCCCCCGGACGTGGACTGCCGTGCGCTGCGAGGATGTCGGCCACTGAACGGGCTCCTGTGGTGCGTGCGGAAGGGCGCCAGGACGCCCGTCCGGATGGTGTATGCGAGATCTCATATACGATGCGCCACGAAGCTAGGCTCGACGCCGACCACCGTCAAGGCACCCGCAGGTAATGAATTCGCTTTGTGCGCACGGTAGGTAAGGAAGCGGTAAAGGCCGGTCGGGCCCATTGACGGCCTGCCCACTCATATATGAGATGCCATCAAGGCCGACCTCTTCCTTCCCCTCGCCCCCACCCACCTCTCCCGAGGACACCATGAGACTGAGCCGCCTGACGGCGGGGCTGTTCGGTGTGCCCGCACTGCTGATGTGCGGGTTCACCGGCACGGCCACCGCCGGCACCACGTCCCCCCTCGCCACCGTCACGCTCACCGTCGCCAGGAGCGGCGCCCAGTACCGGACCGTGCAGGCCGCCGTGAACGCCGTACCCGACAACTCGTCGACGGCGTACGTGATCTCGATCGCCCCCGGCACCTACAAGGAGCGCGTCACGGTCCCGGCGGCCAAGCTCCACCTCACCCTGGAGGGCTCCGACCACAACGCGAAGGACGTGGTCATCACCGCCGCCGACTACAACCAGGAGACCGACCCGGCCACCGGCGGCCCCTACGGCACCGAGGGCTCCGCCACCGTCCATGTGGCGGCGAACGACTTCACCGCCGAGTACCTCACCTTCGCCAACACCTTCGACAAGAGGGCCCACCCGGGCGTCACCGGCACCCAGGCGGTGGCGATCGCGATGGAGGGCGACCGGCAGCGCTATCTGCACGACGTCTTCTACGGCCACCAGGACACCCTGCTGACCTGGGGCGCCGGCGCGTCGAAGCAGCTGCGCCAGTACGTCTACGACTCCGAGATCGACGGCGACGTCGACTTCATCTTCGGCAACGGCAGCCTGGTGGTGGACCGTTCGACCGTCGACGCGCTCAACGACGGCATCTACTCGAAGGCCTACCTGACCGCGCCGGCCACACCCGCCGGGCAGCCGTACGGCATTCTGATCACCGGTTCCACCGTCAACACCACGCTCCCGGGCGGCGCGCTCTACCTGGGCCGTGCCTGGAAGCCGAACGCCGGCTCCGACCCGCAGGTGGTCATCCGGAACACGGTGCTGCCGCAGGCCGTCAACTCCTCCGGCCCCTGGCTCGGCATCTCCGGCGCCACCTGGTCGCCGGGCCGCTACGGCGAGTACGCCGACACCGGCCCGGGGGCGTCCGGCGCGGGCTCCGCCGTACGCCCCGTGCTGGACGCCGCCACGGCCGCGCGCCACACGGCCGCCTCGTACCTGGCCGGGTCGGACGGCTGGAAACCGGTCGTGGCCGCCATCTCCTCGGCCGCCCCCGCCCTCGGTGACCGCCGGGTCGTACGGGAACCCCGGCTGCCCGCCACCTGCCGCACCTTGGGGGCGGAGCTGCCCGGCGGCACCCGCACCTTCGGCGCGGCGGACGAGGCGGCCCCGCCGGACACCGGCCGTATCCAGGCGGCGCTGGACGCCTGCGCCGGAACCGGCGGCAGCGTCCTGCTGACCACCGATCACGCGCACGCGTCCTTCCTGTCCTCGCCGCTGACCGTGCGCGAAGGGGAGTACCTGGTGGTGGACGCGGGCGCGACCCTCTACGCCACCCGCGACGCCGCCTCCTACCAGCAGGCGGGCCGGGCGACCTGCGGTTCCATCGGGAGCAGCTCACCCGGCTGCGGCCCGTTCATCCACGTGGTCGGCCGGGACGCGGGCGTGGAAGGCGTCCGGCGCCACGGCCGCGAGGGCACCATCGACGGGCGCGGCGACCAGACCATCCTCGGCACCGGCACCACCTGGTACCAGCAGGCCGACACCGCCAAGGCGGAAGGCCTCAAGCAGGTCAACCCGCGGCTGATCCAGTCGGACAACGCCGACGACGTGACCTTCTACCACCTGACCCTGAAGGAGGCCGCCAAGCAGCACCTCTTCATCAGCCAGAGCATCGGTGCCACCGTCTGGGGCATCGAGGTCGCCACCCCGGCGGACACCCTCAACACGGACGGCGTCAACGTCGACTCCAGCACCGAGGTCACCGTGACCCGGTCCTGGATCATGAACGGTGACGACTGCGTGGCCATGACCACCAACAACAGCGCCGAATCCGCCGTCACCGTCAGCCGTCTGCACTGCTACGGCAGCCACGGCCTGTCCATCGGTAGCGGCACCACCTACGGCCTGGACGCGATGCTGATCGAGCACAACACCCTGGACGGCAAGGACATCTGGGGCAACACCAGCAGCTTCAACAACGGCATCCGCGTCAAGAGCTACCCGGGCGCGGGCGGCACCGTGACCAACACGACGTACCGCGACACCTGCATGACCGGCGTACAGAACCTGCTCGTCGTCACCCCGAACTACGCGGCGGCCACCGGTACGACGATCCCCTGGTTCAAGTCGGTGACGATCGACCACGCCAAGGCGGTGCACTCCGTCGCCGGCGCCTCCTCCGACCTGGAGGGCTACAGCGCCGACCAGCCCTCCGGCATCACGCTGCGGGACGTGGGCCTCGACGCCACGGCGGTCACCGCGAAGTACGCGCGGATCACGCTGGCCCGGACCGACCTGTCCCCTAGCGGCCCCGGCGTCACGGTCACCTCGACCGGCGGCGGCCCGACGCCGATGACCTGCCGCTTCCCCGCGTTCCCGAACCGCTGAGAGCCCGGCCGCCGGACGTTCGACGCCCCGAGGACCACACTCACCCCGCCCCGCTCCGGCGACCCCCTCGGGTCAAGCTTCGGCAATGACCGGTGCGGCCGTTGAACGTCCGGCGGGCTCGGCGCGTACCGCGAGTGGATCCGTCGTGCCGGGCGATCGGGTTGGTCGTCCCCGCGTGAACGACGCGAAGGGTCCGCACTGTCATGACCGTCGTGCGCCCGCGCGGCCGTGGGTCGCCCCCACGGGAGGACGCACAGTGAGGAGCAGCTCAGTGGCCCGCAAGAACCTGACACAGTCGTCGCGTACCGCGCGGCGGGAGCGCGCTCGGCGCTGGAAGCGGTCGAAGATGTCGCTCGCGCTGATCGGCGGCCCGGTGATCCTCGCCGTGGTCGCGGGCACGGTGTTCGCGGCGCAAGGCCGTGACCGGCACGGCACGCAGGGCGACCAGGCGGCCGCCGCGCAGGCCGCGGCGGCCGTCAAACCCGATCCGGACTGCACGCTGCTGGTGCCGCCCAACCCGCTCTCCGCCGGCGGCCTGGCCACGCCGTACAGACTCGTCGCGACCGATCCGGCACAGGGCCCCTGCCACGAGGCCAACCCCGACCAGTCGGCGTTCGTGGAAGCCGCGATCCTCACCCCGCAGGGCAAGCTGACCGTGTACAACCCGTTGGTGATCGACAAGGGCACGAGACCGGCCGCGCGCACGGTCCGGCCCTCGGTGCCGCGCGGCTCGGCCGTGGGCATCTGGTTCGGCTTCAACAACGCCAACCTGACCTTGCGGACCAGCGGTCGTCCGGACGGTCTCGCCCAGGGCAAGTGCGTCAACGGCCTGCGGGGATCGGTCTTCGGACAGTTCGCCTACTGCAACGCGCCGGCCTTCTTCCGGGCCGCCAACGCCCAGATCGCCAAGAAGCACCTCAGGATCCCGGCGCTCGGAACCGCCAAGGACGGCCTGCCCTGCCCCACCACACGGGACTTCTCCGTGGTGGACCAGGACGGCAGCGACAACGTGGTGACCCACTACCTCGCCGACGCGCACGGTCGGATCGCCCAGAACAACGCCGCGAGCAGGGCCGCGCTCAAGAAGGCCGCCCAATTGGCCAACCGGGGCGACCGGCATCACCGGCACAACGGCAAGGCCGGGTCGGCGAAGACCAGCGCCCCCAAGGATCTGGCCAACGGCAGCGACAACCTGTTGCTGACCCAGTTCATGGACCCCGCTCTCGGCTGCAAGCCGTTCACCGCGCCCGACCAGTCCGGCGACGGCCGGGCCGCGTCCGCCCTCGCGCTGGACGAACTGTCCGCCGCGGCGGACCAGAAGGCGCCGGTCGCGCTGGTCCCGCGCAACGACCCGATGACGCTCGTCGACGGCCGTGACAGCGTCGCCAAGACCGACGCCTACCGCGCCGGCGTCGACATGCCCCCGGTCCGGGCCCGCGCCGACGGCGACGGAGCGGCCTTCTGCACCACCCTCTTCGGCGACCCGGCCGGCATCCGGCGGGTCTTCAAGGACAAGGCGCTCTTCGAGAAGGCGCCCTCCCCGGACCCGGCCACGGCGCCGAACCTCTTCGGCTTCCTCGCCTCGCGGGCGAACCAGACGTTCACCAACCTGGGCTGCGACCGGCTCCTGGGTGCCGCCGACCCCGTCATCCTCACCACGAACGCGGACGGCCTGGTCACCGACGCGGCGCTGACGGCGCTCGGCCGGACGGCGCCGTCGGCCACCCCCACCACGAGCGCCTCCCCGTCCGCTCCGACGCCGAGCGCCTTCCCGTCCGCCTCGCCGGGCACCACGGCGCCGAGCACCCCGTCGGGCGGTCCGAGCGCGAGCCCGACGGCCGCCACCACCGCGGCCACCGCGCCGGCCGGCGCCTCGGCCTCCCCGTCCTCGACGGCACCGCGGTCCCATGGGAACGGCACCGCCGTACACCCGGCGCAGTAGGCGCGATGGCTCCCCCGGCAGGATGACCGGGGGTGTGCGGGTGGGCGATGCTGTGGACCGTGACAGCTGATCTTCGCCGGCCCGGAGCCGGACCCGGGGACGGCGAGGGAGAGGAAGGCGCCCGTCCCGCGCCTCCTCCGCCGCCGCCCCCCGCCGAGCGCGCGCCCCGCCCCCGCCGCTCCCGGCCGCGGCGGTGGCTTCGGCGCGCCGCGCTGGGCTGTGCCGGCGTGCTGGTGGCCGTCACGGCGGCCTCGTTCGTCTACAACGGCGTCACGGCCGGGCGCGCGGCGCCGCCCCGGGGTCTGCGGTACGTGCAGGCCGCCGACATCCGCACGCGCTACCAGACCTGGGGCACAGCGGGCCCGCCGGTCGTCCTGGTGCACGGCGCGTTCGAGACCGTGGACACCTGGTCGCGGCTGGCTCCGCTGCTCGCCCGCGACCACCGGGTGTACGCGCTGGACCTGACGGGCGACGGATACAGCGAGCGCCGCGGCCCGTACACCGTGGACCATTTCACCCGGCAGCTCCTGGGCTTCCTGGACGCCATGCGCCTCGGCGGTCCGGGCGGGCGCCCGCTGCTGGTGGGGCACTCCAGCGGAGCCGCCGTGGTCACCGAGGCGGCGCTGCGGGCCCCCGGCCGGCTGGGGGGTGTGATGCTCCTGGACGGCGACGCCCTCGACACGGGGGCCGGGCCGCCGTCGGCTCTCAAGTACGTGCTGGTCGATCCGTACCGCACCAGCCTGCTGCGGCTCGGTCTCGGCATCGACGCGGTGATCCGCAGCGTGTACGACGCCCAGTGCGGGCCGGCCTGCCCGCGCCTGGACGCCGCGGGTCTGGATCAGTGGCGCCGCCCGCTGCGGGTGCCGGGCGCGGAGAGCGCGCTGTGGAGCATGCTGGCCGCGGGGGTGCCGGGTCTGCCCGCCGGTCAGGTGGGCCGGCTCGCGGGGGTGCGCCTGCCCAAGTCGGTGGTGTTCGGTGCCCAGGACGACGTGTTCACCCGGCGGACGCCCGAGGAGACCGCCCGGCGCATCGGCGCACCGCCCCCGACGCTCATCCCGGGCGGCCGGCACCTGACGATGATCTCCAGCCCCGAGGCGGTGGCGCGGGCCGTGGACGGACTCACGACGGTCTCGCTCGCGGCATCCCGCTGAGTCAGTCGCGGGGGTGGAGGCTGGCCTCCTCCAGGTCGAGTTCGTACTGGATCCGGCGCCGGGTGGCGTTGCTGATCTTGTTGGCTTCGAAGAGGTGCTGGAGTTCGGCCGCCTCGACGGCGATGAGTGTCCGGCGGATCTCCCGGTAGGCGTCGGCGGGACGCGCGTCCGGGTCGCTGTAGTGGGCGTCCTCGACCTGGTGGATGCGCGCTTCCAGCTGACGGCGGGCCTGTTTGAGGGCGGTCTCGGCGGCGGCACCCAGATCGGAGAGTTCGTCCAGATCGCCGAGCTGTTTGAGCTCCTCGAGAGCGGTGTGGGCGATGTGCCGGCGGGTCCGCGCCTCCTCGCGAGCGGTGTGCTCCGGTTCCAGCGCGATGCCGGAGCGGCGGACGACGGGGACCAGGGTGAAGCCCTGGAAGACCAGAGTGAGCGCGACGGTCCCGGTGGTGAGGGTGAGAACGAGTGCCCGGTGCGGCAGCGGCGCCCCTGTGTGGGTGACCAGGGGGATGGAGAGCGCGGCGGCCAGCGGCATGACGCCCCGGGTGCCCGCCCAGGACAGGACGGCCGGAACGCGCCAGGACAGGCGGTTGTCGCCGATCCTGTGCCGGCGATGGATCAGGGCGGACAGCGGGAAGATCCACAGCAGGCGGATCGCCAGCAGGGTGAACGCGATCACCGGCACCCACAGCGGCCAGCCGTACTCGTCACGCGCGAGATGGCGTACGGCCGAGGGCAGTTCCAGGCCGATCAGGGCGAAGACGACGCTCTCCAGCAGGAAGGTCACGGTCTCGTAGACGGTGTGGACCTGGAGGCGGACGGATGCGTCGCTGAGTTTGTGGCCGGTGCTGCCGAGGACGACCCCGGAGACGATGACGGCGGTCACGCCGGAGGTGTGCGACTGCTCCGCGACGACGTAGGAGGCGTAGGGGGTGACCAGCGCGATGACGGTCTCCAGCATGGGGTCGTCGGTCCGCCTGCGGATCAGGGTCACCAGCGCGGCGACCGCCGCCCCGAGCAGGGCTCCGCCGCCCGCGAGGATCAGGAACTGCAGGGCGGTCCCGGCCACGCTGATGGTGCTGCCGGTCACCGCGGTCACCACGGCGACCTTGTACAGGACCAGCGACGTGGCGTCGTTGAACAGGCTCTCCGCCTGCACCAGGGCCTGCACGCGCGGGGGGAGCGACAGACGCCGGCCGAGCGCGGTGACGGCCACGGGGTCGGTGCTGGCCAGGACGGAGCCGAGGATCAGGGCGGTCGCGGCGGTGAGCGGAGTGATCGCGGCGCCCACGTACCCGACGGCGAGGGCCGAGGCGAGGACCAGACCGAAGACCAGCCCGCTCACGGGTCTCCACACGGTGCGCAGGTCGCGCAGGGAGATCTCCCCGGCCGAGGCGTAGAGCAAGGGAGGCAGCACCAGCACGTTGATCACCTGGGGCGGCAGACGCACCTCGGGAACCCAGGGCATCAGCCCCACGACCACGCCGGCGATCACGAGGAGTGAGGGAGCGGGCAGGCTCCAGCGCCGGGCACCGGTCGCCACCGCTGTGGCCAGGACCACGAGCAGCAGGACAACGGTCAGGCCGGTCATGGAGCGTCCCCAGTGGGTCGACGGTCAGGGTTCCCGGACCGCGGGACGGAGCGCATCGCCGAGGGCAGGGGGAGGTGCCGCCTGCTCTTCGAGCTTGCACCACCTCGTCCAAGACCGCCTCCGCGCACCCCGTCCTCCGCGAACGCGTGGGATTCGCCACAATCCACTCCCATTACCCGTCGATGGACATAAAGGTGGTCTTTCGGGCCGGTTCCACCCCTCCGGAATCGGCCTCAGAAATACACGACCAGTGGCATGGGAGAAGCGTTTGATCACGCTACGTAAGCGACGCACCGGCCTGATGACCGCGGCCGGCGCACTCGGCGGCGTACTGGCGCTCACGGCCCTCGGCGGTACCAGCAACGCGGCCACCAGCGGCAACGGCACCGGGAGCCCTCCGGCATCGCAGCCCCCAGTGGTTCGGACGGCCGCCCAGGACGCCTCCGACGCCCGAATAGGGATCACTCCCGTGCAGGGCACCCACGGCGTCGGGGTCAACGACCCGGTCTCCGTCACCGTCCGCGCCGGCAAGCTCACCAGGGTCACCATGACCGCCGTGGCGACGGGCGCCGAGATTCCGGGAACCCTGTCCGCGGACGGCACGTCCTGGAGGCCGAACGGCCCCCTGCAGAAGGCCACCGTCTACCAGGTGGCCGCGGAGGCCCAGGACGCCAAGGGCCGCCCGGCCTCCGAGAACGCCACCATCACCACGGTCTCCCCGGCCAACGACTTCATCGGGCACCTCTCCCCCATGGACGGCTCGACCGTCGGTGTCGGCATGCCGGTGGAGGTCGCCTTCGACAGGGCGGTCGCCGACGAGGCCGCCGTGCAGTCGGAGATCCAGGTCAGCTCCAGCAGCGGCCAGCGGGTCGTCGGCCACTGGCTCGACGACGGCCGCCTGGACTTCCGCCCGGAGAACTACTGGCAGCCCGGCTCCACCGTCACCGTCAGGCTCACCCACCAGGGCATCCGGAAGACGGTCACGTTCAGGATCGGCCGGAGCCAGGTCAGCACGGTCGACGCCCGGGCGAAGACGATGACCGTCGTACGGGACGGCAGGACGATCAGGACCCTCCCGGTCTCGTCCGGCAGCCCCGAGCATCCGACGTACAACGGCCAGATGGTCATCTCCCAGAAGTTCGGACAGATCCATATGAACGGTGCGAGCGTCGGCCTCCTGAAGAAGGACGGCAAGCCCGCGTACGACATCGGCGACGTACCGCACTCCATGCGGCTGACCGACTCGGGCACGTTCGTCCACGGCAACTACTGGGCCGCCGACTCGGTCTTCGGCAGGGTCGACACCAGTCACGGCTGCGTGGGCCTGAAGGACGTCAAGGGCGGCGGCGACGCCGAGCAGCCCGCCGCGTGGTTCTTCGCCCACTCGATGACCGGTGACGTCGTGGTCGTCAAGAACTCGGCGGACACGAAGGCGCTCGCCCCGGACAACGGCCTCAGCGACTGGAACATGCCGTGGTCCGAGTGGGTCTCGGGCAGGTCGGCCGGCTGACGCCCTACGCTGGGAGGCACGGACCCGGCGGCCTGGACCGGGCCGCCAGGACGGTTCGCGGATCCCGGACGAAGGGCTGCGATGGAGCGGACGACGTGCTGCGTGGTGGGCGGCGGTCCCGCCGGAATGTTCCTCGGTCTGCTGCTGGCCCGGGCCGGCGTGGCCGTCACCGTCCTGGAGAAGCACGCCGACTTCCTGCGGGACTTCCGCGGCGACACCGTGCATCCGTCCACCCTGGCGCTGCTGGACGATCTCGGCCTGGCCGAGCGCTTCGCCCGGCTGCCGCAACGCCGCGTGACCGAGGTCCAGCTGCCGATCGGCGCGGACGGTTCGCTGATCACCGTCTCGGACATCGGCGCGCTGCCGGCCCCGTACAACTACGTGGCCATGGTGCCGCAGTGGGACCTGCTCGGCCTCCTCGCGGACGAGGCGGGGAAGGAGCCGTCGTTCGCCGTGCGGATGAGCACCGAGGCGACCTCCTTCCTGGTGGAGCGCGGGCGGGTCACCGGGGTCCGGTACCGCACGGCGAACGGCCGCGACGGTGAGCTGCGCGCCACCCTCACCGTGGCCTGCGACGGCCGCGGCTCGCTGGCCCGGTCGCTGCCCGAACTGGGACTGCGGCGGTTCGCCTGCCCCATGGACGCCTGGTGGTTCCGGCTGCCGCGCCGGCCGGACGACCCCCACGGGCTGGTGGGAGGCGCCGGCGACCGGTTCCTCACCGCCATGATCGACCGGGGCGACTACTGGCAGTGCGCCGCGCTGATCCCCAAGGGGACCGACGCCGAGCGCCGCGCCGCCGGTCTGGAGCGGTTCAGGGCCGAGTTCTCGGCCGCCGTACCCTGGCTCGGCCCCCGGGCGCACGCACTGCGGTCGTGGGACGAGGTGAAGACGCTGGATGTACGGCTCGACCGCCTGAGGCGCTGGCACCGCCCGGGACTGCTGTGCATCGGCGACGCGGCGCACGCGATGTCACCGGTCTTCGGAATCGGCGTCAACCTCGCCGTCGAGGACGCGGTCGCCGCCGCCCGCCACCTGGTCGGACCGCTGCGCGCGGGCACGGTCGGCCTGCGGGACGTGCGGGGCGTCCAGCGGCGCCGGTGGCCGACCACGGCACTGACACAGGCACTGCAACGCGCGGCCCACGCGCGGGTCATCGCGCCCGTGCTCGCGGGAGGCCCGGCCTTCGGCCACACCGGGCGGGCGGAGCGCGTGAGCGAACTGCTCGCCACCGCCCCGTGGCTCAAGCGGGTGCCGGCGTACTTCATCGGCTACGGCGCCCTGCGCGAGCGTCCGCCCGCCGAGTCGGTGCGCTGAGCTGTGGGGTGGGCTGTGGGGTGCCGGGCTGTTGGGCGCCGGGCGGCAGACGCTCACCGGGCCACCACGCCGTGGTGAGCGTCCGCCGTGCCCTTCACCGACCGGATTACCGCACTACTGGCCGAAGCCGTAGGCGAACAGGTGGTCGGTGCCTGTCGAGCCCGTGACCGGCAGCGTGATCGACGCCACCTGCTTGGACGGGTCCAGCGGGACCTTCGTCGCGAAGACGTAGGTCTTGACGTTGTCCCGGCCCCCGCTGCCGGTGTTGCGGTAGCCGGTGGTGACGGCCGTCGTGTCAGCCGCGAGCGGCTTGGTGGCCCCGCCGTTGAGCGTCCAGTCCGAGAAGCCGACCGTCGCCTCGGTCGTGGTGCCGTCGGTGTAGGTGACGGTCAGCTTCCCCGAGACCCCGCTGCCGTCGGTCGGCGCGTTGGTCGCGTTGCCCAGCAGGCCGAGCGACGCGCCCGACGTACCGGCCGGCATGGGGATGGTCTGGCCGGCCGTCTCCAGGTTGTCCGGCTGACCGGACGTCACGGCCGGCCAGGTGTAGGAGACGCCGTCGACCGTGAGGGCGGAGCCACTCGTGACGCCCGCCGCCGACAGCGCGTTCTGTGAGAACGCCCAGCCTCCGTTGTCGAAGCCGCCCGAGAAGTGGGTGCCGTCGGGGTAGATGCCCTCGTTGGTCTCGTACGGCCACAGCGCACCGGCCTTGGCCACGGCCACGCGGAGGGTCGCCCCGCTCAGCGCCGCGCCGGTGCTGTGGTCGGTCAGGGCGAAGGTGACCGGGTAGGTGCCCTCGTTCGCGCCCGCCGTCACGTGGACCTTCGTCTCCGCGCCGCCCGAGGCGGGCACCGTCAGCGAGCCGGACGCCGGGGCGAGAGCGACGCCGGAGGGCGCCGTCGCCTGCCAGTCGACCGTGACGGCCGCGTCCCCGAGGTTGGTCAGGTCGAGGGTGGCGTCGTCGGACGCGCCCGGCTGCAGCACCAGGCCGCCGCTGGGACCGGTCGCGGCCAGCATCCGGCCGCCGCCCGTGGTGTCCGACGGCGGCGCCGCCGACGGGTCGGACGCCCAGGAGGTGTCGGGCTGGGTGCCGAGCGTGAAGTCGACCGTGCCCGCGCCCTTGAACTGCCGGTACGTCAGCCAGGAGGCGTTCCACTCCTTGCCCTTGACGTCGAGCGACTGCACGTACGGCGCGTCGGTCGCGGCCTGCGGCGCGTTGATCCGGACGGTTTTGCCGCCGGCGAGGGTCGCCTCGGCCACCGGGAACACCGGGCTGCCGAGAGCCAGGGTGTCCGTGCCCGGGGTCTCGGGGTACATGCCGAGTTCGGACCAGACGTACCACGAACTCATCGCGCCGAGGTCGTCGTTGCCGAACGAGCCCACCGGAGCGTTGAAGTACAGCTTCTGCTGGGCTGCGCGGACGGCCGCCTGGGTCTTCCACGGCCGGCCCGTGTAGTCGTACTCCCAGGGGATCTCCACGCTGGGCTCGTTGCTCAGGTCGGCGTTGGTGTTGCCGGGGTCGGTGATGTTGTCGAGCAGGCTGTCCAGGAAGGACGAGTACGCCTGGTCGCCGCCGCGTGCCTGGATGAGCTGCTTGAGGTTGAACGGGACCATGGGCGTGTACTGGGCGGAGGTGCCCTCCACGAAGCCGCTGGAGGTGCCCGGGGTGAAGCCGCCCGCGAACTGGCCGTCCTTGTTCCTGGCCTGCAGATAGCCGGTCTGCGGGTTGAAGACGTTCATCCAGTCCTGGGCGCGGGTGGCGAACTTCTGGTACACCTCCGTCCTGCCCAGCGACTTCGCGAAGGCGGCGAGGGCGTAGTCGGCGGAGTCGTACTCCAGTTGCGTGGAGACCGGGCCGTAGAAGTTGCAGCAGCCGTAGTCGTTCTCGTCCAGCGGGAGGTAGCCCTTGGCGTCGCGCACCGGCTCGCCGGGGCGGTCGTTGTTGGGGGCGGTGGCCTCGTGCTGCAGGGCGGCGAGCGCCTTGTCCGTGTCGAAGCCCGTCGCGCCGAAGGCGTACGCGTCGGCGATGATGCCGGCGGCCGGGTCACCGACCATCACATAGCTCTCGCCGTTGTTGGAGGCCCACTTGGGCAGCAGACCCGTCTGGTCGTAACCGTTGAGCATGGACGTGACGACGTCACTGGCGACCTTGGGCTCCACCATCGCCATCAGCTGGGTCTGGGAGCGGTAGGTGTCCCAGCCCGAGTAGTTGGCGTACTGGGCCTTCTGCCCCTTGGCCAGCCTGTGCACCTGGTTGTCCATGCCCATGTACCGGCCGTCTTCGTCCGAGAAGACGTTCGGGTGCAGGAGCGCGTGGTAGAGCGCGGTGTAGAACTGCGTCTGCTGGTCCGTGGAGCCGCCGCCGATCCGCAGTTTGCCCAGCACCGCGTTCCAGGCCTCGTGGTTGGCCCGCTCGACGGTGGCGGGGTTCCACGTCCTGATCTCGGTGGCGAGGTTGTCCGCAGCGCCCGCGTCGTCCGTGTACGAGATGCCGACCTTCGCGCTCACCGTGGGGTTCGAGGACGTGTCGAAGGTCAGGTACATGCCGTTCGCGCCCGTGGTCGGGGGCTGGGCCGCCCCGGGCGCGGCGGACGACCGGGGCGCGGTGCCGGCGCCCGGTGCCGGGGACGGCGTGCCGGGGGTCTCGCCGCCGCTCCCGTGGACCGTCGGGGCCGGCTTCGCCGGAACGGTGAAGTGCCTCTCCTTCAAGGGCGCCGGCGTGGACGCCCGCGGGGCAGGCCGGACCTCGCCCGCCTTCAGCGACCTGGCGTCGGGGTTGATCGTGCCGCCGACCCAGGTGCCGCTCGCGGTGAACGGCTGGTCGAACTTGATGTCGAAGTGCAGGGTGTACCTGTTCTTCGCGCCGCAGAAGTGACCGCTGTCGATCGCGCCGCTGATCTCCTTGCTGTTGACCACCTGGACGCGGGTCCCGTCCACCTGGGTGGCGCCCCCGCTGAGCTTGAACAGCAGGTTCGACTGCTGCCCCGGGGGGAAGGTGAAGGTGCCGAGGCCGGCGCGGGTGCTGTCGGTCAGCTCGGTCCTGACCCCGTCCGCGTCGGTGACCTTGTAGTACCCGGTGCCGGCCTGCTCGTCGTCGTGGCTGAAGCCGACGGACGTGCTGCCGAGGGTGCCCGACAGCGCGCCGGTCACGGGCAGGACGGGCAGGTCGCCCGCGACGGGGCAGCCGGGTCCCGAGAGGTGGGTGAGGCTGAATCCGGAGATCTTCTTGTCGTTGTACTCGTAACCGCCGCCGTCGGGGCGGTGGGGCGTCGTGTCGGGTCCCCACTGCACCATGCCGGCCGGCATGTCGGGGCCGGGGAAGGTGTCCACCGCACCGGAGGTGCCGATGAGGGGGTTGACGAGGGACGCGGGGTCCTGGACGAAGGCCGGTCTCGCGGCGCTCGCGGCATAGGCGCTCCCGGTCGCCGGGAGCGGGAGCGCGGCCATGCCCAGGACGGAGATCACGGCCAGGCGTCGGCTCAGTCTCTTACGGTTGCGTGGCGCGGCTGAACGTCGGGGTCTCACCATCGGTTGCCTCCGCAGCGGTTCGTGCTTCGCACATCAGGTGCCGGCGAACGCCGGAACGCCGGCCACAGGCAACGGCTCCGACCGCTCCCACGGCCTGACAACGTTGCCATGCACGAGTGACGAGTGAAACGTGTGTGCTTACGGCATGTCAACGACGTCAACCGGACTTTCTGAGCGGGAAGTTCACGCCGAGGCCGGCAGGGTGACGGCGGGGCACGTCAGGGCAGGTGACGGCACGTCACGGCACCGCAGGACGCGGGCGGCTCAGGCCGGGGGCTTGATGTAGTCCTCCAGGCGGGCCACCGCGAAGCCCTGTTCCCGGATGCGCTTGAGCATGTTCCCGAACATCTCCGTCATGGTGGCGCCCTTCAGCTCCGCGGGCCCGCGGAAGTGGGCGAGGATGATGTCGCCGGGACGCAGCTTCTTGCCGGACTCCTGGTACTGCATGTTGCGGATCTGCATGGACTCGCGCCACCAGACGATCGCCCGCGGCCCGCACTCCCCCACCGCGATCTTGGTGTTGTTGTTGTACGCCCCGTAGGGCGGCCGGAAGAGGAAGGGCGCGGTGCCGTACTGCCGGGTGAGGATCTTCTGGTCGCCGCACACCTCTTCCTTCTGGCGGGCCAGCGGGACGGTGTTCATCGCGGGGTGGTGCAGGGTGTGGTTCTGGATGTGGTTGCCCATCGCCTGCAGTGGCTTGAAGTACCCGTAGTCCGACTTGATGGCGTCGTTCATCAGGAACATCGTGATCGGGACCTTCAGGTCCCGCAGCATCTCGACGAACTTGGGGTCCTTCTCCAGCCCGTCGTCGACGGTGATGAAGACGACCTTCTGAGAGGTCGGTACGTGCGTGAAGACCGGGACCGGGCCAGTTTTGGACAGCTTGACGGGTTTGTCCGCCGGGGGTTCGGGGGCCGCGGGCAGCGGTGTCAGGCCCCACTTGCGCCAGGCGGCACCATCGGCTGTGACGTGCGTCGCGTTTCCCGACTCGCCTCCGCCGGAGGCGGACGCCGACGGGGTGGCCGCCGGGTGAGCCGGGCCGCCACCGCTCGTGCTGCAGCCGCTGACGCACAGGGCGAGGATCGCGCCGGCCAGCGGGACGTACGGCCTGCCGACCGCGTTGCGTCGCTTCACCGCGCTGATCCTCCTGTCCGCAGAGCCGATCTTGAACCTGCTGCTGGAGGGTAACCGCGGCATGAAAGGCGAAGTTCAACGGAAGGTAAGAAAACGGCCCAAGTCCCGGACGCCGAGGGAGCCGGCCGGGTGGCCGCGGCGTGCGGCGCGTCGGCCGCGGGGCGCACGGCGGGCTCCGCTCCGGGCCGGGGGCACCCCCGCACGCAGTGGTGAGGATGTGATTCCGTGGCACATGACCATGGAGGAACACCGATACTGGGGGCTTGACCATGAGTCTGACGGGGACGTCATTTTTCGTCGTGCTGATCGCGGCCACCACACTGTGCGTGGCCGGCACCATGCTGCTGTGGTCACGGCTCCGGGGACCCCACACGCTGCGGTGGCTGCTACGGCTGCTGATGATCGGCCTGTGCCAGCTCACCGCGATCTCGGTGGTGGCCACGTGGATCAACAACGACTACGGCCTGTACGCCTCCTGGGACGACCTGCTGGGACGGAACACCGGGGCGGTCGCCATGCCCGGACCGCCCGCCGACCGCGCCAAGTTCACCAACACCGACACAGGGCTGCTGGACACCTACTTCCGCGGCAAGCACTCCACGCTGTCCGGGCAGGTCATCGTCTGGACGCCACCGCAGTACGGTCAGCCCCGGTACCGCCACACCCGCTTCCCGGTCGTGCTGCTGCTGCACGGGGTACCGGGCAGCCCCGCGTCCTGGCTGGAACACGGCGGCATGCCCCAGGACTTCCAGCAGCTGATGACCGCGGGCACCTCGCACCCGTTCATCCTGGCCATGCCGGTGGTCGACCCGGGCGGCATCGACACCGACTGCACCGATCAGCCCAACCGGAAGGTCGCCACCTGGATGTCGCGTGACGTGCCGGAACTGATCGGCCACAAGTTCCGCACCCTGACGGGCCCCAAGGGCTGGAGTGTGATGGGCTTCTCCACCGGAGGTTTCTGCGCCGCCCGGCTCCCGCTGGCCTACCCCAAGGTCTTCGGGGCCGGCGCCGCGCTCGACCCCGACCCGCTGACCGGCGACAAGGGCGTGATCACGGACCCGGCGGTACGGCGGCGCACCAGCCCCACGTACATGGTGACGCACAACCCCGTGCCGGTCAGCCTCTTCCTGGCCACCTCGGCCGAGGACCGGCTCAGCCCGCCGCGCTACATCGAACAGTTCGCCAAGGCCGCCGCCGGCACCCGCGTGCGGGCCCAGACCCTGGTGCTGCCCAGCGGAGGCCACAACTACAACACCTGGACACGCCTGTACCCTGCGGCCTTCAACTTCCTCAGCCGGCACACCGACGCGCCGAAGGGATGAGGGGCGACGAGAAGGGACGCGGGGCGACGAGGGGCGCGCGGCGGCCGCATTGACGCCGACGGAGAACACGATCGAGTGAATTCTGGTATTTGATTCCTCAATTTCCTCCCATGGGCAGGTTGTGAATCAATTGCACCGAGTTGGTGAACGTGCCGTGCGGGAAACGGTATCTGACAGTCCGTAAAGGGCCTGACGGCCCGTCGGACATGGAAATCCAGAGGCACGACCTTGACACCGACCGCACTCGGTACCTCGCCCCCCTCCCCCGAGATCCCGGGGGAGGGGGCCCTCTTCCGCTCCCGGGCGGCCGCGCCGCCCCGCACCCTCGTCGACGTCCTGGAGTCGACCGCCGCGCTGTACCCGAACGCACCCGCCCTGGACACCGGCGCCGAGGTGCTGTCCTACCGGGAGCTGTGCGACGAGGCCCACGCCCGGGCGCGGAGACTCACCGAGCGGGGTGTCGGCCCCGGCGACCGGGTGGGCGTGCGGGTGCCGTCGGGGACCGCGGAGCTGTACCTGTCGATCCTCGCGGTCCTGCGCTGCGGCGCGGCCTACGTCCCGGTGGACGCCGACGACCCCGAGGAGCGCGCCGCGACCGTGTTCGGCGAGGCCGGCGTCTGCCACGTCCTCGGCCCGCACCCGCAACCGGCAGCCCTGAGGCCCGCGTCCGGAGCCGCGGCGGGCACCACGCCCGCCCCCGCCGACGACGCCTGGATCATCTTCACATCCGGCTCGACCGGCGCGCCCAAGGGCGTGGCCGTCAGCCACCGTTCGGCCGCGGCCTTCGTCGACGCGGAGGCCGCGCTGTTCCTGCGCGACCGGCCGCTCGGCCCCGGCGACCGGGTGCTGGCCGGCCTGTCGGTCGCGTTCGACGCCTCCTGCGAGGAGATGTGGCTGGCCTGGCGCTCCGGCGCCTGCCTGGTGCCGGCCGAACGGTCCCTGGTGCGCGCCGGGCTCGAACTCGGCCCGTGGCTGGACACCCGCGGCATCACGGCCGTATCCACCGTGCCCACGCTGCTCGCGATGTGGCCGGAGGAGGCGCTGCGCCGGGTCCGGCTGCTGATCCTGGGCGGCGAGGCCTGCCCGCCGGGACTCGTCGAACGGTTCGCCCGTCCCGGGCGGGAGATGTGGAACACCTACGGCCCCACGGAGACCACGGTCGTGGCCTGCGCCGCCCGGCTGGAACCGGGGCAGCCGGTCCGCATCGGTCTGCCGCTCGCCGGCTGGGAACTGGCGGTGGTGGACGAGGCCGGGAACCCGGTGGCTCACGGCGAGCAGGGCGAACTGGTCATCGCCGGCGCCGGAACCGCCCGCTACCTCGACCCCGTCAAGGACGCGGAGCGCTTTCGGCCGTGCCCGGCGCTCGACGCGCCGCGCGCCTACCGCTCGGGCGACCTGGTGCGCGCCGACGCCGAGGGACTGGTGTTCCTGGGCCGCGCCGACGACCAGGTCAAGCTCGGCGGACGCCGTGTCGAGCTCGGCGAGATCGACGCGGCCCTGCTCGCCCTGCCCGGGGTGCGCGGCGCGGCGGCGGCCGTGCAGGCCACCGCGGCCGGCGGGCAGGTGCTGGTCGGCTACATCGTCGCGCGCGAGGACGCCGACGGCCGCTCGGCCTTCGACGCCGACAAGGCCAGGGCGCTGCTGGGCGAGCGGCTTCCCGCACCGCTGGTGCCGGCTCTGACCGAGGTGGCGGACCTGCCCACGCGGGCGTCCGGAAAGGTGGACCGCAAGGCGCTGCCCTGGCCCGCGCCCCTGGCCGGCGCCGGCCTCGGCGGCGAGTCTGCCCACCGGCTGCACGGGACCGCGGCCCGGCTGGCGGACCTCTGGGAGGAGCTGCTGGGCCTGCGGCCCGGCCCGGACAGCGACTTCGTCCAACTGGGCGGCACCAGCCTGACCGCCGCCCGGATGGCATCGATACTGCGCCGGGACCACCCGGGCCTGTCGGTCGCCGACCTCTACCGGCACCCGGTGCTCACGAGCATGGCCGGTCATCTCGACTCCCTGGCCGGTGCCGCCGTGCAGGTGCGCCCAGCCCGGCCGGTGCCCCGGCGGACCGCCGTGGCGCAGTTCCTCGTCTCGCTGGCCGGTTACGGCGTCACCGGGCTGCGGGGCCTGGTCGGGCTGGCCGCCGCGGACGACGTCCTCGGCTGGATCGCGCCGCACCGGTGGGCGCCGCACACCTCCTGGTGGCTGGTGCTGGCCGGGTGGGTGCTGCTGTTCAGCGCCCCCGTGCGCTGCCTGATCGGGGCGGCCCTGGCCCGCGCGCTGGCCGGCTCGATCACGGCGGGCACCCATCCGCGCGGCGGCAGCGTCCATCTGCGCCTGTGGAGCGCGGAGCGCGCGGTCGCGGCGTTCGGCGTGCCGGCCCTGCTCGGCACACCCTGGGCCCCGCTGTACGCCCGGATCCTCGGCTGCCGCACCGGGCGGGACATACGGCTGCACGCCATGCCCCCGGTGACGGGCCTGGCCGAGCTGGGCGACGGGTGCAGCGTCGAACCGGGGGCGGACCTCGCGGGCTGGTGGCTGGACGGCGACCGGCTGCACGTCGGCAAGGTCGTCGTCGGCGCGGACGCCCGGGTGGGCCACCGCAGCACCCTGCTGCCGGGCGCGGTCCTCGGGCGCGGTGCCGAACTCGACGCCGGGGGCTGCCTGGACGGCCGTATCCCCGACGGCCAGGTGTGGACCGGATCCCCCGCCCGGCCGGCCGCACCCGCCGAACACCTCCCGGAGCCCGGCCCGCCCGCCCGGCCGGCCGGCCGCCGGCGCCGCTGGCATCTCGCCTACGCGCTGTCCCTCACGCTGCTGCCGCTCCTGTCGCTGCTGGCCGCCGTCCCTGCCCTGGCCGTCACCTGGCTGCTGGTGCGCGGTACGGCCACGCTGTCCGGGGCGGCCTGGCGGCTGCTCGCCGCCGCCCCCCTGTTCGCGGTGCTGACCACCGTGTCCGGCATGCTCCTCACCGCGCTCACCGTGCGCCTGCTGGGCCGTGCGATCACGCCCGGCCTGCACCGCGCCGACGGAGGCGTGGCCTGGCGGGCGTGGCTGGTGACACGGCTGCTCGACAGCGCGCGCGGCACCCTGTTCCCGCTCTACGCGAGCCTCGCCACACCGGCCTGGCTGCGCCTGCTCGGCGCCCGGGTCGGCCGCGGCGCCGAGATCTCGACCGTGCTGCCGCTGCCGTCGCTGCTACGGGTCGAGGACGGGGCGTTCCTCGCCGACGACACACTCGTGGCGCCGTTCGAACTGCGGGGCGGCTGGATGCGGTTGGGAGCCGTGCGGATCGGCAGGCGGGCCTTCGTCGGCAACTCCGGCGTCGTCGGGCCCGGCCGCGAGGTCGCCGACCACGCGCTGGTGGGTGTGCTGTCGGACGCGCCGGTGCGCACCGAACCGGGGTCGTCGTGGATCGGCCGGCCCGCGATGCCGTTGCCCCGGGTGGCCACCGCCGGCGACTCGGCGCGGACGTTCGCCCCGCCGAGGCGGCTGGTGGCGGCCCGCGCGGCCGTCGAGACGTGCCGCGTGCTTCCGGTGATCCTCGGCACGCTGCTGGCCGAGTGCCTGCTGCTGGCCCAGCAGAGGGCCCTGGACGAGGGCGGACTGTCCCTGGCGGCGCTCGCGGGCGTCCCGCTGCTCCTGGCCGCGTCCCTGGCGGCCGGACTGACCACGACCGCCGCCAAGTGGCTGCTCGTGGGCCGGTTCCGGCCGGTGGAACGGCCCCTGTGGTCGTCGTTCGTGTGGCGCAACGAACTGTTCGACACGTTCGTGGAGGTGCTGGCCGTGCCCTGGGGCATCGCCGCGCACCTGGGCACGCCGGTGGTGAACTGGTGGCTGCGCAGCCTCGGCGCGCGCATCGGACGCGGGGTGTGGTGCGACACGTACTGGCTGCCGGAGACGGACCTGGTCAGCATCGGCGACGGCGCCACCGTCAACCGCGGCTGCGTGCTGCAGACCCACCTCTTCCACGACCGGATCATGCGCATGGACACCGTGCGCCTGGCCGCGGGCGCCTCCTTGGGCCCGCACAGCATCGCCCTGCCCGGCACCGCGATCGGCCACGGCGCGTCCATCGCCGCGGCCTCCCTGGTGATGCGCGGGGAGACGGTGCCCGACGGCACCCGCTGGGCCGGCAACCCCATCGCCGGCGTCCCCGCGGCCGTCCCCGCCGCCCGGCCCGCCGCGGAGGAGACGGCATGACCTGGTGCAGCCGCCGCGCCCTGATCCGGGGCGCGTCGCTCGCCCCACTGGCGGCGATGGCCGCGGACGGCCTGCCGAGACCCGCCCGGCGCTACTTCGCCGGCCACGGCAGCTACGATCACCGCACCCTCGCCTACGACCTCCACCTGGCCTACGACCCGGCCGCCGGCCGGCTGGCGGGCCGGGCGCACATCCGCGCGGTGGCCGAGCGGCCGCTGCGTCAGGTCCGCCTCGACCTGGCGAGGCTCTCCGTGCACGAGGCGCTGGTCGACGGGGCCGCGGTACGGCCCGGCCGGACGGGGCACAAACTGCTGCTGCCCGCGCCGCGCCCGATCCCGGCGGGCACTCCGTTCACCTTGGAGATCGGCTACGGCGGCCGGCCCGGCCCGGTCCGCACGCCGTTCGGGCAGATCGGCTGGGACCGCACGGGCGACGCCCACGACGGCACCCTGGTGGCCGCCCAGCCGCTGGGTGCCCCGTCGTGGTTCCCGTGCAACGACCGCCCGGACGACAAGGCCGAGTTCACCTTCCGGGTGACCGTGCCCCGCGGCCACCAGGCGCTCGCCAACGGAGCCCTGCTGGAGCGGCGCCGCTCGGACACCACCGAGTGCTGGACGTACCACCATCGCGGCCCCATGGCGCCCTACCTCGCCGCGGTGTACACCGGCCGTTTCGCGCACCAGACCTGGCGGGCCACGGACAGCGCGACCGGCCGCCGGGTCACCGGCCGCAACGCCTACCCCGTCCACCTGTCCGGCCGGGCCCGGCACGATCTGGGCCGCCAGCCCGAGATGTTCGAGGCGTTCACCCGGTGGTTCGGGCCGTACCCCTTCGAGACGTACGGCGCCGTCGTCGTGGACGCCGACCTGGACCAGCCGGTGGAGAACCAGACGGCGTCCGTCTTCGGTCGCAACCACATCGACGGCGAGCGCACCTGGGAGACGCTGGTCGCCCACGAACTCGTCCACCAGTGGTACGGCAACAGCGTCAGCCTGCGCGACTGGCGGGACATCTGGCTCAACGAGGGCTTCGCCACCTACGGGGAATGGCTGTGGTCCGAGCACCTGGGCGAGGACTCCGCCGACACCCTCGCCCGGGCGGCCTGGCACACCCTCGCCCGGCAGGGCGAGGGGCTGCGGATCGCCGACCCCGGCCCGGACCGCATCTTCGACGACCGGGTGTACAACCGGGGCGCGTGCACGCTGCACGCGCTGCGCCTGACGATGGGCGACGACGGCTTCTTCGCGATGCTGCGCGGCTGGCACCACGCCCACCGCGGCGAGAGCGCCGACACCGCCGCCTTCGTCGCCCACGCGGGCCGGACCAGGCCGGGGGCGGTGGAGCCCCTGCTGCGCTCCTGGCTCTACGAATCCCGTCTGCCGCCCCTGCCACCGCCGGGACCGGGAGCCGTGCGGAGCTGAGACCGGCTGCCGCTCCGCCGGCGGCGGCGGA
This sequence comes from Streptomyces sp. NPDC006739, assembly GCF_042869815.1. Lineage (NCBI taxonomy): Bacteria > Bacillati > Actinomycetota > Actinomycetes > Kitasatosporales > Streptomycetaceae > Streptomyces > Streptomyces sp. NPDC006739. The sequence goes on from NZ_JBIAGM010000003.1 coordinate 431,583, forward strand.
CGGCACGGAGGAGGGCCCGGGTGCGGGCCCCGAACGCTCGGCCGGAGGGGCCGATTAGGCTGGGGCGCTCCGACGGGTGGTCGCCCGCCGGTCAGCCGGGGGGACGGCGCTCGTGCGGCTGCCCCGGAACCACTCCACCCGAGGACGGCAACCGAGTGTCTTTCTTCACCATCGGTCACCGCGGTGTCATGGCCGCCGAACCGGAGAACACCCTTCGCTCCTTCCTGCGGGCCGAACGCGAGGGGCTGGACGGCATCGAACTGGACCTGCACCTGAGCAAGGACGGCGAGCTGGTCGTCATGCACGACGAGACGCTGGACCGCACGACGGACGGTTCCGGTCCGATCGCCGACCAGAGGCTGCGGCAGTTGAAGAAGCTCGACGCCGGCCTCGGCGAGCGCGTCCCCACGTTCGAGGAGGTGCTGGACGCGGTCGGACCGACGCTGCCGATCCAGGCGGAGATCAAGGACGTGGCCGCCGCCCAGTCACTGGCCAGGGTGCTCACCGACCGCGGTCTGCTCGACCGGGTCTCGGTGCTGTCGTTCCACGACGTGGCGCTGAAGGAGATGCACCGCCTGCTGCCCGAGGCCCGCATCGTGCTGGTGGCAGGCCCGAGCGCGCACCGCGACACCTTCGTCGGCCGCGCCCAGAACGTCGGTTGCACCCTGGTCAGCGTGGAGCTGCGCCAGCTGAACCGGGTCGTCGTGGAGAAGTGCGGCGCCGCCGGCATCGACGTGATGGCCTGGACCGTCAACGACGAGCGGGACCTGGCGCTGGCCCGGGCGCTCGGCCTGGTGGGCTGCGTGACCGACCAGCCCGGCATGAAGCGGCTGATCGAGGCCACGGCCTGACCCATGGGGGTCGGACCGTGGCCTCGGTCGTGCGCAGGGCACAACGGGTGATCCGCCCGGCGTGGAACGCCGTACGGACTACCGCAGGTCGTTCACTGGAAGGTGTGATCAGTCTTACTACGGTGCTCGCGGGTCTCGGCGGAGCCCTTGGTGGAGGGTTCCTCGGAGCGACTGCCCACTACGCGGTCAGGTCTGTGGGACAACACCGCAGGGACGAGAGATCGGGGCTCCTGGCACAGCGACAAGCCGTCCGCCGGCAGTTCGAGTGCGTGTGCGCGGCGAGGGACTGGGTGGCCGGGCTGGCGCCGTCGGGCGGCACACCGGGTTCGCCCGAGCGCCGTAGGCAGATCCAGGACGAGGCCGTCAGGCGCGACCATGAGTGCCACACGCTCTGCGACACCGCCCGCACGGACATCGACAGTGGCGAGGTGGGCTCGGCCATGGCCTGCCTCGACCAGGAAGTCGCCACCGTCCTGGGCCAGGTGGCGAAGGGGGACTTCGCCCCGGACCTGACCGCGCTCCAGCGGCGTCTCGACGAGCTGGCAGCCGCCGCGAAGCACCGGCTGACCATCCGTCTCGGCCCGCGGTCCCGCAGCGGGCCCGCCGGTCGGGTTCCGCCCTGATTCCGCGTTCGATGTGCGGCCGCCAGGTGTTCCAGGGACACAGGGCGCGTCGGGAAACGGCGGGTCATCATGGTGACAGGGCTGTTCCGCCCCTCTCAGGGACCATCGGCCCCCGTCGCGCGTGACAGTGCGGGAACAAGCTGGTGACCAGGAGGAACGTCGTCCGCGGCACGACGATCGAGGTGGTGACCGGCATGGGCGTAGCGGGTACGAACGGAACGGAACCGACCGCGTCGCGCGCCGGGCCGGGAGGGGATCCGTTTCTCCGCACGCAGTTCGCCGTGCCGGCGCGTCCCGTGACGTTCCTGCGGCGGGACCGGCTGGTCACCCATCTCGACCAGGCCCTTCTGACCCCCTTGACGGTGGTCCATGGTGCCGCGGGAGCGGGCAAGACGCTGCTGGCCGCCGACTGGGCCTCGGCCCGGGACGGGCCCGTCGCCTGGCTGACCGCTCAGGTGGCCGACAGGGGCCGCGGTGTCTTCTGGGCGTACCTCCTCGAAACCCTGCGCCGCGCCGGTGCGGGAGCCACCGCCGACGCCGGCCGGCTCGACGACGGGCTGCTCACGCGGCTCGCCGCCGAACTGAGTGCCCGGGACACCCCGGTGATCCTGGTCATCGACGAATACGACCGGGTGACCGACCCGGAGATCGCGGACCAGCTGGACTTCGTCCTCCAGCACGCGGGACACGGCATGCGTCTGGTCCTCGTCACGCGAACCGAGCCGCTCCTCCCGCTGCACCGCTACCGGGCGGGCGGCACCATCACGGAGATCAGGAACGCCGAGCTGGCCTTCACCCCTGACGAGGCGGCCGATCTCCTGGCCCTGCACGGCCTGCGCCTCTCGACCGACGACGTGGGCCCGCTCGTGGAGCGCACCCGGGGCTGGGCCGCCGGACTGCGGCTGTGCGCGCTGGCCGCGCAGGGGGAGCCGGATCCGCGGACGTATCTGAAGGAGTTCGAGGCCGACCGGACCACGATCGCCGACTTCCTGCTGGCCGAGGTGCTCAGGCGGCAGACAGCCGAAACGCAGGATCTGCTGCTGCGGGTCAGCGTCCTCGAACGCTTCTGCCCCGATCTCGCCGACGCTCTCACCGGACGTTCCGACGCCGAGGGCGTCCTGGCCGCCCTGCACCGCCAGAACGCCTTCGTGGAGTACCTCGGGCACGCCTGGTTCCGTCTGCACCCGCTGTTCGGGGAGATCCTCCGCGCCCACCTCCGGGTGCGCTCCCCGGGGCTGGAGGCCGAACTCCACCGGCACGCGGCACACTGGCTGCGGCGCTCGGGGTGCCTGGGCGAGACGCTCGGCCACGCGACCGCGGCGGACGACTGGGAGACCGCCGCCGGCGCCCTCGTCGGCGATCTCGCCATCGGGGAGATCTTCACGGGCGCGCACTCCCGCGATCTGTCCCAGCTGTTCTCCCGCATGGGGCCCGACCCCGCCAGCCCCGCCACGGACCTCGTCCGCGCGGCGCGCGCACTGGCGCGCTGCGACGTCGAGCGGGGCTCTGCCCGCCTGCAACGGGCGGCACGGGCTCTGGCGGCGCAGGACGGGCCGTCCGAGGACCAACTGCCCGACCTGCCCGCGATCCGGCTGAGCTGCGCCTTCCTGGAAGCTCTCGCGGCGCGTCTGACGGGTGCACCCGGGCGCGCGGAGACCGCGGCGCGGGCAGTCGAGCAGCTGCGGCGCGAAGTGCCCGACAGGCTCCTCGAGGCGCACCCCGAGCTGATCGCGCTCCTGCTCACCCACCTCGGCTCGGTCCGTCTGTGGGCGGGCCGTGTCCGGGAGGCCCGTGCGGCCCTGACAGCGGTGGTCGACTCGGGCCGGGCGGTCGCGACGACGCAGGCGCGTCAGGAGTGTCTGGGGCACTTGGCCCTGATGGACTATTTGAGGGGCTGGCCGGCCAGAGCCGAGCGCAAGGCGTTGGCCACGGTCACCGCAGGGAACGGCAGCGGCCCTCCCCCGGCCCCCGGGCCGGGGCTGGCGTCGCTGGTCCTGGCCGCAGTGGCCGTCGAACGCGACGAGCTGGACCGGGCCCAGGCCCTCCTCGACGCCGCGACGGACGCACAGCACCTGCCGCCGGACCCCGTGACGCGAGCGGGGCAGGCCATCGTCACCGGGACGGTCCTGCTGGCCCGGGGAGACACCCGGGCCGCGATCCAGGCGGCGGAACGGGCCGTCGCGGCCGAGGTGGCGTCCCCCTGGGCCGAAGCGCACACGGCGTCCGTGGCGGCCTCCGCCCACCTCGCCGAGGGACGGCCGGAGGTGGCCGTCAGGCTGCTGGAGGAGGCGCCCGACGACGAGCCGGTGTGCCTGGTGGGGGCCGCGCGGGCACAGCTTGCCATGGGCAGACCCGAGGCGGCGGCGGAACTGATCGACAGAGTGCGGCCGCAGAGCGACGTCGGCCCCGCCATCACGGTACGGGCCACACTGGTCAGGGCCCAGCTGGCAGCCGAGCGCGGGGACCGGGTGTCCCAGCACAGGCTCGTGTCCCGGGCGCTGCGGGAAGCCGGACGCGAGCGGCTGCGACGGCCCTTCGTGGACGCCGGGCCGTGGCTGCGCGCGGTGCCGTTGGGCGCACTGGCCGAGGACTGGTCCCCCTTCGGGCCGACGACGCCCGGCGGCCCGGGACGTGCCGAGGAGCCGCCGGCGCTGCCGGTGGTCGAGGAGCTGAGCGGACGCGAACGCGACGTCCTCGGCCGGCTGGCGCAGATGATGTCGACGGAGGAGATCGCCGCCGATCTGTACGTGTCGGTCAACACGGTCAAGTCCCACCTCAAGAGTGCCTACCGGAAACTGGCCGTGAACCGGCGCCACGACGCGGTACGCCGCGCACGGGAGCTGGGGCTGTTGTGACGGAACCCGTCACAGCCGGCGCGCCGGACGGCCGGAGGGCCGCCACCCCGTCGAACGCCCGCACGGCCGGCGGTATCACCTGCCCCGGGTGAAGCGGTGGAGTGACAGGGGCCGGAGGATCGCACGGAAAGGAACCGGCAGCCCTTCGGGTCGATGTGGGGGCAGAACAGCTCATGCGCTACGAGATTCGCGTCGAGGGACGGATGACCGAGACGCTGGTCAAGGCGTTCCCCGAGCTGGACCACGTGCTGGTGGCCGGTCAGACCATCCTCTTCGGAGCGGTCCTCGACGAGGCACACCTGTACGGGCTGCTGGCCCGCTGCCAGTCACTGGGGTTGCGAGTGCTCGAGATGCGCCAGATGCCCTCGTGATCCGGCCATCGCCACGCCGGCCGCTCTGTTTCGTCCGCCCGCCCCGCTCCTCGCGCCTCACTCCGGCCTGCCCCGCCCCTGGCGTCTGAGACCGAGGCGGACCGCGGCCCCGATCACCCGTACGGCGAGACCCACCAGCAGCAGGCTGCACGTCATCTGGCACATCACCAGCACCCTGCCCGTCTCGGAGACGGCGACGATGTCGCCGAAGCCGACGGTGGTGAACGTGGTGAACGTGAAGTACAACGCGTCGGTTCTGCTCAGGGACTCGGTGAAGGAGCCGGGCACAGCGCGTTCGAGCAGGTAGTAGCCGCTCGCGAAGAGGACCAGGTACAGGGCCACGGTGGCGGCCACCGCCTCGACGGCCTTCAGCCGCGGCCAGGGCGAGCGCATGATGAGCCACACCTCCCATCCGAGGAACAGGCCGACCGCCAGCAGACCACCGACGAGGGCCAGTGCGGTGAGGGCCTCGAGGTGCCGGTCCATGGGCAACAGGTAGTACGCGGTGACGAGGCCCACCGAGGCGCCGACCGAGCGGGCCAGGGAGACGGCCACGGCCCAGGGACCCGGCCGGCCCGAACCCACCGCCGGCTCCGGCTGCTTCCCGGCAGCGACTGGATCGGTCATCTGGTCCTTCTTCTTCCGCACCGTCACGGGCCGACCTCCGGCCGGTTACCCACCCCATCGTCACGTTCCCCGACCCGGATCACCCGCCAGGGGTGACGCCCCCGGCGGCCGGCCGGCGGCACGCCGGCCCGGTGAGGTGCCGCACGCGGCCCTTTGACCGCCGGGCAGGCGGATCCGCCGATCGTGTGAGGAACGTTCACCCGCCCCGGGTGAGGTGGCCGCCGCACCGCGCCGCGCACGCTGGGAAGCACACGGTACGAGGGCGCAGCCCTGGAACGGAGAGAGACATGAGTGCGCAGGTCTACCTCGCGTACGACTATCCGGCGCTGAGTGTCTTCTGGTCCATGATGGTGTTCTTCCTGTGGATCATGTGGTTCCTCCTCCTCTTCCGGGTCGTCGCCGACATCGTGCGTGACGACGACCTGGGCGGCTGGGGCAAGGCCGGCTGGCTCGTGTTCGTCGTCGTCCTGCCCTTCCTGGGTGTCTTCGTCTACCTGATCGCCCGCGGAAGGAACATGGGCCGCCGGGAGGCCCAGCAGGCCCGTGCGCAGCAGCAGGCGGTCGACGACTACATCCGCCGGACCGCCCGGGCGGACACGGGCATGAGCAGCGCCGACGAGCTGACGAAGCTGTCCGAGATGCGCTCCCACGGCGACATCACCGACGACGAGTTCCGGCGGGCGAAGGAACTCGTCCTCGCCGGCAGCGCGCCGTCCGGACGGACCGACGCGCCCCGCTCCTCCGCCCACTGAACACGGCACAGGCACAGGCACAGGCACAGCGCGACAGAAACGAGGCCGGACGATGACCGCCACACACACCGCACCCCCACCCGCCGCCAAGCAGCAATGGGCGACCGGCCTCACGGCCTTCGCCGCCGTCATGCTCCTGCTCGCCGGGATCCTGGACCTCTTCCGCGGGATCATGGCGATCGCGCACGACAGCGTGTTCCTCGTGACACACAGTTACGTCTTCCGGTTCGACCTCACCGGCTGGGGCTGGGTCCATCTGATCCTGGGCGTCATCGCGGTGCTCGTGAGCTTCGGCCTCTTGCGGGGCGCCCTGTGGAGCCGCGTCTGCGGTGTGGCCATCGCCTCGCTGGTCATCATCGCCAACTTCCTCTCCCTGCCGTACTACCCCGTCTGGTCGATCGTCCTGATCGCCTTCTCGGGATTCATCATCTGGGCCCTCTGCGTGGCGCGGGACGGCGCTTCCAGCATGTTCGACTGACGCGACTGAAGGGACACGCACGCCGGGGCGCGCGGGGCGAGGATCGCGGTGAGGGCGATGATCCTGACGATGGTGTCGCTGCCGGAGGGAGCCAGCACTCGTCTGTCCGTGCCGGAGGCACGTCAGCGGCTCGCCCTGGACCGTTTCCTGCTCCTCGACGTCGAACTGTCCGACGAGGAGGGCCCGGCGGACGGTCCACTGGCCCGCCGGCTCGGACTGGGCGCGGAGGAACTGGCCTGGTTCGGCAGACAGGGCGAGCCCGCCCGGGCCGAATTCTTCGGCGCCATCAGCGGCGTCGTCCTGCCGGTGGTCCGTGAGGGGCAGGTAGCGCATGTGCACGCCCTGGCCGGGGAGCACTTCCTGGTCGTGTCCCACCGCGGCCGGGCCGCCCTGGCCTCGGACATCACGACGCACCTGCGGCGGGAGAAGCCCCCTGACGCCATGGCCACTCTGTTCCTGGTGCTCCAGGAGGCGCTGTCCACGTTCCGCCGGGCCGCGGTCGACGCGCTGCTCCAGGCGGAGGAGTTGGAGGACGACATGTTCGAGCAGCGGCGCCCGGAGCAGATCTACCGGCTTTCCCAGCTGCGCCGCCGGTCCGCACTGCTGCACCACTCGCTGCTGCCGTACCTGCAGGCGGTCGAGGAGGTGATCACGCGCAGGATGATGAGCCGCGCCTTTCCGGTGGAGCGACAGCGGCTCGCCCAGGAGTTCCAGCGCTCCGGCCGGCTGGTACTCGCGGACATCGAGTCCCTGCAGGAGGCCGTTCGCCGGGCCCTGGCCAGTTACGGGTCCCTGGTCGCCGGCGAGCAGAACAGTGTGATCAACCGGTTGGCCATCGTGTCGGTGATCTTCCTGCCCCTGTCGTTTCTGACCGGGTTCTTCGGAATGAACTTCACCTACCTGACCGACGAGTTGGAGAGCAGGGTGGTCTTCTGGCTCCTGGCCATAGGACTTCAGGTGGTCGTCCTGCTCGTCGCCGTCTACATACTGCACCGCACCCGTGTCTGGCGGAGCCTGCGGGACGAGGACTGATGACTGATGGACAGTGGGAACGGCGACCCTCCCCGGGTGCGGCGCCGCATGCGTGGCCCGGGGCTTCGAGATGCGGCCACCGGCACCCGCTGGGTACGCTCGCTGAGTGGCCGGGTGGTGGCCCATGGCCAGGCGCAGAAGCCACCCCACCCCATCCCATCCCGCCCCGACCCGCCCGGCGGAAACGACGACTTGCGCAGTCCAACCCTCAGAAGTGTTCGTACCTCCATGAGAGGAAGGTTGCGATGAGGTCCACCCGCATGCGTACGGCGAAGGCCGCTGCGGCCACCGTGTTCGCCATCCCCCTCGCGCTGGGAGGTGTGGCGTCGCAGAGCCACGCTCAGGACGCGTCTCCCAGCCCGTCGGGCACGTTCGGTTCCGGCTGTTCGGCGCTCGCCCAGAAGGCCAGCACGGCCAGAGACAAGGTCTCAGAGGCTGCGGCCGCGTATCCGCAGCTCAGCCAACTGGTCGCGGCCGCGGTCAGGGCGAAGCTGACCAGCAAACTCGACGGGAAGCCCGACATCACCATCTTCGCGCCCGACAACCAGGCGTTCCAGAAGGTGACCACGTCGCAGCTCACCTCGCTGCTCGCCGACAAGGGGCAGCTGAAGAAGGTGCTGACCTACCACGTCGTGGACCAGAAGATCACCCCGAACGACCTGTCCAATGGCTCCTTCAAGACAGTTGAAGGCGGCAAACTGACCACGTCCGGCTCGGGCACCAGCTTCAAGGTCAACGGCAAGGCGAACATCGTGTGCGGCAACATCAAGGCCGCGAACGCCACGATCTACGTCATCGACGCGGTCCTGCAGCCCCCGTCCTGAGAGGCAGCGGTCGACAGGGGACAGATGCACCGGCTCCGCGACGTCCGCGGGGCCGGTGCATCGCGGCTTCTGGGAGGCGGACCCGGTGGTGCCCAGCACCTCGAAGGAGCGACGTCATGCGCGGTACAGGGAGGGTACTCGCGGGGGACACGCTCCGCTCGCGGCGCCGGTCCGCCCGCCGGCGCGGCGCCACGCGTCGGTTGGTCGCGTCCGCGCGGTCCGCGCACGCGCGGGCGGCGGCTCGGTTCCCGGTGCTCACCCACCTCGCGGACCGCATGGTGTCGGTGAACATCTTCGATTCCGCCACACGTCTGGCGGCGCAGTGCTTCCTCACCGCGGTCCCGCTGCTCTTCATGATCGGCACCTACGCTCCCGCTCCGGTACGGCGCCAGCTCATCACGTCCCTCCGCACCGTCTTCGGGATCAGCAGCGCCACGGATGCCCAACTCGTACACGCGCTCACCCCCACGACGGGCGATCTGCGGCAGGCGACCGGCGTGGTCAGCGCCCTGATGGTGCTGCTCTCGGCCACCGCGGTCAGCAGGGCGATGCAACGGCTGTGCAAACGGGCGTGGGGGATTCCCCGGGCAGGGACCCACATCGCCCCCTGGCGCTGGCTCGCCTGGCTCGCTCTGTGGCTGGGGGCTCTCCTGGTGCAGGGACCCCTGCGCAACGGGTTCGGCGTCGGGGCCTGGCTGGGGATCCCGATCGGCCTGGCCGGTCTCACGGGTCTGTGGTGGTGGACCCAGCACCTGCTGCTCGGCGGCCTGATCGGCTGGAAACCCCTGCTGCCCGGAGCGGTGATCACCGCGATCGCCCTCAGCACGCTGACCGTCACCGCACGGCTGTACCTACCGCAGGCGCTCAACAAGGCCGTCGCCGAGTACGGCCCCCTCGGCTCGGTGTTCATCATGCTGTCGTGGCTGATCGTGGTCTGCGTCGCTGTGGCGATCGGCATCAGCGCGGGTGCCGTCGCGGCCCAGGAGCCGGCGCTGGCCCGCCGCCTGGGAAGTCCGCCCCCGGTGCTGGACCGGGCCCAGCACCCCTGACAGCGCCGGCCGCCTCGACCCGCGCACGGCCGCCATGTACGGCAGCGGCGCCGGTGAGCCGCCGGTGTCACTCGGGCGCGACGGAGAAGCTGCGCCAGGGACCGGAGGCCATGACGACCTGGTCCGACGCTCCGAAGTCCAGATAGCTGCTCTGCCCTCCCGGCGGCGTGGTGCAGTCGGGTGTCGTGTACAGAAGCAGGCTGCTCTGCGTCTGGTTGTTGACGTGCGTCACGCCCTCGGGGAAACGGTGGCATCCGTGGGTGGACGGGTTGGTGAGGGTCTCCACGACCCTGACACCGTTGCGCGCCACGACCTGACCGGACGCCTGGTCCTGGCAGGCGCCGAGCGCGAGGCCGAGGAACGTGATGCCGAGGAGCGCGGCCAGCGGTCGTGAAGAAGGCATGAATCCTCCCGGGGTCGGGGAGTTGCCGGGAACATCGCCCTCCTTCACTATTCGCCAGATCCGAAGGGCCCGCACGTGGGACAGGCCATCGCTGCCACGTCCGGCCGCCGGCCGGCTGACGTCCGTCGCGTCAGCCGGCCGCGGAAGCCGTCCCGGGCCCCTGGCCGGAGACCGCGCCGTCCGCGAGTTCCGCCGGCTCGTCCAGGAAGTCCACCACCGCCATGGCGAGGAGCAGCACCAGCGCGATGACCACCACGACCAGCCCTGTGGGATAGCTCCACGTCATGTACGTGAGGACGGCCGCGACGACCAGGATCCAGGTGATCCAGGTCCGGTACCGGTGGACGAAGGGTCCGACCGGGCCGGTACGGAAGCCTGCTCGGTCGGCCGCGACGCGGACCGCCCTGTTGCCCGAGCGCCACGCCTCCCGCACGAACGTCGCGCGCCGACCCGGGCCGGTCAGCCAGGCGGCCAGCGCGATGACGACGGCGAGCGCCACCACCCTCCGCACGGACGAGCGCAGGAACCGGACCAGCGTGTCGTAGACCGCAGCCGCGGCGGGCTGCGAGACCGTGTCCGGCAGCGAGTTGAGGTAGACCTCGCGGAAGACGGTGAGGCCGGCACCGAGGACCAGCATCGCGAACCCGACGGCGAGCACCGCGGCGACCAGGACGCGTCGGCGGTGGACGGCCAGCAGCACACCGGCGACGACGAGCACCACCACGAGCACCGGCAGCCAGCTTCCGGCGAGCCGGAGCAGTCGGAGATAGGTCTTCATCCTGCCGAGTTCGTCGGAGCGCAGAACGGTGAAGTCGGTGTGGATCTGGGGAATCCTCGCGGCGAACCCCATGCCCGCGCCGACCAGGCGCTGTTTGACGCGGTCCACGATCGGAGCGAGGTCGACGGTCACGGACTGGTCGTTGATTTTCACCGCGCCGCCGCTGCCCGTCAGTGCCTTGTCGAGAGCCGTGTGGATCTGACGGTTGGCGTTCACCCAGAACCGCTGGAAGGCGTCGGAGGCGATGACGTCCTGGGCCTTGCCGCGGACGAAGCTGCGGACCGCGTTCTCCAGGGGGTTCCCGAGCGCGCCCAGCGCCTGCTCCAGCCGTGGCCTGTCCTGGGGGGCGGCACCTTGGAGCAGGTCGGGGATGTGGATGTACGACATGACCGCGTCGGTCACCCGGTTCGCCGCCGCCGCCTGGACGGCGGGATCGGAGGCGAGGGGCGCGACCGTGGCGACGTACCGGTCGGTGTCGTTCACCTGGCTCGACGCCCACGCGGCGACGGCGCCGAGCGGGGCGAGGACGCAGCCGATGACGATGAGCAGGGCCGAGAAGAAGGATCTCCACCGGTGATGTCGCGCGCGCGGTGCTCCACCGGACTCCAACGCGGCGACTCTGGCCCGCAGTTGTTCCAGCACGTTGCGCTCGGCTGCCGCGTCGTGTCCCGGCGGCGGCTCGGCGCCGGGGTTCGTGGGTGGCTTTTCCGGCATCTGGTGTCCCCTTGATACGTGCGGTGGGACCAGCAGACCCCGCGGAGCCCGTCCGTGCGACCGGGTCGCGTCACGCGGGTGAACGAGTCACAACGAGCACGCAAAGAGGACCGCGACCGTCAGGTCGAGGTCCTCGTCACCGTGTCGTCGGTGGTTGTGTCCGAGGGGGGACTTGAACCCCCACGCCCGATAAAGGGCACTAGCACCTCAAGCTAGCGCGTCTGCCATTCCGCCACCCGGACCAGGTGTCTGCCGCCTGGCCGGGGGTGTACCCGGTGGCGACACGGACAACAATACCAAGCTTTCGGTGTGCCCTTGAACTGCGTTTTTCAGCGGGTGCGTGCCGTCGCCCAGGGCGCCGGGCGTTCCTGGTGCGCGCGGCGCGTGTGCTCGGTGTGTTCGCGCATCAGGTGGGCCGCGCGCTGTTCGTCCCGGTCGGCGATCGCGGCGGTCAGCGCCCGGTGCTCGGCCCAGGACTCCCGGCCGCGCCGCCGGGCGACCGGTGGGTAGTACCAGCGGACCCGGCGGTCCACCTGGGCCGCCAGCTCCGCGAGGACCGCGTTGCCGGCCAGTTCCATGATCTTGGCGTGGAAGCGGGCGTTCATCACGACCGCGCCGTCCAGGTCGTCGGCGGCCACCGCCCTCTCGCCCTCGGCGCACAGTTCCTCCAGCACCGCGAGGCCCGCGTCGCCCGCGTGGGCGGCGGCGAGCCGGGCGGCCTCGGCCTCCAGGAGCGTACGGACCGTGAGGAGCTGGTCGGCCTCCGCCTCGGTCGGCTCGTGCACGAAGGCGCCCTGGGCGGGCCGCAGATCGACCCAGCCCTCGGTGTTCAGCCGCTGCAGCGCCTCCCGCACGGGCTGCCGGGAGACCCCGAGGTGACGGGCGAGTTCGCTCTCGACCAGATGCCGGCCGGGCCGCAGGGCGCGGGTGGTGATGAGTTCGAGCAGCGCCTCGTAGACGCGGTCGCGCAGCGGGCCGGGCCGTTCGAGCCTGGGCACCGCGCCCTGCGGCAGTCCGGTCGACGACATCGGTCGGTCCCCCTCCTGGGCGGGCGGCGCGGGCGCGGGGCCGCTGCGACGCGCCCTCCAGTATGGACGCCTCGCACCGGGCCGGCCACGGCCGCTCAGGGGCAGCGCACGACCTGCCCGGCGTAGGACAGGTTCCCGCCGAAGCCGAACAGCAGCACCGGATCGCCCGTGGAGATCCGCCCCTGCTCCACCAGACGGGAGAAGGCGAGCGGGATGCTCGCGGCCGAGGTGTTGCCGGAGCGGACGACATCGCGGGCGACGACGGCGTTGACGGCGCCGATCTTCTCCGCGAGGGGCTCGATGATGCGCAGGTTCGCCTGGTGGAGGACGACGGCGGCGAGGTCCTCGGGGGTGAGTCCGGCCCGCTCGCAGGCCTCCCGGGCGAGCGGCGGCAGCCGGGTGGTGGCCCAGCGGTAGACGCTCTGCCCTTCCTGGGCGAACCGCGCCGGCTGGCCCTCGATGCGCACGGCGTGCCCCATCTCGGGCACCGAGCCCCACAGCACCGGCCCGATGCCGGGCTCGCGCGCGGCCTCCACGACGGCGGCCCCGGCGCCGTCGCCGACCAGTACGCAGGTGGAGCGGTCGGTCCAGTCGGTCACCTCGGACATCTTGTCGGCTCCGATGACCAGGGCCCGTGTCGCGGCGCCGGCGCGCACCGTGTGGTCGGCGGTGGCCAGCGCGTGCGTGAACCCGGCGCAGACCACGTTGATGTCCATGGCGGCGGGCGAGCCGATGCCGAGCCGGGCGGCGACCCGGGCGGCCATGTTGGGCGAGCGGTCCACGGCGGTGGACGTGGCGACCAGTACCAGGTCGATGTCGCCGGGGGCGAGTCCGGCCGCGGCGAGGGCCTTGGCGGCGGCGTGGGCGGCGAGTTCGTCGACCGGTTCGTCGGGTCCGGCGATGTGCCGGGTCTCGATGCCCACACGGCTGCGGATCCATTCGTCACTGGTGTCGACCAGGCCCGCCAGGTCCTCGTTGGTGAGCACCCTGGCGGGCTGGTAGTGGCCGACGGCGGCGATGCGCGAGCCGTTCATGGGATGGGTCCCCCTTGTTGCATCGGGTGTCGCGGGACCCACCAGTCTGTTCAGTGACTGACCGGTACGAGGGCAGGTGAAGCCACAGGAATCGGGCGCCGGGGTTGTCGGCTTCCGTCAGTTCATCCCGTGAACAGCTGCCTGGCCTTCTGGACGAGCTCGTAGACCCCGTAGCCGAGCGGCGCGGCCACCCACAGCCAGGCCAGGGCGATCAGCCCCCGCCTCTCAGGCGGACTGGTGTCGCTGGGCATCGGCGGCCTCCCTCGGGGCGGGTACGTGGTGGCGGGCGTGGACCGGGCGGACGAACTCGTTGGCGGCGAAGCCCACCACGAGCAGCCCGATCATGATGCCGAAGGACAGCCCGTACAGGGCCGGGCCGTGCTTGCCGGCCGCCGCCTGCCGGTCGGCGATCCAGTTCACGATCAGCGGTCCGAGGACGCCGGCCGTGGACCAGGCGGTGAGCAGCCGGCCGTGGATCGCGCCGACCTGGTAGGTGCCGAAGAGGTCCTTCAGGTAGGCGGGGACGGTCGCGAATCCGCCGCCGTAGAACGAGAGGATCACCAGCGCGCACAGGACGAACAGCGGCTTGGAGGAGTCGCCGAGGAGGGCGATGAGCAGGTACATCAGCGCGCCGACGCCGAGGTAGACGCGGTAGACGTTCTTGCGCCCGATGAGGTCGGAGGTGGACGACCAGCCGATGCGGCCGGCCATGTTGGCCGCCGACAGCAGGGCGACGAAGCCGGCCGCGGCGGCGGCCGAGACCGGGGTGGAGGTGCCGGAGAAGAAGTCCGTGATCATCGGGGCGGCCTTCTCCAGGATGCCGATGCCCGCGGTGACGTTCGTGCAGAGGACGATCCACAGGAGCCAGAACTGCGGGGTGCGCACGGCACCGCGGGCCGACACCTGCACGCCCTCGACGGCGCTCGGTCCGCTCTCGACCGGCTTCGCGGTGCGCGGCACGCGCACGAGCAGCACGCCGAGCGTCATGAAGACGGCGTACGACAGTCCGTGCACGAGGAAGGCGAGCGCGATCCCCGAGTGGCCGGTGCCGAAGGACTGGAGCATCTGCGCCGACCAGGGCGAGGCGATCAGCGCGCCGCCGCCGAAGCCCATGATGGCGATGCCGGTGGCCATGCCGGGCCGGTCCGGGAACCACTTGATCAGGGTGGAGACGGGCGAGATGTAGCCGATGCCGAGGCCGATCCCGCCGACGAAGCCGTAGCCGAGGACGATCAGCCAGAACTGCCTCGTCCCGGCGCCGAGCGCGGAGATCAGGAAGCCGGAGGAGAAGCAGATCAGGGCCACGGTCATGGCCCAGCGGGGCCCGTTGCGCTCGACGAGCGTGCCGCCGAACGCGGCGGACAGGCCGAGCATGACGATCGCCAGCTGGAAGGGCAGGGCGCTCTGGGTGCCGTCGAGATGGAGCGCGGACTGCAGCGGCACCTTGAACACGCTCCAGGCGTAGGCCTGGCCGATGGAGAGGTGGACGGAGAGGGCGGCGGGCGGCACGAGCCAGCGGCTCCAGCCCGGTGGGGCGAGGGGGGGACTGCTCATGCCCGGACGGTAGGGCGCGGCAAGGGAGTTGGGAAGGAAACCGGTCTGCCGTATGCGGTGAACGACATGCAGAACGCGCCGAGCGGTTCATGCGGGACAATGAGATCGTGAGGGTCACCTGCCCGTACGACGGCCCGGTGACCCACGGCGGTCCTCGCATCAGGGGCCGTTTCGGCCACCAGCACGTACAGAACCGGGACTGATCAGGACATGGGACGAGTCACGGAACGACGCAGGGTGCTCCGCATCCGGGACGGGGCCGTCTCCAGCCGCCCGGACACGCTCGTCGCCGAGGAGCCCCTGGAAATCCGGCTCAACGGCAAGCCCCTCGCGATCACCATGCGTACGCCCGGCGACGACTTCGCGCTCGCCGCGGGGTTCCTGGTGAGCGAGGGGGTGCTGGGCGGTGCGCACGAGCTGCGGAACATCGTGTACTGCGCGGGCGCAACCGTGGACGGTTCGAACACGTACAACGTGGTGGACGTGCGGACGGCTCCGGATGTCGTGCTGCCCGACATCACGCTGGAGCGGAACGTGTACACCACGTCGTCGTGCGGTCTGTGCGGCAAGGCGAGCCTGGACGCCGTGCGGACGACCGCCCGCTGGCCGATCGCCGACACACCCGCGCTCCGGATCACCCCGGCCCTGCTGGCGAGCCTTCCCGACCGGCTGCGGGCCGCCCAGCGGGTGTTCGACCGGACCGGCGGGCTGCACGCGGCGGCCCTCTTCTCCGAGGACGGGGAGCTGCTGGACGTACGGGAGGACGTGGGCCGGCACAACGCGGTGGACAAGCTGGTGGGCCGGGCGCTGCGCAACGAGGACCTGCCGCTGTCCCGCGCGATCCTGCTGGTCTCCGGCCGGGCCTCCTTCGAGCTGGTGCAGAAGGCCGTGATGGCGGGCATCCCGGTGCTGGCGGCCGTGTCGGCACCGTCCTCGCTGGCGGTGGACCTGGCCGCCGAGACCGGTCTGACCCTGGTGGGCTTCCTGCGCGGCGCCTCCATGAACGTGTACGCGGGCGAGGACCGCGTGGCGGTGGGCAGTCCGACCGCGCTCAGCCAGGGGTGAGGCGCACGTCGGCGGCGCGGGCCACCGTGCCCAGGCGGGGGAAGTCGAGCCGCACCGACGCCTCGTGCTCGGGTGCGGTGAGCGCCGCCATGGCGTCCTCGGCGAAGACCAGGTCGTAGCCGAGGTCGGCGGCCGCGCGGGCGGTGGACTCGACGCCGAGGTTGGTGGCGATGCCGCCGAGGACCAGGGTGGTGACCCCGTGTGCGCGCAGCCGGTCGTCGAGGCCCGTGCCCTGGAACGCCCCGACGGTGTGCTTGACGATCTCGATGTCGCCCTCCCGTGCCAGACCCGCGACGAGACCGCTGCCGGGCGGCTGTTCGGCGACGCCGGGGCGTTCGACGCGGACCAGCACGACGGGTGCGCCGGCCGAGCGGAAGGCGTCGGCCAGTTCCCGTGCAGCGGAGAGGACGTCGGCGCCTTCGCGGGGTTCGACCGGCAGCGCGACGACGCGGTCCATCAGGTCGACGAGAACGAGGGCGGTGCGCGCCGGATCGAGCGCGAGCGGAGCGGTCATGACGGAACGTTAGCCGCCGTCAGCGCTCCGTACCGGTGATCCGGCTCAACAGGCCGGGGAAAGGGACGCGTTCGGGCGGAAGGACCCGCCGTGAGCGGTCAGCCCTCAGCCCTCTGCGGTCAGCGGTCAGCCCTCTGCGGTCAGCGGTCAGTGGTCAGCGGTCAGCGGTCAACGGGCGTGGGCGCCCGTGCCGGTCGCGGGGTGCGCCGCCGGGGGCGGTGCGGGCCGCGGCGCGGCCTCCCGCGGGTCGTTGGCCCGGCGCTTGGCGATGACCGCGCACACCATCAGCTGCATCTGGTGGAAGAGCATCAGCGGCAGTACGGCCAGCGAGGCGTGGGCGCCGAACAGGACGCTCGCCATGGGCAGGCCGGAGGCGAGGGACTTCTTCGAGCCGGCGAACTGGATGGCGATCCGGTCCGCCCGGCCGAAGCCGAGCGCCCTCCCGCCGTACCAGGTCAGGGCGAGCATCACGGCCAGCAGCACGGCCTCGACGGCCATCAGTCCCGCCAGCCGCACGACGCTGACCTGGTGCCATATGCCCTGGACCATGCCCTCGCCGAACGCGGTGTAGACGACCAGCAGGATCGAGCCCCGGTCCACCAGTCCGAGGACCTTCTTGTGCCGGGCGACGAAGCCCCCGATCCACCGGCGCAGCAGCTGCCCGGCGAGGAACGGCACCAGCAGCTGGAGCACGATCTTCATCAGGGAGTCGGCCGAGAAGCCCCCGCCGCTGTTCCCGAGCAGGACGGCCGCCAGCAGCGGGGTGAGCACGATGCCGGCCAGGGAGGAGAAGGAGCCCGCGCAGATCGCCGCAGGGACGTTTCCGCGGGCGATCGAGGTGAACGCGATCGACGACTGGATGGTCGACGGCACCAGGGTGAGGAACAGCAGCCCCTCGTACAGCGGCTGGTTCAGCAGCGTCGGCACCAGCCCGCGCGCGGCCAGGCCGAGCAACGGGAAGATCACGAAGGTGCAGCCCAGGACGGCGACATGGAGCCGCCAGTGGCGCAATCCGTCCAGCGCCTCGCGGGTGGAGAGCCGGGCGCCGTAGAGGAAGAACAGGAAGGCGATCGCGGCCGTGGAGGCTCCGGAGGCGACATCGGCGGCCGTGCCCCGGGCCGGGAGGAGCGCCGCGAGGCCGACCGTACCGAGCAGCAGCAGGATGTACGGGTCGATCGGCAGCCGGCTCGGCCAGCGCAGGCGTTTCACGGTGCTCCGGTTTCTCTCTTGTGGTCTCTGTCGGGCCCGGGGGCCCTTTCCATCCTCCTGTCCGTCGAGCCGATCGGGAATCCCGTACACCACTCTGACTGTCATCACGTTCCGCGATAACCTGGCGCTATGTACGACCCTTCCCACCTGCGCACCTTCCTGGCGGTGGCGCAGACGCTCAGCTTCACGCAGGCCGCCGGGCGGCTCGGGCTGCGTCAGTCGACCGTCAGCCAGCATGTGCGCCGGCTGGAGGACGCGACCGGGCGGCAGCTGTTCTCCAGGGACACCCACTCGGTGGAGCTGACCGAGGACGGCGAGGCCATGCTGGGCTTCGCCCGCCGGATCCTGGAGGTGCACGAGCAGGCGTCGGCGTTCTTCACCGGCACCCGGCTGCGGGGCCGGCTGCGCTTCGGCGCGTCGGAGGACTTCGTGCTCACCCGGCTGCCGGAGATCCTGGAGGCCTTCCGCCACGACCATCCCGAGGTCGACCTGGAGCTGACGGTGGAGCTGTCCGGGACCCTGCACGAGCAGCTGGCCGCCGGGAAGCTGGACCTGGTGCTGGCCAAGCGGCGCGCCCGGGACCGGCGCGGTGAGCTGGTGTGGCGCGACGACCTGGTGTGGATCGGCGCCGAGCGGCTGCGCCTGGACGCCGACCGTCCGGTGCCGCTGATCGTGTATCCGCCGCCCGGCATCACCCGCGCGCTGGCCCTGGAGGCGCTGGAGCGGGCGGGCCGCGAGTGGCGTGTCGTCTGTACCAGCGGCAGCCTCAACGGCCTGGTGGCGGCGGCCCGAGCGGGCCTCGGCGTGATGGCCCACTCCCGCGGTGTGATCCCGCCCGGTCTGTTCCGGGTGGCGGACCGCGCGGCCCTGCCGGAGCTGGGCACGGTCGACTTCGTCCTGCTGCACGCCGAGCGCCGTGCCCCGGCCCAGGAGGCGGCGGACGCCCTGGCGGCGGCGATCCTGGCCGGGGGGAACCGGCTGGTGCCGGTGGGCGGGCGGGCCGGGGGGCGTTGATCCCGGCCCGCCCGGTCAGCGGGCGGCGGCCCACAGGGCGTCGAAGCGGCGGACCCGTTGGGAGACGCGTTCCGGTTCGAAGTTGAGGCTGGTGGTGGCGTTGAAGCCGCCGGGATCGAAGACGACCTCGTAGGACAGCTCCTGGTCGAAGAGGATGAAGTCGTTCGTGGCGCCGAGCAGCGTGGCGTGCGGTGTCTCCTCCAGCGCCAGGACGCGGACGTTGATGCCCAGACCCTGCTGGATGTCGCGCTGGCGTTCGAGTTCGGCGTCGATACCGGCCTCGGTGAGCAGGAAGAGGCGCCTGATCCGCACTCCGCGCAGCTGGATCGCCTCGCGCTGGGCGCGCAGATAACGGGCCGCCGTCTCGGTCTCCCAGAAGTCCTTGTCCATCGACGTGCTGATCGCGTCGACGGTCGAGGCGGCGCACTCGGTCAGGGCCACGATCCAGTCGTGGTCCTCGCCCGCGCGTTCGACCGAGCTGTCGCTCATGGCCTCCAGCAGCCCGGCGACCCGGTTCACCTCCTCCCGGGCGAAGACGCGCACGATGTCGGGCCCGCTGGAGAGCACGTTCGTCGCGTTGCTGACCAGTTTGGCCACCCCGTGCCGGCGCAGCGGGGAGGTCTCCACCTGTCCGTAGAGTTCGGTCGCCTCGCTGATCCGGGCGAAGCTGTCCTCGATGACCCGCAAGGTGTCCCCGCGGTCGGTGCGCAGCTCCGCGCCGAGGGCGGTCAGCCGCCGGTCCAGGCCGATCATGTACTGGATGATCAGCACCGCGACACCGCCGACGACCGCCAGGGTGATCCGCCACTCCTCGGGCCGGCCGGAGGCACCGGCGATCAGATAGACCGCGCCGCCGACGATCACGGTGACCAGCAGTTTCGACGTCAGCGCCAACCTGGTGCTCATCTCGCCTCCCTAGTTCCCCTCGGCCCACAGTTCATCGAAGCGGACGACCCGCGTGGCGACCTCGTCGAGGCCGAGCACGAGCTTCGTGCTGGCGATCAGCGGCGGCACCGGATCCGCCTCGGCGCCCCGCCCCTCCAGTTCGGGACTCACCTCGTAACTGATCGCCCCGTCGAAGACGACGAAGTTGTGCACCGGGGAGATGCGCAGGTGGTGCGGCAGTGTGGACAGCGCCGCGAACTTCACCTTGATGCCCAGCAGTTCCTGCTGCTCCCTCAGTCTGCGCAGCATGTCGTCGATGCGGTCGGGCGAGTCGACGATGATCAGCCGGCGTATCTCCACCTCGCGGGTGCGGATCGCGCGGTGCTGCTCGATCAGATAGCGGCGCCCGAGGTCGGTCTTCCAGAAGTCGAGGTCGTCGTGGGTGCTGGCGGCGTCGATGGTCCGGCGGACCTTGGTCACCAGCGTCAGCAGCCAGTCCCGGTCCTCCCCCTCGTAGTCGACATGGCTGCCGGACAGGTCGCCCATGAGTTTGGCGACCCGTTTGAGTTCGGCGTCGGCGAAGGCCTGGACCAGGGGGTCGGGCCGGGGGTCCAGGGCGGCGACGTTGCGGACGAGCCGCTCGACCTCCTTGAACCGGTCGGTGTCGTCGTCGAGCCGTCCCAGGAACTCGGAGATGTCGCCCATGCGGACGAAGCCGTCCCGGACCCGGGTCTCCACGGCCCTCTCGTGCGCCTCCAGGGCCTCCGCGAGCCGTCTGGTGCCCTTCTCGAAGTCGATCATGAACTGGACGATGAGCGCCGAGCCCGCGATCAGGAAGGTCAGGGTGATCTTCGCGACCTCGGAGGCCTGGAAGAGGTTGGTGACCACGTACGTCCCCGTGCCCAGGGCGCCCGTGACGGCGACCTTGAGCAGCACCGACTGTGTCCCGCCGGACTCCGCCATCTCATCCCCCGCTTCCGGTCATCGGGCGGCCCGTGAGGTGGGCGACCGCGAGCAACGCCATCTGGTCCCTGATCCGCTGTGCCAGCGCCTGCCACTGCCTGCTGAAACCGGGCGCCTCCTCCAGGGGCCGCCACAGCGGTGCCAGCGCCGGGTCGACGCGCGCGGCCGGCATCCACAGGTGCAGCAGATGGTCGACGGCCAGCCGCAGGACGGGCAGTGCCCGCGGCCCCTCGACCGAGCCCAGCCGGCTGCGGTCGATCAGCGTCACGAGGGTGGTCAGGAGCCAGTCGTGCAGGGCGAGGTCCTCGCCGAACCCGGCCGCCGCCTCCCAGTCCAGGTCCTCGGGCAGCCGGAGGCGCAGGGTGCGCAGCCCGCCCTCGGCGAGGGTGAAGGCCGCCAACGACGGCTCGGATCCGGTGGGTTCGCGCAGGGCGGCCCAGCGCAGCCGGGTGGGACGGGAGACGAAGGGCGGCCGGCGGTCCAGCAGCGGATGCCGGGTCACCTCCGCCACCAGCCGCTCGGCGACTGCGCCGAGCGCGAGTTCCCCGGGCCGGTGTCCGCCGCCGAGCCAGCCCCCGGCGACCTCCTCGGCGGACAGCCGCCCCCAGGGCCGTACGACCCCTGGTTCGGCCAAGTGGCGTCCCCAGGGCGTCCGTTCGTGCGGGCCGGCCGCGCATGCGCTCACCCGGGCGGAGGACTGCAGGACGCGCCCCGCGGTCAGGGCGGCACGGGCGACCACGGTGCCGACCCCGCGGACCCGGGCCCCGGACGCGGCGGGCAGCACGCAGTCCACACCGGTGAGCACGTCGGGCGAGACGGCGTACGGCGACGGCCGCGCCGACACCCGCACCCGCTCCCCCGGCCGCAGCGCCAGCACCCGCTCCGCCTCCGGCCCGGTCAGCGAGCGGGACGTGGCCAGCAGACCGGTGCGCACCTCGCCCCAGGCCAGTACGGTGACCTCCCTCCCGGGCGCCATTCAGGGTTCCCGGTAGAAGACGTAGGAGGCCCGCTCCGCGACGGAGGCGGGGACGGGCAGGCCCTCCCTCGCGGAGCGTTCGGCGGTCTGGGCCAGCGCCTGCGGGTCCACGGCGACCTGGTCCAGGACGACCCGGACCGCGTTCTCCACCGGCAGGAAGCGGGCGCCGAGCACGGACCAGGTCAGGTAGGCCGTGAACGGGGCCGCGTCCGGTACCAGCCGGGTCAGCGGCGGCAGGGCGGACCAGTGGTCGGGCCAGGGCCGGTCGCCGGGGCCGGCCGGCTCGGGAACGGGCCTGCCGTCCTCGCGGAGCAGTCCGAGGCGGGCCAGCTGCCAGACGGCGGCCAGGAAGGGGCAGGACCAGGTGCGCCGTCCCTCGCGGTCGTCCCAGAGTTCGACGTCGGTGAAGATCGAGTGCCGGCGGGCGGCGGTCTCGGCGGGCGGCCGCCAGCCGGGCGCCTCGGCCATCGCCTGGGCCGGCGCGCCGCCGGGACCGCGGGCGCCGTTGGCCAGCCAGCCGGTCTGCCGGGCGGGCGGCCGGGAGCCGTCGCTGCCGGGCACCGGGGACTCGACCAGCCGCTGGAGGGTGTGCTGCGCCAGGGGGACGCCGTCGGCCTCGGCGCAGGCCGATTCGCGGGCCAGGTAGTCGATGGTGACCCCGGCCCGCTCGGCCTCGGCCAGCAGCACGGGCAGCACCTCGGCGGGCGAGGAGAAGGGGGTGAAGTAGTCGTCCACCAGGAAACAGGTGCTGATCCGGGGCCGGCCAGCCGGACCGGTCACCGAGGCGCGCACCGCGTCGATCCACGGCCGTACGGCGGCGAAGTGGGCGCGCAGCCGCTCGGGGCCCGCCAGGTGGTCCTCGGCGTACAGGTGGCCGACCTCCAGGGAGACATGGGCGAGCGGCACGGACCGGGTGCGCGGGCCCGCGCCGGTCTCCTGGAACACGCGGGCGGCCGGCCCGGTCACGGCCGCCCCCAGGCCTCGGCGTCGGTCAGCCGGCCGGCCAGGTCCTCGAACGCCTGCCGGGTCTGCACGGCGACGATGCCGCTGTCGAAGACGTCCTCGTCGGTGATGAGCTGCTCGCGGCACTGCAGGACGGGCTCCAGCGGGGTGCAGCCGAGCACTCTGGCCCAGCCCACGCCCAGTTCGGCCGCGAGCGCCGCGAGGGTCTGGTCGCACAGGCGCATCCACGCCGACTGGGTGGGTGGCAGCTGGGACCAGGGCGGCGCGTCCAGGTCGGGTACGGCGGCCCGTACGAACCGGATGGCGGCGCGCAGGCGTTCCCCGTCGTGGCCCCGCCGCATGCCCGCGGCGACGATGCCCCGGTCGCCGTCGACCAGCCCGGCGGCGGCCATGACGTGCTGACGGGTCCAGCGGTGGTAGACCAGCCAGCGGGCCTGGAGGCCGTCCAGTTCGGGCCGGGAGGTCACCGCGAGGACCATGTCGAGGGCGAAGCTGCGGCCCGCGCTGAGGTCGACCATGACCAGGTCGAACTCGCCGCTGAGGGAGAGCAGCAGATCGGCGCAGCGGCGCAGGGCGTCCGCGTCGACGGCGAACTCGCCGCCGCCCCGGTCGCCGGGGAGCAGCTCCAGCCGGCCGGAGCCTGGCGGGCGCAGCCTGAGCGCCGGGTGCTGGGTGTGCGCCCAGACGTCGATCCGGGTCGGTTCGCCGCTGTCGCCGCGCAGGTAGGAGTGGAGTCCGGCGTGGGTGACGCCGCGCTGGGCGAGGGGGACGTCGAAGACCGCGGCGGTGGTGGGCGAGCCGAAGTCGAAGTCGACGTAGACGACGTCGTCGCCGCGCAGGGCCCGGCGGTAGGCGAGGTTGGCGGTGGTGACCGAGCGGCCGGTGCCGCCCTTGTCGGACGCGGCGAAGAGGATCACGGCTCATCCGCCTCCGAGTGCGCTCTGCCGGGCCCGGGCCAGCGCGTCCAGGTCGTCGAGGGCGCGCAGGGCGAGGGCGGCGGCGGTCCCCGGCTTCTCCTCGGCTATACGGCCGGCCCGGCGCAGCCTGGCCTCGATGCCGGCCAGTTCGAGGCCCTGCGGGCCGTCGGCGCGCACCGAGGGGCCCTGCCGTTCGACGCCGAGCATGTGGCCGGCCTCGCTGATCAGGTCGCGGGCGATCTCCAGGAGGTCGATGCTGCGGATGGGCTGCTGGGCCAGCAGCAGGCCGGCGGCGACCATGGCCTCGACGACGCGTTCGGTCAGGCCCCAGGAGGGTTCGGCCGGCGCCGGTGCGCCGGGGTGGACGCCGCGCGGGTCGTCCCACAGGCCGGCGCCGGTGCCGTCCCGCCTGCGTCGGCGCCACAGGTGTTCCATGGTCTGCTCGGCCAGCCGCAGCAGCCGTTCCTGGGCCGGCAGGGCACGGCCGAGGACGCACAACTGGACGGCGCGTTTGAGGAGTTGGGCGGAGAAGTCGTTGACGGTCCAGGCCAGCGGCGGACCGAGCAGATCGCTGCCGTCCAGCGGCAGGGTGACGCCGGGGCTGTGCAGGCGCAGGGCGGTGTCCGCGTCGCGGGTCATGCGGCTGGTGACGCGCCCGCGCTCGGCGAGGCGTTCGAGGACGTCGGCGACGCGGGGGACGTCGTCGTCGGCGGTGCGTTCCCGGGCGAGCCCGTGCACCAGGATCGAGGTGACGGCGAGGGTGGAGTACTCGGCGACGGGCCCGTCGGCGGCGCAGCGCCAGGGGATGTCGGCGAGCGGCCAGCCGGCGGGCTGGAAGCGCGCGATGCCCGACCAGTACTGCTGGGCGACCTGCCGGCGCAGCCTGAGCTCCTCGGCGAGCCGCTGCTGTTCGGGGGTGAGCAGCCCGAGCCGCAGGGTGCGGTCGGAGAACAGGTCCACGATGCCGTCCAGGGCGACGACGGTGAAGTACGGGGAGGGGACGGCCGTGGCGCATCCCTCGGGCTGGACGCCGATGTCCTCGCCGGTCACCACCGGCGGGGCGCCCCGGACGATGCCCCAGGTCCAGCCGCACTCGAAGAGCTGGTTGCGCTGGTCGAGGCTGCCGACGACGTCGGCGCCGAGGTCGAAGTGGTCGCGGAGGGTGGCCCGCAGCGGGCCGAACAGCCGCTGGAACTCCTCCAGCACGATCCGGTCGGCGACCTTGCCCTGGCCGAGCAGTCCGCACAGTCGGCGGCCGCGCTCGGAGTCGGCGGCGAAGACGTCGACGGTGAAGCAGCGCAGCAGGCTGGCCATGGCGGCGGTGAGCCGCGTCCGGGCCGCCTCCCGCAGTTCGGCGGCCAGGGCGCCGAACCTCCCCCAGGGGCCTCGGCCGGCCAGGTCCTTGAGGAAGCCGAGGGCGGCGAGGCAGAGGGTGATGGACATCGAGAACGAGTCCACGACACCGAGCGCGCGCTGTTCCCCGGTGGGCGCGCGCCGCGGGTCGAGGGAGGTGAAGTAGCTGCCGCCGTGGAAGGTGGGCCGTCCGTCGTCGGCGGTGTGGGTCTCGGTGAACTCCCGCAGGATGCGGCAGAAGACCTCCGCGAGGTCGAGCCGGCCGCCCAGGCCCCTGAGGACGGCCTCCACGTCGCCCTGCAGCAGATCGGGGTCGCTGAGCTGGAAGGCGCGGATCTCGGTGGCGGGATACATGAGGCACAGCAGGCGCTCGGCGTCCTCGACGCTGCTGCGCCCGCGCTGCGGACCCCAGGCCCATTTCCCGTCGGCCACGGAATGCCGCGCGATACTCGACCAGATGTCCAGCAGTTGCCGGCGCGGATCGATCTGCACCTGCCACCCCCCTTTCTCTTTCGCTTATGCGGAATGGGAGTTCCGCCGCCCGCAGGCGACGATCATTCCGCTGTATCCGGAACGGAATGGGGGGACCGAGGGATCCACGACGGTGATCTCGCACCGCTCGCTGTACCGGGCGAGCGTGGCGTGCACATCGGATTCCGCCACGTCGCAGGCCGGATACGACTCGGCGCCGACGTCATATCCGGCGGAACCCCGTACGAAAGCGGCGGCGAACGGCGCGCCGGGCTCCAGCGAGCCGAGGAAACAGGCCACGGCCCGTTCGAACTCCTCGCGGGAGGTGGACATCGACTCGGCCACGAAGAACATGGTGCCGATCTCCCAGCCGGCCCGGGGCAGGTCGAACAGGTTGCCGTGCTCCACCCGGCTCAACGAGCCCAGCAGGGAGCGGGGTTCGGCTATGGCGCCGTAGGCCGGGCGCTCGGCGAGGATGTCCCAGAACTGGCTCCACAGCCACTCCCCCCGCTCCGACATCAGCGCCCAGTCCTGCCGCTTGAGCCACTCCACGTTCGCCGCCGACCGGTCGCACAAGGTGATCTCGTGACACCAGGGCAGCAGGGAGAGCGCGGGATAGAGGTTCGCGCCGGTGCCGACATCGATTCCGCGTAACGGAATACGCCCGTCAGCGTCGAAATGAGTGGCGAAATGATCACGTACGATCGCGAGGATCAAGGAATCCTCGGCGGTCACGCAGCGGTAGTTGACATCCACGTACGCACGTGCGTCGAATGAATCCCACGGAGCGTCGTCATTGAGCACCTGTACAAGCGGCTCACGCACTCTCTGCCCCCTCGCATCGATCGTCTCATGGTATGAGGGAATGCCCCGTTCGGGGCCACAATCAACTCACGCTTCGAGGAACGGCAATGATTCGACCCATCGGTGACACCGTCGCCGCAGATCCCGCCCAGGTGCGGATGCGCGCCGCGACCGAGCAGGACCTGCCCCGGCTGGCCCGCCTCGACGCCCACATCTTCACCGAGTTCGCCTACCCGTTCTTCGTGCTGCGGCAGCTGATGGACGTCTGCGGGGACGACTTCCTCGTCCTCGACGACGGCACCGACCTGCTCGGATACGTGCTCGCCGGCACCCGCTCGGACCGCAAGCGGAGCTGGATCCTCGGGCTGGGCGTGGACGAGCGGCTGCGCGGGCAGGGCATGGGGCGCCGGCTGATGGAGGCCGCGCTGGAGATGATGCGCGCGGAGGGCGTGGTGGAGGCGGCCCTGACGGTGGATCCGGCCAACGCGCCCGCCCTCGCGCTGTACGGCTCGTTCGGTTTCGTCCAGACCGACGACCGCGCGGACTATTTCGGCCCCGGCCAGCACCGCCTGATCATGGTCCGCCCGGTGTGAAACCGGAGTGACGGAATCCGCCGCCGCGACGCTGACCGAGAGGACACCCCGGCCGGGCGCCCGGCCCCGGCGAGGCGATCGCGACGGGACGCGCCCGGTAATCGGGTCGGGCAGATTCGGTGGAGATTACGGCACCGGAACTTACTGCACCGTAAGTAATCTGCCCGACTCCTCCGCGTACAAGCGCATTTACGGGGCGCTGACGGCCCCAAAGGTGAGGATTGCTCGGTTTCGCACCCCCTCCCGCCCGCTCGGTCGGTGGGGTAGCTTTCACGGCGCTGTGCGGAGCGCCACTGAGGAGCAGAAGCGGGGAGCGGGTTTGCGCGAGTTCACCAACCCTCCGTTGGCGTCGGCGCCGCCGGTGGGCGGTCTGGCCGACACCGTCTTCGAGCGTGCCCAGTCGGACCCGCTGCACATCGCGCTCGGCCGCAAGGACGACTCCGGGCAGTGGCGGGACGTGACCGCCGCCGAGTTCCGTGACGAGGTCCTCGCCCTGGCCAAGGGCCTGCTCGCGCGGGGCATCCGGTTCGGCGACCGGGTCGCGATCATGTCCCGCACCCGCTACGAGTGGACCCTGTTCGACTACGCCTTGTGGACCATAGGTGCCCAGGTGGTGCCGGTCTATCCCACCTCCTCCGCCGAACAGTGTTTCTGGATGCTCTACGACGCCGAGTGCACGGCGGCCGTCGTGGAGCACGAGGACCACGCGATGACCATCGCCACCGTCATCGACCGGCTGCCCCGGCTGCACCAGCTGTGGCAGCTGGACTCGGGAGCCGTGCAGGAGCTGTACGACGCGGGCGCCCACATCGAGGACGACCTGGTGCACCGCCACCGGCAGGCGGTCACCCCCGACTCCGTCGCCACGATCATCTACACCTCGGGCACCACGGGCCGTCCCAAGGGCTGTGTGATCTCGCACGGCAACTTCATGTTCGAGGCGGACACGGTCGTCGACCGCTGGGAGCCGGTGTTCCACGCCAGGAAGGGCGACGACGTCTCGACCCTGCTGTTCCTGCCGCTGGCCCATGTCTTCGGCCGCATGGTGGAGGTGGCCGCGATCCGTCACGGCGTCCGCTTCGGTCACCAGCCGCAGCTGAACGCCGCCGCCCTGCTGCCCGACCTGGCGGCCTTCCGGCCCACGTTCATCCTGGCGGTGCCGTACATCTTCGAAAAGGTGTTCAACGCGGCCCGGCGGAAGGCGGAGAAGGAGGGCAAGGGCGGCCCGTTCGAGAAGGCCGTCGAGATCGCGGTCAGGTACGCGGACGCGGTGGAGGCGAAGGCCTGGGGCACCGGTCCTGGACCCTCCGCGGGCCTGCGGATGCAGCACCAGCTGTTCGACAAGCTGGTCTACTCCAAGGTTCGTGCGGCGATGGGCGGCCGGATCCGCAACGCGATGTCCGGCGGTTCCGGCATGGACCGCCGGCTGGGTCTGTTCTTCGCGGGCGCGGGCGTGCAGATCTACGAGGGCTACGGTCTGACCGAGTCGACGGCGGCGGCGACCGCCAACCCGCCGGACCGCACCCGCTACGGCACGGTCGGCCAGGCCATCCCGGGCGTCACCGTGCACATCGCCGACGACGGGGAGATCTGGCTGCACGGCCAGAACGTCTTCCAGGGCTACCTCAACAACCAGAAGGCCACCGACGCGACCCTGCACGACGGCTGGCTGGCCACCGGCGACCTGGGCTCCCTCGACGAGGACGGCTTCCTCACCATCACCGGCCGCAAGAAGGAGATCCTGGTGACCTCCGGCGGCAAGAGCGTCTCGCCCGGGGTGCTGGAGGAGCGGGTCCGCGACCATCCGCTGGTCAACCAGTGCATCGTGGTCGGCAACGACCGCCCCTACATCGCCGCCCTGGTCACCATCGACCAGGATGCGGTGGAGCACTGGCTGCAGATGCGCGGCAAGCCGAAGCTGTCCCCGGTCCAGCTGGTGCGCGACGCCGACCTGGAGACGGAGGTGCGGCGCGCGGTGGTCGCCGCCAACACCCTCGTCTCGCAGACCGAGTCGATCCGCACGTTCCGGATACTGGCCCAGCCCTTCACCGAGGAACACGGTCTGCTGACCCCGTCCCTGAAGCTGAAGCGCAAGGCCATCGAGAACGCCTACGCCAACGAGGTCGAGGCGCTCTACCGGGCGTGAGGGCCCGTCAGCCGATGTTCACGCGGAAGATCTGGTCGGATCCGTCCGGCTGGTTGCCGTTGTTGTCGCAGTTGGTGGTGGACAGCCACAGCTGGTCGGCGCCCGGCACCTTGGTCACCGTGCGCAGCCGGCCGTACGTTCCCACGTAGTACGCGCTCGGGGTGCCGACGCTCTCGGTGTCGCCGTTGATCGGGATGCGCCACAGCCGTTCGCCGCGCAGGGACGCCATGTAGACGACGTTGCGGACGATGGCGATGCCGCTCGGAGATGCCTCGGAGACGTTCCAGGTGGCCTTGGGGTTCGTCATGCCGGCGACACCGCAGATGCCCTCGCAGGTGGGCCAGCCGTAGTTGGCGCCGGGCTTGATGAGGTTCAGCTCGTCCTTGGAGCTGTTGCCGAACTCGGCCTCCCACAGGCGCCCGCTGCGGTCGAAGGCGAGACCCTGCGGATTGCGGTGACCGAGACTGTAGACGTAGTTCCCGAACGGGTTGCCGGGGGCCGGCTTGCCGTCCGTCGTCATCCTCAGGATCTTGCCGTTGAGTGAGGTCTTGTCCTGCGCCAGGTCGGGCGTCTGGGCCTCACCGGTGGAGACGTAGAGGTAGCCGTCGGGGCCGAAGACCAGACGGCCGCCGTTGTGATAGCGGTTCTTCTTGATGCCCTGGAGCAGGATCTTGTAGTCGCTGAGCTTGGTGCCGTCGTAGGTCATGCGGACCACGCGGTTGCCTTCGGACGCGGTGTGCATGAAGTAGACGTAGTGGTTCGTGTCCCACTTGGGGTCGACGGCGACGCCGAGGAGCCCGCCCTCCCCGTTGGTGGTGACGGCATTGGGGACGGTGCCGACCTGTGTCCTCGTGCCGTCCTTGGTGACCTTGAAGACCCGGAAGTCGTCCCGCTCGGTGACCAGGGCGGTCTTGCCGTCGGGCATCCAGTAGGTGCCCCAGGGGATGGTCCAGCCGGTGGAGAGCGGCGCGATCGAGGACGGTACTCCGCCGTCGGTCGCGCACGCCTTCGTGGTGAAGGTGACCGTGTCACTGGGTTCGGAGACGTTGCCGGCCGCGTCGCGGGCGACGACGTTCAGGCTGTACGGGCTGTCGCAGGCGAGCCCGGTGAGCGTGGTCGACGTGCCGCTGGTGACCGTGTCGTAGACGGTGGTGTCGCTGCGCACGTCGTAGGCGACGACCCCCTTGTCGTCGGTCGAGGCGCCCCACTTCAGATCGGCGCTGTTCGCGGTGACGTTGCTCGCGGAGAGCGTGCCCGGCTTGCTGGGCGGAGTGGTGTCGGAGCTGGGTTCGGTGGTGCAGTCGACGACCGGGCTGGCGAGGGAGGTGTTGCCCGCCGCGTCCCGGGCGATCACCGTGAGGTTGTAGTCGGTGTTCGGCGTGAGCCCGGTCAGCGCCTTGGATGTCGAACTCCCGGGCGCCTCACCGATCTTGTTGCCGTGCTCGTAGATGTCGTACGCGCTCACGCCCACGTTGTCCGTGGACGCGCCCCAGGCCAGGGTCAGCGCGTTCTCGCCGATGTCCGAGCAGCTCGGCTGTCCGGGGCGGGTCGGGGCCTGGGTGTCGGTGGCCGCGTCGAGGCTGACGCGGTCGAGGTTGGGGCCGCCGCCCGCGGTGGTGGCGGTGGCCCGGATCTTGTCGGTGCCCGCGGTCAGCGGGACGTCGACGGTCTTGGTGACCCAGGTGTTCCAGTCGGCGGTGGCCGGGAAGGACACGGCCGGGGCGACGACCGTGCCGTTCACGGAGATGTCCATCGGCCGGTCGACGGAGGTGCCGTTGGCGTAGCGCAGGGTGAGGGCGGAGGTGCCGGCGGAGGCCGCGCTCACCGTGAACTCCACGTAGGAGCCCTTGACGTTGGTGTAGTCGACGAAGCCGGTGCCGGTGTACCCGGTGTGGCTGGTGGAGACGGTGCCCTGCGAGATCTGGGCGTCCTCGGCCTGGTAGTCGGTGGCGGCGAGGGCGGTGCCCTGGCCGAGACCGGCGAGCGGCAGCGCCAGGGCCACCGCGACGCCGTACGGCAGAACTCTTCTGATGTTCACGGATGTTCCCCTCAGCCCGTGTACTGGGTGAAGACCTTGAGGTAGTCGTACGGCTGCTGCGTCACGCCGCTGCAGGAGTCCCCGGCGGTGCCCGAGCCGCAGCCCCGGTCACGGTTGACGGCCCAGTAGGTGAGCCGCCCGATGTGGTGCTGCTGGGCGTACGCGAGCATGGTCCTGAAGTCGGCCGGCCGCACCAGCTCACCGGAGTCGTCCGTCTTGCCGTTCATCGACGACAGCCCGATGTGCGCGTAGGCGGTGGCGTCGCTGTAGCCGTACGCCGACTTCACCTGGGCCTTGAGGCCCTCCATGGCCTTGGTGGTGAGACTGCCCATGTTCGTGGTGCCGCCGCCGAAGTCGAACGGCATGACGCACCAGACGTCGTTCGCCAGACCGGAGTTCGCCGCCCGCTTGATCATGTCGACGCCGGTGGAGTCCGGGCCGCTGGAGGTGGTGCCGAAGGTGATGACGGTCTTCAGGCCCGGGTTGTTCGCCTTCACCGTCTTCAGCGCGTCGACGACCCGCTGACGCACGGTCGCGTTGGACCACTCGGTGTTCTCGATGTCGATGTCGAGCGCCTTCAGCTTGTAGGCGTTGACCACCTTCTGGTAGGCGCCGGCCAGCGCGGAGGCGCTGGAGCACTTCTCGCCGAGCTTGTTCCCGCTCCAGCCGCCGACGGAGACGACGACGTCACCGCCGGCCGCTCTGATCGCGTTGATCGTGGACTGGTCGCTGCCGCCGGTCAGCGGGCGGGAGCCGTCCCACTTCGGGTTGCAGGTGCCGTCGGAGAGGACGAAGGCGAGGGTGAACCACTTGACGCCGGTCGCGGACATCACGGAGGTGGGGTTCTGGGGGTTGCCCCAGCCGAGGTACTCGTAGGGGGCCACGGCGAAACCGGGGGAGGCCGCGGCTGCCGCGGATGACTCAGATGCCGCGGATGCCGCGGAAACGTTCACGTTGTTAACCGGTTTCACACGGATCAGCCGTGTTTCGCCCGGTCGCAGGGTCGCGCTGTACGAGTCCGCGATCACGCCCTTGTCGGAGCCGGACCACAGGTCGGTGACATCGCCGGAACCGGTGAAACCGACCTGCGACCAGTTCACACCGACCGTGCTGGTGCCGGAGGTCCCGGTGTTGAACAGTGCCACCACGTAGTCGCCGCTGTTCTCCCGTTTGCTCCAGACCTGCTTGACACCGCTGTTCACAACCCGCTTCGCGGCCACCCCGTCCTGGTCGACCCCGATCAGCCGGTCGTTGGTCAGCATCGCCTTGTCGACGGGGTCGAGTTGTGTGAGGTCGGTGCCGAGCAGCAGCGGGGCCGCCGCCATCGACCACAGCGTGAAGTGCGAGCGGCGCTGGTCGGCCGTCAGGCCCACCTGGTCGCCGTTGCCGATCTCCAGCGAGTCCAGGTCGTTCCAGCCGCCGGGGCCGGCGTACGGCTGCCAGGAGGCGGCCGAGTCGAACCGCTTGGAGACGTGGGACCAGTCGGTCAGCGGATAGCCGCTGCCGTTGCTCCCCGGCCCGCAGTAGCACTCCACATCGCCCTGGGTGCGCCAGCTGTTGGCCAGTTTGCGCCAGGTGGCGGCGTCGGCGATCGGGAGGTTGTTGGACAGCGCGAAGTTGATGGGCCGTCCGCTCGCCCGCAGCGCCGTGTCCCAGGCCTGGACGTCGGGGATGTCGGCGCTGCCCACGCCGTCGATCTTCAGGTAGTCGACTCCCCAGGACGCGAACTGCCTGGCCCAGGAGTTCACGAACTCCTGCGCGCCCGGCTTGGAGTAGTCGATGGCGTACATGTTCTTGCAGTTGTAGTTCTTCTCGGCCGTGGAGGTGTCCGCGATGTCCTTCGCGTGGTACGAGGTCCCCTCGATCGGCGTGTTCCTGGTGACGGCGTTCTTCGCGATGCCCGGAGTGACGTAGAAACCGAACTTCAGGCCCTTGGAGTGGACATAGTCCGCCACCCCCTTGATGCCGTCGGGGAACTTGCCGGTGTCCACGGCCCAGCGGCCGTAGTCGTCGACGACGAAGCCGTTGCCGTCGCACTTCTGCCAGAAGTCGTCGAGGTTGACGTAGACGAAGCCGTGGTCCTTCAGGCCGCTGGAGGCCAGCGCGTCGGCCTGCGCCTCGATCTTCGCCTCGGTCGGCCAGCGACGCACGAAGCTCCAACTGGACCAGCCCATCGCGGGCCGCACGGACCGGCCGTTGTCGGAGGCGGCGGCCGGATGGGCGGTGCCCACGAGCGGCACCGCCGCAGCGAGAAGCAGGCCCGCCGCAGCGGCCGTGAGCGATCTGACCCGGATCATGACTGTCCCCCGTTCGCGGGTGTGGCGTACGACGTACCGATCCACGCCTCGTCGATCCGCAGTCGCTGGTAGCGGGTGGTGTCGGTGGAGGCGGCCCAGGTGGTGTCGACCTCGAGCCGGACATAGCGGGCGCCCGCGGCGGTCAGGTCGATGCCCTGCACTCCTCGGCGGCTGGGCAACTGTCCGGTCCTGACCGCGCTGCCCCAGGTCGAGCCGTCGTCGCTCAGGAAGACCTTGTAGTCCTTGATCCGCGCCGACTGCTCGGTGGCGGAGCGGGCGTAGGCGACGGAGTCCTCGCGCTGGTTGAGCCCGATGTACTGCACCTTCTTCGCCGAGCCGAGGTCGAAGGTGAGGTTCACCGGCAGCGTCTTGCCGTTGTCCCAGTAGGTGAGGTAGTCGCCGTCACCGGCCGCCGCTGCGGCGTGTCCGCTCGCGGAGGCGCTCGCGGTGACCTTGACGCCGGTGAGGATGCCCTCGCGGCCGGCGGTGGTGACCTTGAAGACGGTGTCGTACGGGTCCCAGGAGCCGAGCCCGCTCAGGGTCA
Source organism: Streptomyces sp. NPDC006739 (assembly GCF_042869815.1). Taxonomy (NCBI): domain Bacteria; kingdom Bacillati; phylum Actinomycetota; class Actinomycetes; order Kitasatosporales; family Streptomycetaceae; genus Streptomyces; species Streptomyces sp. NPDC006739. The sequence goes on from NZ_JBIAGM010000003.1 coordinate 465,308, forward strand.
GCGCACCGCCCGACTGCGACCACGAAACCGCCTGGCCCGTGCGGAGGTTGGTGACGGAGGCGACGCGGTAGCCGTTGTCCCGGACGCGCAGGGTGCTGGTGCTGGGCGGGGTCAGGACGTGGACGTACTGCCGGTTCGCGTCGTCCTTGGCGATGGTCGTGACGCCGTACGCGCCGTCGTTCCAGGCGCCGGGCTTGAGGCCGCCGTACATGTAGCCGCCGCCCTCGGTGCCGTGCAGGGACTCCCAGACGGGGTCGAGGTAGGAGTTCGCGAAGTTGTTGAAGGAGGCCTGGTTCGACGGGAACTTGCCGTTGACCTGGGCTGTTTCGGCCATCAGCGCCTTCACCGAGGAGCCGGCGTTGGTGATCAGGCGGCCGAGGGTGAGCTGTTTGTCGACGGTCGGGTCGGAGCCGTCGTACCACCAGGCGCCGGTCGAGGGCAGCTTGAAGTCGGCCTCGGTCAGGCGGGGTTGGGCGGTGTAGAGAGCCTGCGGGTAGTCGTAGGCCGGGGTCATGCCCGTCTTCTGCTCATTGCTGATCATGTCCATGATGGGCGTGTCTTCGTTGTTGTTGCTGAGCGTGTAGTTCGGGCGCTTGTCGTAGATCTGCTGGTAGAGGTTGTGGCTCTCCCAGTAGGGGTTGTCGTTGTCGATCCAGAAGCCGCCGAGGTCGGGATAGCGGTCCATGACCTCGAAGAAGTTGTCGTAACTGAACTGCCCGAAGCCGTCGTTGGTGGTCAGGTCGACGTTCTTGCCCTTGTAGGCGGAGTACGCGGCCGAGTCGAGCCACTCGTGGCCGCCCTCGGCGTGCCACTGGGGGTCGTTGGTCATGTAGAGGATGACCTTCATCCCCTTGGCCTTGGCGGCGGTGATCAGCTCGCCGAGGAAGTCCCGCTTGGTGGAGCAGGAGCCGGGAATCTTCGACGGCCAGGGGCGGGCGTAGCCGAGGCGGCTGTGGAAGGTGGCGAGGACCAGGTACTGGGTGTGCAGTTTCCGGGCCTCGTTCACCCAGTAGTCGGGGGTCCAGCCGCCGCTGGTGACGTCGTTCTCCCAGGCGGAGCAGTTGGTGTGGGCGGGGGCGGTGCGCAGGCCCCAGTGCAGGAAGAGGCCGCCGACGGAGTTGCGGAGGAAGTCCTGGCGGGGGTTCTCCAGGTCGAGCGGCTTGGCCGCCGCAGTGCCGCAGTCCTGACTCCCCGAGACCCGCAGGGCGCCGCCGGAGGTGTTGTGACTGTCCGTCAGGCACGCGCCGGTGACGCTTTTGAGGCCCACGTCGAACGGGGAGTTGCCGCCCTTCTGCGCGGTGAACCGGGTGAGCCGGATGCCGTCGGCCGCGTCGGCGATGAACGCGGGCCGACCGTCGTCCGCGGCGAATCTCACCGAACTGTCGGTGAACTGGACGTTGTCGGCGTCGTGCAGGTACCAGCCGTAGGCGGGCCGGGTGCCGATGCTGTTCGGGTTGTAGTCGGTCGCGGTGTTGCTGGGCACGCCGGTGGACAGGGTGCCGTTGCCGCCGGGGACGGTGATGTTGACGTCGGTGAAGGTCACGCCGTTGATGCGGTGGCCGGTCTCGCCCCACAGGGTCGGGCTGAAGGAGGGGCTGTTGCCGGTCGCCGTGATGTTGTCGTAGGTGACGTCGCTGATCGAGCCGACACCCGGACTGTTGCCGCAGCGCTCGCGGGTGCCGATCTTCTGCATGATCGGCGAGTGGACGTTCGTCATCGTGATGTCGCGGTAGTGGACGTCGGAGATCTTCGAGCCGTCCATCGAGACCATGCCGAGGCCGGACTTGTCGGCGCCGTCGATGACAATGTTGTCGAACTGGTAGTCCGAGAAGTCGCCACAGGTTTCCGAGCCGAACATCAGGGCGTTGCAGCACCTGGCCCCGAGGGTCGAACCGCTCACCCGCACACGGCCGTTGGGCAGCTTGGCGCCGAGCGCGTAGTCGCTCTTGAAGACGAGGGCGTCGTCGTTGGCGTGGATCGTGGCGTTGGTGATGGTGGCGTCGGTGGTGGAGATGACGTTCCAGCCGTCGCGGTCGCTCGCGGTGTCGATGGTCAGGTGGTCGGAGGTCACGTTGGTGCAGCCGTTGGTGAGGGCGGCGAAGTGGCCGCCCCGGCGCAGGGTGAGACCGTCGCCGATCCTGAGCCCGTCGCACCGGGTCAGCGAGATGATCTTGTCGGCCTGGCCGGACTTGGGGTTGCCGGTGATCAGGTTGCCCGCTCCGTCGATGACGCCCTGACCGACGAAGCCGATGTCGGTCAGCCTGTCCCCGTAGATCATCGCGTCGTGGAAGTGGCTGTGCCCGTAGTCCTGGTAGGCGTCGTACGGGTTGGCCTCGGCCTTGTCGTAGGTGCCGGCGTTGGAGCCCTGGAGGGTGGCGCCCTTGTCGAGCTGGAGCGTCACATGGCTCTTCATGTGGAGGGTGTTCTTCGACTTGTAGGTGCCGGAGGGGAAGCGGACGGTGCCGCCGCCCGCCGCGCTCGCGGCCGTGATCGCCTTGTCGATGGCCGGGCTGTCGTTGGTGGAGCCGTCGCCCTTGGCGCCGTAGTCGCGGACGTTGTACTCGGCGGCGGCGCGAGCGGCGGAGTGCGGGGCGGCGAGCGCCGCGGGGTGGGCGAGGCCGAGGACGACGGCCACGACGAACAGAAGGACGGCCGCCGCTCGACGGCGCGAACCGGTGGGGGACTTCATGGGACGGCTCCTCACACCAGTTGGTAACCACGGAGGTTGGTGAGCAGCAGGTAGGTGTCCTGCAGGGACCCGGAGGTGTCACCGAGGGAGCGGTAGATGCCCCACTTCGGGCGCACCCGGTCGGCGAGGAAGGTGTCGACGCCGGTCTTCGACACGTCGATCACGGTGGAGCCGCCGGACCTGAGGATCCAGCGGACCGAGCCCGCCGAGCCGTTGCCGACCCTGATCTGGAAGTCGACGTCGGTCCATTTGTCGTGCAGCGGGTCCAGGTCGGCGCGGCCGACGACGATGCCGTCCGTGGCGAGGTTCAGCTCGATGGTCTGCTTCCCGTTCACCCGGCGCAGCGACTGCGTGACGATCGGGGAGGAGCCGGTGCCGGGCTGTTTCATCTGCATGATGTGGGTGAAGGTGGTGGTCGCCTTCAGCGAGCCGGGGATGTACATCGAGTAGGTGACCCGCCAGGTCTGGCCCTGGTTCCACGTGAGGTAGCCGCTGGAACTCGTGCGCAGACCGGTGACCTCCTGGCGCTGCCGGTCGGTCATGGTGTCCCGGTCGACCATGTGCATGTTGAAGCGCCAGTTGGCGCCGGTGGCGAAGATGTGGGGATGCCCGGCGGGGTGCGAGTCCGCGCGGTCGTCCTCGACGGTCTCGAAGGCGCCGAGGCCGTCGCGGCTCGCCGAGGGAGCCCACTTCTGCTGCCAGGAGGCGGCGTCGGCGGTGGCGGGCAGTCCCAGCGCCGTCCCGGCCGCGCCCGCGACCGCGGCACCCAGCAGTGCCCTTCTAGACGTGCTCATGACACTAATCTCCTCGCAGTTGTTCGTTCATGATCAGGAAGGCGCCCAGGCCGTGGAAGTCGTTGGTGGCCCGGGTGCGGCCCACGTAGTACGCGTAGTCGCCGACGTTGGTGCCGACGGAGATGTCGGCGAGGTTGGTGCGGCCGTCGGGGCCGACCGAGAGCCTCGCCAGCACGCCCTGGTAGCCGCGCTGCGCGACGGCGGCGTAGTGCGGGTCGAGGTAGCCCTGCTGGGCGCCGCGCGAGAGGGCGTAGGTGAACATGCTGGAGCAGGAGGTCTCGGTCCAGTTGTCGGACCGGTCCCCCTTGTCCATCACCTGGAACCAGCGCCCGGTCGCGGGGTCCTGGTACTTCTCCAGAGCGGCGGCCAACTTGCGGAAGATCGACAGGAGTTGGGGACGACGGCGGGGCTGGTTCGCCGGGATGGCGTCCAGGACGTTGACCACCGCCATGGAGTACCAGCCGACGGCCCGGCACCAGTGCTCGGGAGCGAGCCCGGTCTGCGGATCGGCCCAGCTCGCGGTCCTGGACTCGTCGTAGGCGTGCCGGAGCAGTCCGTTCGCGACCTGCAGATGAGTGCCGTAGACGTACAGCTGCTCGGCCGCCTCGTCGTCGGTGTAGGCGCTGTCGCCGAACTCCTTTCCGTACTCGACGAGGAACGGGTTCACCATGTAGGCGCCGTCCGCCCACAGCTGGTGGGCGCGGCTCGAGCTGTCGGCGTGCCAGAAGCCGCCGTCGGCGGTGCGCGGGTAGGCGGTGAGGCGGTCGCGGATCTTCTGGGCCGCCCTGCGGTAGCGGTCCTGGCCGGTCTCGTGGTGCAGGATCACCAGCAGCCGGCCGGCCTGCATGCTGTCCAGGCTGTCGAAGGACTGGCCGATCGATCCGTCGCTCTTCACGAAGCGGTCGACATAGCTCTTGATGTAGGTGAGGTAGCGGGTGTCGTGGGTGCGCCGGTAGGTGAGGTACTGCCCGTACAGGTACAGCCCGACCGGGTACGACCAGCCGCCGATGTCGCTCGGCGTGTAGCGGGCCATGGTGGAGTCGACCACGGCGGTGGACCAGTCGGGGGCCACCGTGCGCCGGGCGGCCGGGCGCGAGGCGTTCGCCGCGGCGGCGGGCGCCGGGACCGCCGTGGGCAGGGCCGCCAGCACGACGGCGGCGAACCCGAGCGCGGTCATCGCCGCGCGCGGACGTCGACGGCTCATTTTGCTCCTTCTCGGTAGACGTAGGCGGGCCGTCGGCCCGCGAGCGGAGGATCGTCGGCCGCGCCGCCCCGCCCCCGCACCAGGTCTGCCACGAGGTGGTGGTCGGGGGCGTGGCGGCAGGCCGGGTCGGTGCGGGCGGGGTCGCCGGTCAGGGCGTGGGCCTGGCAGCGGCAGCCACCGTGGTCCGTGGTGCGCAGGGCGCAGTCGCGGCAGGGGGAGGGCATCCAGGACTCGCCGCGGAAGGCGTTGAAGGCCTTGGAGTCCCGCCAGATCCAGTCGAGTCGGTGGCTCTTCACGTTCGGGGGGTCGAGGTCCGGCAGGGCGGCCGCCGACGGGCAGGGCAGCACCGTGCCGTCGGGGGTGACGGTGAGGGAGACGCGGCCCCAGCCGCCCATGCAGGGTTTCGCCGTGGCGTCCAGGAGATCGGGGGTCACCCAGATCAACTCCAGGTCGCCACCGAGACGCCGGCGCCAGCGCAGCACCTTTCGCCGGGCCTGTTCGAGCTGGGCGCGGGTGGGCAGCAGTGCCGCGCGGTTGCGCAGGGCCCAGCCGTGGTACTGGGTGTTGGCCAGCTCGACGCGGTCCGCGCCCCAGGCCACGGCCAGGGCGATCAGGTCGTCGATGGCGTCCAGGTTGCCGTGGTGCAGGACGACGTTCAGACCGAAGGGCAGGCCCGCCGCGCGGAGCAGGCGGGCGGCCCGCTCCTTCGCCCCGGCGGAGCGGGCGCCCGCGATGTGTTCGGCACGCGCCGCGTCCGTGTGCTGGACCGAGAGCTGCGCGCTGCGCAGACCCGCGTCGACCAGTTCCGTGAGCCGCCGCTCGGTCAGTCCCACCCCGCTGGTGACCAGCTGTGCGTACAGGCCCGCCGTGTCGGCGGCGGCGACCAGGCCGGGCAGGTCCCGGCGCAGCAGGGGCTCGCCGCCGGACAGATGGGTCTGTACGACGCCGAGGGCGGCCGCCTGCCGGAACACCGAGGCCCACTGCCCGGTGTCCAGCTCGGCTGACCGACCGACCAGTTCGACGGGGTTGGCGCAGTACCCGCAGCGCAGCGGACAGCCGTGCGTCAGCTCGGCCAGCAGCGCCCACGGGGGGCCGGGGGGACCGATGGGGGCGACGGTCATGTCAGCCAGCCCTCCTTGCGCAACCGTCCGAGGAACTCCGGTACTTCGCGGGCGACCGGCGCGCCGGGGAACCGCGCGGACAGCTCGGCGACGATCTCGCCGACCTCCCGGCTGCCGTCGCACAGCCCGAGCACACCGCCCGCCCGGCCGTGCAGCACGACCACCCGCTCCGGCAGCAGCAACAGGTCACGGCCGCGCACCCGGTCGTACCGCAGGACCACGCCACGGCGGAGGGCTGGACACCAGGTCATGGCCCGCTCCGGTCCACGGCGTCCAGCAGTGCCCACAGCACCTCGCACTTGAAGGCCAGCGCGGACACCGCCCGCTCCTGCTGCTCCCGGGTGCGGGCCCACGACAGGACGAGGGCGAGCGCCTCCTCGCCGTCACGGGCACCCTGGGTGACGCGGGTGCGGAAGTAGTCGAGTCCGGCCGGGTCGATCCACGGGTAGTGGCGTTCGAAGGCGGCGATGCGGGTGCGCATCAGGTCCGGCGCGGACAGTTCGGTCAGTGAGGCGGCGACGGCCTCCAGGGCGGGGCGCAGCCGGCAGAAGGTGACGTACCCGTCGACCGCGAACCGCACCCCGGGCGGCACCCGGGAGCCGTCCCACAGTTCCCCGCGGGTCAGGCCGGCCGCCTCGCCGAGCCGCAGCCAGCGTTCGATGCCGCCCTCCCCCTCGGCGGTGCCGTCGTGGTCGCGGATGCGGCGCAGCCAGGCGCGGCGCTGCTCCGGCCGGTCGAGCTTGGCGAGGATCAGGGCGTCCTTGACGGGGATGTGCCGCTGGTAGTGGAAGCGGGCGGCGATCCAGCGACGCAGTTCGGCGGTGGTCAGCTCGCCGCGGTGCATACGGACGTTGAAGGGGTGCCGGTCGTGGTAGCGCTCCCCGGTCACGGCGCGCAGCCGCCCCGTGAACTCCTCGTTCGTCCAGGGGGGCGACGGTGGCGCCGCCGTCCCGCAGGGGTGTCGTGGTCATGGTGCGGCCGCCGAGGGGTCAGCGGTCGGCGAGGGCGTAGGCGGTCACTTCGAGGGCGGTCTCCACCACATGGAAACCGGGGCTTTGCCAGACTTTTTCATCCGATGTTTCCTGAACCGACGGCTCCGTCTGAGGGTCCTCGACCAGGGTCTCGTTCATGTGGGAGTACCTGCTTTCCCGAGGGTGGGGAGGGTTTCCGGGCCAGATAGGCACGGCTGTTCACATCCCTGCACCGAGTTCAGCAGAACGTTCGGTGGCGCGATACAGAGTCGCGGCATGACGGCCCGCGGTCAATGGTCCGGACCGATGAGGTCCGATGCATTTCTGGCCAATCTCGTGGTACCCGTCACTGACTCGCCAGTCAGTGACGGTGGATTTCCCGGTCAGGAATGCATCACGGCTCGTGATCGTTGACGATGGGAGTACCACCTGTCGACAACCGAAGGATCAAGAGCTCGTGAGCAGCAAGGTCCCCCCGATCATCCTCAACAACGGCGTCGAGATGCCCCAGCTGGGCTTCGGCGTCTGGCAGGTGCCGGACGACGAGGCCGAGTCCGCCGTCACCACGGCTCTGGAGGCCGGGTACCGCAGCATCGACACAGCGGCGATCTACGGCAACGAAGAGGGCACCGGCAAGGCCATCGCCGCCTCCGGCCTGTCCCGCGAGGACATCTTCGTCACCACCAAGCTCTGGAACAGCGACCAGGGGTACGACTCCACGCTGCGCGCCTTCGACGCGTCGCTGGAGAAGCTGGGCCTGGAGTACCTGGACCTGTACCTGATCCACTGGCCGCTGCCCGCCCGTGACCAGTACCTCGACACGTACAAGGCGTTCGAGAAGCTGCTCGCCGAAGGCCGCGTGCGGGCGATCGGCGTCTCCAACTTCCTGCCGGAGCACCTGGAGCGGCTGATCGCCGGGACGTCGGTCGTCCCGGCGGTCAACCAGATCGAGCTGCACCCGCACCTCCAGCAGCACGCCGCGCGGGACTTCCACTCGGCGCAGGGCATCGCGACCGAGGCGTGGTCCCCGCTCGGCCAGGGCAAGGGCCTGCTGGAGGTGCCGGCGATCGTCGCCATCGCGCAGAAGCACAACCGCACCCCGGCCCAGATCGTGCTGCGCTGGCATCTGCAGCTCGGCAACATCGTGATCCCCAAGTCCGTGACGCCGTCCCGGATCAAGGAGAACATCGAGGTCTTCGACTTCACCCTGGACCCCGAGGACCTCGCGGCGATCAGCGCGCTGAACGAGGACCGGCGCCTGGGCCCGGACCCGGCCACCTTCGACGTGGGCTGAGGCCCGCACGGTGCGCTGAGGCCCGCGCGAAAGCGGCGGCGGTCCGTCCCGGCCGGGACGGACCGCCGCCGTTCTCGCGCCCGCACCTCGCTTGCGCCGCAGCTCCCCCGAACCGGTCGATTCAGTCGGGCCACACGTCCGCGTGGACGACCTCGAACTCCTCCAGCCCGGTCACCGTCACCTGCGCCTTGTCCGCCCCTCCGCGCCGGGCCGCCGCCTGTCCCGCGCGGGACGCGGCGAGGGAATCTCGGTCGACGAAGAGCACGCCGACCATGCCGCGCCCGCGTTCGCGGTCCACGAACAGGACGGTCCTGGCGAACCCGGAGAACGTCTCCAGCCGGGGCACCACCGTCGCCCGGAAGGTGTCGGCGAGCAGATCGGCGTCCGCCGGGTCGAAGTCCAGCCGGGTCAGGCGCAGTCCGCCGCCCACCCGTGGGTGCTGGGCGGCGTGGAAGACCGGCACCTCGTAGTTCTCGACCGAGACCGTCCCGGCGAACGGCTCCAGCAGGGCCGGCCGCCGCTCGCGCATCACCTCGTCGCTGTTGCGCCGGGCGTGCCGCGAGTCCCACCAGCTGATCGCCAGCAGCTTGCCCAGCTCCCGGTCGACGAAGACGCCCGCGCCACGGTAGCCGGGACGGTCTTCGAGCAGATCGCGCCCCTCGCTGTTCAGGGCGCGGAGAGCCGAGTCGATCTTCGTGGGATCACCGGTCACGTACACGCTGCGTACGAACATCACGCCTCGCCTCCCGGAAACGGCCGGAGTTCGGGGCGGACCTGGCGCGAGACATCCGCCCCTTCCAGTCTTCTCCTGCGAACAAATCGTCGCAATACGCCGGAATAGGCTCGAATCCGCACCTGTGGGCGGGAGTTCACACCCAGGGCTTGACGCGGACATGCAGTCGGGGCCACCTTGTACGGCACCCGGTAAGGAAACTTTCCTAACAGAAGGGTCCCCCACAGTGCGCCTTCGAACACTGACCCTCGCCGCGGCCTCCGGGGCCGCCCTGCTCGCCGCCGGAGTGCTGCCCGCGCACGCCAGCGGCACCGGCGCCACCACCGGCACGAAGACCCCGGCGTCCGCCCAGGAGGGCTCGGTCAGCGCGGCCGACCTGCTCGCCAAGGTGAAGTCCTGTTCGCAGATATCCAACGGCAAGTACAAGACCGACGACGAGACCTCGGCCACCGTTCCCGTGTGCGGCAAGAACGGCGCGGTGTTCTGGAAGGCCGACATGGACATCGACTGCGACGGCCAGCGCACCACCAACTGCAACGAGAACCGCGACCCCTGGTACCAGAACGACACGGCCTTCCACCAGTCCGACGGCAAGCCGCTGAAGGCCGAGTCGCTCCCGTACATCGTCGTGCCCAGCTCCAGCGGCATCTGGAACTACTCCAGCGCCGGCATCAAGGGCGGTGGCGTGGTCGCCGTCATCTACAACAACAAGGTCGAGTACGCCGTCGTCGGCGACACCGGCCCCACGAAGATCATCGGTGAGGCGTCGTACGCCACCGCCAAGGCGCTCGGCATCGACCCCGACCCGGCGACCGGCGGCGCGGACTCCGGCGTGACCTACATCCTGTTCAAGAACTCCAAGGTGTCCCCCATCGAGAGCCACAGCGCGGCGGTGTCCCTCGGCGACCAGTTGGCCCAGCAGTTCCTCGCCAACAACTGAAGGCGCGGGCCGGGCCAGGGACCGGACGGCCCGATGCCGCTACACCGGACGGACAGCCGTGTGCACCGTGTACGCCGTCAGGACGAACAGATCCGGGCGGCGGTGCACACTCGCCGGGTCGGCCGCGTCGAGGAGGCGGTCCAGGGTGGCGAGGTCGTCGGCGTCCAGGCTCTCGGCGCCAACGTCGGCGCGCAGTCGTGACAGGTGCGCGGCGACGTAGGCGCGGGTGCGGTCGGAGGCCGGGGCCGGCAGGTCGAGGAGGAAACTGCGGGTGCGGGTCTGCTTGAGGCCGGCGGAGGTCAGCAGCGCCGGCCAGTCCTCGGTCTCGGCGACGGAGCCGGGCAGGTCGGCCCGCATCCGGGTGAACCACTCCTCCTGCACCGCGTCGAGCCGGGCCTGCAGTCCCGGCCGGCCGATGCCGAGGTCGCGGGGCAGGAAGCGGGAGGGCAGACCGCCTTCGAGGAGGGCCAGGGTGCCGCCGGGCGCCAGCCGGGCGGCGAAGGCGGCGAGCGCGGCCCGCTGGTCGCCCAGGTGGTGCAGGCTTCGGCTGGCCCACATCAGGTCGGCCGGATACTCCAACTCGGCTAGCACCTGCGGCAGTTCACCGGAGAGGGTGTCGAAGCGGTCGGCGAAGCCCCGGCGGGCGGCCCGGTCGCGGGCGCGTTCCAGCAGCGGCCGCGCGCTGTCGACGGCGAGGACCCGCGCCCCGGGAAAGGCCTCGGCGAACAGACAGGACACCACACCCGGTCCGCTGCCCGCGTCGACGATCAGCCCCGGCTCGGTCACCTCCCGCGCCAGCCAGGCGATGGCCCGCTCGTAGAGCGGCGTGAACAGCTCCGCCTGCGCCTCCAGCAGGGGGGCCATCTCGCTCCAGTCGAGATCCGTGTGGTGGTGGTCGTGCGCCATGGGAGTCAGCCTCTCGTCCGGGTGCCGTCAGCGTGCGCCGACGCACCGGACGAGGGCCACTCCTGTTGCCGGTACGGCAAAAAACCGGACGCGGCTCGCCTCCCCGGGTTCGCGGTCCGCCGGGGCCGGGCCTTTCCGGCCCGGCCCCGGCGAAGGCTCACCGTGCTACGGCAGCGGCGGGTAGGCGTTCTGCATCAGCTGCTGGAACTGGGCGGAGAACCAGTGCCCGGACAGCGGTGCGTTGGGCAGGGCGCCGGACATGTTGTTGTTGTTGCGGGGGTTGCCCGTGTACGTCGGGTCGCACATGCGGTCGAAGCCCTTGCCCTCGTTGTTGGCGATGGCGGTGCTGGAACCGTCGGACTCACCCGGGGGCTTCATCCACACGTAGGCGTCGATCCCGGGAGCCGGGCTGGCCTGCGGGCGTTCACCGAGACCGGCACCGGCCTGGTTGCACCAGTTGCCGACGTGGATACGGCGGTCGTAGCGACCACCGTCGACGTAGGCGTCCACACTGGTCTTCGGGCCCGGGCCGGTCGGGCGGGCGCTGCCGCCCCAGCCGTTGCGGGAGGTGTCGATCAGCATGCCGATGCCGGAGTTGAAGCCGACCGACACCAGCTCGTTGCGGAAGGCCTGGGCGAAGGACAGCTCGTCGACGTACCGGTTCCAGTCCACCCACTTCGACTGGCGCACCGTGGTGCCGTTGACGGTGTCGTTGACGGTGAAGTTGTCCTCCTTCAGGGCGCTGTAGTTGGCGGTGTCGGTGATGAACCCGGCCACGTCGTCGACCGTGGCGCCCTCGCTGGTGGCCGCCTGCTTCAGCACGTTGGCGGAGGGGGCGAAGTTGTCGTCCCAGCCGAGCCAGCCGTGGTGCCCGGCGTCGAGGTAGTTGTAGACGTTGGGGATGGCGCCCAGCTTGGCGAGGGCGTAGCCGACGCCCTTCACGTAGTTGCCGTTGGCGAGCATGGTGTCGCAGTTGGGGGTGGCGGTGGCCCGGCTGCCGGTGTTGGTGACGAGGTTGGGCAGCGAGTCCAGCTCGACGGTGGTGACGATCCGCAGCGAGGCGTACTTGGGGTCGGACAGGATCGTCGCGATCGGGTCGATGAACTGCGTCTTGTACTTGTCGATGTCCGTCGGGCCGAGTTCGCCGTTGGAGGCGAGGGCGGAACAGTCACGGCCGGGCAGGTCGTAGACGACCAGCTGGACGACCTCCGGGCTGCTGCCCTTCTGGGCGAGGGCCGCGTCCAGGTGGGCGCGCAGGCCCATCTTGCCGTCGGCGCCGTTGATGGCGGCGATGCGGTCGAGCCAGACGCCGGTGGGCTGGTTGGAGACGCGGCTGCCGCCCGGCTCGGCGGCGGCGTTGGCGGACCACTCGGGGTTCACGTACACCTTGGCGCCGGCGTACGGGTTGTCGACCCGGGTGCCGGTGCCTCCGCCTGTGCCGCCACCGGTGCCTCCGCCGGTGCCGCCGCCGGTACCCCCGCCGGTGCCGCCACCGTCGTCGACGTTGCAGGTGACGCCGTCGAGGGTGAACGTGGCCGGGATCGCGTTGGTGCCGCTGTAGCTGCCGTTGAATCCGAAGCTGACCGAACCGCCGGTCGCCAGCGAGCCGTTGTAGCTTTCGTTGGCCGCGGTGACGGCGCTTCCGCTCTGGCTGATCTGGGCGTTCCAGCCGCTGGTGACCTGCTGGTTGCCGGCGTACGACCACTTCACGGCCCAACTGGACTTCGCGGCACCGTTGTTGGTGACGGTCACGGCGGCGGTGAAGCCGGTGTCCCACTGGTTCTGCACCTTGTAGTCGACGGTGCAGGGGATGGCGGAGGTCTGGGCGGTCGCCGGCGCGGCGGTCAGTGCCGTCCCGGAGGCCCCGGCGACCAGCGCCAGGGCGGCGAGCAACGGTGTTCTGGTACGACTCATGAGTGCGGGTTTCCTTCTTCCGTCGGGAGGATTGCGTGGGGGATCAGGGGTTGACGGCGCGCAGGTGGTCACGCAGACCGGCGCCGTAGGCGGTGGGGGTGCCGTCGTAGGCGGAGATCAGGGACGGACCGGAGGAGCAGTCCCAGGTGTTCCAGGTCCAGCCCAGGTAGGACAGGTCGTGGTCGTCGAACCACTTCATGACCCCGTCGACGAACCCGTGCGAGCAGGTGTTCTCGCCGATCTCCCCGGCGATCAGCGGCACCTGGGCCGCGACCGGCGCGATGGTCGAGTTCCAGCAGCTCTCGGTGGAACAGGTGTTGAAGTTGTACACGTGGTACGAGGCGGCCAGATTGCCCGTGGGGTCGGTGGGCCGGTAGGCCGTCCACTGGCTCAGGTCGTTGGAGTAGGCGAGTCCGCCGGCGAGGATCACGTTCCTCGCCCCGGCCCCGCGGACGGCGTCGACCAGGTCCTGCATGCCGGCCACCGGGTAGGAGATGCCGGGGCAGGTGCCGCCGTCCCTCCAGCACTGCCAGGCCTGGGCGGTGGTGGAGGTCGCCCGGTCCGGGTAGGGCTCGTTGAACAGGTCGAACACCGCTGCCTGGTCGTTCTTGAAGGTGCCGGCCACCGAGGACCAGAAGGCCGGGCCGTACTGCCGGTCGGGCATCGGCTTCTGGCAGGTGGCGTGCACGTCGGAGCAGCCGGCCGAGTTGCCGGTGTACTGGCCGTAGGACCAGTGCAGGTCCAGGATCGGGGTCAGCCCGTGCGCCTCGACGCGGGCCACCAGGTCCTTGACGGCGTTGATGTAGTTGGTGCCGCCGTACTCCGGCTTGACGTTCGAAAGTCCCAGCCAGCACTCCTCGTTGAGCGGGATGCGGACCGCGTTCGCCTTCCAGTCGGCGATCGCCCTGATCGCCGCGTCGTCGACGGGCCCGTCCCAGATGCCCTTGCCCTGCACGCACATGAACTCGCCGCCGGAGCGGTTCACGCCGAGCAGCCTGCGGGTCCGGCCGGCGGCGTCCACGAGCTTGCTGCCGGACACGTGCAGCGCGGGTGCCGAGCCGCTCGCCGGGGGCGGGTCGGTCGGCGGGGGCGTCGGCTGGGTGTCGACGTTGCAGGTCGTGCCGTTGAGCTTGAACGTCGTCGGTACGGCGTTGCTCCCCGACCAGGAGCCGAGGAACCCCGCGCTGACGCTGGCGCCCGAGCCGAGGGAGCCGTTGTAGCTCTCGTTGGCGGCGGTCACGGTGGTGCCGGACTGGGACCACTTGGCGTTCCAGCCCTGGGTGACCTTCTGGCCGCCCGCGAAGTCGAAGCCGAGGCTCCAACCACTCAGCGCCGCCATGTTGTTGGTGATCTGCACGGAAGCCTGGAAGCCGGTGTCCCACTGGCTGGTGACCGAGTACTCCACCGTGCAGGCGGGCGTGGCTCCCTGCGCCGACACCACCGGTACGGCCACGCTCCCGAGGAGCGCGACCGCGCCGGCGACGGCTAAAAGTACTGAACGCGGGGGGTGTCGCATGAGCGACTCCTTGCAGCTCGGGCGCGCCGTGACGGACGCGTCGACTGATTGGAATCGCTCCCACTGGTGCGAAGGAAGGTATCGCCAAGTGCCCGCGAAGGACAGGGGAGCCGCTTGACTTTTCCTCAACCGGATCCGTCGAATCATTTCGACTCTTCAAGCACCTTGACCGTTCCTACCCCCGTCCGCACTATGGGAGCGCTCCCACTGGTTCAAGCCTTGACTTCTCCCCCCGAGCCGCAATCCAGCCGCACAAGGAGGAACCAGCACATGGATCCCGGACGCAGACGCAGAGCCGTACGGCGGTTGTGGACCGCCGTGGTGGCCGCGCTGGCCCTGCCCCTGTCGATGCTCGCGGCGGGCACGACCACCGCCCAGGCCGCCTCGCTGCAGTGCAGCGTCGACTACAAGACCAACGACTGGGGCTCCGGTTTCACCGCCGACCTCACGATCACCAACCGCGGTACGGACCCGATCAACGGCTGGACGCTGGCGTACGCCTACGGCGGCAACCAGAAGCTCAGCAACGGCTGGAACGGCACCTGGTCGCAGTCCGGTCAGTCGATCACCGTGAAGGACGCCGGGTACAACGGCACCATCGCCGCGGGCGCCGCCGTCTCCACGGGCGCCCAGTTCACCTACAGCGGCACCAACACCGCCCCGACGAGCTTCGCGGTCAACGGCACCACCTGTGCCGGCGCGCACCAGCCGCCGGTCACCGTGCTGACCAGCCCGGCGGCGGGCGCCGTCTACACGCAGGGGGACGCCGTCCCGCTGGCGGCGACCGCGGCGGCGGCCGACAACGCCACCATCAGCAAGGTGGAGTTCTACGACGACACCACGCTGCTGGGCACGGACACGAGCGCGCCGTTCACGCTCCCGGTCTCCAGTTTGTCCGTGGGCAGTCATTCGCTGGTGGCGAAGGCGTACGACAGCCTGGGCGCCTCCGCCGAGTCGACGCCGGTCGGCATCACCGTGGCCTCGGGTCCCGCGATCGTCGCCTCCCCGTCCCAGCTGGGCGTCCAGCAGGGCAAGACGGGCACGTTCTCGGTGAAGCTGTCGACGCAGCCGAGCGCCAGTGTGACGGTGGGCGTGGCCCGCACCGACGGCAACACCGGCCTGTCGGTGACCGGCGGCTCGTCGCTGACCTTCACCCCCGCCAACTGGAACACCGCGCAGACGGTGACCGTGACGGCCGACTCCTCGGGCACCGGGGTGGCGACCTTCACCGCGTCGGCGACCGGTTACGCCAAGGCGGCGGTGGCGGTGACGGAGCTGGCCGCACAGAAGGCGTACGACGCCCGCTTCCTGGACCTCTACGGGAAGATCACCAACCCGGCCAACGGCTACTTCTCCCCCCAGGGCATCCCCTACCACTCGGTGGAGACGCTGATCGTCGAGGCCCCGGACCAGGGTCATGAGACCACGTCGGAGGCCTACAGCTACCTGCTGTGGCTCCAGGCGATGTACGGCAAGGTGACCGGTGACTGGTCGAAGTTCAACGGGGCGTGGGGCCTCATGGAGAAGTACATGATCCCCACCCACGCCGACCAGCCCACCAACTCCTTCTACAACGCCTCCAAGCCGGCGACCTACGCGCCCGAGGAGGACACCCCGAACCAGTACCCGGCGAAGCTGGACACGTCGGTCCCGGTCGGCTCCGACCCGATCGCCGGTGAACTGAAGTCGGCGTACGGCACGGACGACGTCTACGGCATGCACTGGCTGGAGGACGTCGACAACGTCTACGGCTACGGCGACACTCCCGGCGGCACCTGCGAGGGCGGGCCGACGGCGAGCGGACCGTCGTACATCAACACCTTCCAGCGCGGACCCCAGGAGTCGGTCTGGGAGACGGTCCCGCAGCCGACCTGTGACGCCTTCAAGTACGGCGGCACCAACGGCTACCTGGACCTGTTCACCGGCGACAACTCCTACTCCAAGCAGTGGAAGTACACGGACGCCCCGGACGCCGACGCGCGTGCGGTGCAGGCCGCCTACTGGGCGGACGTGTGGGCGAAGGCGCAGGGCAAGGGCGGCGACGTGTCGGCCACCGTCGGCAAGGCGGCGAAGATGGGCGACTATCTGCGCTACGCCATGTACGACAAGTACTTCAAGAAGATCGGCAACTGCGTCGGACCGTCCACCTGCCCGGCCGGCACCGGCAAGGACGCCTCGGACTACCTGCTGTCCTGGTACTACGCCTGGGGCGGCGCCACCGACACCAACTCGGGCTGGGCCTGGCGCATCGGCTCCAGCCACGTCCACGGCGGCTACCAGAACCCCCTGGCGGCCTACGCGCTCAGCTCCTACGCCGACCTGAAGCCCAAGTCGGCGACCGGCGCCACCGACTGGAGCAAGTCGCTGCAGCGGCAGCTGGAGTTCTACCAGTGGCTGCAGTCGTCCGAGGGTGCCATCGCGGGCGGCGCGACCAACAGCTGGCAGGGCCGGTACGCCAGCCCGCCGGCCGGTACGTCGACCTTCTACGGCATGTACTACGACTGGGAGCCCGTCTACCACGACCCGCCCTCCAACCAGTGGTTCGGCTTCCAGGCGTGGTCGATGGAACGGGTCGCCGAGTACTACCAGCAGACCGGCGACACCACGGCGAAGTCGATCCTCGACAAGTGGGTCAAGTGGGCACTGTCCAAGACCACGATCAACCCGGACGGCACCTACCAGATCCCCTCCACCCTGCAGTGGTCCGGCCAGCCCGACACCTGGAACCCGTCGAGCCCCGGCTCCAACAGCGGGCTGCACGTCACCGTCGCCGACTACACCAACGACGTCGGCGTGGCCGCCGCGTACGCCAAGACACTGACGTACTACGGCGCCAAGTCCGGTGACGCGACCGCCAAGTCCACCGCCAAGGCACTGCTCGACGGCATGTGGAACAACTACCAGGACAGCCTGGGCATCGCCGTCCCGGAGACCCGCACCGACTACAGCCGGTTCGGCGACAGCGTGTACGTGCCCAGCGGCTGGAGCGGCAAGATGCCGAACGGCGACGCGATCAACTCGTCCTCGACGTTCAGCTCCCTGCGGTCCTTCTACAAGAACGACCCGGCCTGGTCGAAGATCGAGGCCTACCTCAAGGGCGGCGCCGCGCCCAGCTTCACGTACCACCGGTTCTGGGCCCAGGCGGACATCGCCATGGCCATGGGTTCGTATGCGGAGTTGCTCGAATAGTCCCCGCTGACGCTCCGCGTGCAGGTCCCGCCACCTGACGGCGGGGCCACCGGACCGGGCGGTCCCCTCCCGCACAGGGGGCCGCCCGGTCGTCATGTACTCCTCCGATGTGACGACAGGACCCTGAGCCGCCCGTGTGAGAGAGGACCCCCACCGTGCGCAGAACCCGCATCCTCACGGCCGTGCTGGCGCTGGCCGCCGGCCTGCTCGCGGGCACCCCGCCCGCACTGGCCGCCTCCGCCCCGAGGACCACGGTCGCGGCCGACACGTACAGCTGGCACAACGCCCGCATCGACGGAGGCGGTTTCGTCCCCGGCATCGTCTTCAACCGCTCCGAGAAGAACCTGGTGTACGCCCGCACGGACATCGGCGGTGCCTACCGCTGGCAGGAGTCGACGAAGACCTGGACCCCGCTGCTGGACTCGGTCGGCTGGAACGACTGGGGGCACACCGGGGTCGTCAGCCTGGCCTCCGACTCCGTGGACCCGAACAAGGTGTACGTGGCGGCTGGCACGTACACCAACAGCTGGGATCCCGGGAACGGGGCGGTGCTGCGCTCCGCCGACCGGGGCGCCAGCTGGCAGAAGACGGACCTGCCGTTCAAGCTGGGCGGGAACATGCCCGGCCGGGGCATGGGCGAGCGCCTCGCGATCGACCCGAACAAGGACAGCGTGCTGTACCTGGGCGCGCCCAGCGGCAAGGGCCTGTGGCGCTCGACGGACTCCGGGGTGACCTGGTCGCAGGTGACGGCCTTCCCCGATCCCGGCAACTACCAGCAGGACCCGACCGACACGACCGGATACGCCAGTGACAACCAGGGCGTCGTCTGGGTCACCTTCGACGAGTCCACGGGCAGCTCGGGCAGCGCCACCCGGACGATCTACGTCGGGGTCGCCGACAAGGACAACGCGGTGTACCGCTCGACGGACGCGGGCGCCACCTGGTCGCGGCTGCCCGGGCAGCCCACCGGCTACCTGGCCCACAAGGGCGTGCTCGACGCCAGGAACGGTTACCTGTACCTCGCCTACAGCGACAAGGGCGGCCCGTACGACGGCGGCAAGGGCCAACTGTGGCGGTACGCCACGGCGACCGGCACCTGGACGAACATCAGTCCGGTCGCGGAGGCGGACACCTCCTACGGCTTCAGCGGCCTGACCGTCGACCGGCAGCACCCGGGCACGGTCATGGCCACGGCCGCCAGCTCCTGGTGGCCGGACACCCAGATCTTCCGCTCCACCGACAGCGGCGCCACCTGGACGAAGGCCTGGGACTACACGTCGTACCCCAACCGCGCCAACCGCTACACGATCGACGTGTCCTCGTCCCCCTGGCTGACCTTCGGCGCCAACCCCTCCCCGCCCGAGCAGACCCCCAAACTGGGGTGGATGACGGAGTCGCTGGAGATCGACCCGTTCGACTCGGCGCGGATGATGTACGGCACGGGGGCGACGCTCTACGGCACCGAGAACCTCACGAACTGGGACAGCGGCGGCCAGTTCACCGTCAAGCCGATGGTGCAGGGGCTGGAGGAGACGTCGGTGAACGACCTGGCCGCGCCACCGTCCGGCGGCGCCCAGCTGTTCAGCGCGCTCGGGGACATCGGCGGCTTCCGGCACACGGACCTCACCAAGGTCCCCCCGCTGATGTACACCTCCCCCACCTTCACCACGACCACCGGTCTGGACTTCGCCGAGACGAACCCGAACACCGTCGTGCGGGTCGGCAACCTCGACTCCGGCCCGCACATCGCGTTCTCGACGGACAACGGCGCCAACTGGTTCGCCGGCACGGACCCCTCGGGCGTCTCGGGCGGCGGCACGGTGGCGTCCGCGCCGGACGGCGGCCGGTTCGTGTGGAGCCCGGCAGGCACCGGTGTGCAGTACACGACGGGCTTCGGCTCGTCCTGGTCGGCGTCGTCCGGCATCCCGGCCGGCGCGCGCGTGGAGTCGGACCGGGTCGACCCGAAGACCTTCTACGGTTTCAAGTCCGGCAAGTTCTACGTCAGTACGGACGGCGGCGCCACCTTCACCGCCTCTCCCGCGACCGGCCTGCCCAGCGGCGACAGCGTGCGTTTCAAGGCGCTGCCGGGCGCGCGGGGCGACGTGTGGCTGGCGGGCGGTGCCACGGACGGCGCGTACGGCCTGTGGCACTCGACGGACGGCGGGACCAGCTTCACCAAGCTGTCGAACGTCGAGCAGGCCGACACGGTCGGCTTCGGCAAGGCAGCGGCGGGAGCCTCCTACCAGACGCTGTACACGAGCGCGAGGATCGGCGGGGTGCGCGGCATCTTCCGCTCGACCGACGAGGGAGCGAGCTGGACCCGAATCAACGACGACGCCCACCAGTGGGGTTGGACGGGCGCGGCCATCACGGGTGACCCGAGGGTGTACGGACGCGTGTACATCTCCACCAACGGACGGGGTGTCATCTACGGCGACACCTCCGACACCGGCGGCGGGGGCACCGGGGGCGGGGGCGGTACGAACCCCCCGCCCAGCGGCGCCTGCACGGTCACCTACAAGATCACCAACCAGTGGGCCGGCGGTTTCCAGGCCGACGTCCAGCTGACCAACACCGGCTCGGCGGCCTGGAGCGGCTGGTCACTGGGCTGGACCTTCGCGGACGGCCAGAAGGTCACCCAGGCCTGGAACGCCGACTCCACCCAGTCGGGCACGGCGGTGACGGCGAAGAACGTCGGCTGGAACGGCGCGGTGGCGCCGGGCGCGTCGGTGGCCTTCGGATTCACCGGGAGCTGGTCGGGTGCGAACACCAGGCCGGCGTCGTTCCAACTGGGCGGTCAGACCTGCGGCGCGGGCTGACCCGGCATGACGAAGGACCGCACGCCGAACCGGGGATCGGGGCGGCGGCGGTCCTGGTCCGGCAGGCGGGCCAGACGCTCCGCGAAGTCCTCGGTGCGCCGCTCGCCGGGCGGCAGCATGGTGAACCAGCCCCGGCGCAGGTCGGCGATGGTGGCGCGGGGGCTGCGGCCCTGGCCCAGGCCGGGGAAGGAGGCCCGGCCGGCGGGGCGCAGCCCGTGGGCGGCGGCGTGCGCGGTGACGGTGCCGGCCGCGTCCTGCGCGGCGCGCCGGGGACGCGGGGCGAGAACGGCGTCGATGTCGCTGCCGACGTCGTGCGCGGCGGCCTTGTCGACGGTGGTGACGTACACACCGCCGGGCCTGAGGACCCGGGCGCACTCGCCGACGATGGCCCGGACGTCGGCGGGACCGTCCATCAGGTGCAGCAGCCAGACGCTGGTGACGGCGTCGAAGGTGCCGTCGGCGAAGGGCAGCCGGCGGCTGTCGGCCAGCAGGATCGCGCCGGGCAGCCGGGCAGCCGCCGTACGGGCCATACGGGGGCTGAGGTCGGCGCCGGTCACCCGCAGTGCGGGCCGGGCCGCCGCCAGCAGCCGGGTGACGATCCCGGTGCCGCAGGCGATGTCGAGGAGCCGGCCGGGCCGGTCGGGTATCAGGCCGAGGACGGCGCGGGCGGCCGCCTCGGCCCGGGGTTCGCCGCCGCGCGAGGCGTCGTAGCCGTCGGCTTCCTTCTCGTAGTCGAGCACACCCTCAGTTTGCCCCGTGGCCTGGGGCGATGTCCTCCACCCTGCGGGCCAGCGCCAGGTCCTTGTCGGTGATCGCGCCGCCGGCGCTGTGGGTGTGCACGGAGAGCGAGACGGTGTGGTAGCCGAGGGTGAGGTCGGAGTGGTGGTCGAGTTCGTCCTGGACCTGCGCGATGTGCACGACCAGGGCCGCGGCCGCGAAGTGCGACTCCAGCCGGTACGAGCGGGTGATGCGGTCGCCGTCCAGCGACCAGCCCGGCAGCTCGGCCAGCCGGTCCTCGACCTCTTTCTGCGACAGTGGTTCGACGGCCATGACCAGGCTCCCTGCCTCGGTGTCGGGTACCCGTCCAGCCTGCCACGCTCTCCGACGGGCGCGCTCCTCCACTACGGTCGTCCGTATGACCACGCTCACCACGGGCCCAGCCGCCCCTGCCGGCCCCGCGGGCCCCGCGGGCACCGCCTCCGCCGACAAGGGGGTCGGCCGACTGCTGCGCGCCTGGCGGGAGCGGCGCCGGGTCAGCCAGTTGGAACTGGCCCTGCGCGCCGACTCCTCCGCCCGGCACATCAGTTTCATCGAGACGGGCCGGTCCCGGCCGAGCGAGGAGATGGTGCTGCGGCTGGCCGAGCACCTGGACGTGCCGGTGCGGGAGCGCAACTCCCTGCTGCTGGCGGCCGGTTACGCCCCGCGCTACCCGGAGACCCCGCTCGGCGACCCGGCGCTGGACGCGCTGCGCGACGGCATGGAACGGCTGATCCAGGGCTACGAGCCGTATCCGGCGCTGGTGGTCGACGGAACGTACACGGTGGTCGCCGCCAACCGGGGCATCGCCATGCTGCTGGAGGGCGTGGCGGAGTCGTTGTTCCGGCCCGCGCCCAACGCGATGCGGCTGACCCTGCACCCCGAGGGCCTCGCGCCGCGCATCCGCAACCTGCGCGAGTGGCGCGGGCACCTGCTCGCCCAGATGGAGCGGGAGATCGCCCTGCACCGGTCGGACACCCTGCGCGCCCTGTACGAGGAGGTGGCGGCCTATCCGGTGCCGGAGGAGGCGCCCGGCGGGGAACCGGAAGAGCCCGTGGCCTACTTCGCGCTGCCGCTGCTGATCGAGCACGCCGGCCGGACCCTGTCCTTCGTGTCGTCGATCTCCACCTTCAACACGCCCATGGACGTGACGGTCGCCGAGCTGGCCATCGAGACGTTCCTGCCCGCCGACCCTGCCACCGCCAAGTACCTGCACTCACTCGTGGTGTGACGAGCACGTGTGCGACGCGGCGGGGCGTGGCACACTGCTCGCGTACTTCGGCGCGTAGGGGAGGCGTGGCGTGAGTGAGCGGCGGGCTGCGCCCACCGTCGGCCAGGTGGTGCTCGGCAAGCGGCTGCAGGAGTTGCGGGAGGCGGCCGGGCTGAGCCGCGAGGAGGCCGCCCGGGTGGTGCGGGTGGCGTCGGCGACCGTACGGCGGATGGAGATGGCCGAGGTCGCGCTGAAGATCCCCTACGTGCAGGTGCTGCTGACCACCTACGGGGTGTCCGAGGAGGAGTCGGCCGCCTTCGTGGAGCTGGCCGAGGAGGCCAACCAGCCGGGCTGGTGGCAGCGCTTCCACGATGTGCTGCCGGACTGGTTCAGCCTGTACGTCAGCCTGGAGGGGGCCGCCCGGATCATCCGCTCCTACGAGCCGCACTTCGTGCCCGGCCTGCTGCAGACCGAGGACTACGCGCGGGCCGTGATGGAGGCCGGCACGATCGGGCACGGCGACCCGCGGACCATCGAGCGGCACGTGTCGCTGCGCATGGAGCGCCAGCGGCTGCTGGACCGGGACGACCCGCCCCACCTGTGGGTGATCATGGACGAGACGGTGCTGCGGCGGCCGGTGAGCGTGCGCGCCGAGGTGATGCGCGAGCAGCTGGACAAGCTGCTGGAGTACGCCGACCGGGACCGGGTCACCCTCCAGGTCGCCGAGTTCGCGAGCGGCCCGCACCCGGGGACGTACGCGCCCTTCTCGCTGTTCCGGTTCGCCGAGCCCGAGCTGCCGGACATGGTCTTCACGGAGTACCTCACCGGCGCCCTGTACCTGGACTCGCGCAGCGAGGTCTCCACGCATCTGGAGGTCCTCGACCACATGACCGCGCAGGCCGCGTCCGCCCGGCGCACCAGGGAGATCCTGCGCGAGTGCCGCGCACGCTGACCTCCCGCTGACCCGTACGGGTGCCGTGGACGGGTGCGCTGCGGCGTGTCGCCCTACCGTCGAAGCGGGCGGACGATCCCGCCGACGCGAAGGAGGCCTGATGCCCTCGGACGCCGTGCTGTACCAGGCGGCCGCGCTCTGCCTGACCTATCCCGACGACGACTTCCGCGCCCGGCTGCCGCTGCTTCGTGAAGCGGCGCCGCAACTGCGGGAGTTCGTCGACCACGCGGCACTCACCCGGCCCGAGGAGCTGGCCGCGCACTATGTGCGGGTCTTCGACACCGGGCGCCGGCACAGCCTGCATCTGAGCCGGTGGCACGACGGCGACACCGCCCGGCGCGGTGTGTCCCTGGTCCGTCTGGAGGGCGTCTACCGGGCGCACGGCCTGGAGTTCAGCGGCAAGGAGCTGCCGGACTTCCTGCCGGCGGTGCTGGAGTTCACCGCCCGCACCGGCGAGACGGGCCTGCTGACCGAGTACCGCGACGGCCTGGAGCGGCTGCGTTCCGGGCTGACCGACTTCGGCACGCCGTACGCCTCCGTCCTGGACGCGGTGTGCGCCACCGTGCCGACCGCACACACCGGAGTGCCCTGATGACCACCCTGCTGTGGGGCGCCCTGCCCTACGTCGTCGTCACCCTGCTGGTGGCGGGCCTCGTCTGGCGCTACCGCTACGACAGGTTCGGCCGGGCCCCGCGCTCCTCGCAGACGGGTGAGCCGAGGCTGCTGACCGTCGCCTCCCCCGTCTTCCACTACGGCGTCCTGTGCGTGCTCGCCGGACATCTGCTCGGCGTGTACGTGCCGATGTCATGGACGAACGCGGCCGGACTGCTGACGGTCGCCGGCCTCCTGGTGCTGATCCACCGCCGACGCACCAGGACGATGTACGCCGTCCTGCTCGCGGCCATCGTGCTGGGCATGGCGGCCAAGCTGGCCCATGTCGTCGGGGACGGCTACGACTACCGCGCCACGATCGCCCCGTGGGTCCGCAGCCTGTTCACCCTGCGGCCGAAGACGCGTCTGATGGCGGGCGCGCCGGTGCTGCACCAGGTGCACGCGGTGCTCGGCATGTCCCTGATCGCGTTCGTGCCGTACAGCCGGCTGGTGCGGATGTTCAGCGCGCCCGTGCAGTATCTGACCAGGCCGTACGTGGTGTACCGGGTGCGGGACCCGCAGCGGCCGGACCCGTGCCCGGACCGCCGGGGCTGGGAACGGCTGAGCGGCTGAACGGCTGAGCGGCTGGGCGGCTGGGCGGGCCCTATGCCGCGCCGCCCTTGGCGTCGGGCTCGTCGTCGACGATCTCGGCGTCGACCACGCCCTCCTCCTCGGCCGCGCCCGGTGCGCCGGCCGTGCTCCGCGCCCCGGCCTCGCCGGTCTCACCGCCGGAGGCCGCGGCGTACATGGCCTGGCCCATCCGCTGGCTGACGGTGGCGAGCTTCTCGGTTCCCGTGCGCAGGGCGGCCGTCTCGGCGTTGCGCTCCAGCAGGCCCTTGAGTTCGGTGACCGCCGTCTCGACCTCGGTGCGGGTCTCGGCGGGCACGCGTTCCCCGTTTTCCCGCAGGAACCGCTCGGTCTGGTAGACGAGTTGCTCGGCCTGGTTGCGGGTCTCGGCGGCCTCGCGGCGCTTGCGGTCCTCCTCCGCGTACTGCTCCGCCTCCCGCATCATCCGGTCGATGTCGTCCTTGGGGAGGGCGGATCCGCCGGTGACGGTCATCTTCTGTTCCCGGCCGGTCGCCAGGTCCTTGGCGGAGACGTGCATGATCCCGTTGGCGTCGATGTCGAAGGCCACCTCGATCTGCGGGACCCCGCGCGGGGCGGGCGGCAGACCGGTCAGGTCGAAGACCCCGAGCTTCTTGTTGTAGGCGGCGATCTCGCGTTCGCCCTGGTAGACCTGGATGCCGACGGAGGGCTGGTTGTCGTCGGCGGTGGTGAAGATCTCCGAACGCCGGGTCGGGATCGTGGTGTTGCGCTCGATCAGCTTGGTCATGATGCCGCCCTTGGTCTCGATGCCCAGGGACAGCGGGGTGACGTCGAGCAGGAGGACGTCCTTGACGTCGCCGCGCAGGACGCCCGCCTGGAGGGCCGCGCCGACCGCCACCACCTCGTCGGGGTTGACGCCCTTGTGCGGATCCTTGCCGGTGAGTTCCTTGACCAGGTCGGTGACCGCTGGCATCCGGGTCGAACCGCCCACCAGGATCACGTGGTCGATCGCGGACAGCTTCACGCCGGCGTCCTTGACCGCCTGATGGAAGGGCGTCCGGCAGCGGTCCAGCAGGTCGGCCGTCAGCTCCTGGAACTGGGCCCGGGTCAGCTTCTCCTCCAGGTGCAGCGGACCCTCGGCGGAGGCGGTGATGTAGGGCAGGTTGATGCTGGTCTCGGAGGAGGACGACAGCTCGATCTTGGCTTTCTCGGCGGCCTCGCGCAGCCGCTGCACCGCCATCTTGTCGCCCGTGAGGTCGATGCCGTACTGGCCCTTGAACCGCTTGGCCAGGTGCTCGACGATCCGCTGGTCCCAGTCGTCGCCGCCCAGGTGGGTGTCGCCGTTGGTGGCCTTCACCTCGATCACACCGTCGCCGATGTCCAGCAGGGACACGTCGAAGGTGCCGCCGCCCAGGTCGAAGACCAGGACGGTCTGCTCCTCGCCCCGGTCCAGGCCGTAGGCGAGGGCGGCGGCCGTCGGCTCGTTGATGATCCTGAGCACCTTCAGGCCGGCGATCTCGCCGGCCTCCTTGGTGGCCTGCCGCTGGGTGTCGTCGAAGTACGCGGGCACAGTGATCACCGCGTCCGTGACGT
This sequence comes from Streptomyces sp. NPDC006739, assembly GCF_042869815.1. NCBI lineage: Bacteria > Bacillati > Actinomycetota > Actinomycetes > Kitasatosporales > Streptomycetaceae > Streptomyces > Streptomyces sp. NPDC006739. The sequence continues at coordinate 491,106 of NZ_JBIAGM010000003.1, forward strand.
CCTCCCCGAGGTACGCCTCGGCGTCCCGCTTCAGTTTCTGCAACACCCGCGCCGACAGCTCCTGGGCCCGGAACCGGGTGCCGCCGACGGAACCCTGGTCCGGGAAGCGCCAGGCCGCGTCGCCCATGTGCCGCTTGACCGAGCGGGCGGTGCGGTCCACGTTGGTCACGGCCTGCCGCTTGGCGACCTCGCCGACCAGCACCTCGTCGTTCTTCGCGAAGGCCACGACCGACGGTGTGGTCCGCGCTCCCTCGGCATTGGCGACGACGGTGGGCTCACCGCCCTCCAGTACCGCCACGACCGAGTTCGTGGTCCCGAGATCGATACCGACCGCACGTCCCATCGCCGTCCCCTTCCGTCAGGGCACTGTCCCACTCCAGCACAAAACTTGAGTGGGCTCTTGTCAATGGGACGTGCGGCCGGCCGTCGTCCGGCTCAGGTGAGCTTGGCCGACAGGGTGATGGTCGTGCCGGCCAGGGCCTGGCTGACCGGGCAGTTCTTCTTGGCGTCCTCGGCCGCGGCGGCGAAGGCGTCGTCGTCCAGGCCGGGGACGGTGCCCTCGACGGTCAGGTGGATGCCGGTGATGCCCTCACCCGGCTGGAAGGTCACGTCCGCCGCGGTGACGAGCTTGGTGGGCGGGGTGCCCGCGCCGGCCAGGCCGTGCGAGAGGGCCATGGAGAAGCAGCTGGAGTGGGCGGCGGCGATCAGCTCCTCGGGGCTGGTCTTCCCGTTCGCCTGCTCGGCGCGCGAGGGCCACGACACCGGCTGCGCGCCGATGCCGGAGGAGTCGAAGGTGACGACGCCGTTGCCCTCCAGCAGATTGCCTTCCCAGACCGTGTGAGCGGTGCGCGTGGTAGCCACGGTTGTTCCTTTCGCGTCAGGGCCCGTTTCCGAGTTCCGTGACCTCCATCCGATCACATTCCGGCGCCCCGCACCCAGAGGACGGGTCAGCCTCGGCGCGCGGCGCGGCGAGCGGCACCCGCGGTCCCTCGGACTCGCGCAGCCAGCGCCGCAGCACCCGGTGCACCTGCTCGGCGCCGGTCAGGTCCGCCCCGTCGTCGGCGGGGCCGGACAGGGTGAGGGGCGAGAGCAGGAACGGGTGGGCCTGGGCGCCACCGAGGCCGCCGTGGGAACCGATCTGCTCCTCGAAGGCGAGGACCTCGCCGTCGGCCGGGTCGTGGAAGGAGTTGACCATGATGTCGGCGGTGTGCGGGAAGGAGTGCGTACGGCGGACGGCGTCGGCGGCACCGGGCCCGAACCCGGCCAGCGGGCCGGGCTCCTCGTCGAGCCGGTCCAGGGGGATCTCCGCGCCGTGCGCGCCGAGGACGACACCGCCGTGGCGTTCGCTGCGCACCAGCAGGAAGCCGATGCCGGGGTGGTTGGCGAGGGTGCCGAGCAGCGCGGGGTGGCGGGCGTCGATCTCCTCCTTCGACATGCGGTGGGGCACGTCCGGGAAGGAGACCAGGCCGAGGTTGCCGGAGGCCAGCACGACCGGCTCCGGGTGTCCGGCCGAGCGGTGCCGGCCGCCGCCCTCCTCGACGGGCCGGCCCAGGGCGGCGCGCACGGCGGCGCGGGCCTCGGCGCCGCTGCGGGTCCGCTCGGCCCGGCGTGGCACGGGCAGCCCGCAGCCGGCCCGGACGAGGTCGGCGAGGGTGAGGCCGTAGCGGGCGTGGAAAGTCTCGCCGGGGCTCTGGCCGTGGTCGGACAGGACGACGATCCGGTACGGGCGCGGGGCGTGTCCGGCGACGTTCTCGATCAGCGCGAGCGACCGGTCGAGGCGGTGCAGCACCTTCTCGGCGTCCCGGCTGCGCGGACCGGAGTGGTGGGCGACCTCGTCGTAGGCGACGAGGTCGGCGTAGACGGCGGTGCGGCCGGCCAGCATGTCGCCCATCACCGCGGCGACGACGACGTCCCGTTCGACCACGGTGGCGAAGGCCCGCACCAGGGGGTACAGCCCACCCCGCCTGACGCGCGGGCGCCGCTTGCGCAGCCGGGTCCGGGTGGACTGGCCGATCTCGCGGGCCACCTCGGCGGTGAAGGACAAGGCGGTGCGCACGGCGTTGGCCGGGTCGCAGAAGTAGGCGAAGTAGCCGGCCCGGGACCGGTTCTCCCGGCCGCGGCGGCGGGTGGCGATGGACAGGACGAGGGCCTGTTCGGCGGCGCCGCCGCTGAACAGGTTGCCGCGGCTGGCACCGTCCAGGGCGAGCAGACCGCCGTCGCCGGTGCGTTCGACGGCGCGGCGCTGGAGTTCGGCGGCGCTGGTGGGCCGGTTGCAGACCATGACCTCACCGCTGTCCTTCTCGTACCAGCGGAAGGCGGGGACGTCGAAGGTGCTGCCGTGCAGGATGCCGAGCTGACTGGCGCCGGTCTGACTGGACCAGTCGGTGCGCCAGGGGGTGAGCCGGTGGGTGGGGCGCTGCCCGACGCCGGCGGCCAGCCAGCGGCCGACGGTGGGCATGAGCCCCTTGGCGACGGCGCCGGTGAGCACGTCGTGGCCGACTCCGTCGAGCTGGACGAAGACCACGCCCGGGGTGGGCGGGCAGGGCGGGTGGGATCCGCGGCGGCGGTCGGCGAGCCGGTGGAGCCTGCGCCGGTAGGCCTCGTCGTCGCGTACGGCGAGGGCGCCGCCGGTGGCCGAGGCGACCGCGGACATCACCGCGGCGACGATGACGGCGGTCTCGGGCGCGGCCTCGCTCTGGCCGGAGGGGTCCACGCGCAGCGCGAGCAGCAGCAGCGAGCCGTTGAGGAAGAACACCAGCAGACCGACGACCAGGGCGGGCACCAGCAGCAACAGCCGTACGAGCAGGGGCCAGACGACGGCCGACAGGACCCCGAAGGCGCCCGCGCCGAGGGCGGCGGTGACGCCGATGCGGGTGGCGCTGGCGCCGTCGGAGGACTGCAGCCGGAAGTCGGGCAGCAGACCGGCGAGCACGAGCATGGTGAGCGTGGAGACCGCCCACACCGCGATGCTCCGACCGATCTGACCGGCGATCCGCCGCCACCGCCCGCCGCCCACGCCCCCCACACCTCACGTCCCGGCCCGTCGCCGGTGCGGGCCGGGTCCACCCTGTCACACGTCCGATCGGGGCCTTCGGCCCCCGGGGCGGTCGCGCCCAGTGGCTAACGGCCGTCGTATCCCGCCGTCGGCATGGACAGGCGCCGGTGCACCCGGGCCTTCATCTGGGCGTCGTACAGCGGCTCGGCACGGCCGACCGTCTCGACCCGCACCCCGCGCCGGGCGCACTCGGCGGTGAACTCCTCGACGGAGGACAGCGCGCTCTCCAGCACCCGCCGGCTCGGCGCGACGAACAGGTCGGTCCCGGGCCGCACCCCGTCCCAGAGCACACAGTGGTCGGCGCGCAGCCCGCGCACCAGCAGCTCCCGTACGACGACGTAGCCCCGCTCGGCGGCCCAGCGCCCGCACATCGCGTGCTGGCTGCGGGAGTCCACGAGGAAGGGATCGGCCTCCAGCTCCTCCAGCGGCGTCAGACTCGCGATCGCCGTTACCCGAACCGGTCCCATGGCGTCCCCCTCACCTCCGGGTTTCGCCGCCGACCCTACTCCTGCCCGTAGGCTTCGGGGAGTCACGCGAAGGAGGCAAAGAGGGTGCCGGTGGAGATCACCTGGTGGGGTCACGCCACCTGCACGGTCGAGGATTCGGGCATACGTGTGCTGACCGATCCCCTGTTCGCCCGCAGGCTCGCCCATCTGCGCCGTCGGCGGGGCGCCCCGCCCCCGCCCGAGGCCCGCCGCGCGGACCTGGTGCTCGTCTCCCATCTGCACGCCGACCATCTGCATCTGCCCTCGCTGGCGGCGCTCGCCCCGGGCACCCGCCTGCTCGTCCCCCGGGGCGCGTCCCGGGCGGTCGGGGGACTGCGCCGGCTGGCCCGGCTGCGCCGGCTGCGGATCGGCGAGGTGGTCCCCGGGGACCTGACTCAGGTCGGTGACCTCGTCGTTCGGGCGGTGTCCGCGCGGCACGACGGGCGGCGGCTGCCGGTCGGGCCGCACCGCTCGCCCGCGCTCGGGTACGTCGTCGAGGGCCGGGCACGGACCTACTTCGCCGGGGACACCGGTCTGTTCGAGGAGATGGCCGAGGAGGTCGGGCCGGTCGACGTGGCGTTGCTGCCGGTCGGCGGCTGGGGGCCCTTCCTCGGCGAGGGGCATCTGGACGCGGGGCGGGCGGCGCGGGCGCTGGCCCGGCTGGCGCCGCGCGGTGCGGTGCCGGTGCACTACGGCACGTACTGGCCGATCGGCATGGACGCCGTGCGCCCCCATGAATTCCACGCGCCGGGCGATGAGTTCGTGCGCCTTGCGGCGCAGTACGCGCCGGGCGTGCGGGTGCACAAGCTGGGGCACGGGCAGAGCGTGCGGCTGGGGGGCGTGAAGTGAGGTGGCTCGCGGTGGGCGCGACGCTGGTGCCGACCGAGTCCACCCAGCAGGCGGTCGGCTATCCGTCGCTGTTCCTGCTGGTGTTGTTCGGGGCGCTGGTCCCGGTGGTGCCGACGGGGGCGCTGGTGAGTTCGGCGGCCGTGGTCGCCTTCCACCGGACGGCGCCGTTCACGCTGGTGCTGCTGCTCGTCACCGCGTCGGTGGCGGCGTTCCTCGGGGACGCGGCGCTGTACTGGCTGGGGCGCCGGGGCATGAAGTCGGAGAACGGCTCCCGGTGGCTGGCGGCCATCCGGTCGCGGGCGCCCGAGGACCGGCTCGCGCAGGCCCAGGAGAAGCTCACCGAGCACGGGGTGGCGGTGCTCGTGCTGTCCCGGCTGGTGCCCGCCGGGCGGATACCGGTGATGCTGGCCTGTCTGATGGCGAAGTGGCCGATGCGTCGGTTCGCCCGCGGCAACCTGCCGGCCTGTGTGGCCTGGGCGGCGACGTACCAGCTGATCGGGATCCTGGGCGGGTCGCTGTTCAGCGAGCCGTGGGAGGGCGTGGTGGCGGCGATCGCGCTGACCGTGCTGGTCAGCGCGCTGCCCAGCCTCTGGCGCCGGATCCGCCGTACGACGACCGCCTAGGGTCTACCAGGGCCTGCCGCCGTCCTGCCCGCCGCCGGATTCCAGCACCCGTGATCCGCCCACCGGCAGGTCCCACAGGTCCTCCCTGGCCAGTCCCGCCTTCTCCCAGGCCGTGCGGACGCGGGTGAGCGGTTCCAGGACCGGCTCCGCCGACAGCACGAACGTGCCCCAGTGCATCGGCGCCATCCTCCGCGCGCCCAGGTCCTGGGCCGCCCGTACCGCCTCCTCCGGGTCGCAGTGGACGTCGCTGAGCCACCAGCGGGGGTCGTAGGCGCCGATGGGCAGGAGGGCGAGGTCGATGCCGGGGTAACGGGCGCCGATGCGGGAGAACCAGTGGCCGTAGCCCGTGTCGCCGGCGAAGTGCACGCGCCGGCCGTCGGGTGCCGTGAGGACCCAGCCGCCCCACAGGGAGCGGCAGGTGTCGGTGAGGGTGCGCTTGGACCAGTGGTGGGCGGGGACGAAGTCGAAGCGGACGCCGCGCAGTTCGGCCGCCTCCCACCAGTCCAGTTCGGTGACGGCGGTGAAGCGCCGGCGGCGGAACCAGGGGCCGAGGCCCGCCGGCACGAACACCGGGGTCTCGCGCGGGAGCCGGCGCAGGGTCGGGGCGTCCAGATGGTCGTAGTGGTTGTGGCTGATGACCACCGCGTCGACGGGCGGCAGGGCGTCCCAGGGGATGCCGACGGGCGTGATGCGGGCCGGGGTGCCGAGGATACGGCGGGACCAGACGGGGTCGGTGAGGACGGTCAGGCCGCCGATCCGCACGACCCAACTGGCGTGCCCGGCCCAGGAGACGGCGAGGGTGCGGGCGTCGACGCGGGGCAGCGGGCCGGGTTCGTAAGGGAGTCGGGGGATGTCCGCGAGGCCTTCCGGGCCCGGGCGTACGGCGCCCTCGCGGGCGAAGCGGGCGAGGGCCTTCAGGCCGGGCAGCGGGGCGGTGAGCCGGTCGTGGAAGGACCGCGGCCAGACCCGGTGTTCGGCCAGGGGGCGGGGGGCGGCGAGCGGGGGTGGCGCGGGGGTGGTGGCGACCGCGGTCGTCGGGACGGCGGGCCCGGACCGCTCTCCCTGCTCCCCCTGCTCCCCCCGTTCCCGGTGCTGCGTCTGTTCCGTCTGCTGCGTCATCGAGGGGGCTCCCGTCGCTGAGCGTCGTCGCGGAGATCGTCGAAGGCCGACCTCAAGGAGATCAACGCGCGTTGCACGTGTGGCAGTTCCAACGGCGAGGGTGAATCGAGGCATTCCATGCGTTCCTCGTCCGTGCCGCCCAGCAGCGGCCCCGTGGCGAGCCGCACCCTCAGCGCACCGAGGTCGTCGCCGAAGCGGTGGCCGCCGGGCGCGGGCATGCCGAGGCGGGCCGTGAGGAAGTCCTCCAGTTCCTGGGCGTCGCCGACGCCCCGGGCCTCCAGCGCGGAGCGCAGCGGGCCGAGGTCGGCGTACAGGTGGCGGCCGGCCTGCGGTGGGCGGGCCGGCGCGCCGGCCGCGACGACCGCGGCGTGCGCGGCGGCGGCCACGCGCGCGTGCAGGCGCACGGTGGCGGCGCGGCGTTCGGTGACCGGCTCGGGTTCGCCGAGCGCGTACCCGGCCACGGCGGCGACCGGGCCGGCGACGCGCGCGCCCAGGGCGGTGAGGATGTCGAGCACACGCGCGTGGAGTGCCCGGCCCGTCTCGTCCTCGGGGAAACGGGCGACGGCGGCCGGCCAGCCGGGCGGCAGCAGGGAGCCGGCCAGGTCGGTGACGACGGTGACCCGGTCGGGCAGCATCTCGGCGGGGCTGAGCAGCACGGTGTCGTGCGGGGCGTGCAGCGTGTCGCGCCAGGTCTCGTCGCTGACCAGGTGCAGTCCCTCGGCGGCGGCCGCCTCCAGGGTCTCGTGCAGCAGTTCGGGCGGAGCGACGGTGGCGGTGGGGTCGTCGGCCACGGAGAGCACCAGCAGGCGCGGTTCGCCGCCCTCGGCGCGGACCCGGCGGACGGTTTCCAGCAGGGCGTACGGGTCGGGGACGCCACCGCTCTCGGCCGGGGTGGGCACGTGGAAGACCGGCCTGCCCAGCAGCCGGGCGTACGGTGCCCACCAGGCGGCGCAGGGGCGGGGCACCAGGACGTCGCCGCCGAGCGCGGCGGTGAGCGCGAGCAGCAGCGAGGGGGCGCCGGGGCCGCAGGCCACGCCGGCGGGAGGGCAGGGCAGTCCGCGCCGCTCCCAGTAGCCGCAGGCGGCCTCCAGCAGGGCGGGTCCGCCTCCGACGGGCTGTTCCCGGGTGCGGTTCGCCGCCGCGGCGAGTACGGCGGAGAGTTCGGGCAGGACGGGGAGGCCGTCGTCGGGCAGGTGCGGCCCGTAGCGGACGGGACCATGGCCCTCGGGGTCCGTCCGCCGCATGTTCGCCTCCGCGCAGTCCGTGGTGCCCTGTGCTGTCCTCGTCCGGGCCGCTGGTACCCGGGGTCCGGCCGGTCCATGGCGGCCGGTGCGAGTCGCCCGCGTCACACTCCCGGCCGTGCCCCGTCTCAGCCCTCGGCGCCGGTCCTGCGGCCGAAGAGCCGGTACAGCGCGCCGGCGCAGGCCGCCGCCATCAGCACGCCGCCGGCGACCAGCGCTGGTACGGAGCCGGTGAAGGTGCCGCCCTCCCCCGCCTCCACGCCGCGCTGCACGGTGGGCGGCGCGCAGGAGGCGTCCCGCGAGTCGCGGCACTCCGGTGTCTCACCGGTACGCCCACCCTGGCCGCCTTGGCCGTCCTGGACACCCTGGTCGTTCCGGCCCTCCAGGCCGTCGTGACCCCCTTGCCCGTCCTGTCCACCCAGCCCCTCCAGCCCGCCCAGTCCGCCCGGGCCATCCATGCCACCCTGCCCAGCCGGGCCCTCTTGCACACCAGCACCCCCTTGCCCGCCTGGTCCCCCTTGATCACCTTGGCCCGGTTGCCCGCCTTGCCGACCTTGTCCGCCTTGCTCGCCACCGCCCACCGTTCCGGGCACGGCGCTCCCCTGCCGTCCCCCTCCCCCCGGAGCCGTGGCGGTGGTGCCGGGGCGGACGTCCGCGGGGGCCGCCGACGGTGTGGCTATGGCGAGGGCCGCACCGGCCAGGACGGCGACGGACAGGGCGTGAGCGGTGCGGCGCATGACGGGAGCTCCTCGGCGACAGGGAGTGGGGACAGCGGTCGTGCCTCCGTTGCCATCACAGCCCGCCCGGCCGGGCCCCGCGCGCCGCCGGACCCCATTAGCGGGACGCGAACGGCCGGGCGGGTGACCCGCGGGACGCACGGCCGACGGCACGGTCCCCGGCCCGCACAGGTTTTCCGCCCTCCCCGCAGGTGACTCGGACCCTGCTGACCGCATCGTCCGCCCCGCACTCCCCCGGGAGGTCCCTTCATGAGCACCAAGGTCTCCGACCACGTCCTGCAGCGACTGCGCGAATGGGGCGTGGAGCAGGTCTTCGGCTATCCGGGCGACGGCATCAACGGGCTGCTCGCCGCCTGGGGCCGGGCCGAGGACAAGCCCCGTTTCATCCAGTCCCGCCACGAGGAGATGTCCGCGTTCCAGGCGGTCGGATACGCCAAGTTCAGCGGGCGGCTCGGGGTGTGCGCGGCGACCAGCGGGCCGGGCGCGATCCACCTGCTCAACGGCCTGTACGACGCCAAGCTCGACCACGTACCGGTGCTGGCGATCGTCGGCCAGACGCACCGCACCGCGATGGGCGGCTCCTACCAGCAGGAAGTCGACCTGCACACGCTGTTCAAGGACGTCGCCTCGGAGTTCGTCGAGACGGTGACCGTGCCCGAGCAGCTGCCCAACGTGCTGGACCGGGCCATCCGCACCGCCTACGCCCGCCGCTGCCCGACCGCGGTCATCATCCCCGGTGACGTCCAGGAGCTGGACTACTCGGCGCCGACGCACGAGTTCAAGATGGTGCCCTCCAGCCTGGGCCTGAGCGAGTGGACGATGACCCCGGCCGACGAAGCGCTGCGCAGGGCGGCGGACGTCCTCAACGCCGGGGACAAGCCGGCGATCCTGATCGGCCAGGGTGCCGCGCACGCGGCGGCGGAGGTGGAGCGGATCGCCGAGCTGCTGGGCGCGGGCGTCGCCAAGGCGCTGCTGGGCAAGGACGCCCTCAGCGACGAGCTGCCGTACGTCACCGGCCCGATCGGTCTGCTGGGCAGCCGGCCCTCGTACGAGCTGATGCGGGACTGCGACACGCTGCTGACCATCGGCTCCTCCTTCCCGTACACCCAGTTCATGCCGGAGTTCGGCAAGGCGCGGGCCGTGCAGATCGACATCGACCCGCACATGGTCGGCATGCGCTACCCGTACGAGGTGAACCTCGTCGGTGACGCCAGGGCGACCCTGCAGAAGCTGATCCCCATGCTGGAGACCGATCGCGGCGGACGCGAGTGGTACGACACCGTGTGCGCGAACGTACGGCGCTGGCACGAGGTGATGGACCGGCGGGCGCGGCAGTCGGCCGACCCGATCAACCCCGAGTACGTGGCCGCCGCTCTGGACCCGCTGCTGCCCGACGACGTGATCCTCACCTCCGACTCCGGCTCGGTGGCCAACTGGTACGCGCGGCACATCACCATGCGGCCGGGCATGCGCGGCTCGCTGTCCGGGACGCTGGCGACGATGGGCGCCGGAGTCCCGTACGCCATCGGCGCGAAGTTCGCCCACCCCGACCGGCCGGTGATCGCACTGGTCGGGGACGGCGCGATGCAGATGAACGGGCTGGCCGAGGTGATCACGGCGGCGAAGTACCAGGACCGCTGGCAGGATCCGCGTCTGGTGTTCGCGGTGTGGAACAACCACGACCTGAACCAGGTGACCTGGGAGATGCGCGCGATGGAGGGCGCCCCGTCGTTCCTGCCCTCGCAGGAGATCCCGGACGTGCAGTACGCGGCCTTCGCCCGCACCCTCGGCCTGACCGGCATCCGGGTGGAGAAGCCGGGCGACGTGGAGGCGGGCTGGCGCGCGGCGCTGGAGGCGGACGGGCCCGTGGTGATCGAGTTCCTCACCGACCCCGCCGTACCGCCCATTCCGCCGCACGCCACCTGGGAGCAGATGGAGGCCACGGCCGCCTCGATCCTCAAGGGCGACGCCGACCGCGGCTCGATGATCAAGCAGGGTCTGAAGGCCAAGGTGCAGGAGTTCCTGCCGGGCCGGGAGAAGCAGTAGCGACGGACCGGATTCCGACCGGCGCGGTCCGTGTCGGGGTCCGGTCCTCGGGTACGCGGTGCGGACCCAAGAGGATCTGGAGGGAGACATGCAGCGAGGCAGCGACCGGCTGAGCGTCCACCGGGACGACGAGATGAAACACGAGCTGCAGGGCCTGCTGAGGTCCGGGCACCCGACGCGGACCGAGGAGTGGCACGACCCGGAACCCACCGCCGACGACGACCCCGAGCTGTGGGCGGGTTCGGTGGCCCCCGGCCAGTCCGGTGCGTCACTGGCGACCGTGCGGCTGGAACTGGGCAGGATCCTGGGGCGCGGCGCCTTCCCGGCCGGGCCGGCCGAGCTGGCGCGGGCGCTGCGCCGCCGCAACGCGCCGGGGGCGCTGGCCGACGCGGTGGCGCGGCTGCCGCACTCGGACCGGTACACCAACGCGCAGCAACTGGCGGAGGCGCTGGTGGGCGGCGAATGAGCCAGGGGCAGGCCGCCGGCACCGGCGCCACCGGCCGCGCAGTCGACGTCGGCGACGCCACCACCCGGTTCCTGCTGTACGGGCTGCTGCCGGGCTGGTTCCTGCCGGGGCTGGCGGACTGGGCGATGCACCGGCGCACCCGCATCGAGGAGACGGCGGGGACGAGGGAGTCCCTGATCCACTCGCTGATGATGGCCGAGGTGGGCGTCCCCATCGCGCTGACCCTGCGTTACGAGGTCAACCCGCTGCTGCTGAGCGTGCAGCTGGGCGCGGCGGCGGTGCACGAGGCGACCGCGCTGTGGGACGTCCGCACGGCCGTGCACAGCGACCGTGAGGTCAGGCCCGTCGAGCAGCACGTCCACAGCTTTCTGGAGTCGCTGCCGTTCGGCGGGCTGGCCTCGCTGATGTGTCTGCACGCCGACCAGGTGCGGTCGCTGCTGCGCGGCGGCCGCGGGGACCCGGACGCCTGGCGGCTCGTGCCGCGCCGGCGCCCGCTGTCGCCGGGTTATCTGGCGGGGATCGGTGTGGCCGTCGGCGCCTGTGTGCTGCTGCCGTACGGCGAGGAACTGCTGCGCTGCCGGCGCGCGGCCAAGGCAAGGAAGAGGCGCGCCCGGGGCGAGAGCCCGCAGCGGCGGGCCGGCGACGGAAAGAGGACATGATGCGTATCGCGTTTCTGACGGCGCCCGAGGGCGTCGAGCAGGTGGAGCTGACCGAGCCCTGGAAGGCCGCCCTGGACGCCGGGCACGAACCGGTGCTGGTGTCGACCGAGGCCGGGGAGATCCAGGCCTTCGACCATCTGGACAAGGCGGACACGTTCCCCGTCGACGAGGTGGTGGGCGAGGCCTCGGCCGGTTCGTTCACCGGGCTGGTGCTGCCGGGCGGTGTGGCCAATCCGGACTTCCTCCGGACGGACGAGAAGGCCGTCGCGTTCGTGAAGGACTTCTTCGAGCAGGGCCGGCCGGTCGCCGCGATCTGCCACGCGCCGTGGACGCTGGTGGAGGCGGACGTCGTACGGGGCCGGGTGCTGACCTCGTGGCCGAGTCTGCGCACCGACATCCGCAACGCGGGCGGCACCTGGGTGGACGAGCAGGTGAAAATCTGCGACCACGGGTCCAACACGCTGGTCACCAGCCGCAAGCCGGACGATCTGAAGGCGTTCTGCGACGCGTTCCTGCACGTCTTCTCCGAGGGGGCCGGCTGATGGGCACCCCGGCGAACCGCAAGCAGGAGCAGCGCGAGGAGTTCCGGGCCGGCGATCCGGCGGCCGGTCCGCTCACCACGGACCAGGGCGTCGAGGTCGACCACACGGACGACTCGCTGACCGTCGGCGAGCGCGGGCCGACGCTGATGGAGGACTTCCACTTCCGCGAGAAGCTCACCCACTTCGACCACGAGCGGATCCCGGAGCGGGTGGTGCACGCGCGGGGCGCGGGAGCGTACGGCTTCTTCGAACCGTACGAGTCCTGCGCGGAGTTCACCCGGGCGGCCTTCCTGGCGGACCCGTCGGTCCGTACTCCGGTGTTCGTGCGGTTCTCCACCGTGCAGGGTCCCAGGGGCTCGGCCGACACGGTGCGGGACGTGCGCGGTTTCGCCACCAAGTTCTATACGTCGGAGGGCAATTACGACCTGGTGGGGAACAACTTCCCGGTCTTCTTCATCCAGGACGGCATCAAGTTCCCCGACTTCGTGCACGCGGTGAAGCCGGAGCCGCACAACGACATCCCGACCGGCGCGTCCGCGCACGACACGCTGTGGGACTTCGTCTCGCTGCAGCCGGAGACGCTGCACGCGATCATGTGGCTGATGTCGGACCGGGCGATCCCGCGCAGTTACCGGATGATGCAGGGCTTCGGCGTGCACACGTTCCGGTTCGTGAACGCCGACGGGCGTGGCACGTTCGTGAAGTTCCACTGGAAGCCCAAGCTGGGTGTGCACTCGCTGGTGTGGGACGAGGCGCAGGAGTGCCAGGGCCGCGACCCGGACTTCAACCGGCGGGACCTGTGGAACGCTATCGAGGCGGGCGAGTTCCCGGAGTGGGAGCTGGGGGTCCAGCTGGTGCCGGAGGAGGACGAGTTCGCGTTCGACTTCGACCTGCTGGACGCCACGAAAATTATCCCGGAGGAACTGGTGCCGGTGCGGCCGATCGGCCGGATGGTGCTGGACCGCAACCCGGAGAATTTCTTCGCCGAGACCGAGCAGGTCGCCTTCCACACGGCCAACGTGGTGCCGGGCATCGACTTCACCAACGATCCGCTGCTGCAGGCCCGTAACTTCTCCTACCTGGACACCCAGCTGATCCGGCTGGGCGGGCCCAACTTCGCGCAGATCCCGGTGAACCGGCCGGTGGCGCCGGTGCGCACCAACCAGCGCGACGGCTACCACCAGAGCGCCATCCACCGGGGCACCAACTACTTCCCCAACTCGCTCGGCGGCGGCTGCCCGGCGCATGCCGGGGCAGGCGGCTCGGCGTACACGCACTATGCCGAGCGGGTGGACGGTGCGACGATCCGGCGGCGCAGCGAGAGCTTCAAGGACCACTACAGCCAGCCGGCGATGTTCTGGAACAGCATGTCCGACTGGGAGAAGCAGCACATCGTGGCGGCCTTCCGGTTCGAGCTGGGCAAGGTCGACGCGCGGGCGGTGCGGGCCCGGACGGTCGGTGAACTGGCCAAGGTGGACGGTGAGTTGGCGGAGCAGGTGGCACGTGGCATCGGAGTGCCCGCCCCGTCGGCGAACGGCGTGGAGCCGGGCAAGAAGGTCTCGCCGGCACTGAGCCTTCGGGCGCTGGGCGGTGACGGCTCGATCCGGACCCGGCAGATCGCGGTGCTGGTGGCCGACGGGGTGGCCGCCGAGGAGGTGACGTCGGTGCGCGAGGCGCTGGCCGCCGAGGGCGCGGTCGTGGAGGCGCTGGCGGCCGAGGACGGCACGGTGACGGGGGCCGACGGGGAACGGTACGCGGTCGACCGGGCGCTGCCGACGGTCGCGTCGGTGCTGTACGACGCGGTCCTGCTGCCCGGTGGCCCGACGGGCACCCCGGCGCTCGCCGCCGATCCGGACGTGGTGCGGTTCGTCCGCGACGCCTACCGGCACGGCAAGCCGGTCGGGGCGCTCGGTTCGGGCGTGGGGATCCTGTCGTCGCTGGAGCCCGCGGGACTGAGGCTGTCCGCGGAGTTCCACCACGTGGTCAGCGACCGGGGCGTGGTCACGGACACCGCGCCGGGCACGGCCGGTGCGGATTTCGTGCAGGCGTTCGTATCGGCGATCGCGGCCCACCGGCACTGGGACCGCCCGCCGACGCGCTGCTGAACCCGTCCCCGCGGGCCGGCCCCCGGACGTCCGGGGGCCGGCCCGCGCCGTTCGGGTCTCGGGTCGCCTGAGGGGCGGGACGGGCGTTCAGGTGCCGGACGGGCGTTTCAGGTGCCGGACGGGCGTTTCAGGTGCCGGACGGGCGTTTCAGGTGCCGGACGGGCCGGGGGTCGCCGCCTCGCCGCAGCCGCGCTCCCGGGCGCCCTCCCGAGTGCGGGCGGCGCTGACCAGACGGCGCGGATTGCGGCGCAGATACTCGCCCTCGAGCTGCGCCATGCGCTCGTTGTGGGCCCGCAGGGCGTCGTTCGAGCCGTACAGCAGAGTGTCGTGACGCGTGCGGTGGATGGTCTCCAGCTCCTTCATGAGCTGCTGGTCGTCCAGCCGGCTGGGGTCGACTCCGGTCATGGTGGTGCCCCGCTCGTCGTGGTTCATCCTCGCGTTCCTGAATCCACTGTACGAACATCCGCCCCGCCGGGCCTCCGCATGCGAGCGGTTAGCGCACCCGTTCGACCCGTCGTTCGTCCCACACCGGCTCCGGGGTCTCCCGGACCCGGCCGTCGGTGCCGAACACCAGGTAGCGGTCGAAGGAACGGGCGAACCAGCGGTCGTGGGTGACCGCCAGGACCGTCCCCTCGAAGGACTCCAGTCCCTCCTGGAGGGCCTCGGCGGACTCCAGGTCCAGGTTGTCGGTCGGCTCGTCGAGGAGCAGCGCGGTGACACCCTGGAGTTCCAGCAGGAGGATCTGGAAGCGGGCCTGCTGGCCGCCGGAGAGCCGGTCGAAGGTCTGCTCGGCCTGCTGGGTCAGCTCGTAGCGGCGCAGACGCGACATGGCCGGGCCCCGGTCCTGGGCGTGTTCCTTCCACAGGATGTCGAGGAGGGTGCGTCCCTCCAGCTCGGGGTGGGCGTGCGTCTGGGCGAAGTGACCGGGCACCACCCGCGCCCCCAGCTTCCACTCCCCCGTGTGCGCGACGTCGCCCCCGGCGAGCAGGCGCAGGAAGTGCGACTTGCCGGAGCCGTTGGAGCCGAGGACGGCGACCCGTTCGCCGTAGAAGACCTCCAGGTCGAACGGTTTCATCAGGCCGGTCAGCTCAAGGCCCTGGCAGGTGACGGCCCGCACGCCGGTGCGGCCGCCCTTCAGGCGCATGGTGATGTCCTGCTCGCGCGGCGGCTCGGGCGGCGGTCCCGCCTCCTCGAACTTGCGCAGCCGGGTCTGGGCGGCCTGGTAGCGGGAGGCCAGCTCGTGGCTGATGCTGGCGGCCTGCCGCAGGCTCAGCACCAGCTTCTTCAGCTGGGCGTGCTTCTCGTCCCAGCGCCGGCGCAACTCCTCGAAGCGGGCGAAGCGTTCCCGCCGGGCCTCGTGGTAGGTGGCGAAACCGCCGCCGTGCACCCAGGCGTCGGCGCCGGCCGGCGAGGGTTCCACCGAGACGATCTTCTCGGCGGCGCGGGCGAGGAGTTCACGGTCGTGGGAGACGAAGAGGACCGTCTTGCGGGTCTCCTTCAACCGCTCCTCCAGCCACCGCTTCCCGGGCACGTCGAGGTAGTTGTCCGGCTCGTCGAGCAGCAGCACCTCGTCGGTGCCGCGCAGCAGCGCCTCCAGCACCAGACGCTTCTGCTCGCCGCCGGACAGCGTGCGCACCTGCCGCCACTGGGCCTTCTCGTACGGCACCCCGAGCGCGGCCGTGGTGCACATGTCCCACAGGGTCTCGGCCTCGTAGCCGCGCGCCTCCGCCCAGTCGGCGAGGGCCTGCGCGTACGCCAGCTGCGCGGCCTCGTCGTCGACGGTCATGAGGGCGTGCTCGGCCTCGTCGACCGCCTTCGCCGCCTCCCGGATGCGGGGCGGCGCCACCGACACCAGCAGGTCCCGTACGGTCGTCTCGTCCCGTACGGACCCCACGAACTGGCGCATCACCCCGAGGCCGCCGGTGACGGTGACCGTGCCGCCGTGCGGTTTCAGCTCGCCGGAGATCAGCCGCAGCAGGGTCGTCTTGCCCGCGCCGTTGGGGCCGACCAGCGCGACGACGGCGCCTTCGCCGACCCGGAAGGAGACGTCCCCGAGCAGGGCCCTCCCGTCGGGGAGGTGGTACTCGAGATGCGCGGCTTCCAGGTGTCCCATGGGGAGCCATTCTCCGAGGTGCCGGCGGGCCGGGGCAAACCGTTATGGACGCGGGGCCGCGCGCCGCGGACGGGCAGCAGCCGCATCCGGGTGATCCTCCCGCGTCGGTGGACCGGCGGCACACACGAAACGGCGGCTTCAGGGTAAGCGGAACGCCATGAGCC
This sequence comes from Streptomyces sp. NPDC006739, assembly GCF_042869815.1. Taxonomy (NCBI): domain Bacteria; kingdom Bacillati; phylum Actinomycetota; class Actinomycetes; order Kitasatosporales; family Streptomycetaceae; genus Streptomyces; species Streptomyces sp. NPDC006739. The sequence continues at coordinate 507,310 of NZ_JBIAGM010000003.1, forward strand.
CTGATGTCGATCTGACCGTCCTCAAGCCCGGCCGCGGCGCCCTGCGGGAACGGCTGCTCGCGCTCGACTCCCGGCTGTTCGAGTTCGCCGCCGAGCGGAACTGGCCGGGCGCGGAGCGGGTGCTGCCGCGGCTGAGCCGGAGCGCCAACCACGGCGTGCTGTGGTTCGCCACGGCGGCCGCGCTGGCGGCCAGCCGCACCCCCCGCGCCCGCCGGGCCGCCACCCGCGGCCTGGCCTCCCTCGGCCTGGCCTCGCTGACCATCAACACCCTCGGCAAGCGCTCGGTGCGCCGCCCCCGGCCGGTGCTGGACCCGGTGCCGCTGGTGCGGCAGCTGAAGCGGCAGCCGATCACCACGTCGTTCCCGTCCGGTCACGCGGCCTCGGCGGCCGCCTTCGCCACCGGCGTGGCACTGGAGTCCCCGCGGTGGGGCGCGGTCGTGGCGCCGGTGGCGTTCTCGGTGGCCATGTCCCGCGTCTACACGGGCGTCCACTTCCCGAGCGACGTGCTCGCCGGGGCCGCCCTGGGCGTCGGTGCCGCGTTCGCCGTACGGGGGCTGGTGCCGACCCGTGCCCAGGTCTCCACGCCCGCCCGGCCGCGCGACCACGACGCCCCGGCGCTGCCGGAGGGCGAGGGTCTCGTGGTCGTCGCCAACCAGGCCTCGGGGACCGCCGACCGGGTGCGGGTGCTGAGCGAGGCGCTGCCGGCGGCGGAGGTCGTCGAGTGCCCGCCCCAGGACGTGGCCGCCGAGCTGGAGAAGGCGGCGGCGCGGGCGCGGGTGCTGGGCGTGTGCGGGGGCGACGGGACCGTGAACGCGGCGGCGGCCGTCGCGCTGCGCTACGACCTGCCGCTGGCGGTGCTGCCCGGCGGCACCCTCAACCACTTCGCCTACGACCTCGGTGTGGAGGACGAACGCGCGCTGGCCCGGGCCGTCCGGCAGGGCGAGGCGGTCCGGGTGGACGCCGGCCGGTTCGTCGCCGGCGAGCGCGAGGGGATCTTCCTCAACACCCTCAGCCTGGGCGTCTACCCGGAGCTGGTGCGGGTGCGGGAGCGCTGGGCGCCCCGGATCGGCGGCTGGCCGGCCGGGGTCCTCGGGGCGCTGCGCGTCCTGCGCGCGGACCGGCATCCGCTGGAGGTCCGGTTCGGCGGCGCGGAACGTCCGCTGTGGCTGTTGTTCGTCGGCAACGGCGTCTACCGCCGGATGGGCCTCGCTCCCGGCCGCCGTACCGACCTGGCGGACGGACTGCTCGACGTGCGGGTGGTGCACGGCAGCGGCAAGCCGGCGCTGCGCCTGCTCGCCGCCGCGGCGGCGGGCCCGCTGACCCGCTCCCCCGCGCACGCGGCGGTCCAGGTCGGCCGGCTCCGGCTGACCGGTGTCACGCCGGGCACGCCCCTCGCGTACGACGGCGAGGTCACCGAGGTGGACGGCGACGTACTGGTGGAGAAGCTGCCCGAGGCACTGACGGTCTACCGTCCGCTGCCCTCCACCCCCTGACCGGCCGACGACCCCGCGGCCCCCGCTCGTACTGTCCACATAGTAAAACGCGGGTCTCATCATTCGGCATGCGCGCGTACCGTGAACCCACCGAGGACAAGGGGTTGAGCCATGCCGAAGCCGCAGGAGACCGCCGTCTACACGCACGGGCACCATGAGTCGGTGCTGCGTTCGCACACCTGGCGGACCGCCGCCAACTCCGCCGCGTACCTGCTCGGCTCGCTCAAGCCCCACATGCGGATCCTGGACATCGGCTGCGGCCCGGGGACCATCACCGCCGATCTGGCGGCCCTGGTCCCCGACGGCCGGGTCACCGGCGTCGACCACGCGCCGGACGTCCTGGACCGGGCCCGGGACACGGCCGCCGCACGCGGACTGGCCAACGTCGACTTCGCGGTCGCCGACGTGCACGCCCTGGACTACCCGGACGACACGTTCTGCGTGGTCCACGCCCACCAGGTGCTCCAGCACGTCGGCGACCCCGTGCGGGCCCTGCGCGAGATGCTCCGGGTCACCAGGCCCGGCGGGTTCATAGCGGTCCGCGACGCGGACTACGCGGCGATGACCTGGTACCCCGCCGTACCCGGTCTGGACGACTGGCTGGACCTGTACCGGCGGGTGGCCCGGGCCAACGGCGGCGAGCCGGACGCCGGCCGCCGGCTGAGGTCCTGGGCGTCGGCGGCCGGACTCACCGAGGTGACGGCCACCTCCAGCACCTGGACGTTCGCCACGCCCGAGGAGCGGGAGTGGTGGAGCGGCCTGTGGGCGGACCGCACCCTCGCCACCGCCTACGCCGAACGCGCCGTCCAGGGCGGCCACGCCGGCCCGGAGCGGCTGCGGGCCGTCTCCGAGGCCTGGCGGGAGTGGGGCCGACAGGAGGACGGCTGGTTCGCCGTACTGCACGGAGAAATTCTGTGCCGGAAACCGGCCTGATTCCCGGATTTCGGGAAACCCGGAATGCAGGAGGTTCAGACTATGGTTCCCATCCTGCTGGTACTGCTTCTGGCGCTCGTTCTCTTCGGCGCCGGGTTCGCGGTGAAGATTCTCTGGTGGATTGCACTGGCGGTCCTGGTGGTGTGGCTCCTGGGATTCCTGGTCCGTGGCACGAGCGCGGCAGGCGGCAGGGGCCGCTGGTACCGGTGGTGATTTCACCACCGGTACCCATTGAATTCACCGAATGGGTGGATTCACTCGCGGGGAAGCAGTGGTCCGAGCGGCCCGAGGTCCAGATTCAGGTCCTCGGGCCGCAGTCCGTAGCGGTCCCGCAGTTCGGCCATCCGGTCCTCCAGGAGCATCAGGGTGAGCCCGATCCGCTCCTCCTGCTCCTCGGTCAGCTCACCGGTGTCGAACCGGCGCACGGCCTGCCGCTCCATCAGCTGACGCAGCAGCTCCACCACGGTCAGCACCAGTTTGACCAGGTCGCGCTCGACGGTGTCGGGTTCGAGGTCGAGCCGGTTGCGCGGTGTCATACGGACTCCTCGGACGTCATGGGGACTCCTCGAAGGGGGAAGGGACCTGTGCGTTCACCGAGCTGATCAGGGCGTTCAGATCGATGCGGACCAGGTCGACGTCGGCGATCCGCAACGTGAGGTCCCCCGTGATGACGACGCCGCCGGCCAGCAGCCGGTCGAGCAGGTCGACCAGCGCGATCTCCCGGCGCTCCACGACGGTCACCGCTCCTCCCCGGTGAACGAGTAGGCGGCCCACGGCCCGGTGAGTTCCACGCGCATTCCCGGTGCGTCGTCCTTCGTACGGTCCACCAGTTCCACGAATTCCTCGGAGTCGCCACGGGGGACGAGATAGGCCGCGTTGAGCACATTCTGCCCGGCCGCCCCGGAAAGGGCGGAGTTCTGCGGAGCGTGCAGCCGGGAATCCTCCGCGTGCCCGGAAAGCTTCTCGTGCAGTGCCTGGGCGAATGCCTCGGCGCGCTGCCACTTCTCCTCGTGCGCGTGGCTTCGCTGCCGGCGCCGGCGCAGATAGTCCCGCCCGCTGGCGGGTTTCTCCTCGCCCTCGGTGGCGGGCTCGGCGGACTCGCCCTCGACGTAGACCTTCACGCCCCATTCGACGCGCCCCTCCAGCCGGTCGAGAACGCGCCGGAAGTCGTCCTCCCGTTCCTCCATCATGACCCGCACCCCGCTGTCGTCCCGGAAGACCGTGGCCAGCCGGAGCGGCAGCGGAGTGGTGACGGTGGTGAGGGCGTCGATCACGCCCTGGTGGGCGCGGGCGGTGGCGGCCAGCCAGTCCAGGTCCTCGAGCCGGGCGCGCAGGGCGTCCTGCGCGAACTCGGCCTCCGGGACGGTGCTGACGACCGCGACCAGGCCATGGTGGTTCAGCAGCGCCGGGGGCGCGCCCCCGATCCCCTTGAGCTGGGACTGCAGGGCCGCGCCGAAGGGCCGGCAGACGGCGTAGACGTACCGCAGTCCGGTCATGGTGCCTCCTTCCGCGCGCGCCCCGACTCCAGTTCCAGTTCCTCCAGGCGCGCCAGGCGCTCCCGCAGCTCCGCGTTCTCCCGGGCCAGCTCGTTCTTGCGGGCCCGGGAGGACAGCGCGGGATCGGTCTCCCACCAGTCGATACCCATCTCCTTGGCCTTGTCGACCGAGGCGACGATGAGCCGGAGCTTGATGGTGAGCAGTTCGATGTCGAGCAGGTTGATCCTGATGTCGCCGGCGATCACGACACCCTTGTCGAGCACGCGCTCCAGGATGTCGGCGAGGTTGGCCCCGCTGCCCTGTCCGTAGGGCTCGGGAAACCGGCCGGGCGTCGTCATCGACGGCCCCCGGAGCCGGCGTACTCGTCCTCTTCCGCCGGTTCGTCCTCGTCCTCGTACTCGCCTTCGTACTCGTCCTCTTCGCCTTCGGCCCTCTCGTTCGCCCCCTCGTCCTCGGGCTCGCCCTCGTCCTCGGGTTCCTCCTCGTCCTCGTACTCCTCCTCTTCGTCCTCGTCCTCGTCCTCGGCGCGCGGGGCGCCCTCTTCGTCCTCCTCGCCATAGGGCTCCTCGCCCTCGCCCTGTTCCTCTTCCTCTTCCTCCGCGAGCGCGTCCTCGTGGCTGCGGACCACCTCGCCGTCGCGGATCTCGCCGCGCCAGCTGTCCTCCGTCTCTCCCTTGAGGGTGATGAAGCGGGCGAAGTTCTTCAGGTCCAGGCGGGTCCGGCGGCCCTGGGCGCGCCAGATGTTGCCGGTCTTCTCGAACAGTCCGCTGGGGTAGTACTCGATGACCAGCAGGACGCGGGTGAGGTTCTCGGCGAGTTCGTGGAAGGAGACGACACCCTTCGTCGTGCCCTTGGCGCCCTCCGAGGTCCAGGAGATCCGGTCGTCCGGTATCTGCTCGGTGGTCTTCGCCTTCCAGCTGCGGTTGGACCAGAAGATCTTCGCCTGCCAGTCGCTGGTGGTGTCGTCGGAGCGGTTCGCGCTCTTGACGCCCTTGGCGAAGGTGCTGAAGTCCTGGTACTGGGTCCACTGGTCGTAGGCCGTGCGCAGCGGTACGCCGACGTCGATGTGTTCGATGATGACGGTCGGCTTCTTGCCCGCCGAGCGCTTGCGCTTGCTGCCGCCCCCGCCGAGGTTCTTGAAAGCGCCCATCACATTGTCCTTCACACGCGAGGCACCGAGTTCGAGCGCGGAACGCAGGGGTCCCTTGCCCTCGGCGAGCTTGCGGCCGCCGTCCAGGGCGAGCTTCGCGAAGCCGGGACTGTTGCCCTCGGCGATGTCGTTCAGCTTGGCGGTGGTCTCGCCGAGCTTGTGGCCGACACCGGCCAGCATGCGCTGGGCCTGGGCGGAGAGGTATTCCTGTGCCTCCGCCTTCAGCCGGTCGGCCGCCTCGCTGTGAGCGAGGTCGGTCAGCGGTCCGGCCTTGTCCTTCGCGGCGCCGGTGGCCCGGCCTGCCGCGGATCCGAGGGTCTCGGTCATCGTTCACCACCGCCCTTCGGGCGCCGGGGCCTGGCTGAGCCGGCCGCCGCCGTCTTCTTCGCGGCCGTCTTGCGGGCCGCCCCTTGTGTCCTCTTGGCCGCCGCCTTCTTGGCGGGAGCCTTCTTGGCCGGAGCCTTCTTGGCCACGGACTTCTTGGCCGGGGCCTTCTTCGCCGCCGGCTTGCGGGTCCGCTCCTCCTGCCGGCTCCTGCTCTCGTTCTCCTCGTCCTCCTCTGATTCCTCGGGCTCCTCGGGCTCCTCGTCCTCGTCGGATTCCTCGGGAGCCTCCTCGTCCTCGCCGCGGGGCTCCTCGTCCTCGTCGGCCTCGCCGCGGGGCTCCTCGTCGGAGCCCTCAGCATCCTCGGAGTCCTCGCCGGGAAGCACCCCGGCCAGCTGATCGCGCACCTGGGCGGTCCGGCCGTGCAGCCGGTCGGCGAGTGCGCCCATCTGCCGCTCGACCATGGCACCCGAGGCGGCCTTGCCGACTCCGCGCAGATCCTGTCGCAGCTGGTCGCCGATCTCCTTGAACTGCGGGTTGTCCCGCAGCTGCTGCCTGGCGAGGTCCGCCAGCGCCCCCGGGCCGAGGTTCATCCGCTTGCCGGCCACCAGCGAGCCGATCGCGAACGCCAATTTCATCTTCTTGGTGCGTCCCAGGAGATATCCGGCCCCTACCGCGAGGCCCAGTCCCACTCGGTTCATGAGTACGTCCCGTCGCCGTGTCCCGTGCCCCTGTTCAGGGCGGTCTCCAACCGGTCGAGGAGGTCGTCCTCCTGCCGGTCGAACTCGTCCTCGTCGATCTCGCCGGCCTCCAGCCGCTCCTCCAGCCGGGCGAGCTCGGCCCGGACCGTGGCGGGGTCGTAGTAGATGCGCTCCGCCTCGTTCAGAACCTGCTTGATGACCCAGCCGCTGCCGCGCACCGGGGCGAACGGCAGCAGCAGCACCTCCGAGATCAGACCCATCGCCCTACTCCGTTCCGGCCCCCACGCCGCCCGCCGTGGTGCCCGCCGGCTCGGCGGGTCCCGGGTCGACGAAGCTGTAGGGCGGCAAGGGCCCGTTGACCCGCAGTTCGAGATGCGGGTGGGACTTGCGGATCTGCTCGACGGCGGCCAGGAAGGTCTCCGCCGAGCCGCGGTCGACCAGGAACGACAGGTTGGTGAGCCAGCCGCTGGACTCCGGTCCCGCGCTGGTGGCCGCGGCCTGCGGCTCCAGGCCCTGCCGCACCTCCCGGGCGTCCTCGCCCTCGCGGGCCTTGACGGCCGCCACCACCATCTCGCCGAGCCGCAGCCGGTCGTCGTAACTCCCGCCGCCCGCCTGCCGGTTGGCCTCGGCCATGGCACGCAGCTCGGGGTCCTCGGACATCACCCGGTGCAGTACGGCCTCTTCGACATGGCTGGCCTTGACGTTGTACTCGACCTTGCCGTCCAGGGCCCGCAGTCGCTCCAGGTAGTGCTCGGCGCGTTCGGCGAGGACGCCGGTGACGGCGTCGTCGTCGGGGGCGACGCTGCCGAACCGCATGGGCAGCACACAGCCGGCCGCGCCCGCCTCGGCGAGCACGTTCTGGTGGGCCAGCAGGTCCTTGCGCTTGGGGCGCAGCCCCTCGGGCGCGTCGCTGACGACGGCCGCCAGCTCGCCCTGCCTGAGGACGCGCACCTCGCGGGGCGGGTCGCCCACGCCTCCCATGCCCTCGGGCAGAGCCGCGTGGCCGACGGCCGTGATGCCGTAGACGTAGGTGCTCACTCCTGCTCCTCCTTCCGGCGGGCGGACGTGGACTTACGGGGCCGCGGCCGGGACTCGGACTCCTCCGCGTGCTCCCCGCGGGCTTGCTTGAAGGCGTCCGAGACGGTCTGCGCGGCGCCGGACAGCGCGCCCTTGGACTTGCCGCGGGCTCCCGACTCGGTGACCTCGCCGACCAGGTCGGGCAGGCCCGGGTCCTTGCGCGGCCCCGCCTCCAGGTCGAGCCGGTTGCACGCCTCCGCGAAGCGCAGATAGGTGTCGACGCTGGCCACGACGACGCGTACGTCGATCTTCAGGATCTCGATGCCGACCAGGGAGACGCGGACGAACGCGTCGATGACGAGACCCCGGTCGAGAACGAGTTCCAGGACGTCGTAGAGGCCACTGCTGCCGCCTCCGCCGCCGGACTGCTGTGCCGGGACAACGGTCATGCCGGTCATTCCTCCTCGTCGAGTGGGTGAAGTCTGTCGAGGGATCGATCTGTGGACATGGGTCGGTGCGGCCCGCTAACGGCCGCCCCTGCGTGCGTCGGACCGGCCGCGTTCGTAGCGGCGGGCGCGCCGGTAGCCGGTGAGCCGGCCCTGTGGATCGAGTTCCACCTGGTAGCTGGCCATCAGGCTCATCGTGTCCGGCACGCGGGCGAGTTCGAGGACCTCGACCTCCAGCTGCCAGCCGTCCTCGGACTGCTCGAAGGACGTGACCGACTCGGGAGTGAGACCGGTGAGCTCGGTGAGCTGTGCCCGCGCCTCGCGCAGCACTTCCATCGGGTTCAGCCGGTCCTCGGCCGCCGGTTCGGCCCGCTTCGGGCGCCCCTCACGCTCTGGGCGTTCCGCACCGTTTCCGGATTCTGTGGGTTCCTGGGCCTCTCTGCGCTCTTTGGGGGAGTTCCGTGAATTCTGGGACTCTGATGTGCTGTTTGTGTTCGTCATGGCCACCTCTCACTCCGGGTGGCCGCTGGGCTCTTGGCCAAACCTCGCCGTCGGTCACCGCTCGCGAAGGGCCTCGAGCCGGCGCCGGGCGGGCCCCAGTGCCCGGCCCCGGCCGAGCAGTCCTGCCCAGGGGTCGGTCCGGGCCTGGTCGACGGCGTCGGCGATGGTCCAGCGGCGGGCGTCGAGGGCCGGGTCGTCGAGCTGCTCCCGGCTGACGGGGACCGCGACCGGGGCGCCGGGCCGGGCGCGGACGGTGAAAGGGGCCACGGCGGTCTGCGCGTAGCCGTTGCGCTGCACGTCGAGGTAGAGACGGTCGCCGCGGTCCTTCTTGCGGGCGGCGGTGGTGAGCCGGTCGGGGTGGGCGGCGGCGGCCACCTCGGCGACGTCGTGGGCGAACTGCCGTACCTCGTCGAAGTCGTGGTGGCCGTTGAGCGGGACGACGAGGTGCACTCCCCGGGAGCCGGTGGTCATCGGCGCCGAGGGCAGCCCGAGGTCGTCGAGCAGTTCGCCGATCCACCGGGCGGCCTCGCGGACGGGGGCGAAGTCCTCGCCGGGCGGGTCGAGGTCGAAGACCAGCCGGTCGGGGTAGTCGAGGCCACCGGTGCGGGAGAGCCAGCGGTGCACGGTGAGGCAGGCCTGGTCGGCGAGGAAGAGGAGGGTGGCGGTGTCGTCGCACACGACATGGGTGACCGTGCCGCCCTCCTTGGCGACCTCGGCCCGGGTGATCCACTCCGGGTAGTGGTCGGGGGTGTTCTTCTGCATGAACCGGGGGCTGTCCAGGCCGTCCGGGTGGCGCTCCAGCATCAGCGGGCGGCCGCGCAGATGCGGGAGCATGAAGGGCGCGACGGCCCGGTAGTAGTCGGCGAGGTCGCCCTTGGTGTACTCCTTGGCGTTCCCGCCGCCGGGGAAGAGCACCTTTCCGGGCCGGTGGACGGCCACCGTGCGGCGGCCCGCCCGTACCGTCCGCACGTCGTCGCTCATCGCACGACCGCCTCCTCCACCAGCAGCCGGCCCGCCGCCGCGATCGCCACGGCGTCGATGCCCGCGGCGTGCAGCTGCTCGTCGGGGGCGGCCGAGCCGGGCATCGTACGGACCGCGAGCCGGACCAGCCGGGGCACGGGCCGCCCGTCGGTGAAGGCGTCCAGCACGGCGTCGCCCAGGCCGCCCTCCTCGTGGTGGTCCTCGACCGTGACCAGACAGCCGGTCTCCTCGGCGGCCCGGCGCAGGGTGGCCCGGTCGACGGGCTTGACGGAGTACAGGTCGACGACCCGGACCCGGATGCCCTCCTCGGCGAGCGCGTCGGCCGCGGCGAGGGCCTCGTGCACGGTGACCCCGGCGGCGACGACGGTCAGCCGGTCCTCGTCCGAGGAGCGCAGCACCTTGCTGCCGCCGATCTCGAACTCCTCGTCGGGGCCGTAGATCACCGGGCCGGCGCCGCGCGAGGTGCGCAGATAGCGGATGCCGTCGAGGCCGGACATCGCGGCGACCAGCCGGGCGGTCTGGTTGGCGTCGCACGGGTACAGCACGGTGGAGCCGTGCACCGCCCGGAACATCGCCAGGTCCTCCAGGCCCATCTGGGAGGGGCCGTCCTGGCCGATCGCGACGCCGGCGTGCGAGCCGACGAGGTTGATGCCGGCGCCGCTGACGGAGGCCATCCGCACGAAATCGTAGGCGCGGGTGAAGAAGGCGGCGAAGGTGGAGGCGTACGGCACCCAGCCCCGCGCCGCCATGCCCACGGCGGTGGCGACCAGCTGCTGTTCGGCGATGTAGCACTCGAAGTACCGGTCTGGGTGCTCCTTGGCGAACATCTCGGTGCGGGTGGAGTCGCCGACCTCGCCGTCCAGGGCCACGACGTCGCCGCGGGCGTGGCCGAGCGCGGCGAGGGCCTTGCCGAAGGCGTCGCGGGTGGCGACCTCGTCACCGGTGTCGTAGCGCGGCAATTCGAGCGCGGAGGTGGGGACGGAGTGCAGCATGCGGGCGGCGGGCGGCTCGCCGACCCGGACGCCGAGGCCGCGCTGCCCGCCCAGCTCGGCGACGGCCTCCTCGGCGTCGGGCACCGGCTTGCCGTGCATGCCCTCACGGTCCTCGACGGCGGCGACGCCCTTGCCCTTGAGGGTGCGGGCGAGGACCACGGTGGGCTGCCCGGTGGTCGACTCGGCCTCGCCGAAGGCGCGGTCCACGGCGTCGACGTCGTGGCCGTCGACCTCGACCGTGTGCCAGTCGAAGGCCTGGAAGCGGCGGGCGTAGGCGTCCAGGTCGTGGCCGTGCCGGGTGGGGCCGCGCTGGCCGAGCCGGTTGACGTCCACGATGACGGTGAGGTTGTCGAGGTGCTCGTACCCCGCGTGCTCGGCGGCCTCCCAGATGGAGCCCTCGGCCAGCTCGCTGTCCCCGCACAGCACCCACACCCGGTAACCGGTGCGGTCCAGCCGCTTCCCGGCCAGCGCGATGCCGACGCCGACGGGCAGGCCCTGGCCGAGCGAACCGGTGGCCGTCTCCACCCACGGCAGCCGGCGGGGCGTCGGATGCCCCTCCAGCCGGCTGCCCAGCTTGCGGAACGTGACCAGTTCGGCGTCCTCGATCGCGCCGGCCGCCTTGTACGCCGCGTACAGCAGCGGCGAGGCGTGTCCCTTGGACAGGACGAAGCGGTCGTTGGCCGGGTGGTCGGGCCGCTCGAAGTCGTAGCGCAGGTGGTGGGCGAGCAGCACCGCCATGAGGTCGGCGGCGGACATCGACGACGTCGGGTGCCCGGACTCCGCCGCGGCGGCGGCCCGCACGCTGTCCACACGCAGCTGCTGCCCGAGTTCGACGAGTTCGGCGGTGTTCATGAGTCTCCTTCGCAGGGGTTTCCGTGCGGGGGTCCGGCGACTTGTCCGGTGTCACCGGTCCGGTCAGGTGTGCGACCGGTTACGTGTGCGGCCGGTCAGGTGTCGGGTCGGCCCGGTGGTCCGCCGGCCGTCCGGGCCAGTTCCGGGGAGGCGGTGTCCAGGGGCACCGACCAGGAGCGGACCAGGCCCAGCTGGACGCCCTGGCGCGGGAGTACGGCGTCCAGGAGCCAGTCGGCGGTGACCCGGGCGCGGTTGCCGGGCATCGCCGCGAGGTGGTAGCCGCGGGTGACGGCACCGGCGAGTGGGCCGGCCAGCGGCAGCCCGAGCGGGTTGGCGGCGGCCTGTGCGCCGCCCAGATCCACGACGAAGCCCAGGTCACGGTGGTGGTACGGGCGGGGGGCGGGGGCCAGGCCGAGCGAGGCGGCCACGTTGCGTCCGGCCACCGCGCCCTGCCGCCAGGCGTGCTGGGCCGTCATCGGGGTGGACCGGCCCGGGTGGTCCAGGTCGGGTACCGCGGCCGCGTCCCCGCAGGCGAACACCTCGGGCCGGCCCGGCACCTGGAGGTAGGGGTCGACGATCAGCCGCCCCCGCCGCAACGGCTGTCCGGTGGCCTCGACGAGCGGGTCCGGGCGTACGCCGACGCACCACACGAGGGTCCGTGAGGCGACCGACTCGCCGTCGGTGAGCAGGACTCCGTCATGGGTCGCCTCCTTCACGGAGGTGCCCGTGCGCACGTCCACGCCCCGCTCCCGCAGCACCCGGTCGGCCGTCCGCGACAGCCGTTCGTCCAGCTCGGGCAGCACCCGTGGCGCGACGTCCAGCAGCATCCAGCGCGGCCGCATCCCGGCCCGCAGCGGATGCCGGTGCACCAGGTCGTCGGTGAGCCGCTGCATGTGCGCGGCCACCTCGGTGCCGGTGTAGCCGGCCCCGACCACGACGAAGGTGCAGCGGGCGGCGCGCGTCACCGGGTCGTCCTCGGCGGCTGCCAGCTCCACCTGCCGGGTGACGTGGTCGCGCAGGTAGAGCGCTTCGGGCAGGCCGCGGTAGCCGTGCGCGTGCTCGGCGACCCCGGGGATCGGCAGCAGCTTGTTGACGCTGCCGACGGCCAGCACCAGCCGGTCGTAGGCGAGGGTGCCCCGGCCGCCCTCGGGGTCCGTGTAGTGCACGGTGCGCCCGTCGAGGTCGACACGGTCCGCCTCGCCGAGCACCAGCCGGACCCGGCGCAGGGTGCCGGGCAGGGAGACGGTGACCCGGCGCGGCTCCAGGATCCCGGCCGAGACCTGGGGCAGCAGGGGGAGGTAGAGGAAGTAGTCGGTGGGGTTGAGCAGGGTGACGGTGGCCCGGAAGCGGGTCAGCCGGGCCAGGGTGCGGGCAGCCCGGTATCCGGCGAAGCCCGCGCCGACGATCACGATGCGGGGTCGGGTCACGGTGTGCCTCCGGCGGTACGGCTCGTCCGAGGCCTTCCGCGTAACCGAGGCAGGGGCGCCCAAACGCCGCACGGCCGGGCGTTTCGCGCAGGCGGCGGGGGTTACCCGGCGCCCGATCCGACCGTCCCCCCGTTCTGGAGGTGCTCCCATGCCCGAGTACGGCTATTTCCTGTCGACCGAGGAGTTCGGCCCCGCCGAACTCCTCGAGCAGGCCCGGATGGCCGAGCAGGCGGGCTTCCAGGCGCTGTGGATCTCCGACCACTACCACCCGTGGAACGACGCGCAGGGGCAGAGCCCGTTCGTGTGGTCCGTGATCGGCGCGCTGTCGGAGGCGGTGTCCCTGCCCGTCGAGACGGCCGTGACCTGTCCGACCGTCCGTATGCACCCGGCGGTGGTGGCGCAGGCCGCGGCGACCAGCGCGGTGATGACGGGCGGCCGCTTCCGCCTCGGCGTCGGCACCGGCGAGGCCCTCAACGAGCACATCCTCGGTGACGGCTGGCCGCCGCTGCACATCCGGCTGGAGATGCTGGAGGAGGCCATCCAGATCATGCGCCGGCTGTTCACCGGCGAGGAGGTCAACCACCACGGCCCGCACTACACCGTCGAGAACGCCCGCCTCTACACCGTTCCCGACGAGCCCGTCCCGGTCGACATCTCCGGCTTCGGCCCCAAGGCGACCTCGCTCGCGGCCCGGGTCGGCGACGGGTTCATCACGATGATGCCCGACGAGGACATGGTTGCCCAGTACCGCAAGGGCGGCGGGGGCGGCAAGCTCGTCAGCGGCGGCACCAAAGTCTGCTACGGCCCCGACCGCGACGAGGCGGTGCGTACCGTGCGCAAGCTGTGGCCGAACCAGTTCCTGCCCGGTGAGATGGGCCAGATCCTGCCCACCCCGCGCCACTTCGAGCAGCTGTCCCCGCTGGTGACGGAGGACATGGTCCGCGAGAACACGGTGTGCGGAGACGACGTCGACGAGCACGTGGCCACCCTGAAGTCCTTCGCCGACGCGGGCTTCGACCGTGTCTACGTCAACCAGATCGGGCCGGACCAGCGCGGCTTCTTCGACTTCTACCGCACCAAGGTGCTGCCGCAGCTGAACGGCTGAAAGAGGACGACAAGGCAAGGGGGCCGTCCCGCGTTCGACGCGGGACGGCCCCCTTGCCTTGTCCGCCTTCTGCGCCTGGTGCGCCTCAGGCTTGATGGTGCGGGCCCTCGGGGTGGAGTCCCGGGCGGGCCGGGGCCTCGGGCGGCATCGGCGGGTACGGCATGCCGAGCCCGCCCGGCGGCGCGGGCGGCGGCGTGCCGCCCACCACCCGGTGCGGCGCGTGCACCGCCTTCGGGTGGGCGGCGCCGCGCAGCAGGTAGGCGATGGCGCCCAGGATCGCGGCGGTGATCAGCGCGGCCGCCCAGCCGGGCAGCCCGATCGCCAGGGCCAGGCCCACGGCCAGGGCGAGGGCGCCGCCCGCGTACAGGGCGACCGCGCCGGAAGCCGCGTACATCATCGCCGTACGGCGCTGCTTGCGGGTCTGCTCGCGCAGTTCGTCGCGCACCGTCTCGCGGGCCACCTGCGCCAGTTCGTCGACGAGGTGCTTGTCCAGATGTTCCAGGTGATCCAAACGGTCCATCCCCTGCGGGTACCCCGGCAGGACGAACTAGGCTCGCGTCCATGGAGATTCTGGGCGCCAGCTTGCGCATCTGCGTCGACGACCTCGAAGCCGCGATCCCCTTCTACGAACGTCTCGCGGACGGCAGAGCGCTCCGGTTCGAGCGCGGGGGCGTCCAGGTCGCCGCGATCGGCTCCTTCCTGCTGATGAGCGGCCCGGAGGCCGAACTGGAGGTGCTGCGCAAGGTGGCGGCCACCATCGCCGTCCAGGACGTGGACGAGGCCCACCGGCTGCTCACCGGCCTCGGCGCCCACATCCTGGCCGGCCCGGTGCCGACGCCCGGGGGCCGCAATCTGCTGGCGATGCATCCGGACGGCGCGGTGTTCGAGTACGTCGACCAGCAGGGCTGAGCCGGGCGTCAGGGCGCGCTGGGCCCTGTCCGGAAGTCGTGGCGGGCGGGCAGCGGGTCGTCGGTGAGCCGGGACCAGAGCCGGCCGATGACGTCCTCGCCCTCCCGCAGGTCGGCGACCTCGAAACCGGCGTCGAAGACGGCCCGGGCCTCCTGCGGCCGCCCCTCGCACAGCAGCAGTTCGGCCCCCAGCAGCCGGAACCGGCCACGCCTGCGGACCTCGGGGCCGAGCCGCTCCCACACCGCGCGGGCGTCCGCCGGCCGGCCGGCCCTGAGCAGCGCCTCAAGGGCCTCCCGGCCGAGCGCGGCCGTGGCGGCCGTCCAGGTCTCGCCCTCGTCGCGCCGCTCGCGGCACAGGTCGTCGAAGGCGTCCGCGTAGCGTTCGGCGGCCCGCTCGTGGTGCCCGGTGTGCTGGTCGGCGACGGCCAGGCAGCGCAGCAGCGGCCACAGGGAGGGCGCCAGCGCGAGGGCCCGCTCCCAGCTGCGCACCGCCTGGGCCCGGTCGCCGGCGTGCCACTGGGCGATGCCCAGGTGGTACTCGGTGAGCGGGGTGGCGGGCGCGGTCTCCAGCATGTCCCGCCAGTGCGCGGCGACCAGGGTCGGGCCGGGCGGCCGTACCCGGCGCGGTTCCGGCAGGGACCCGGTGCGCAGCAGTTCCCGCCAGGGCGCCTGCTCCTCGCCGAGCGTGGACTCGGCGAACGGGGTGCCGGGCAGCTTCCAGTCGGCGCGCAGCACTTCGAGGGCGCCCCAGCCGGAGCCGGTGGCCAGGCTCTCTGCGGGTTCGGTGTCGGCGTACGGCTGCCAGGCCGCGCGGGCGGCGTCGACGGCGGCGCGCGGCAGGGCGGCCTCCAGGCGCGCCTCGGCCGTCGCCCCCGGCTCGGTCCACGCCCCGTGCGGTGGTACGTCCAGCGGCCCGAACGCCTCCAGCCAGGACACCTCGCTCTCCGCCTCCAGCCGGATGTGCTCCAGCTGGGTGCGGGCGAGCCCGGCCTGGATCTCGCAGTAGCCGCCGGTGCCCGGCTCGGTGAGCCACTCCTGCCACCGGCGTCCGCCGGGCCCCGAGCCCCACACGAACAGCTTGCGGCCGAGCAGCTCGTCGGTGGAGGTCTGCGCCAGCCCGTGCCCGTCGGCGTCCAGCGCGGCGATCCACCGGCGCCGGCCGTCCGGGACGTCGTAGAAGTAGTCGGCGGGGTAGGGGTGGTCGAGGGGCTGGGCGCCGCCGGTGCGGTCGTACGACGGGGCGGGGACGCGGCGCAGCCGGCGCTCGGGGCCGAACCGCCAGGCATCCTCGGCCGGGGCCAGTACGCGGCGTTCCTCGGGTACGGCGATGTTGGTCCACCAGTAGAGGGGTGCGGGCCGCTCGTGCGGGTTGCGGACGCGTACCCCCGCGTAGAGGAAGTCCGAGCCGTCCGGCAGCCACAGGTCGATCTGGAAGGGCAGGTCGCGCAGTCGCTCCCACTCCCACAGGCGGAGCATCTCGCCGCCGTCGGGGGCGGGGACGCGGGCCGCGTGCAGGGGGGAGCAGGAGAGGGTGGTGTGGCCGGTGGCACCGATGTTCCATTCGATGCCACCGGAGAACCAGGCGCCGTTGAGGGCGAGGTTCGCCGGCTGGAACACCGGGTTGCGGTAGAGGAGTTCACGACCGGAGGGCAGCTGGACCAGGGAGGCGATCCGGCCGCCGAGGCCGGGCAGGACGGTGGCCCGCAGCCGGTCGTTCTCGATCACCAGCGCCTCGACGCTGGACGGCCGGCGGGTCCGGCCGTATCCGTCGCGGACGCGTACCGGCAGCGGGCCGCGCAGGGGTGCGTAGCGGATCTGGCGGGCCATGTCACGGGCCAGGTCCTCGCCCGGGTCGGCACGGTGGAACTCGTCGAGCGGTCGCAGCGGTGGCAGCGGGTTGTCCGGGCCCAACTGCGCGGCGGGAAGCGTCAGTACCTCACGTCGGATCCTCGTCACGATCACATGGAACCCGTGGTGCGGGAGGACGGCCAGGGGAGCTGCCGGTCAGGATTGCGCAAAGGCGGGGTCAGTGGGCGGCGCGCAGCTCCGTGGTGAGCGCCCACCGCTCGTGGTCCCGCCAGGCGCCGTCGACGTAGATCATGTTCGGGGAGAAGCCCTCCAGGCGGAATCCGGCGCCCCGGGCGAGGGCGATGGAGGCGGCGTTGCCGGGCTGGACGTTGATCTCCAGCCGGTGCAGCCGCATCGGCCCGAACGCGTACCCGATGACCAGGTCGAGGCCTTCGCGCATCAGCCCGCGCCCGGCCGCGTGCGCGAACACGCCGTAGCCGAGGGCGCCGCACTGGAAGCCGCCCTGCACGATGTTGTTGATGTTGATGAACCCGGCGATGCCGCCGCCGTCCTTCTCGCACACCAGGAACCCGGCCTTCGTCGGGTCCTCGATCAGCCGCCCCGCGTAGGCGGTGTAGGCGGCTTCGGTGTCCGGCGGGAACAGCCAGGGCCGGTGCAGGTCCTTGCTCTCGGTGACCCTGGCCGTGAACTCCGGGCCGTCCTCGTAGGTGAAGTGACGGACGCCCACGCGGGGGCTCTCGGCGAGGTGACGCGATGCGGTGTGCGGCATCGGGCCAGCGTAACGCCGGTCACCGCAGGGCGGGCTCGTCCAGCGTCAAGGTGCCGGAGTCCGCGTCGAGTTCGGCGCTCACCCCGAACGGCACGGTCAGCGCCCCCGGGCCGTGCCCGAAGCCGAACTCCTCCACGACCGGCACCCCGAGGCCGCCGAGCCGGTCGGCGAGGACCGGACGCAGCTCGTCGTACGGCCCGCACCGCTCCCAGGAGCCGAGCCCGATGCCGGCCACCCCGTCGAGCAGGCCCGAGCGCATCAGCTGGGTGATCAGCCGGTCGACGCGGTACGGCTGCTCGGCCACGTCCTCGACCAGCAGCAGGCCGCCGCGCGCGCCGGTGCGGGCGAGGGGGGTGCCGACGTCGGCGGCGAGCAGGCTCAGACAGCCGCCGAGGGTCACCCCCCGTGCCCGGCCGGGTACCAGGGCCGGCCCGGCGGCGGTCAGGGTGCGCACGGTCTCCGGGGCGAACAGGGTGGCCTTCAGGTGGTCCTGGGACCGCTGGTTCTTGACGAAGTCGACGCCGGCGGCCGCCGGGCCGTAGAGAGTGACCAGGCCCAGCCTCGTGGCGAAGGCCTGGTGCAGGGTGGTGACATCGCTGAAGCCGACGAACACCTTCGGCCCGGCCGCCCGCATGGCCCGCCAGTCGAGCAGGTCGGCGACGCGCTGGGCGCCGTAGCCGCCACGGGCGCACAGCACCGCGTCCACGGCCGGATCGCACCAGGCCCGCTGCAGGTCGGCGGCCCGGTCGGCGTCACGGCCCGCGAGGTAGCCCAGCTCGCCGTGCCGGTCCAGGACGTGGTCGCCGACCACCGGGTCGAGGTCCCAGCCGCGCAGGATGTCGAGCCCGGCCTGCAGCCGCTCCTCCACCACCGGCCCGCTGGGGGCGACGACCGCGACCCGGGCGCCGGGAGCGAGTCGCGCGGGCCGTAGGAGTTCCTTCACGTGATCAGCTCCAGCTCCGGTATTCCGGGCACCCGCAGCCCGAACACCTGAGCGTACAGGGACAGCTCGGCCTCCAGCGCGCGCACCATGGTGTCGGCCCGCCGGAATCCGTGCCCCTCCCCCTCGAAGGCGAGGTAGGCGTGCGGCACCCCGCGCCCCCGCACGCGAGCCAGGAAGCGTGCGCACTGGGCGGGCGGGCAGATGACGTCGTCCAGGCCCTGGAGCAGCAGGAAGGGCGCGGTGAGCCGGTCGGCGTGCTCGCTGGGAGAGCGCTCGGCATACCGGGCGGGCACCTGGTCGAGGGGGCCGATCAGCGACTCCAGGTAGCGCGACTCGAAGTCGTGGGTCTCCCCGGAGCCCCAGCTGGTGAGGTCCAGGACCGGGTAGGCGATGGTGCCGCAGGCGTACACGTCGGTCGTGGTCAGGGAGGCTGCGGCGGTCCAGCCGCCGGCGCTGCCGCCGCGGATGGCGAGCCGGTCCCGGTCGGCGGTGCCCTCGTCGGCGAGGGCGAGCGCGACGGCCGCGCAGTCCTCGACGTCGACCACGCCCCACTGCTCGCGCAGCCGCTCCCGGTAGGCCCGGCCGTGCCCGGTCGAGCCGCCGTAGTCGACCTCGGCCACCCCGATGCCGCGCGAGGTGAAGTAGGCGATCGCCAGGTCCAGGACCAGCGGTGCCCGGCTGGTGGGTCCGCCGTGCGCCCAGATGACGTACGGCGGCAGCTCGCCGCCGGGGGCGACGCACCCGGGGTGGTGCGGCGGGTAGATGTGGGCGTGCACCTCCCGGCCGGCCGGTCCGGTGAAGGTGCGGATCTGCGGCTCCGGGTAGTACGCCGGGTCCACCGGGTCCTGGTGCGGGGCGCCGACGACCCGGGCGCGGCCGGTGACGGCGTCCAGTTCGACGACCTCGTGGGCGCTGCGCGGGCTGGCGCCGACGGCGACCACCTTCTCCCCGAGCGCGGCGAGCGTGGGCGCGAACTCGGTCCACGGCCCGGCGGCGTCGACGACCTCCCCGGAGTCGGGGTCCAGGATCCCGAGCCGGGTCGACCCGCGCCCGTGGACGACCGCGACCAGCCCGCTGTCCAGCGGAGCGAACCAGTTCTGGCCGAGCGTCCACAGCGGCCCGCCGAACTCCTCCTCGCGCGGACACAGGGGGGTGCCGTCGCGGTAGAGGTTCCACCAGCCGGTGCGGTCGCTCGCGTACAGCAGCCGGCCGTCCGCCGACCAGTCGGCCTGCGCGATGGCCTCACGGGGTCCGCCGGCGACCGTGCGTACGCCGTGCAGGGTGCCGTCGTCGGCGACCTCGGCCCGCACCAGCTCGGTACCGTCCCACGGCATGCGCGGATGGTCCCAGGCCAGCCACACCACGCTCCGCCCGTCGGGCGACAGCCTGGGGCCGGTGACGAACCGGTGCCGGGCGTCGGTGAGTTCGCGTACGGCGGCCCGGTCGGTGGCCGCCGAACCGTCCAGCGGTACGGCGGCGGGCACCCGGCGCACCTCGCCCGGCCCCTCCCCGGTGAACTCCTCCAGTACGCACCACACCTCGCCGCGCTCGGGCCGCAGGAGCGGCTCCGCCCAGCGCAGTCCGCCGCCCACCGCGGACAGCGGGGTCAGGGGGCTCGGCTCGCCCCCGGGTTCGTACCGGTACAGCCGCTGGTCGGCGAAGTGCGTGAAGACCACGAGCGGCCGGCCGTCGTCGCCCATGGTCCCGGCCCAGGGCCGGCCGCCGTACTCGATGACCCGGCTGCGCACGTTCCACGGCGCGGGCAGCACGGACTCCTCGGCGCCGTCCGCCGCGCGTCGCACCAGGGTCCGCCGGCCGCCCTCGCCCGGTCTGGGCTCCGTCCACCAGGTCTCGTCCCCGACGAAGCCCACCCAATCGGGGTGGCCGTCGTGCGCGGCGGCCAGCGCCGCGTCGATCGGCGAGGGCCAGGAACCGTACGCCGTCGTCCGCACCTCGTCCCCCTCCCCTCTCCCCTAGGCCGACCGCAGGAAGCGGTCGAGGACGCGGACGCCGAAGTGGAGGGCCTCGACGGGGACCCGCTCGTCGACCCCGTGGAAGAGCGCCTGGTGATCGAAGCCCTCGGGGAGTCTCAGCGGCGAGAAGCCGTAGCCGGTGATGCCGAGGCGGGAGAACTGTTTGGCGTCGGTGCCGCCCGACATGCAGTACGGCACCACATGTCCCTCCGGGGCGAACTCCTCGACGGCGGCCCGCATCCGGGCGTACGTCGGCGAGTCCACCGGCGCCTGGAGGGCGACCTCCCGGTGGGCGAACTCCCAGTCGACGTCCGGGCCGGTGAGTGCGTCGAGGGTGGTGCGGAACTCGTCCTCGCCGCCCGGCAGGAAGCGGCCGTCGACGAAGGCCACGGCCTCGCCCGGGATCACGTTGAGCTTGTAACCGGCGTCCAGCATGGTCGGGTTGGCGCTGTTGCGGACGGTGGCCTCGACCAGCTGGGCGGCCGGGCCGAGCTTCTCCAGCAGCGGGTCCACGTCCCGCAGGTCCGTCTCGATGCCGTAGAGGGCGGCGAGTTCGGTGAGGGCGGCGCGCACGGTGGGGGTGAGCCTCGTCGGCCAAGCGTGTTCGCCGATGCGGGTGACGGCGGCGGCCAGCCGGGTCACCGCGTTCTCCCGGTTGACCTTGGAGCCGTGTCCGGCCCGGCCGCGCGCGGTGAGCTTCAGCCAGGCGGTGCCGCGCTCACCGGCGGCGATGGGGTAGATCTGCCGCCCGGTACCGTCGTGGAAGGTGAACGCGCCCGACTCGCCGACGCCCTCCGTGCACCCCTCGAACAGCTCCGGGTGCCGGTCGGCGAGGAATCCCGAGCCGTCCTCGGCGCTGGCCTCCTCGTCGGCGGTGAACGCGACGACGAGATCCCGGCGGGGCCGTACGCCCTGCCGGGCCCAGGCCCGGACGACCGCGAGGATCATCGCGTCCATGTTCTTCATGTCGACCGCGCCCCGCCCCCACACCACTCCGTCCCGGACCTCCCCGGAGAACGGGTGGACCCGCCAGTCGGCGGCCCGCGCGGGCACCACGTCGAGGTGACCGTGCACCAGCAGGGCGTCGGCGGACGGGTCGGTGCCCTCGATCCGGGCGACGACGTTGGTCCGCCCCGGGGTGCGCTCCAGCAGCAGCGGGTCGAGGCCGGCTCCGGCCAGCCGCTCGGCCGCGTACTCGGCGGCGGGGCGCTCCCGGCAGTCCCCGCCGCCCCGGTTGGTGGTGTCGATCCGGATCAGGCCGGAGGTGAAGTCGACGACCTCCTCCAGCGCCCGCTCGTCAGCCATACTGCTCCTCCACCGCGGCCGAGACGATCGTGGTGACCGCCTTGAAGGTCCGGATCCCCTCGTACATCGTTCCGCTGGTGTACCCCACCCGGCGCTCCCCCACCCGTTCCACCCCCGGCACGACCGTCGCCGCCAGGGCGAGATGCTCGGCGTCGAACTCCAGCATGACGGTGAACGGCCCGCCGTGCACCGGTTCCTGACGCACCGCCAGCCCCGCCGCCTCCTTGGCCGCCGCGCGGATGTCGGCGGCGGTGCGGGCCGGGGTGCGGCACACGGCGGCGTACCGGGAGACATGGTCCTTGACGGCGACCTTCAGCGCGCCGGGCGCGTAGCCGAGCGCGTCCTCACAGGCCACGTCGTCGCCGGTGACGAGCACGACCGGCACGCCGTACTCGGCGACGACGTGCGCGTTCAGCAGCCCCTCGCTTGCCCGGACGTCGTTCAGCCACACCCCGGTGATCGAGTTGGCGAGGTAGGTGTGGGCGAGGACGCCCTCCATGCCGGCGCCCGCGTGATAGCCGACGAAGGCGATGCCGTCCACGTCCCCGTGCTGGACGCCCTCCACCATGGACAGCGACTTGTGCCGGCCGGTGAGCATCTCGACCCGCTCGTCCAGCTGCTCCAGCAGCAGGTTGCGCATGGTCCAGTGGGCCTCGTTGACCAGCACCTCGTCGGCGCCGCCGTCCAGGAAACCCAGGGCGGCGGCGTTCACGTCCGAGGTGAACAGGGTCCGGCAGCGCTCCCACTGCGGCGTCCCCGGCAGCACATCGGCCGGCCAGGTGACGCCGGTGGCGCCCTCCATGTCCGCACTGATGAGGATCTTCATGGTCCGTCACGTTACGCGGTGCGCCGGGAGGCGGCCACGAGGCCGGGCCAGGTGGGAGTGGCGGCCGGTCAGCCGCGTGCCAGGACGAACCAGCGGGCCGGCAGGTCGATGCGGGTACCGTCCGCCAGGTACTCGGTCTGCGGCAGCGTCGTGTCGCCGGTGGCGAGGATTTCCAGGCCCGCCTCGCGCAGCAGCTCCGGGATCTCCTCGTCGGGGGCGTCGGCGGGCTTGAGGTTGTGGTGGAAGACCCGGCGCAGCTTGGGCGGCGGGCCGTCCGGGTCGGCGGCGGCCCGCTTGAGCACGTCCCGCGAGCCGGAGGTGAGTTCGACGACGAATGCCCGTCCCCCGGTACCGATGATCTCGGCGACGGCGGCGGCCACCGAGGCGCGGGCGGCCGGCTCGCTCTGGTGGATGACGGCCCGCATGTACACGTGACTGTCCCCGATGCGGCCGTGCAGGTCCCGTACGGCCTCGCTGTCGGTGAGGTCGAGCTGCTGGAACTCGACGCCCGCGCCGGTCGTGGCGCGCCGGGCGTGCTCGATGGCGGCGTGCGAGAGGTCGACGCCGACGGCGCGGGCGAAGCGGGTGGCGAGGTACCTGGTCTGGGTGCCGTTGCCGCAGCCGAGGTCGACGATGGTGCGGGTGGTGTCCGCGTGGGGCAGGAACAGCTCGCTGTGCGGCTGCGCGGTCAGGGACGGGTCCGCGTCCCAGATCGCCTCGCCGTGCGCGTCGGAGGTCTCCCGCCAGTAACTCTCCCAGTTGGCCCGGTAGTTCTGTGAGACGGTCATGCGTGCTCCCCAGGGTCGGTTCCGTGATCGAGATATCGCGTTCACGGGGTTCCCGACAAGGGGTGGGAGGCCACCTTCACCGGATGTTCGAGCCTCGGCTCACCTCGGCGGCGCAAGGGCCTGCTCGAACCAAACGGTCTTGCGATGTCCGGTGGCGCTGGCGCCCCACTCCCGGGCCAGCCGGCTGACCACGCGCAGGCCGCGGCCCGATTCGTCGTACGGGCCGACGGCGAGCATGGCGGGCAGGGCCGGCTCGTCGTCCGTGACCTCGAACAGCAGCGCGTCGGTGCGCACCAGCCGCAGTCCGATCCGCTCCCCGCCCGAGTGCTGCACGGCGTTGGTGACGACCTCGCTGACCAGCAGCCGGGCCGTGTCCACCGCGTGGGACAGGCCCCACCGGGACAGCTGGGCGGCGACCAGCCGGCGGGCCCGGGCCACATCGCGCGGGTCGGCGTCGAGGTGCCACTCGGCGACGTGCTCGTCCGGGATGCCGTTGAGCCGGGCCATGAGCAGCGCCACGTCGTCCTTGCGGCCGCCGTGGGTGTTGAGGGCCCTGATGATCGTGTCGCAGGCGCTGTCCATGGAGGCGGCGGGGTGCGCGGCGGACTCGCAGAGGGCGGCGAGGCCCTCGCCGATGTCGGAGCCGCGCACCTCCACCAGGCCGTCGGTGCACAGCACCAGCCGGTCACCGGGCGCGACCCGGACGACGGTGGACTCGAAGGCGACGCCGCCGACCCCTATGGGGGCGCCGGTGGGCAGGTCGAGCAGTTGGCTGCGGCCGTCCTCGGCGCGCACCAGGACGGGCGGGATGTGGCCGGCGTTGGCCATGTGGAGTTCACCGCGGATCGGGTCGTACACCGCGTACAGACAGGTGGCGAGGTAGTTCTCGCCGAGCCGCCGGGCCAGGTCGTCGAGGTTGCGCAGCAGTTGGGCGGGCGGGGTCTGCATGGCGGCCATGGTCTGCACGGCCGTACGCAACTGGCCCATCATGGCGGCCGAGTTGAGGCCGTGGCCCATGACGTCGCCGACCACCAGGGCGGTGCGGGAGCCGGGGAGTTTGATGGTGTCGAACCAGTCGCCGCCGATCCGGCCGAGCCGGGTGCCGGGAAGGTAGCGGGTGGCGACGTCGCACCCGGCCATCCGCGGGTTCACCTGCGGCAGCATGCTGTCCTGCAGGGTGTCGGCGACGTTCTCCTGGTAGGTGTACATGCGGGCGTTGTCGAGGACGAGTCCGGCACGGGCGGCGAGTTCGGCGCCGGTGGTGCGGTCCATGTCGTCGAACTGCGGCCGGTCCGGGCGGCGCATCAGCACCATGAAGCCGAGGACGACGTTGCGCGCCTTGAGCGGGACGATCAGCAGGGAGCGGCCGGTGATGAGCGGCCTGAGGTCGCGTTTCTCGAACTCGCCGGAGATGCGGTCGGCCAAGGCCTCGTCGACCCTCGGGATGAGGACCGGTTCGCCGGTGACCATGCACCGGTAGAACGGGGTGTGCTCGGGGAAGGCGAAGGTCTCGCCGACCGGCACGGTGTCGTCCCAGCGGCCCGGTTCGTCGTTGTGCTCGACCCAGACGCGGTGCATCACGGTGTGGGCGTCCGGCGGGCCGTCCGGGAAGCCCTCGCCGGCCAGTACGGCGGCGCGCAGATGGGTGCCGGCGAAGTCGGTGAAGCGGGGCACGGCGGCGCTGGTGACCTCGCGGATGGTCTCGCCCAGGTCGAGGGAGGAGCCGATGCGGGAGCTGACCTCGTTCAGGAACTCCAGCCGCTCGCGCACGGCGGCGTACTCCAGATCGTGCTCGGCGCCTGTCGGGACCACCGGGGCCACCGGCCTGCCCTGCGGTACGACCTCCACCCGGCGGCGTCCGGCACGGCGCGGCACGCCCCAGTACGGCGTCACGGGCACCCGGTCGAACTGGCTGAACTCCAGCACCGGATAGCCCAGTTCAAGTATCTGGGAGACGATGCGGGTGCTCAGGCCGGGGCCCATTTTGGGCAGGATCTCCGGGAGCCGGCGGGCGAGTTCGTCGGAGGAGGGGAGTTCGGTGTGGCGGGCGAATCCGGGTGAGATGCGCTCGCTGGTCTCCTCGTCGTAGCCGCGCTCGCCGTGCAGCCGGGTGGCGTCGGCGGCGAGCACCAGCAGGCGGGCGGGGCCGGGACCGATGAGCGGGTAGGCCCACCACAGCACGTCGAGCCGCTCGTCCTGGTCGCCGCCCCGGTCGCCGCCCTCGGGTCCGCCCTGGTGTCGGTCCTGGTGTCCGTCCTTGTGCACGGAGACCCGGGCCCGGCCCGCCGTCGGGTAGGCGGTGTGGCCGCCGAGCGAGGCTTCCAGATCGGGCCCGAGACCGTCGTACGCCTCGTAGGGCCCGTAGGCGTCGGGCATCGGGTCGGTGCCGAGGTCGTCGCGCAGGGCGCCGGAGACGGGCAGCAGGTCCACGGCCGGATTCCCGACGGCGGCCTCCCTCGGCAGCCCGAACAGCCTGCGCGCGCCGGTGCTCCAGTGCGAGACGAGGCCGTCGCGGTCGACGACCACCACGGCCAGCGGGATGCTCCCGGGCGCGGCGGGGCCTGTCCCGCCGCCCCCAACACCGCGGCTGGGAGGTGTGTCCCGCTCGCTGCCACGGTCCATGGCCAAGGCCCTCTCTCCCCACGGCTCCGCATAGATCTGTGCCGCCCGCCACTACGGTACGGCGATGGCCAGTTGCGATGTGTGGCAATCCGGTAATTGGTCTCACCGGATCGCACCCGCGGGCAGGCCCGCGTCCCGCCGCGTCCCGGCGGCTCAGTCCTCGTGGCCGAGCTGCAGGTCACGCTCGGTGCGGCCGCCGCCGGCCACCTGGAGGACGGTGGCCACCGGCGGGTATCCGGCCGCGATCACCGTGTACTCGCCGGAGGACAGGTCGATGAACCGGAACGTCCCGTCGGCGCCCGTGGTGAGCGTGTCGACGACGTTGCCGGCCGCGTCGAGCAGGGTCACCCGGGCGTCCTCGACGGGCCGTCCGCCCCCGGCGCGCACGGTGCCGCGCAGTACGGCGCCGCCCGCGAGTTCGACGTCCTGGCGGGTCTCCCTGGAGGCCTGCACGGTGACCGGGAGCGCGGCGGGGCGGAAGGCGGGCGCACTGGCGGCCAGGGTGTACTCGCCGGCGACCAGTTCGGTGATGACGTAGCCGCCCTCGCGGCCGCTGCGGGTGGTGGCGACGACCTCGCCGTGCACGTTGGTGAGGGTGACGGACGCGTCCCGTACCGGGGTGCCGTCGGCGGTGCGGACCCGGCCCGCGAGGCGTCCGGCGCCGCCGAGGACGATGTCGAGTTCGACGGGCCGTTCGCCGACGGTCACGGTGACGGCCCGTGGCTGGTGGCCGCCGGCGGCGGCGATCAGGACGTACGACCCGGCGCCGGGCGTGGACAGCCCGTACCGCCCGTCCTCGCCGCTGGCGCCCCGCCCGATCTGCTGCCCGGTGGCGTCGACGAGGGTGAGCGCGGCTCGGGGCACCACGGTCCCGTCGTAGTGCTGCACGGTGCCGTGGAGCGGGACTGCCGGCTGCGGCGGGCGGGGCGGCAGGGGCGTGCTCCCGGCCGGGGGCCGGGGGCGGGCCTGGGGGATCGGGGCGTTCTCGGACTCGGGCTCCGTTTCGGCGGCGTGGTGGGACACCAGCGGTTTCTCCTTGAGGAGGAAGGCGATGAGCAGGCCGAGGACGAGCACCGGGACGATATAGAGGAAGATCCGGGGCATGGCGTCGGCGTAGGCGCGTGCGTAGGCGTCGCGCAGGGCCGGGGGCAGCGCGTGCACCAGCTGCGGGGTGATGGACTCGGGGTCGGGCAGCCGGGCCCCCGGACGCGGGGGCAGCTCGGTGCGCAGGGCGCCGGTGAGCCGGTGCGCGAAGAGGGTGCCGAAGACGGCTGCGCCGACGCTGCCGCCGATCTGCCGGAAGTAGGTGTGGGCACTGGTGGCGGTGCCGAGGTCGGCGGCGGGCACGGAATTCTGCACGGCGAGGACCAGGACGGGCATCACCAGGCCGATGCCGGCGCCGAGGACGGCCATCCAGACGCTGTAGTGCGACCGGGGCGTGTCCACCGCGAGCCCGGACAGCAGATACATGCCGACGGCGGCCAGCGCCGCGCCGAGGACGGGCAGGGCCTTGTGGCGGCCGGTGTGGCTGACGAGCTGTCCGCCGATGACCGAGGCGCCGACGATGCCCGCCATCATCGGCAGCATCAGCAGGCCGGACTCGGTGGCCGAGGCCCCGTCGACCATCTGCAGGAAGGTCGGCAGATATCCGGCCGCGCCGAACAGGGCGACGCCGATCACCAGGCCGACCAGGCCGGTGACGTCGAAGACGGGGTCCCGGAACAGTCGTAGCGGGATGAGGGGTTCGACCGCGACACGCTCGACGAGGAGGAAGAGGACGGTGGCGGCCAGCGCGCCGGCGCCGAGCGCGAGGATCTCCCGCGAGTCCCAGGCGTACTCGGTGCCGCCCCAGCTGGTCAGCAGCACCAGGCAGGCGGAGGCGGCGGCGAGCAGCAGGGCGCCGAGGACGTCGAAGCGGGGCCTGGCCGTCGGCTTGGGGAGCTTGAGGGCGATACTGACGACGGCCAGGGTGAGCAGGCCGAAGGGGACGTTGACGTAGAAGCACCAGCGCCAGGAGAGGTGGTCGGTGAAGTAGCCGCCGAGCAGGGGTCCGGCCACCGAGGCGAGGCCGAAGGCGGCGCCGGTCAGGCCCATGTACCGGCCGCGCCGGCGGGGCGGCACGATGTCGGCGATGATCGCCTGCACACCGGTCATGAGCCCGCCCGCGCCGACGCCCTGGACCGCGCGGAAGGCGATGAGCTGGTCCATGGTGCGGGCCTGTCCGGCCAGCGCGGATCCGATGACGAAGACGAGGATCGCGAACTGGAAGACGCCCTTGCGGCCCACGAGGTCGCCGAGCTTGCCGTAGACGGGCAGCCCGGCGGTGGCGGTGAGCAGGTAGGCGGTGATCGCCCAGGACATCCGGTCCACGCCGTGCAGCTCGCCGACGATCTTCGGCAGCGCGGTGGCGACGATCATCTGCTCCAGGGCGGCGAGGAGCAGCGCGAGCATCAGCCCGAGGAAGACCAGCCGCACCCGGCGCGGCCCGGTCCCGGCCGCCGGGGGTGCGGGTGCCGGTGGCGCCGCGGCCGGCTCGTGCTGCACCAGAGTCGTCCCGCCCACCTGCCGCTCCCCTCGCCGCACCCGTCGCACAGTTCCCGCGCAAGGGCGACAACTACCGGCGCGTGCGACGAGTTACGGCGTCGGGACGGCTCGCGGGGAGATCCACCCGAACCGGTGAGCGGGGGCGGCCGCCCGTCCCCGGTGGTGCCGTGGGGTCACGCCTCCACCTACGCCTCCACCTCGCGGGCGAGGTTGGCGAGGACGGCGTCGTAGATGCGGGCCAGGCCCTTGGGGGCGAAGGTCTTCTCGAAGAAGCCGCCGATGCCGCCGACGCCGTTCCAGGTGGTGGTGACGACGACCCGGGAGCCGCCCTCCCCGGCGGGGGTGACGCGCCAGGTGGTGACCATGGAGGAGTTGCGGTCCTTCTCGACCAGTTCGCCGTCGGTGGGCTCGCTGACCTCCAGGAGACAGTCGCGCACGCGCTTGCTGGTGGCCTGGAGCTTCCAGTGGACGAGGGTGCCCTCGCCGTCGCCGCCCTCGCGCACCTCGTACTCGCTGAAGTGCTCGGGCAGCAGTTTCGCGCGCGTGCCGGCGTAGTCGGCGAGGGCGTCGAACACCTTCTCCGCGTCCGCCGCGACGACCCGCTCGGTAGTGGCCTCGACCTGCGCCATTGGACTCCTCCAGGACCTCGGTGCTCAGGGGTTGGGGAAAGCCAACCACCCCGGTGGCCGGGCGCCCAAATCGGGGTGGCGCAAGCGGTCGGAATCCGCCCTTGCACGATCATGCGAACGGGTGTTCTATTCTGCGTACAGCGCTACCTAGGAGGCGTCATGCGCTGGGAGAACCTCACAGTGGAGCCGGAACCCGGCCGGACCGACTCGGCCCTGTTCGGCGCGGACGCGGTCACCACGCGCACCTTCGACACACCGGAGTTCCGCGGTATCACCTTCTACGAGGTGCGGGCCCGGTCGATCCTCAACCGGGTGCCGGGCGCCTCGCGCATGCCGTTCGAGTGGACGGTCAATCCGTACCGGGGCTGCACGCACGCGTGCGTGTACTGCTTCGCGCGCCGCACGCACAGCTATCTGGACCTGGACACGGGGACCGGCTTCGACACCCAGATCGTGGTCAAGGTGAACGCGCCCGAACTGCTGCGCCGCCAGCTGGCCTCGGCGCGCTGGCAGGGCGAGCACGTGGCGATGGGCACGAACGTCGACTGCTACCAGCGCGCCGAGGGCCGCTACCGCCTGATGCCGGGGATCATCTCCGCCCTCACCGACCGCGCCAACCCCTTCTCGATCCTGACCAAGGGCACGCTGATCCTGCGCGACCTCGACCTGCTCACCCGGGCCGCCCGGGTCACGGACGTCGGCATCTCGGTCTCGGTCGGCTTCACGGACCAGGAGCTGTGGCGCACCGTGGAGCCGGGCACGCCCGCGCCCGAGCGCCGTCTGGACGTCGTACGGACGCTGGGCGAACACGGCATCGGGTGCGGGGTGCTGATGGCGCCGGTGATCCCCTTCCTGAGCGACCACCCGGCCGAACTGCGGGCCACCGTGCGGGCGATCGCGGCCGCCGGGGCCACTTCCGTGACGCCGCTGACGCTGCATCTGCGGCCCGGCGCGCGGGAGTGGTTCATGGCCTGGCTGGGCCGGCACCACCCGCATCTGGTGCGGCGCTACGAGCGGCTGTACGCGGAGGGCGCCTACGCGCCCAAGTGGTACCAGCGCCGGATCACCCGTCAGGTGCACGAGCTGGCCGAGGAGTACGGCATCGGCCCCACGCGCGCGGGGACGGCACGCAGGATCCGGCCGGCGGAGTCCGCGCCGCCGGTGGCGCCGGCGGAAGTCTCCGGTCCGACTCAGCTGACCCTCATCTGAGGGCGTTCGAGGGCAGATCTCGGACCAATTGGGTCAAGTATTGCCAGATCGTGTTCTTCGGGACTCCGATGCCGGGACGATGCGGCGAGGACCGTGGCCCCCGCGGTCCGCAGACCCTCCGTCCCGGGAGGACGCATGAGAACATGCGCAGCCGCCGTGCTGTGCGCCGCCGCCGCCGTGGTGACCGGTTCGCTCACGGCCGTGCCCGCCGGCGCCGGCACACCCGAGGCCCCGTCCGCCGCCCGGGCCGAGGGACTCACCTGGCACGACTGCGGCACGTCCGACTTCCCCACCCTCCAGTGCGCGTCCCTGACGGTGCCGCTGGACCACGCGGATCCCTCCGGGCGGCAGATCACCCTCGCCGTGGACCGCGTCCCGCACACCGCCCCCGTCTCCCAGGGCCCGCTACTGGTCAACCCCGGCGGCCCCGGCGGCAGCGGGCTGCGACTGGCCGGGTTCGTCGCGGCGGCACTGCCCAAGGCGGTGGCGGCCCAGTACGACGTGATCGGCTTCGACCCGCGCGGGGTGGGCAGGAGCACACCGGCGCTGGACTGCGACCCGGGCTACTTCAAGCCGGTCCGCCCGGACACCGTGCCGGCCACGGCCGCGCTGGAGCGGGCCGGTCTCGCGCGCGCGAAGTCCTTCGCCGCCGCCTGCGGCCGCAAGTACGCGGGCCTGCTGCCGTACATCGACACGGTCAGCGCCGTCCGGGACCTCGACTCCCTCCGGCAGGCCCTCGGCGCGGAGCGGCTGAGCTACTTCGGCTACTCCTACGGGACCTACCTCGGCGCGGTCTACGCGAAGCTCTACCCGCAGCGGGTGCACCGGCTCGTGCTGGACTCGATCGTGGACCCGGCGGGCGTCTGGTACGGCGACAACCTGAGCCAGGACTACGCCTTCAACGACCGCCACCGCGCGCTGATGGCGTGGATCGCGAAGTACGACGCGACCTACCGGCTGGGCACCGATCCGGCGAAGATCGAGGCCAAGTGGTACGCGATGCGGGCGGCGCTGGCCAAGAGGCCGGCGGACGGCAAGGTCGGCCCGGCGGAACTGGACGACACCTTCATCCCCGGCGGCTACTACGACGGCTACTGGCCCTACCTCGCCGACGCGTTCTCCGCCTACGTCAACGACCGGAAGGCGGACGCGCTGGTCGAGGCGTACGACAACCTCGGCGCGGTGGACGCCTCCGGCGACAACGGCTACGGCGTCTACGCGGCGGTGCAGTGCCGTGACGTGTCCTGGCCGCGTGACTGGAACCGTTGGCACCGGGACAGCTGGGCGGCGTACGCGAAGGCGCCCTTCATGGTCTGGCAGAACGCCTGGTACAACGCGCCGTGCGCGTTCTGGCCGACGGCCCCGCTGAAGCCGGTGAACCTCGCCAACGCCGAGCTGCCGCCGTCGCTGCTGTTCCAGGCGACGCGGGACGCGGCGACCCCCTACCCCGGCGGTGTTGCGGTCCACCGGCTGCTGGCCCGCTCCAGCCTGGTCGTCGAGCAGGGCGGCGGCAACCACGGCATCACACTGACCGGGAACACGTGCCTGGACAAGTACCTCGCCGCATACCTCACGGACGGCGAGGTCCCGCACGGCACCGGCGACGCCGACGCGGTCTGCCCGAGGTCACCCGACCCGAAGCCTCCGGCGACGAAGGCGGCCTCCCCGTCGTCCCCCGCCTGGGACCTGCACCGCATGATCGGCTTCCGCCACTGAACGGACCGCACGGCCGGGGCTCGTCGGGCATTGTCAGACCCGTGGTCCACCATGGACGCATGACCGAACCAACCCGGATCCCCGTTCCCGACGGCCTCGCGCCCGCCGCCCGGTCCGGCCGTGCCGTCGCCGTCACGGGCGGTTTCGTCGCCGCCTCGGCCGTGCGGGTGGCCCGGTGAGCGGGCTCGTGGTGCGGGACATGGTCCTCGCCGACTGCGAGCGGGTCTCCGGGATACGCGTCCATGGCTGGCGGAGCGCCTACCGGGGGATCGTGCCGCAGTCCTACCTCGACGCGCTGAGCGTGGCCCGGGACGCCGAGCGGCGGCGGGCCGGCTTCTCGGCGCGGCCGGCGGACGGCGTGGTGAACCTGGTCGCGGAGCGCGGTGGCGAGGTCGTCGGCTGGGCGGCGTACGGGCCGTACCGGGACGGCGAAGCGCACACCGCGGACGCGGAGTTGTACGCGATCTACGTCGACACCGCGCACCTGGGGAGCGGGGCGGGACGGGCGTTGCTGGAGGCGTCGCTCGCGGGATGCTCGGCGCGCCCGCGCATGCTCCTGTGGGTGCTGAAGGAGAACACGCGCGCCCGCCGCTTCTACGAGCGGGCCGGCTTCGCCGCGGACGGCGCCGAGGAGCCCTTCGAGACGGACGGGGTGGCGGTGCCGGAGGTGCGGTACTGCAGGCCGCTCGGCGGCTGACGGGGCATCACCTCCGGTCGTCGCGGACAGGGCGGTCACGTCTCCCGCGGCAGCCGTGCCAGCGCGTGGACCGCCGCCTCGGCGAGGGCCGGGTGGGCCAGCGCCTCGTTCAGGACGCGTCTGGCCCGGCCGTCGCCGAGGACGCCGAGCCCCTCCACACAGGCGAGGGCGACCCGGCGGTAGGGGTCGTGGGGGCGCAGCCGCCGCTCCAGGGTGGTGACGAGCGCGGGCACGGACTCGGGGGCGCGCAGTTCGACCAGCAGCCGGACCGGGTGCAGGGCGTAGGCGACGCGCAGTTCGTTGGTGGCGAGGGCGGCGGCCGCCCGCGCGGTCCGGGGGTCCTTGAGGCGGGCCAGGGCGTGGGCGGCGCCGGCGCAGCGCGGCGGATCGCGGTGGTTGAGCAGCAGGACGAGCGACTCGAAGGCCCGCCGGTCGCCCGCGACCCCCAGCCGGAACGCGGCCAGTTCCCTGGCCCACAGCGGCTGTCCGGCGGCGGTGAGCACCTCCGCCAGTTCCTCGTGGTCCTCGGTCGCGACCAGACGGTCGTACGCCGCCGTGCCCCGCGACTCCTGCCGTAAGCGTTCCGTGAGCGCTCGCCACTCTTCGTCCACGAAGCCCAGATTAGGCGGGTGGCGCGGCCATCGGGAGCTACATCACAAAGTCGGGGGCTGGCGCGCTCGTTACCCGCCGGTTAAGCTCAGACGAGCGAGGTAACCCTCTCGCGTATTCGCTCACGACGGTTTGGTGACGCAGCCGTCGTGGGTGCAGGTCGGTTCGGTACATCGGTACCGCAGTACGACCCGGCTCCGGGACAGGGCCGGTCGGATCCAGCCGCTCCCCGGGCGTGTGCGCGCCCGTGGCAACGGCCCCGGGCGTGTGCGCGCCCGTGGCAACGGCCCCGGGCGTGTGCGCTCGCAGCCCGGCATCACCCGCATCCCTCTCCGCCCCGGCGTGTGCCCTCGGGCACACCCGGCGCGCTCCTCGTCGTCACCCTCATCCCTGGAGTCCCGCGATGGCCACTCCCCTGTCCGACACGCCCCTGTCCCCCCTCAAGACGATCGCCGTCGTCGGTCTCGGCACCATGGGCACCGGCATCACCGAGGTCCTCGCGAAGGCCGGCCGCGAGGTGATCGGCATCGACGTCAGCGAGGCCCAGGCCGCCGCCTCCGTCGCCGCCCTGGAGACCTCCACCGCCCGCGCCGTCGAGCGCGGCCGGCTCTCCGGCCTGGAGCGCACGGGGCTGCTGGCCCGGGTCCGCACCTCCACCGACCTGCGGGCCGCGGCCGACGCCGACCTCGTCATCGAGGTGACCCCGGAGTCGTACGACGTCAAGCACCAGGTCTTCCGCGAACTGGACGGCATCGTCCGCCCCGGGGCGATCCTCGCGACCGGCACCAACGCGCTGTCGGTGACCCGGCTGGCCGCCGACTCGGCCCGGCCCGAGCGGGTGCTGGGCCTGCACTTCTTCAACCCGGCCCCGGCGATGCGGCTGGTCGAGGTCGTCTCGTCGGTGCTGACCGCGCCCCAGGCCGTCGCCGCGGTCACCGACCTGGCGATCGAGCTGGGCAAGGAGCCGGTCGCGGTCGGCGACCGTCCCGGTTTCGTCGCGGACGGACTGCTGTTCGGCTACCTCAACCAGGCCGCCGCGATGTACGAGGCCAAGTACGCCTCCCGGGAGGACATCGACGCGGCGATGCGGCTCGGCTGCGGTCTGCCGATGGGCCCCCTCGCGCTGCTGGACCTGATCGGGATCGACACCGCGCGTACGGTCCTGGACGCCATGTACGCCGAGTCCCGCGACCGGCTGCACGCCCCCGCGCCGATCCTGAAGCAGCTCAGCGAGGCGGGCCTGACCGGCCGCAAGTCCGGGCGCGGCTTCTACAGCTACGACGCGCCGGGCAGCGCCACGGTCGTGCCGGACGCGCTGACCCCACTGGCGGGCGCCTCCCTCACGCCGGGCCGCGAGGTCCGCTCGGTCGGCGTGGCCGGCTCCGGCACCATGGCCTCCGGCATCGCCGAGGTCTTCGCCAAGGCCGGCTACGAGGTCGTCCTGGCGGCCCGCAGCGAGGAGAAGGCGCAGACGGCCAAGGCCCGTATCGGCAAGTCGCTTTCGCGCTCTGTCGACAAGGGCCGGCTGACCGCCGAGGCCGCCGCCGAGACCCTGGGCCGGATCACCCCCGCGGGCTCCTACGAGGCCTTCGCCGACGTGGACCTGGCCGTCGAGGCGGTCGCCGAGGACCTGGCGGTCAAGCAGCAGCTGTTCGCGACCCTGGACAAGGTCTGCAAGCCGGGCGCGGTCCTGGCCACCACCACCTCCTCGCTGCCCGTCGTCGCCTGCGCCCGCGCCACCTCGCGCCCCGAGGACGTGATCGGGATGCACTTCTTCAACCCGGCGCCGGCCATGAAGCTGGTCGAGGTGGTCCGTACGGTGCTGACGGCGGACGATGTCCACGCGACCGTCCGCGAGGTGTGCGCCAGGATCCGCAAGCACGCGGTCGACTGCGGTGACCGGGCCGGCTTCATCGTGAACGCGCTGCTGTTCCCGTATCTCAACAACGCGGTCAAGATGGTCCAGGAGCACTACGCGTCCCTGGACGACATCGACGCGGCGATGAAGCTCGGCGGCGGCTACCCGATGGGCCCCTTCGAACTGCTGGACGTGGTCGGACTCGACGTCTCGCTCGCGATCGAGAAGGTCCTGCACCGTGAGTTCCGTGACCCGGGGCTGGCTCCCGCCCCGCTCCTGGAGCACCTGGTGGCCGCGGGCTGCCTCGGCCGCAAGACCGGCCGTGGCTTCCGCGAATATGCCCGCCGCTGAGCGTCCCGGCGACCGGCCGCGCACGGAGACGGACTGGGGCGGGCTGCTCGACCCGGCGTACGTCCCGCCCGCCCGGACCGCCCTTCCCCCGCCCGACGAGGGCGGGGGAAACCCCGGACCTGCGCATCGAGCTGCGCGCATGCAGTACGTTCGGGTCATGCCCCAGCCCGCCAAGTCCTCACGTACACCCGCCGCGCCCGACGCACCGGAAAGTGCCGCGGGCAGTCGCGCCGCCGCCCAGCGGCTCAAGATGCGCCGAGAACTGGCGGCCGCGGCGATGGAGCTGTTCGCGACCAAGGGGTACGAGGCGACCACCGTCGACGAGATCGCGGCCGCCGCCGGCGTCGCCCGCCGTACCTTCTTCCGTCACTTCCGTTCCAAGGAAGAGGCGATCTTCCCGGACCACGACGACACCCTGGTGCGCGCCGAGGCGGTCCTCAACGCGGCCCCGGCGCACGAGCATCCGCTCGACACGGTGTGCCGCGGCATCAAGGAGGTCATGCGGATGTACGCGGCCCGGCCGGAGATCTCGGTCGCCCGCTACAAGCTGACCCGCGAGGTGCCCACCCTGCGCGAGGCCGAGATCGCGTCGGTGGCCCGCTACGAGCGCCTCTTCACCCGCTATCTGCTCGGTCACTTCGACGAACACGCGCACGACGACGACGCCAACGACGACCCGCTGCTGGCGGAGGTCGCCGCCTCCGCCGTGGTCACCGCCCACAACCACGTCCTGCGCCGCTGGCTCAGGGCCGGCGGCCAGGGCGACGTGGAGGCCCAGCTGGACCACGCCTTCGCGATCGTGCGCAGGACCTTCGGCACCGGGATCGGCGCGGGCCGCAGCAGCGCTCCGCGGCCGGCCCCGGCCGCCTCCTCCGTCCAGGGCGAGGTCCTGGTGACGGTGGCCCGGACCGACGCCTCGCTGGACGAGGTCATGCGGACGATCGAGCAGGCGCTCAAGGAGCGGTGACACCGGGGCGACGGGGGGGCGGCCCGGTGCGCCCCCGCGCCTACTCCGCGGTAACTCTGATCGATCATCGCTCATTTGTTACGTAAAGATTTCACCTGAGAGCGGTTCCTGGCACTCAGTGCCTTGCCACCTGACACGCGGTGTCATACGTTGAAGGGAGTCCGGGCGGCCGGCGCGCAGCGACCTTTCGCGCGTCGGCTGTCCCCGCAAGCCCCATGGCCTGCGCGCCCGGACGCCTGCGTCACAGGCAACCTCCCGCGCCACAAAGCGCTGCCGAAGCACCACCCGCCGAACCGACGGCACTTCTCGAAAAAACCCTCAGCAGCACCGACGCAACCCTCAGCGCCCCTCCCTCAGGGCGCTCACCGCCGGAGGCAACACCGTGACCGTCAAGGACATCCTGGCCGCGATCCAGTCCCCGGACTCCACGTCCGCCGACTTCGCCGCCCTCCCGCTCCCCGACTCGTACCGCGCGATCACCGTGCACAAGGACGAGACGGAGATGTTCGCCGGGCTCACCACCCGCGACAAGGACCCCCGCAAGTCGATCCACCTCGACGAGGTGCCGCTGCCCGAGCTGGGCCCGGGCGAGGCCCTGGTGGCCGTCATGGCCTCCTCGGTCAACTACAACTCCGTGTGGACGTCGATCTTCGAGCCGCTGTCGACGTTCGGCTTCCTGGAGCGCTACGGCCGCACCAACGAGCTGGCCAAGCGCCACGACCTGCCGTACCACATCATCGGCTCCGACCTCGCCGGCGTCGTGCTGCGCACCGGCCCGGGCGTCAACGCCTGGAAGCCCGGTGACGAGGTCGTCGCGCACTGCCTGTCCGTCGAGCTGGAGTCCTCCGACGGCCACAACGACACGATGCTCGACCCCGAGCAGCGCATCTGGGGCTTCGAGACGAACTTCGGCGGCCTCGCGGAGGTCGCGCTGGTCAAGTCCAACCAGCTGATGCCCAAGCCGGACCACCTCAGCTGGGAGGAGGCCGCCGCCCCCGGCCTGGTCAACTCCACCGCCTACCGGCAGCTGGTCTCCCGCAACGGCGCCGGCATGAAGCAGGGCGACAACGTGCTCATCTGGGGCGCGAGTGGCGGACTCGGCTCGTACGCCACGCAGTTCGCGCTGGCCGGCGGCGCCAACCCCATCTGTGTCGTGTCCTCGCCGCAGAAGGCGGAGATCTGCCGCTCGATGGGCGCCGAGGCGATCATCGACCGCACCGCCGAGGACTACAAGTTCTGGAAGGACGAGCACACCCAGGACCCGAAGGAGTGGAAGCGCTTCGGCAAGCGCATCCGCGAGCTGACCGGCGGCGAGGACATCGACATCGTCTTCGAGCACCCCGGCCGCGAGACCTTCGGCGCCTCGGTCTACGTCACCCGCAAGGGCGGCACCATCACCACCTGCGCCTCGACCTCGGGCTACATGCACGAGTACGACAACCGCTACCTGTGGATGTCCCTGAAGCGGATCATCGGCTCGCACTTCGCCAACTACCGCGAGGCCTGGGAGGCCAACCGGCTCATCGCGAAGGGCAAGATCCACCCGACCCTGTCGAAGGTCTACTCCCTGGAGGAGACCGGCCAGGCGGCCTACGACGTGCACCGCAACCTCCACCAGGGCAAGGTCGGCGTGCTGTGCCTGGCCCCCGAGGAGGGCCTCGGCGTGCGTGACACGGAGAAGCGCGCCCAGCACATCGACGCCATCAACCGCTTCCGCAACATCTGAGACACCCGGGGTCAAGATGACTGAGCGTCAGCCCGCCGAAGGCATACGCGAGAAGGACCGGCCGTGGCTCATGCGCACCTACGCCGGCCACTCCACGGCCGAGGCGTCCAACGAGCTGTACCGGCGCAACCTCGCCAAGGGCCAGACCGGTCTGTCGGTGGCGTTCGACCTGCCGACGCAGACCGGCTACGACTCCGACCACATCCTCGCCCGCGGCGAGGTCGGCCGGGTCGGCGTGCCGGTGGCGCACCTGGGTGACATGCGCAGGCTGTTCCAGGACATCCCGCTGGAGCAGATGAACACCTCGATGACGATCAACGCCACCGCCATGTGGCTGCTGGCGCTCTACCAGGTCGTCGCCGAGGAGCAGGGCGCGGACATCGCCCGGCTCCAGGGCACGACCCAGAACGACATCGTCAAGGAGTACCTGTCGCGGGGCACCCATGTCTTCCCGCCGGAGCCCTCGCTGCGGCTGACGACGGACATGATCGCGTACACGGTCTCCCACATGCCGAAGTGGAACCCGATCAACATCTGCAGCTACCACCTGCAGGAGGCCGGGGCCACGCCGGTGCAGGAGATCGCGTACGCGATGTCGACGGCGATCGCCGTGCTGGACGCCGTCCGTGACTCGGGCCAGGTGCCGCAGGAACGCATGGGCGACGTGGTCGCGCGCATCTCCTTCTTCGTGAACGCGGGCGTCCGCTTCGTCGAGGAGATGTGCAAGATGCGGGCGTTCGGCCGCATCTGGGACCGGATCACCCGCGAGCGCTACGGCATCGAGGACCCCCGCCAGCGCCGCTTCCGGTACGGCGTCCAGGTCAACTCCCTGGGCCTGACGGAGGCGCAGCCGGAGAACAACGTCCAGCGGATCGTCCTGGAGATGCTGGCCGTCACCCTCTCCAAGGACGCACGCGCGCGTGCCGTGCAGCTGCCCGCCTGGAACGAGGCCCTCGGCCTGCCCCGTCCCTGGGACCAGCAGTGGTCGCTGCGCATCCAGCAGGTCCTGGCGCACGAGAGCGACCTGCTGGAGTACGCGGACATCTTCGACGGCTCGCACGTCATAGAGGCGAAGGTGGCCGCCCTCGTCGAGGAGTCCTTCGCCGAGATCGACCGCATCCAGGAGATGGGCGGCGCGATGGCCGCCGTCGAGTCCGGCTACCTCAAGTCGCAGCTGGTCGCCTCGCACGCCGAGCGGCGGGCCCGGATCGAGTCCGGGCAGGAGAAGATCGTCGGCGTCAACATCTTCGAGACGACCGAGCCGAACCCGCTGACGGCCGACCTGGACACCGCGATCCAGACCGTCGACCCGGCGGTCGAGGCCCAGGTCATCGCCGCGCTCCAGCACTGGCGGGACACCCGCTACCAGCCGCCCTTCAACCACCCGCGCCCCTGCAAGGCTCTGGAGAGGCTGAAGGAGGCCGCCAAGGGCACCGACAACCTGATGGAGGCCACCCTGGAGTGCGCCCGGGCCGGGGTCACGACCGGCGAGTGGGCGGGCGCGCTGCGCGAGGTGTTCGGCGAGTTCCGGGCGCCGACCGGGGTCTCCTCCGCGCCGGTGGCCGTCGCCACCGAGGCGGGCTCGGCGCTGGCCGAGGTGCGCGCCAAGGTGGACGCCACCGCCCGCGACCTCGGCGTCGGCAAGCTGCGCTTCCTGGTCGGCAAGCCCGGTCTGGACGGGCACTCCAACGGCGCCGAGCAGATCGCCGTGCGCGCCCGGGACGCCGGCTTCGAGGTGGTCTACCAGGGCATCCGGCTCACGCCCGAGCAGATCGTGGACGCGGCCCTGGCCGAGGACGTGCACGCGGTCGGCCTGTCCATCCTGTCCGGCTCGCACGCCCAGCTGGTGCCGGACGTGCTGGAGCGGCTGCGCGAGGCCGGCGCGCCGGACATCCCGGTGATCGCCGGCGGGATCATCCCGAACGCGGACGCCGAGCAGCTCAGGGCCACCGGAGTGGCCGCGGTCTTCACCCCGAAGGACTTCGACATCACCGGGATCATCGGCCGTATCGTCGACGAGATCCGGAAAGCGAACAAGCTCGACCCCCTGGAGGTCCCCGCATGACCGTCAACCGTCTCCGCCCGCGGCGTTCCTGCCTGGCCGTGCCGGGCTCGAACCCCCGCTTCCTGGAGAAGGCGCAGGGCCTCCCGGCGGACCAGGTCTTCCTCGACCTGGAGGACGCGTGCGCGCCACTCGCCAAGCCCGAGGCGCGGCACACCATCGTCAAGTTCCTCAACGAGGGTGACTGGACCGGCAAGACCAGGGTGGTCCGTGTCAACGACTGGACGACCGAGTGGACGTACCGCGACGTCGTCACCGTGGTGGAGGGCGCCGGCCCCAACCTCGACTGCATCATGCTGCCGAAGGTGCAGAACGCCCAGCAGGTCGTCGCCCTCGACCTCCTGCTGACCCAGATCGAGAAGACCATGGGCTTCGAGGTCGGCCGGATCGGCATCGAGGCGCAGATCGAGAACGCGCAGGGCCTCAACAACGTCAACGAGATCGCGCAGGCCTCCCCGCGGGTCGAGACGATCATCTTCGGCCCGGCCGACTTCATGGCGTCGATCAACATGAAGTCGCTGGTCGTGGGCGAGCAGCCGCCCGGCTACCCGGCGGACGCCTACCACTACATCCTGATGAAGATCCTGATGGCCGCCCGCGCCAACGACCTCCAGGCGATCGACGGCCCCTACCTGCAGATCCGCAACATCGACGGCTACCGCGAGGTCGCCCGGCGCGCCGCCGCGCTCGGCTTCGACGGCAAGTGGGTGCTGCACCCGGGCCAGGTCGAGGCGTCCAACGAGATCTTCTCGCCCTCCCAGGAGGACTACGACCACGCCGAGCTGATCCTGGACGCGTACGACTACTACACGTCCGAGGCGGGCGGCAAGAAGGGCTCCGCGATGCTCGGCGACGAGATGATCGACGAGGCCAGCCGCAAGATGGCGCTGGTCATCTCCGGCAAGGGACGCGCGGCCGGTATGCGGCGCACGTCGAAGTTCGAGATCCCGGAGGCCTGAGCGCGATGCAGTTCGGACGCACCTACGAGGAGTTCGAGGTCGGGGCGACGTACAAGCACTGGCCGGGAAAGACGGTCACCGAGTACGACGACCACCTGTTCTGTCTCCTCACCATGAACCACCACCCGCTCCACATGGACACCAACTATGCGGAGAAGACGACCGACTTCGGCAAGAACGTCGTGGTGGGCAACTACATCTACTCCCTCCTGCTCGGCATGTCCGTGCCGGACATCTCCGGCAAGGCGATCGCCAACCTGGAGATCGAGTCGCTCAAGCACGTGGCGCCGACCTTCCACGGCGACACGATCTACGGCCAGACCACCGTGCTCGACAAGTGGCCGTCGAAGTCGAAGAACGACCGCGGCATCGTCTACGTCGAGACCAAGGGCTACAAGCAGGACGGCACGCTGGTGTGCGTGTTCCGCCGCAAGGTGATGGTGCCGACCGAGACGTACATCAAGGAGCGCGGCGGCGAGCAGCCCGGCCGCCCGGAACTTCAGGAAGGCTGATCGATGGCGCGCCTCGCCCAGACCGCCGGTCTGACCGATGTCCAGCAGGAGATTCTCTCCACCGTCCGCGACTTCGTCGACAAAGAGATCATCCCGGTCGCGACCGAGCTGGAGCACCGCGACGAGTACCCGCAGCAGATCGTCGACGGCCTGAAGGAACTCGGCCTGTTCGGTCTGATGATCCCCGAGGAGTACGGCGGTCTGGGCGAGTCGCTCCTGACGTACGCCCTCTGCGTCGAGGAGATCGCCCGCGGCTGGATGTCGGTCTCCGGCATCATCAACACGCACTTCATCGTGGCGTACATGCTCAAGCAGCACGGCACGCAGGAGCAGAAGGACCACTTCCTGCCGCGCATGGCGGCCGGCGACATCCGGGGCGCCTTCTCGATGTCGGAGCCGGGGCTCGGCTCCGACGTGTCGGCGATCACGTCGAAGGCGGTCAAGGACGGCGACGAGTACGTCCTGAACGGTCAGAAGATGTGGCTGACGAACGGCGGTACGTCGTCTCTGGTGGCCGTCCTGGTCCGAAGTGACGAAGGACACCCCGAGGGCACGGCCCCCCACAAGTCGATGACGACGTTCCTGGTCGAGAAGGAGCCCGGCTTCGGTGAGGTCCGCCCCGGCCTGACCATCCCCGGCAAGATCGACAAGATGGGCTACAAGGGCGTCGACACCACCGAGCTGATCATGGACGGCCTGCGGGTACCGGCCGATCGGGTGCTCGGCGGGGTCACCGGCCGAGGTTTTTACCAAATGATGGACGGCGTGGAGGTCGGCCGCGTCAACGTGGCGGCGCGTGGCTGCGGTGTCGCGCAGCGTGCGTTCGAACTGGGCGTGCGGTACGCCCAGCAGCGTCACACCTTCGGCAAGGCGATCGCCCAGCACCAGGCCATCCAGTTCAAACTGGCCGAGATGGCCACCAAGGTCGAGGCCGCGCATGCCATGATGGTCAACGCGGCACGCAAAAAGGACTCCGGGCAGCGAAACGACCTCGAAGCGGGGATGGCGAAGTACCTCGCCTCCGAGTACTGCAAGGAGGTCGTGGAGGACGCCTTCCGGATCCACGGCGGGTACGGCTTCTCGAAGGAGTACGAGATCGAACGTCTCTACCGTGAGGCGCCGATGTTGCTGATCGGCGAAGGTACCGCCGAGATCCAGAAAATGATCATCGGGCGAAGGTTGCTCGAAGAGTATCGATTCCAAGGCTGAATGTCCGCATGCGGGGTGTTTTCTTCGAGAAGAAGATCACACCCCGTAGGCACTCTTCGGCCGCCGACTCGGCTTCCTGGCTTGCCCAGTTGCGGCCCGCGACCGGTACGATCCCGGGAAAGCCGCCGTCCCCCAACTGCAGCGCGGCATCATCCGCTACGAAGGTCATCCATGCCCCACAGCCAAACCTCTGCACCTCGCGACAGCCGAGCCGGCGTACGCCTCGCGCGCGGAGCATCGCCGTGGCTTCTGCCGACCGTCGCCACCGCAGCCCTCAGTCTGGTCCGCGCACGCCGCTCCGGCGCCGCCAGGGCCGTCGCCGTACCCGCCACCGCGCTCGCGGCGGGCATGCTGTGGTTCTTCCGCGACCCCGAGCGGGAGATCGCCC
Source organism: Streptomyces sp. NPDC006739 (assembly GCF_042869815.1). NCBI lineage: Bacteria > Bacillati > Actinomycetota > Actinomycetes > Kitasatosporales > Streptomycetaceae > Streptomyces > Streptomyces sp. NPDC006739. The sequence continues at coordinate 550,107 of NZ_JBIAGM010000003.1, forward strand.
CGGGCCGGGTCATCTCCCCCGCCGACGGTGTGGTGCAGAGCATCATGCCGTGGAAGGACGGGCGTACCCGCGTCGCGATCTTCATGAGCCCGCTCAACGTCCACGTCAACCGCGCGCCCCTCGCGGGCACCGTGACGTCGGTCGAGCACATCCCCGGCGGCTTCGTTCCCGCGTTCAACAAGGAGAGCGAGAACAACGAGCGCGTAGTCTGGCATTTCGACACCGAACTCGGCGACATCGAGATGATCCAGATCGCCGGCGCGGTGGCCCGCCGCATCGTGCCCTACCTCCCGCGGGGCACCAAGGTCGAGCAGGGTGACCGCATCGGTCTGATCCGCTTCGGCTCGCGCGTCGACCTCTACCTGCCCGAGGGCGTGGAGGTCGCGGTCGAGGTCGGGCAGAAGACCGTGGCTGGGGTGACTCGCATTGACCGTGATTGATCCGGAGACACAGGCGGGCTGGGTGCCCGAGGCCGACGAGGTGGACGAAGAGGAGGAGATGCCCCTCTCGCTCCGCCTCTCAATAGCGGACACCCTCACCCTCGGCAACGCCACCTGCGGCTTCATGGCGGTGTACTTCACCACCACCGGCATCCTGATCCCGCACCTGACGGGCAACGACGAGTCGGCCGGCATGGCCCGTCACAGCGCGGCCACGGCCGTCATCCTGATGCTGTGCGCGGCGGTCTTCGACCTGTTCGACGGCCTGGTGGCGCGGAAGCTGCGCTCCTCCCCCATGGGCGCCGAGCTGGACAACCTCTCCGACCTGATCAGCTTCGGACTGGCACCCGCCTACTTCGTGCTCGTCTACGGCATGGTCGCGGACGACGCGCACCAGAGAGTCGCGGCGCTCGGGGCAATCGTGGTGCTCCTGGCCGTCGTACTGCGTCTGGCACGCTTCTCCTGCGTGACCGTCCCGAACGGCATGTTCCAGGGCATGCCCTCGCCGTTCGGGGCTCTGACGGTGGTCTCGATCGTGCTCCTGGAGCTGCCCTTCGTGGCGACGCTCCTGGCGATCCTCGGCACGGCCTGGCTGATGGTGAGCCGCGTCGAGTACCCGAAGCCGCGCGGCCGCCTCGCGGTGGCGATGCTGTCCTGGATCGTCGTGTCGATGGGGCTCCTGGCGGCATGGGCCTTCGACGCCCCGAGCGGCCAGCTGCTGCTGCAGACCGGCTGCGCCCTGCAGCTGGTGACGGGCGCGGTGATCCCCCTGTTCGCCACGGCCCGCCGGGTGAACAACTTCCGCGACAACCGGCGGGAGGCGCGCGCGGCGCAGCTGCCGTAAGCCCGCGCGAGCCCGCACCGGCCTTCGTACGAAGGGCCCCGAACCCGATGGTTCGGGGCCCTTCGCCGTGTCCCGCCCGGGTCAGCCGAAGAGGTCCTCGGCGATCCGGGAGGCCACCCGCTCCAGGATCGGCCCCGCGTCCGCGATGCACCGGGCGACGTCCGGCTCCACCGAGGTGAGCGGGTACGCCCGCCCGATCCCCGCCCGCTCGAGCGCCTGCGGGGGCAGCGCGAGGCGCCCGCACACCGCGACCACGTCCTTGCCGGCCGCCCGAGCCGCCGCGGCGACCCCCGCCGGGGCCTTGCCGTGCAGCGTCTGCTCGTCCAGGGACCCCTCACCGGTGATGACCAGCGAGGCCCGATCCAGCGCGGGGGCGAAGCCCAGGACGTCCAGCATCACCTCGATGCCGGGGCGGAACCGGGCACCGAGCAGCAGCGCGCCGTATCCGATGCCGCCCGCCGCACCCGCGCCCGGCGCCGCCGCGTACCGCGCGGCGTCCGCCCCGGCCTCCGCCTCCAGCACCTTGGCGAAGTGTGCGAGCGCCGCGTCCAGGGCCGCCACGTCGTCCGGCGAGGCGCCCTTCTGCGGGCCGTACACCGCCGGCGCGCCCGTCGGCCCGGTCAGCGGGTTGTCGACGTCGCTGGCGAGCACCAGCTCGACCGAGGCGAGCCGGGTGTCGAGCCCGGACAGATCGGCGCGCGCCAGACCGGCCAGACCGCCGCCACCCGGCGCCACCGGCTCCCCGTCCCCGTCCAGGAACCGCGCGCCGAGCGCCGTCAGCATCCCGGCACCGCCGTCGGTGGTGGCGCTGCCGCCGACACCGAACACGATCGTCCGCGCGCCCGCGTCCAGCGCGGCGCGCAGCAGCTCTCCGGAGCCGTACGTGGAGGCGGTGAGCGGCGCGAAGACGCCGGCCGGCAGCCGCTGCAGGCCGCTGGCCTCGGCCATCTCCACCACCGCGGTGTCGCCGCACAGCGCGAACGCGGCGGTGACCTCCTGCCCCAGCGGGCCCGCGACCCGGATCTCCCGTCGCTCGAACCCGGCCGCGACCGCCGCGTCCACGGTCCCGTCGCCGCCGTCGGCCACGGGCAGCGCCTCCACGTCGAGGCCCGGTACGACCCGGCGCAGCCCGGCCGTCACCCGCTCGGCGACCTGCACGGCCGTCAGCGAGCCCTTGAACTTGTCCGCGGCGATGAGCACCCGACGGGTCTCGTTCACTGCAGCGTCCGCCACCTTGCTTTCCCCTTGCTCTCCGGGCCCCGCGCACGTCAGGGCCAGTCGCGCCGCTGCGACCATAACCGCAGGACGCCCCCGGCGTCATGCCGCGCCCGAACCCTGGGCGGCGGCTGGGAGCGGCCTGTGAAAAACGGGTACATCCCAGCCATGACCGCTGTGGGCAGTGAACCGGACCTCGCCGACCGTCTGCTCGGCGGCTGGCTGGGCCGGATCGCGGGCAACATGCTCGGCAAGCCGGTCGAGCAGGGCGAGGTGTGGACCCGCGAGCGCATCGACCGCTATCTGCGGCGGGCGTCGGCCCTGCCGCTCACCGACTACCTCCCCGAGCCGGCCGACGAGAGGGACGGGAGCGCGCTCAGACCCGAGTGGCGCCAGTGCGTGCGCGGGCGCATCCACGGCAGCTGCCGCGACGACGACGTCGACTACGCGATCCTCGGTCTGCACCTGCTGGAGACCCACGGCTTCGGTTTCAGCACCGAACAGGTCGGCGACCTGTGGCTGCTGAGGCTGCCGTACCTGCAGACCTTCACGGCGGAACGGGCGGCGTACCGCAACCTCGCTGGCGGGCTCAAGCCCCCGCTGACGGCCACGCACGAGAACCCCTTCCAGGAGTGGATCGGCGCCCTGATCCGCGCCGACGTCTACGGCTGGACCTGTCCCGGCGACCCCCGGCGCGCGGCCGGGCTGGCCCGCCGGGACGCGGTGCTGTCCCACACCGGAAACGGCGTGTACGGCGCCCAGTGGGCCGCGGCGCTGATCGCGGCGGCGTTCACCGCCCCGACCGTACGGCACGCGGTGGACACGGCGCTCGGCGTGATCCCGGCGAGCAGCCGGCTGGCCCGCACCGTGCGGCGGGTGGTGTCCCTGCACGAGGCCCGGCTGAGCTGGGAGGAGACCCTGGCGACGGTGTCCGGGGAGACCGCCGGGCTCGGCTGGATCCACACCGTGCCGAACGCCGCCGTCCTGACCGCCGGGCTGCTGTACGGCGACGGCGACTTCACCCGCACCCTCGCCCTCACCGTCCGCGGCGGCCTGGACACCGACTCCAACGGGGCGACGGCGGGTTCGGTGGCCGGGGTGTTCACCGGGGCCCGCGCGATCCCGGCCCAGTGGACGGAGCCGCTGGAGGACATGGTCCGCAGCGCGGTCTTCGGCTTCGACGGGGTACGGATCAGCGAGCTTGCGGAGCGGACGCTGCGGCTGGCGGAGGTGAAGGCGGAGGGCTGACCGGCGGGGTGGTTACCCTTCCTCAATGGCCAGCTCTGAAGAATTCGCCGCGTACCTCGCGGGTCTGCCGCGTGTCCTGTCCGGTGCCGCCGCCCTCTTCCGTGACGAGGAGGGACGGGTCCTGCTCGTCGAGCCCAACTACCGCGAGGGCTGGGCGCTGCCCGGCGGCACGATCGAGTCCGACGGGGGCGAGACCCCGCGCCAGGGCGCCCACCGGGAGACCCTGGAGGAGATCGGCCTGGACCGTGAACTCGGGCGGCTGCTCGCGGTGGACTGGGTGTACCGGCCGGGCTTCCCGCCGCTGGTGGCGTACCTGTACGACGGTGGCGTCCTGTCCGCGGAGGACCTCAAGGCGATCCGGCTGCAGGAGGAGGAGCTGCTGTCCTGGCGGCTCGTTCCCCGCGAGGAACTGGGCGACCATCTGCTGGGCACCCTCCGCGACCGCGTACTGACGGCCCTGGACGTCCTGGCCGACGGCTCCGGCACGGCCGAACTGGAGAACGGCCACCGGGTGGCCTGACCGTCAGCCCTCGGGCTGGCGCGGCTTTCCGTCCCTGTCGCGCATGGCGTCGTCGCGCTCGACGACCCGGGCCTCCGTGCGGTGTCCGCGCTGGATGTAGTCCCGGACGACCAGCTCGACGGCGTCCTGCGGGTTGCCGACACCCGCGAGGACCATGACTTCGACGACCAGCTCGGCGTCCAGCGACACGGTGACCTTGGCCATGGACGGACGTTAGCACCGCGAGGGGGCCGGCGATATCCGTTCGCCGCCCCCGCACCGTCCGCCCTACCCTCGGTGCCATGACCAAGCCGCTCGTCGCGCTGCTCTCCGGGGCCGGGATCTCCACCGACTCCGGCATCCCCGACTACCGCGGTCCCAACGGGCTGTGGCGCAGGGATCCGGAGGCCGAGAAACTCGTCACGTACGAGTACTACATGGCGGATCCGGAGATCCGGCGGCGGTCGTGGCGGATGCGGCGGGCGAACCGGACGCTCGGGGCCGAGCCGAACGTCGCCCACCGGGCCGTGGCCGAGCTGGAGAGGTCCGGGATCCCGGTGCGGGTGATCACGCAGAACGTGGACGGGCTGCACCAGCTCGCCGGGATGCCGGCCCGCAAGGTGCTGGAACTGCACGGGACCGCGCGTGCCGTGGTGTGCACCGGGTGCCATGTGCGCGGGCCGATGGAGGACGCGCTCGCCCGGGTCGAGGCCGGTGAGGAGGATCCGCCGTGTCTGCGGTGCGGCGGGATCCTGAAGTCGGCGACGGTGATGTTCGGCGAGCGGCTCGACCCGGTGGTCCTCGGGGAGGCCGTCGCCATCACCAAGGCCTGCACGGTGTTCATCGCCGTCGGCACCAGCCTCCAGGTGCAGCCCGCGGCCGGGCTGGCCGGCGTCGCCGCCGACCACGGCGCCCGCCTGGTCGTCGTCAACGCCGAGCCGACGCCGTACGACGACCGTGCCGAGGAGGTCGTGCGGGAGCCGATCGGCACCGCCCTGCCCCGGCTGCTGAAGCGGCTGGGACAGGAGTACGCCGACGAGCGGCCGGGGGCCTAGAAGAGCGCCGTTCCCCGCTCGAAGTCCAGCAGGCGCTTCTTGCGGTCCAGGCCGCCGCCGTACCCGGTGAGGCTGCCGCTCGCGCCGATCACGCGGTGGCAGGGGACGATGATGCCGACCGGGTTGCGGCCGTTGGCGAGGCCGACCGCGCGGGAGGCCTTGGGGTTGCCGAGGGCGTCGGCGAGTTCGCCGTAGGAGCGCGTCTCGCCGTACGGGATCCTGGTCAGCTGTTCCCAGACGGTGCGCTGGAACGGCGTTCCGTCCAGGCGGAGCGGGAGGTTGAACTCCTTCAGTTCGCCCGCGAAGTACGCCGTCAGCTGTTCTTCCGCCTCGGCGAAGAGGGTGTCGTCGCGGGCGCCGAAGGTCTCCTCGGGCGGGCGGTGGCGCTGGTCGGTCATGTAGAGGCCGCACAGCGCGCCGTCGTCGGCGGCGACCAGGGTGAGCGGGCCGTAGGGGCTGTCGATCACGGTGTGGTGCTTCACTGGAGGTCCTTGACTGTCGTCATGCGGGGCTGTCGTCATACGGTCTGTCGTCATACGGGCAGGAAGTTGATCGGGTGGCTGTCGGTCGCCCACAGGTACTGGACCGCGTACGCCCGCCAGGGCCGCCAGGCCGCGGCCCGTGCCGTGAGTGCGGCCGGGGTGGAGGGCAGGCCCAGTTCGCCCGCCGCGCGCCGGATGCCGAGGTCGGTCGGGAGGAAGGCGTCGGGGTCGCCGAGGGCGCGCATGGCGATGACGTCGACCGTCCAGGGCCCGAAGCCGGGCAGGGCGAGGAGCCGGGCGCGGGCCTGCGCCCAGTCGCTCTCCACGCCCAGGCGCAGGGTGCCGTCGGCGAGTTCGCGGACCAGGGTGGTGAAGGTGGTGCGCCGGGTGCGGGGCATCGCCAGCGACTCGGGGTCCAGGGCGGCGAGCGCCTCGGGGGACGGGAAGAGATGGGTGAGGCCGCCGTCGGGGTCGTCGACCGGCTCTCCGTGGGCGGTGACCAGCCGGGCGGCGTGGGTGCGGGCGGCGGCGGTGGAGACCTGCTGACCGAGCACGGCCCGGACGGCGAACTCGGCCTCGTCGACGGTGCGCGGCACACGCCGGCCCGGTGCCTTGTCCACCAGCGGGGCGAGCAGCGGGTCGCCGCGCAGTTGCTCGTCGACGGCGACCGGGTCGGCGTCCAGGTCGAGCAGGCGGCGGCAGCGGCTGCTGGCGACGGTCAGATCGCGCAGGTCGCTGAGGGTGAGGCGGCAGGCGATGTGGTCGGGGGTGGGGGCCAGGGCGACGATCCCGTGGCCGTAGGGCAGCCTGAGCGTGCGCCGGTAGGCGCCGTCGCGCCACTCCTCGACGCCGGGTACGGCGGTGGCGGCGAGGTGGCCGAAGAGGTTGTCGGGGTTGAGCGGGGCGCGGAAGGGCAGCCGCAGGGACAGTGTGCCGGGCGTGCCGCCGGTGCCGGTGGCGCCGGACTTCGGGGCGCGACCGCGCAGTTCGCTCGGGGACAGGGCGAAGACCTCGCGGACGGTGTCGTTGAAGGTCCGGATCGAGGAGAAACCGGCGGCGAAGGCGATCTCCGCCATCGGCAGCGGGGTCGTCTCCACCAGCAGGCGGGCGGTCTGGGCGCGCTGCGCCCGGGCCAGGGCGAGGGGTCCGGCGCCCAGTTCGGCGAGCAGTTGCCGTTCCACCTGCCGCGCGCTGTAGCCGAGGCGGGCGGCGAGTCCGGGCACGCCGTCGCGGTCCACGACGCCGTCGGCGATGAGCCGCATGGCGCGGGCCACCAGGTCGGCGCGCTGGTTCCACTCCGGGGAGCCGGGGCTGGTGTCGGGGCGGCAGCGCTTGCATGCCCGGAATCCGGCCTGCTGGCAGGCGGCGGCGCTCGGGTAGAAGGTCATGTTCTCGGGTTTGGGCGGGACGGCCGGGCAGCTGGGCCGGCAGTAGATGCGGGTGGTCAGGACGGCGGTGAAGAACCAGCCGTCGAACCGCGCGTCCTTGGACCGCACGGCGCGTACGCAGTGGTCCCGGTCGAGGTGCGTCCCTGTCTGCATGGCTCCAGCATCGGCCATGCGACGGCGGCACCGCTGGCGGAAATCCGACATGGCCCTGGGGCGGTCCCGGCCGCGCGGGCCGGGGCTACAGTCGAGGGGTGCCCGATTCCCCCCTGCTGCCGGCGGACCTGGATCTGCGTCTGGTGCGGTACTTCACCGTCGTCGCCGAGCAGCTGCACTTCGGCCGTGCCGCCGCCGTACTGCGTCTCACGCAGCCGTCCCTGAGCCGTCAGATCCGGCGGCTGGAGCAGCAGTTGGGGGCCCGGCTGCTGGACCGCACCTCGCGGGGGACCCGGCTGACGGAGGCGGGCGAGGTGTTCCTGCCGCAGGCCAGGGAGCTGCTGCGGGCCGCCTCCCGGGCCGCGGCCCGTACCCGGGCGGCCGCCGGTCCGGACCGGTTCACCGTCGGCTACACCACGAACCTGATCGTCACCCCGGCCGTGCGCGATCTGCGCCACCGGCATCCCACGGCCGACATCCGTACCCGGCACCTGGCGTGGAACGAGCCGCTCGCCGCGCTGCTGGACCACCGGGTGGACGTGGCGGTGGCCCGGCTGATGTTCCCCACCGACGGGCTGGACGTGACGGTCCTCTACGAGGAGCCCCGGGTGCTGCTGGTCGCGCTGGACCACCGGCTGGCCGGCAAGGAGTCGGTGGCGCTCGACGACCTCGCCGGTGAGACGCTCCCTCGGTTCTCCGGCGGCGAGCGCCCGGCCTGCCGGCAGGGGGCGGCCGAGGGTCCGCTCGTGGAGACCGTGGAGGACAAGCTGGAGCTGGTCGCCGGCGGCGAGCTGGTCTCCCTCGCCCCGGCGGGCTTCACCGCCAACCTGCGTCCCGACCTCACCGCCGTGCGGGTGGCGGATGCCGAGCCGGTCCAGGTCGTCCTGGCCTCCCGCCCCGCCGACCGCAACCCGCTGCTGCCGGCTTTCCGCAGGTCGGCGAGGGCCCGGCTGACCCAGGGCTGACCGGTGGCGGCCGGCCGGATCAGTTGGGGGGCTGCGGTTTCACCAGGCCGCTCTGGTAGGCGATGACGACGAGCTGGGCGCGGTCCCGGGCGTGCAGTTTGGTCATGGCCCGTTGGATGTGGCTGCGTACGGTCAGCGGGCTCAGGACGAGCCGGTCGGCGATCTCCGCGTTGGACCTGCCGTAGGCGGCCAGGGCGGTGACCTCGCGTTCGCGGTCGGTCAGGGCTTTGACGGCGTCGGGGAACGCGAGGAGGCCGTCGGTGTCCGGGGTGGCCAGGAAGCGGGTGATGAGGGCCCGGGTGGCCATGGGTGACAGCAGTGAGTCGCCGGCCGCCACGGTGCGGATGCTCGACACGAGTTCCCCGGGGCGTACGCCCTTGCCGAGGAAGCCGCTCGCGCCGGCGCGCAGGGCCTTGGCCACGTTCTCGTCGTTCTCGAAGGTGGTGAGGACGAGGATGTGGATCCCCGACAGCTCCGGTCGCGCGCAGATGGCCGCGGTGGCCGCCACCCCGTCGAGGTCGGGCATGCGGATGTCCATGATCACCACGTCGGGCCGGTGTTCGGCGGCGAGGTCGACGGCTTCCCGGCCGTCGGCGGCCTCCGCGACCACCGTCAGGTCCTCGACCGAGTCGATGAGGATGCGGAAGGTGGCCCGGAGCAGGGCCTGGTCGTCGGCGAGCAGGACGCGGATGGTCATGGGGAGGGGCTCTCGTCGTGGCTGTCGAGCGGAAGGGCGCAGGCGACCTCGAAGCCGCCCCGCGGCCGGTGTCCGGCGTGGAAGGTGCCGCCCACGGCCGCGGCGCGCTCGCGCATGCCGAGCAGGCCGAAGCCGCCCTTCGAGGTGGCCGGGGCGGCGGGGCGGCCGGCGGTCGGGGTGTCGTTGGTGACGGTCAGGGTCAGGTGGTGGGCGGTGTGGGCGAGCCGGACCCGCGCGGTGCAGGTGGCCGCGTGCTTGGTGACGTTGGTGAGGGCTTCCTGGAGGATCCGAGAGGTCGTCCGCGCGGGACTCAGCTCTGCCGTTCGAACGCGGCGTACGCCGTCTCGTCGAAGAGGACGAACCTGACCTCCTCGACCGAGGTCCGCGCCGCCCGTACCGTCGTCACCGCGATCCGGGCGGCGTCCTCGACCGGCCATCCGTAGATGCCCGCGGAGACCGCCGGAAAGGCGACGGTGCGGGCGCCCAGCTCGTCCGCCACCCGCAGCGACTCCCGGTAGCACGAGGCCAGCAGCTCCGACCGGTCCTCCTCGCGGCTGAATCGCGGTCCGACGGTGTGGATGACCCAGCGCGCGTCCAGTTCACCCGCCGTCGTGGCGACCGCCTGGCCGGTGGGCAGGCCCTTGCCGTACCGGGAGGCGCGCAGCCTGCGGCAGTCCGCCAGGATCGCGGGGCCGCCGCGCCGGTGGATGGCGCCGTCCACGCCTCCGCCGCCCAGCAGCGAGGAGTTGGCCGCGTTGACGATCGCGTCGGCACTCTGGTGGGTGATGTCGCCCTGGACGAACGTGATCGTGGTCATGGCCGGCGCAGCCTCCTCCATACGGTTTTGGCCGCGTTGTGTCCGGACATGCCGTGCACACCGGGGCCGGGCGGGGTGGCCGAGGAGCAGATGAACACCGCCGGGTGGAGGGTGCTGTACGGCGACAGCGACAGCTTGGGGCGCAGCAGGGTCTGCAGGCCGGACACCGCGCCGGAGCCGATGTCGCCGCCGACGTAGTTGGCGTTGCGGGCGGCGATCTGGGGCGGGCCGGCGATGGCGCGGGCCAGCACACGGTCGCGGAAACCGGGGGCGAAGCGCTCCAGTTGGCGTTCCATGACGTCGGTGAGGTCCCCGGTCCAGCCGTTGGGGACATGGCCGTACGCCCAGAAGACCTGTTTGCCGTCGGGGGCGCGGGTGGGGTCGACCACACTGGGCTGCACGGTGATCATGAAGGGTCGGTCGGGGGCGCGGCCCTCGCGGGAGGCGGCGCGCAGGGCGGTGCCGATCTCGGCCCGGCTCGCGCCGATCTGTACGGTGCCGGCGGCGCGGGCCTCGGGAGCGGTCCACGGAACGGGGCCGTCCAGGGCGTAGTCGACCTTGAAGACGCCGGGGCCGTAGCGGTAGCCGTCGTAGTAACCGCCGAAGCCGGCGATGCGGGCGAGGGCGGTGGGCGAGGTGTCGAAGACGTAGGCGCGCGCGGGCGGCAGGTCGTCCAGGCGCTTGACCTCGTAGTCGGTGTGGACCGCGCCGCCGAGGTCGGTGAGGTAGCCGGCCAGGGCGTCGGAGATCGACTGGGAGCCGCCGCGCGCCACCGGCCAGCCTCGGGCGTGTGCGGCCAGCGCGAAGACCAGGCCGATGGCGCCGGTGGCGAGGCCGCCGAGGGGGGCCATGACATGGGCCACCAGGCCGGCGAAGAGGGTCTTGGCCCGCTCGTCGTGGAAGCGGCGCATCAGCCAGGTCGAGGGCGGCAGGCCGGTCAGGCCGAAGCGGGCGAGGGTGACCGGGTCGCGGGGCAGGGCGGTGAACGGCAGCGACATGAAGTCCCGGACGAGGGCGTCCCATCTGGGCAGGAACGGCTCGACGAGTCTGCGGTACGACCCGGCGTCGCGGGGGCCGAAGGAGGCGGCCGTCTCCGCCACGGACCGCGCCAGCACGGCGGCGGTGCCGTCCGGGAAGGGGTGCGCCATGGGGAGGTCGGCGTGCAGCCACTCCAGCCCGTAGCGCTCCAGCGGCATGGCGCGGAACGCCGGGGAGTTGATGCCGAGGGGGTGCGCGGCGGAGCAGGGGTCGTGCCGGAAGCCGGGGAGCGTCAGTTCCTCGGTGCGGGCCCCGCCGCCCACGGTGGGCCGGGCCTCGAAGAGGGCGACCGAGAAGCCGCGCCGGGCCAGCTCCACGGCGGCCGTCAGTCCGTTCGGCCCCGCACCCACCACGACCGCATCGAGCATCGACGGCACCTTCGGACCCCTTCGTCAGCCGGCTGGCCACTCTGCATCAGGATATGCCGCCGGTCTGACACTCCCCTTGCGCGGGGCCGTCGGCCGGAACCGCGCGGGGCGCCGGCCAGGAGCGACCGGGAACGACCGGGAGGCGTCAGCCGGCCGGGCGCAGCAGTTCCGCCACCCGGTGGGCCGTGGCCGTGTCCCGGGCCGTGGTGAACGGAAGCGCGTTGCCGCCGGTGATCCGGAACGGCTCGCCGTCGACGGTGAGGTGTGCGCCGCCCGCCTCCTCGACGAGCAGCAGGCCCGCCGCGTGGTCCCAGGCGGCCTCCCAGCTGAAGACGGTGGCGTCCAACTCGCCCCTGGCTATGGCGAGATACTCCAGGCCCGCCGAGCCGCAGGGACGTGGGGCGACGCCCTCGGTCCACAGGGCGCGCAGCGCCTGCTTCTGCCCGTCGGTGGTGTAGTCGGGGTGGGAGGTGGCGACGGCCAGGTCCCGGCCGGGCGTCGGCGGGCCGGCGAGGAGCCGCTCGCCGTCGAGGAAAGCGCCGCGGCCGCGTAGGGCGACGGCGAGCTGGTCGCGGACCGGGGCATAGGTCCAGGAGGCGAGCAGGACGCCCCGGTGGGCGAGTGCGACGAGGGTGCAGAAACCGTCTTCGCCCCGCACGAACTGCCGGGTGCCGTCGACCGGGTCGACGATCCAGACCGGCGCGTCGCCCTGGAGCGCCTCGTAGGTGACCGGGTCGGCGTGCACCGCTTCCTCGCCGACCACCACGGAGCCGGGCAGCAGGGCGCCGAGGGCTTCGGTCAGGTACGCCTCGGCCAGCCGGTCGGCGTCCGTCACCAGGTCGTGCGGCCCGCTCTTCTGGTCCACCTCGTGCGCGGCGAGGCGGCGGAAGCGGGGCAGGATCTCCTGTGCGGCCGCCTCGCGGACCGCTTCCTCCACGTCGGCCGAGCGGCGCGCGAGAAACCCGTCGATGGTTTCCGTCTCTTCGATCATGCCCTCCATGAGAGCACGCGCCACTGACAATCCCCGCCCGCCCGGTGCACTCCGGGTGGAATCGGGATGAAGAACCGGTTCCGGTGCCGGCCCGGGTGGTCTTCGCTCAGCGGCCGACGGCGTACCCCTGCATGCCGCGCGGGTTGGCGGCGGCCGACAGGACGCCGGTCCGCGGATCCCGGGCCACCGCGCACAGGCGCCCCTCGGACCAGGCCGGCACCATGGTGACGTCGTGGCCGCGCCGGCGCAGCTCCTCGACGACGCCGGGGTCCGTGCGCGACTCGACGCTCACGCTGCCGGGGCGCCGGCCACGCGGGTGGAAGGAGCTGGGGAAGCTGTCGTTGTGCCAGTTCGGGGCGTCGATCGCGCCCTGGAGGTCGAGGCCGCCGCGGACCGGGACGCGCAGGGCGACGGCGAGGAAGAAGTGCAGCTGCCACTGGTCCTGCTGGTCGCCGCCGGGCGTGCCGAAGGCCATGACCGGTGTGCCGTCGCGCAGCGCGAGGGACGGGGTGAGGGTCGTACGGGGGCGGCGTCCGGGGGTGAGGGAGTTGGGCAGGCCCTCCTCCAGCCAGGTCATCTGCAGCCGGGTGCCGAGCGGGAATCCCAGTTCCGGCACGACCGGGTTGGACTGGAGCCAGCCGCCGCTCGGGGTGGCCGCGATCATGTTGCCCCAGCGGTCCACGACGTCGAGGTGGCAGGTGTCGCCGCGAGTGGTCCCGTCGGCCGCCACCTCCGCCGCGCCCTCGATCCGGGCGACGGTCGGCTCACCGGCGCCCGTCGGGTTGAACCCCGGGTCCGCGCCGGCCACCACGCGCGCGTGCGCGGGGAGGCGGGGGGCGCGTCCGCCCGGGCTGCCGGGGCGCAGCTCGTAGCAGGCCCGTTCGCCGACGAGCGCCCGGCGCCCGGCGTTGTAGGCGTCGGACAGCAGTTCGGCGAGCGGTACTTCGGCCGCGTCGCCGTACCAGGCCTCACGGTCGGCCATGGCGAGCTTGCAGCCCTCGGTCAGCAGGTGGACGTAGTCGGCGGAGGCGTAGGGGGGCAGCTCGGGCGGCAGCAGGGCGAGTTGCTGGAGCAGGGCCGGTCCCTGGCTCCAGGGGCCGGCCTTGCACACCGTCCAGCCGTTCCAGTCGTACGTCACGGGGGTCTCGTAGGTCGCGGACCAGCCGGCGAGGTCGTCGGCGGTGAGCGTGCCGCTGTGCCGCTCGCCGCTGGTGTCCAGGGTGGGTCGCGCGGCCTGCCGTACCAGCGCCTCGGCGATGAACCCGCGCCGCCACACCTCGCGCGCGGCCTCGATCCGGGCCTCCCGGTCCCCGGCCCCGGCGGTCTCGGCGAGCAGCCGCTTCCAGGTGGCGGCGAGGGCCGGATTGCGCAGCGGCGTACCGGGCTTGGGCGCCCTGCCGCCGGGCAGGTACAGCTCCGCGGACGAGGTCCACTCCGTCTCGAACAGCCGCCGTACGCTCTCCACGGTCGCCCCGACGTTGTCCACGGGCGGGTGCCCGTGTTCGGCGTAGCCGATGGCGTACTTCAGGACCTCGTCGAGGGACCTGGTGCCGTGGTCGCGCAGCAGCAGCATCCAGGCGTCGAAGGCTCCCGGAACGGCCGCCGCCAGCGGTCCGGTGCCGGGTACGAGATCCAGACCGAGTGCCGTGTAGTGCGCGACGGTGGCGCCCGCCGGTGCCACGCCCTGTCCGCACAGCACCCGCACCTCGCCGCCCACGGGAGCGAGGACGGCGGGCACTTCCCCGGCGGGCCCGTTCAGATGCGGCTCCACCACGTGCAGCACGAACGCCCCGGCGACGGCGGCGTCGAAGGCGTTGCCCCCGTCCTCCAGCACCGCCATCGCGGACTGGGAGGCGAGCCAGTGGGTGGAGGACACCATGCCGAAGGTGCCCTGGAGGGTGGGTCGGGTGGTGAACTGCATCCCTCACCTCGGTGTTCGAGTGCGTCGGCAGCAGACTACCGAGGCCCCGTCCCGCGTGGTCGACGCGGCGACGGCCGCCTTCCCGGAGGCGGTCGACCACTGACGTCCCGGTGACTCCGGGTTGCGTCACCGCCCCTCCACAGCGCTTCACCGTCATCGCACAGGGACGGAACAAGTTCCCACTTCCGCCCCACCGGGACTCGTGTGACACTGGCGTCCCGTCCGCAGTGTGGACACCCCCGTACCGTCCCCCACGAAAAGTGCGCCGTGCGTTCTCTTCCTCTGCCGCTCGCCCTGGCCGCGCGGCTGACCCCGGTCGCCGTGCTCGCCTGCGCCGGCTGGGCCATGTCGTCCGGGCCCGCCGCACCGCAGGACAGCGCCGCGTCCAAGGCCGGCCAGAAGACGCAGACCCAGTCCGCCTCCGCCCCTTCCTCCACGGCGGTGTCGCAGACGTACTCCAGCACGCCCGCGCCCTGCGCCGGCGTGACGGCGAACACCGTCAAGTCGCTGGTCCCGGGGGCCCCTACGGCCGGGAAGGAGATCCCGTCCACCGACACCAAGCTGCGCCGCACCTGCTCCTGGAACGCCCTCAAGGGCTACGACTACCGCTGGCTGGACGTCTCCTTCGAGATCACGGAGTCGAACCAGGCGGCGCAGAAGGAGTACCAGCAGCGGGTCTCGGAGAAGAGCGGCGGCGGGGACGTCCCGGGCGTCGGCGACGCCGGCTATTCGGTGGTGAACCTCACCACCGAGGACAAGCAGCAGACCCGCGAGGGTGTGGTGCTGATCCGGGTCGCCAACGCCCTGGTGATCGTCACGTACAACGGCAGCAACTTCGAGACGAAGCAGGCGCCCGACACGCAGCTGATCAACACGGGTGCCATCAAGGCGGCCAGGGACGCGGTGGCCGCGCTGGAGGGCGGTCAGAAGAACTGACCGCCCCACGGCAGGTCCCGGCGTCAGGCGCGCTCCGCCTCCTCGCGCCCGGCGCCCGCCCCGGTCAGCAGTGTCAGCGCCAGGTACAGCACCAGCGAGGTGCCCAGGCCCACCGCCCAGCCGTAGTCGGCGAGCGGGGACAGTGCCGGGATGGGCCGGCCGTCGATCAGCGGCTTGAAGCTGGCGCCGCCGACCGCGAGGACACCGCCCGCGACGAAGGCGACGACCGCCCGCCAGTTCCAGCCGCCGTCGTACCAGTAGCGGCCGCCCGTGCGGTACAGGTCAGCCAGGTCGAGGCGGGTGCGGCGCAGGATCCAGTAGTCGGCGATGAGGATGCCGGCGACCGTGCCGAGCAGGCCGCCCACCAGGCCGAGCCAGGTGAAGATGTAGCCCTGCGGGTCGGAGTACAGCTTCCAGGGGAAGATCAGTACGGCGAGGACGGACGTGATCAGCGCGCCGGTACGGAAACTGATCTTCCGGGGCGCGATGTTGGAGAAGTCGAAGGCCGGCGACACCAGGTTGGCGGCGATGTTGACGGAGAGGGTCGCCACCAGGACGGTCACCAGGGCGTACAGCAGACCCACCACGTTGTCGGTCTTCGCGGCCAGCTGGACCGGGTCCCAGATCGGCTTGCCGTACACCGCCTGCGAACCGGACGTCACCAGCACGGAGAGGAAGGCGAACAACGTCATGGTGGTCGGCAGGCCGAGGGCCTGGCCCCATGTCTGTGCCTTCTGGCTCCTGCCGTAGCGGGTGAAGTCCGGGATGTTCAGGGACAGGGTGGACCAGAAGCCGATCATGCCCATGAGGGACGGCCAGAACAGCTTCCAGAATCCGCCGCCCCAGCCCAGCTTCGAGGGCTGGTCGAAGAGCGGGCCGAGGCCGCCGGCCTTGCTGCTCATCCACCACAGCATCACGAAGGCGCCGACGAGGACGAAGGGCGCCGCCCAGTTCTCGAAGCGGCGGATGGTCTCCATGCCCCGGTAGATGATGGCGACCTGGATCACCCAGAAGATCGCGAAGGACAGCCACATGGTCCAGGCGTAGCCGCCGATGTGCGAGGCGTTCGACCAGCTGCCGCCGATCAGCTTCCCGGCGAGGAAGTAGATCGCCTCGCCGCCGATCCAGGTCTGGATGCCGAACCAGCCGCAGGCCACCAACGCCCGCACCACGGCAGGCAGGTTTGCGCCGCGCACACCGAAGGAGGCACGGGCGAACACCGGGAAGGGGATGCCGTACTTCGGTCCGGCGTGCCCGGTGAGCAGCATCGGCACCAGCACGACCAGGTTGGCCAGGGCGATCGTGAACACGGCCTGCTTCCAGTCCATGCCCACCGCGATCAGCCCGGACGCCAGGGTCCAGGAGGCCGTGTTGTGGGCCATGCCGACCCACAGCGCGGAGAAGTTGTACGTGGTCCAGGTGCGCTTGTCGACGGGGACCGGGAGCAGGTCCTCGTTGGCGTACGGACCGCTCGGTGGCGGGGAGCCGGGGAGGAGCTCCACGCGCCCGTCGGGCAGGTTCACTTGGTCGGACACGGGTATCGCCGAGGGAGCGGTGTCGGTCATGGCAGGCCAATCGATGAGGTGGGTCGGGAAAGGCCGTGCGGGGGCCCCGGGCCCCTCCCCCGGGACGGCGGGGAGGGGTGACAAGGGTGGGGGGTGGGGATTTCGGGGGTCAGGAGTTGACGGCCGGGATGACCGTCGCGCCGTACGCGTCGATCGTGGCCTCCTGCGCGTCGTGCATGTCGTAGACGGCGAACTGGTCGACGCCCAGCTCGCGCAGGGCGCTCAGCTTCTCGATGTGCTTCTCGGCCGGTCCGATGACGCAGAACCGGTCGACGATCTCGTCGGGGACGAACTGGGTGTCGGGGTTGTCGGCGCGCCCGTGGTGCGCGTAGTCGTACCCCTCACGGGCCTTGATGTAGTCCGTGAGTTCCTCGGGAACGGCGGCGGAGTGCTCGCCGTACTTGGCGACCAGGTCGGCGACGTGGTTGCCGACCATCCCGCCGAACCAGCGGCACTGCTCGCGGGCGTGGGCGAGCGCCTCGGGCGAGTCGTCCTCGGTGACGTAGGCCGGGGCGGCGACGCAGATCTTCACCTCCGAGGGGTCTCGCCCGGCGGCGACGGCCGCGTCCCGGACCGTCTTGACCATGTACTCGGTCAGATACGGGTCGGCCAGCTGGAGGATGAACCCGTC
Source organism: Streptomyces sp. NPDC006739 (assembly GCF_042869815.1). Lineage (NCBI taxonomy): Bacteria > Bacillati > Actinomycetota > Actinomycetes > Kitasatosporales > Streptomycetaceae > Streptomyces > Streptomyces sp. NPDC006739. The sequence continues at coordinate 567,360 of NZ_JBIAGM010000003.1, forward strand.
GGCCTCCTCGCCGGTCATCTTCAGCGCCTTCGGGCCGTACGCGGCCATCCAGACGGGAAGTTCGGCGCCCGGTTTGATCCACGGGAACCTGATCACCGTGCCGCCGAGGTCCGCCTCCTCGCCCCGGCCCAGTGCCCGGATGACCTTCATGGCCTCGCTGATCCGGGCCAGGGTGTTGGGCTTGCGGCCGGCCACCCGCATCGCGGAGTCGCCGCGGCCGATGCCGCAGACGGTGCGGTTGCCGAACATGTCGTTGAGGGTGGCGAAGGTGGAGGCGGTGACCTCCCAGGTGCGGGTGCCCGGGTTGGTGACCATCGGGCCGACCGTCAGCGTCGTGGTCTGGGCGAGGATCTGGCTGTAGATCACGAACGGTTCCTGCCACAGCACGGCGGAGTCGAAGGTCCAGCCGTAGCGGAAGCCGTTGCGTTCGGCCCGCTTCATCAGGCTGATGACGCGGGAGGCCGGCGGGTCGGTCTGCAGGACGAGTCCGAAGTCCATGGGCGCCACTCCTAGTTGAGGTACTGACAGGTGGAGCGCGGGGTGTAGACGCCGTGACCGGCGCGTCCGGTGAACTCACGCTCGCTGATGACGAGTTCGCCGCGCGACAGAACGGTCTCCACGCGGCCGGTGACGCGTTTGCCCTCGTAGGCCGAGTAGTCGACGTTCATGTGGTGCGTCGCGGCGGACATCTCCTGCTCGGCGTGCGGGTCGTAGATGACGACGTCGGCGTCGGCGCCCGGGGCGATGGTGCCCTTCTTCGGGTACATGCCGAACATCCGGGCCGGGGTGGCGCAGGCGATCTCGATCCAGCGGCGCCGGGAGATGTGCCCGTCGACGACGGCCTGGTGGAGCAGGTCCATCCGGTTCTCCACGCCCGGCAGACCGTTGGGGATCTTGGAGAAGTCGCCGCGTCCCAGCTCCTTCTGGCCCTCGAAGCAGAAGGGGCAGTGGTCGGTCGAGACCACCTGGAGGTCGTTGGTGCGCAGGCCCTTCCACAGGGCCGCCTGGTGGTCCTTCGGCCTGAGCGGGGTGCTGCACACGTACTTGGCGCCCTCGAAGCCGGGCTCGGCGAGGTTGTCGGTGGACAGGAACAGATACTGCGGGCAGGTCTCGCCGAAGACGTTCAGGCCCTCGTCGCGCGCCCGGATCAGCTCGGCGACCGCCTCCCGCGCGGAGACGTGCACCACGTACAGGGGGGCGCCCGCGACCTGGGCGAGCCTGATCGCCCGGTGGGTCGCCTCGGCCTCCAGCAGGGCCTTGCGCACCTCACCGTGGTAGCGGGGGTCCCGCTCGCCGCGGGCCAGGGCCTGTTCCACGAGCACGTCGATCGCGATGCCGTTCTCCGCGTGCATCATGATCAGGCCGCCGTTGTCGGCGGAGCGCTGCATGGCGCGCAGGATCTGGCCGTCGTCTGAGTAGAAGACGCCCGGGTAGGCCATGAACTGCTTGAAGGAGGTGACGCCCTCCTCGACGAGCAGGTCCATCTCCTTGAGCGTCTCCTGGTTCACATCGGAGACGATCATGTGGAAGGCGTAGTCGATCGCGCAGTTGCCCTCGGCCTTGGCGTGCCAGGCGTCCAGGCCCTCGCGCAGGGTGTGGCCGACGTTCTGCACCGCGAAGTCCACGATGGTCGTCGTACCGCCCCAGGCGGCGGCGCGGGTGCCGGTCTCGAAGGTGTCGGAGGCGAAGGTACCGCCGAACGGCAGTTCCATGTGGGTGTGGGCGTCGACGCCACCGGGGATCACGTACTTCCCGGTGGCGTCGATCACCCGCTCGGCACTGAAGGTCCCGGCGGCGGGTGTGCCGGAGGCGGCGAGGGCGGCGATGCGGCCGTCCTCGATCAGCACGTCGGCGTGGATCTCGTCGGACGCGGTGATGACGAGGCCACCGCGGATGACGGTACGGCTGCTCATGGTCCCTCTCCTGCCAGAGTGATCGGTTCGGTCAGGGTGCGGTCAGCGGCGAGTAGGCGTCGGGGCGGCGGTCCCGGAAGAACTGCCAGCGGTCGCGGACCTCGCGGAGCTTGGCCAGGTCCAGGTCCCGGACGACGAGCTCGGTCTCCTTGTCGGAGGCCACCTCGCCGACGAACTGGGCCTCGGGGTCGACGAAGTAGCTCGTCCCGTAGAAGTCGTTGTCGCCCAGGTCCTCCACGCCGACCCGGTTGATCGCCCCGACGAAGTACTCGTTGGCGACGGCCGCCGCGGGCTGCTCCAGCTGCCACAGGTAGGCGGAGAGCCCGCGCGAGGTGGCCGACGGGTTGAAGACGATCTCGGCACCCCCGAGCCCCAGGGCGCGCCAGCCCTCGGGGAAGTGGCGGTCGTAGCAGATGTAGACGCCGATCCTGCCGACGGCGGTCTCGAAGACGGGCCAGCCCGCGTTCCCCGGGCGGAAGTAGAACTTCTCCCAGAAGCCGGGTACCTGCGGGATGTGGTGCTTGCGGTACTTGCCGAGGTACGAGCCGTCCGCGTCGATCACGGCGGCGGTGTTGTAGAGGACGCCGGGCTGCTCCTCCTCGTACATCGGCAGGATCAGGACGAGGCCCAGCTCCCTGGCGAGCGCCTGGAAGCGCTGGACGATCGGGCCGTCCGGGATCGCCTCCGCGTACTCGTAGAACGCCTTGTCCTGGACCTGGCAGAAGTAGGGCCCGTAGAACAGCTCCTGGAAGCACAGGACCTGGGCACCCTGCGCCGCCGCGTCCCGGGCCGCCTGCTCGTGTACCTGGATCATCGACTCCTTGTCGCCCGTCCACGCGGTCTGGAAGAGGGCGGCACGGATCACTCTGCTCATCGGGACCTCCGGTCGCTCGGGGTGCTGGGGCGGGCGTCGGATGGGCCGTCGTCCGCCCGAAGGGCGGGCCCTGCGGCGTCCGGTGCGTGCTCTCGGCGTGCCGCGCGCAAGTCCTCGTACTGGATGTACTTGGGCTTGCGTGCGGTGCGGCGAGAGTGCGTGCCGGGTGTCGCGGGGCAGACGGCACATCCGACGCCCGCCCCAGAAGACTAGGAAGTCCGAAAACCGGCTTTGAGTTGCACGGTGTCACGTCTGAGGGCGTGCGGCGTGGCACGGTGTCACCCTGTCGCGAGCCCATGTTTCACCGCCGTTTTCCCAGGTCGTAACGTGTTTCAGGCCTGTTGCGCGTCATGCGCGAGGAGCGCGATGTGCACCGAGGCGGCCTGTTCGAAGTCGTCGAGGTCGACGCCGAGGCGGCCCTGTATGGCCTCCAGACGGCGGTAGAGGGCCGGGCGGGAGACGTGGTGCAGCTGGGCGGTGCGGGACTTGTTGCGGCCGGTGGCGAGGTAGGTGCGCAGCACGGACAGCAGGCCGTCGTCGGTCGCGCACAGCAGCCCGTCCAGCTCCCGTTCCGCGAACGACTGCACATGCGGATCGTCCCGCAGCAGCCGTATCAGGCCACGCAGATGCACGTCCTTGAGGCGGACGACGGCCGGGAGGTCGAGGACGGCCGAGGAGTCGGCCACGGCGTCGGCGACGTGCTGGGCCTCACGCAGACCGGCCGGCACGTCGTCCCAGGCGATGCGCGGATCGGCGGCGGCCACCACGGCCTTCGGCGACCCTGACTCGGTACGCAGCCTGGCCGCGAAGTGCGCGGTGAGCGCGGGCGCGTCCTGGTCGCGGGCGAGGCTGAGCAGCACGGCGGTGGCTCCGTCGGCCAGCTCGGCGGCGAGACCGGGCAGCCCCAGCATCCTCAGCACCCGGTCGAGCTGGGCCGGTTCGCCGTCGCGCACGACCAGCGGCACGAAGGTGCGCCGGTTGACGGGCAGCCCCGCGGCCCGCGCGCGGGGCAGCAGCTGCCTCGCCGGTACGACTCCGCTGACCAGGTCGGTCAGCAGGCCCTGCGCCGACTGCTCCTCCCAGGAGTGGGCCGAGTTGCCGCCGAGCATGCGGTGCAGGACGAGGGCCTCGGCGGCCCGGTCGGCGAGGAGCCGTCCGGTGGCGGTGTCCCCTCGATACCCGCACAGCGTGATCTGGCCCCAGCGCTCGCCGCGCCCGCCCAGCTCGGCGCGGATCCAGCCGTCGCCCTCGCTGCCGCCGGCCTGCCGGGCGATGCGCTCCCAGTCGCGCAGCACGTCGTCCACGGCCGGCCGCTCCCCCGCCGTGGCGAGAACGCGGTGCGCGAGGTTGGTGACGACGACCGGGCAGGCACTGTGCTGGGCGATCTCGTCGAGCAGGTGTTGCAGCGGGGCGCCCGCGGTGATGAGCCCGGTCAGCGCCGTGCGCACGGACTCCGAGAGGCTCACGGCGGCGAACTTCCGCCGCACCAGCCGGGACTGGACCTCCTCGGTCAGCTCCGCGAAGGGGAAGGGCCGGTGCAGGACCACCATCGGCAGCCCGCACCGCTCGGCGGCCCGGCGCATCACGTCCGGGGGCGCCGGAAAGGCGCGCCCGAGTCCCAGCACCACGGCGGCGGCCTCCGCGCGGTGCAGGGACCGGATGTACTCGGCCTGCTTCTCCTCGTCGCCGGCCAGCAGCACGCCGGTGGTGAGGACCATCTCGCCGCCGGTGAGCATCACGCCCACGTCGGGCGCCTCGGCGACGTGCACCCAGCGCACGGCCCGGTCGAGCTGGCCCGCGCCGGCCACCACCTCGGGTTCCCCGGCGAGGACCCGTTCCAGGGTGAGGACCTGGCGTACCGACAGCGCCGGTTCGAAGGTCCCGAAGGTGGTGGTCATGGCGGTCTTCCCTTGCTCTGCGCACTGCTACGTGAGGCTCCGCAGGGCCCGTTCGAGGATGTCGGCGCCCTCCTCGGCCTCGGCGACCGTGAGGGAGAGGGGCGGGGCGATGCGCAGGGCGCTGGTGTTGTGGCCGCCGCCCTTGCCGATCAGGAGGCCGTCCGCGCGAGCCGCTTCCAGGACGGCGGCGGCCGCCTGCGGATCGGCCTGGTCGGTCCCGGGCCTGACCAGCTCGACGCCGATCATCAGTCCGCGCCCGCGCACCTCCCGGACGCCGGGCAGCTGGGCGGCGACCGCCCGCAGCCGCTCGATGAGCAGCCCGCCCACGCGCCGGGCGTTGCCCTGCAGGTCGTGCTCCAGCAGGTAGTTCAGGTTCGCGAGGCCGGCCGCCATGGTGAGCTGGGTGCCGCCGAAGGTCGAAATGCTGTTGGAGTCGAGGCAGTTCATGATGTCGGCGCGGGCCACGACCCCGCCGATGGAGGTGCCGTTGCCGATGCCCTTGGCGAAGGTGACGATGTCGGGAGGCCCCGAGGCCGCGTGCGCCTGCCAGCCCCAGAAGTGCTCCCCGGTACGGCCCCAGCCGGTCTGCACCTCGTCGGCGATCCAGAGGATCCCGTGCTCCTTCAGGACGTCGCGGAAGGCTGCGTAGAGGCCGTCGGGCGGGGAGGTGAAGCCGCCGACGCCCTGGATCGGTTCGGCGATCAGGGCGGCGGGCGGGCGGGTGTGGCCGAGCAGGTCCCTCAGGTCCTCGACGCAGGCGGCGATGAACGCGCGGTCGTCGAGTCCGGCGTACGGGCCACGGGTGCGGACGCCGCCGTGGACGTAGAGGGTCTGCAGCGGGGACAGGGAGGTCGGGGACCAGCCGCGGTTGCCTGTGATGCCGACGGTGCTGAAGGAACGGCCGTGGTAGCTGTTGCGCATCGCCAGGACGGTGTTGCTGCGCCGGTAGGTCGTGGCGAGCAGCAGGGCGGTGTCGTTGGCCTCGGTGCCGGAGGTGGTGAAGAAGACCCGGGCGTCCGGGATTCCGCTCAACTGGGCGACTCGCTCGGCGAGTTCGACCATGGGCCGGTTGAGGTAGAGGGTGGACGAGTGGATGATCCGTCCGGCCTGCTCGGTCAGCGCCTTGGTCACCTCGGGCAGCGCGTGCGCGGTCATCGTGGTGAGGATGCCGCCGAAGAAGTCCAGGTACTTCCTGCCGCTCGCGTCCCAGACGTGCCGGCCCTCGCCGTGGGTGATCTCCAGCGGGTCGTCGTAGTAGAGGGCGAGCCAGTCGGGCAGGACGCCGCGGTGGCGGGCGTAGAGGTCGTTCACGGCTGTACCAGCCCTTCGTAGGCGTCGGGGCGGCGGTCGCGGTAGAACGCCCACTGCTGCCGCACGTCCTCGATGAGGTCGAAGTCGAGGTCGCGGACGACGAGTTCCTCCTTGCTGTCGCTGGCGACGTCACCGACGAACCGGCCGCGCGGGTCGACGAAGTAGCTCGTCCCGTAGAAGTCGTTGTCGCCGTACTCCTCCACCCCGACCCGGTTGATCGCGGCGACGAAGTACTCGTTGGCGACGGCCGCGGCCGGCTGCTCCAGGCGCCAGAGGTGGGAGGAGAGGCCGCGGTGGGTGGCGGAGGGGTTGTAGACGAGCTGGGCGCCGTTGAGGCCGAGCTGCCGCCAGCCCTCCGGGAAGTGGCGGTCGTAGCAGATGTAGACGCCGACCTTGCCCACGGCGGTGTCGAAGACGGGCCAACCGGCGTTGCCGGGTTTGAAGTAGTACTTCTCCCAGAAGCCCTTGACCTGCGGGATGTGGTGCTTGCGGTACTTGCCGAGGTACGAGCCGTCCGCGTCGATCACGGCCGCGGTGTTGTAGTAGAAGCCGGACTGCTCGACCTCGAAGACCGGTACGACGACGACCATGCAGGTCTCGCGGGCGAGCGCGCGCATACGGCGCACCGTCGGCCCGTCGGGCACGGGCTCGGCCCAGCGATAGTGCTCCGGCTCCTGGACCTGGCAGAAGTAGGGGGCGTTGAAGACCTCCTGGAACCCGATGATCTTCGCGCCCCGGCGGGCCGCCTCACGGGCGTGCTCCTCGTGTTTCGCCACCATGGACTCGGTGTCGCCGGTCCAGGTGGCCTGGACCAGAGCGGCACGTACGACGTTGGCCATGAGCTGCTCCTTCGGCGGGACGTCAGAGCCTCTACGCACGTAGAAACAGGTGGTAGAGGCACGAAAGTAAGCCTCCCGGAAGTTCCTTGCCAAGACCATCGTCGTCAACCCGCGGAGTCGATCACGTTTCACACTCCGGTGGGTGAGCGGGCAAGCGGGCGGTCAGGCCGTGAAACCGGCGACGCGCAGGGCATGGACCAGGTCCCAGTGGCGTTCCTCCGAGACGCCCCGCGCGGCCCGCAGGAGCAGCGGGACCAGGCGTTCGGGGTCGGGGGCGACGCTGCGGGCCGCCTCCTCCGGCGGGCGGACCCGGACGTAGGCGTCCAGGAGGACCTCCGCCTCGCGGCTGTGCCCCTCGGCCTCCAGACCGAGTACGGCCTCCCCGACGTCCACGGCCGGCCGGGCCACGCCCTGGCGCAGCATCTGCCGGCCGTCGGCGGCGCGGCCCGCCGCGACCAGGGCGTCGGCGGCGGCGACCAGCCGTCCGGCGGGCAGCGAGGCGGCCTCCCACAGCAGCGTGGCCCAGTCGGCCTCCAGCCCGGCGCGCTGCAGACCGTCCGCGAGCAGCGGGAAACGGGGGGCGGGCCAGTGGGTGATCTCCACCAGCAGGACGTGCGCCTCACCGCTGCGCCCCTCGGTGCGCAGCCGCACCAGGCTCGCGACGGCTCCCGCTACGGCCTGGCCGGCCCCGGCGTCGACCCGCTCGACCGGCACCTCGACGGGCTGGGCCGCCTCCTCCGCCCCGGCGAACCGGGCCCCTCGCGGGGTACGACGCCCAGGGGCGGCGGCCACCACGGGGGCGGCGGCCTGCGGCACGACCGCCGGTGCCTCCTCCTCCGCCCCCATACCGGCGAACCGGGCACTGCCACGACGACGCTTACGGGTCTTGGCGGGGGCGGCTGGAGCGGGGCGGGAGTGGGCGCCGGGGGACGCGGGGGCGGGGCCGTGTGCGGACGCGGCAGGGGCAAGGGGGGCGACCCCGGCGCGACCCTCGGGACCGGGGGCTGGGCCTTGAGCGGGACGGTCGGGGACGGACTGCTCGGGGGCGCCCCGATAGGGCCGGCCCCCGGGACCCGGGGCCGTGGAGGCCGGACCGTGAGCCGGGTGCTCGGGGGCGGCCGGAAAGGGCTGACCCCCAGAGCCCAGGGACGTGAAGGCCGGACCGTCAGCCGGGCGGTCGACGGCGGCCGGAAAGGGCTGACCCCCAGAGCCCAGGGACGTCAGAGCTGCACCAGGAGCCGAGTGATCAGGAGCGGCCGGGTAAAGCGGGCCCCCGGAGTCCAGGGACGTGGGAGCCGGGTCGTGAGTCGGGCGGTCGGGGTTTGGTGTCGGCCGAGCGGTGTGGCCGGGGGGTGTGGGGGCGGGTCCGAAGACCGAGTCGTCCGGCGCGGTCGAAACCGAACGGCTGCTGTGGCCGGGGGCCGTGGCAGCGGAACCGTAAGCCGGGCGCCCCAGTCCTTGTCCCTGCCCCTGCCCCTGCCCCTGCCCCTGCCCCTGCATGTGCACCTGTCCCCTGGGCAGGGTCTGTTCTCGTGGTCCCCGGTCTTCGGGTGCCGGCCCCCCTCCGGACGGCGGCTCCCCCACCCGCAGGACACCCCCGTGTCCGCCCGGCCCCGTGCCCCAGGCCCCGGTCGGCCGGCGGTCGAGCCTCGCCATCCGTGCGCGGAGTTCCCGGCACCGGGCAGTGGCCCGTTCGTGGTCGTCGTGGGCCCAGGCGAGGTCGAGGCGGAGGGCGTCGGACTCCTCGCGGGAGGTCACGGAGGCGAGCGAGCGGCTCAGCTCAGCCTGGCGTTCGGCGGCGTACCGCTGCTCGCGGAGCATGACGTCGAGCCGGTCCCCGAGGGCGTCGCGGGCGCCGGGCAGGTCGTCGTACGCGGCGAGCGCGGCCGCGTGCAGGGTCCGGGCCCGCTCCCTGTCGGCCCGTGCGGCGGCGGGGCCGTATGCCGCCGCGAGGTCCTGCAGCAGCGCCTCCACCACGTCCCACGGCGGGACCTCGCGGCCGTCGAGACAGGCCTGCATGCCCTCCGGATCGCGCTGCCAGAACACCCCGCACCAGCCGCCGCCCTGGTCCAGGCGTGCCAGGACACCGTGCAGATAGTTCGTGAACTCCCGCACGCCGCCAGGGAGTTGTTCCACAGCCATCCGTCAACTCCCGCCAGACCGGAGCACTCCGGTCCGTAGCGAACACCAGCCGTGTTACGAACGGGCTACAGGAAGTTTTCCGGACGCGACCGCGGTCATGCCACCACCAGCACGCACCGCTCCACCAGTTCGTCCATCGACAGCCCGAGGGCCCGCGCCAGCGCGGCCACGGTGAAGAAGGCCGGGGTCGGCGCCCGCCCGGTCTCGATCTTGCGGAGCGTCTCGGCCGAGATGCCCGCCTCGGCGGCGACCTCCGTCATGCTCCGGCCACCCCGCGCGGCCCGCAGCAACCGCCCGAGCCGCTCGCCGCGTTCACGTTCTTCGGGGGTGAGGGGGGTACGTACCATGCCCTCATTCTAATCCGGTCGACTAAACCGGTCTAAGAAGCCGGTATATTAATTGGCATGGTTGAACTGAAGACGGACACGTCGATCGACGCGATGCACCGGGCGGGACAGGTCGTGGGACAGGCCCTGACGGCCGTACGGAGGGCCGCGGACGTCGGTGTCACGCTGCTGGAGCTGGACGAGGTGGCCCGCGAGGTACTCCGGAAGGCCGGCGCCTCCTCCCCGTTCCTCGGCTACCGCCCCTCCTTCGCCCCCACCCCCTTCCCGGCGGTCATCTGCGCCTCCGTCAACGACGCGATCGTGCACGGCATCCCCGGCCGCTACCGGCTGCGCGACGGTGACCTGGTCTCCATCGACTGCGGCGCCGAACTCGACGGCTGGGTCGGCGACTCGGCCGTCAGCTTCACGGTGGGCCGGCCGCGCCCGGCGGACGTACGTCTGATCGACGCCACCGAGCGCGCCCTGGCGGCCGGCATCGAGGCGGCGGTCGTCGGCAACCGGATCGGCGACATCGCCCACGCGATCGGCCAGGTCTGCCGGGCGGCCGGCTACGGCATCCCGGACGGCTTCGGCGGCCACGGGATCGGGCGCCGTATGCACGAGGACCCCTCGGTCCCGAACGAGGGCCGCCCCGGCCGCGGCCTGCCCCTGCGGCACGGCATGGTCCTGGCGATCGAACCCATGCTGACCGCGGGCGGCACCGACGACTACTACGCGGCCCCGGACGGCTGGACCCTGTGCACCACGGACGGGTCCCGGGCGGCCCACGCCGAGCACACGGTGGCGATCACCACCGAGGGCCCCAGGATCCTCACGGCGCGGCAGCCGGCCTGACGCGGCGCCGCGAACATGCCCCGGGCCGCAGAACATGTCATCGTGGCATGAGCCGTCCCAAACCGGTTACCCGGCGGTGCCAGTCGTCTGCGAAGGAAACCGAAACGATGACCAGCGGCTTCATCGGCCCGGAGGGCGACCCCTTCGGCGAGTTCCTCGCCCGCTTCTTCGGCGGAGCCGGAGCGGGCCGGGCCCCCCGTCAGATCGACATCGGCCGCCTGCTGAGCCAACCCGCCAGGGAGCTCGTCAAGGGCGCCGCCCAGTACGCGGCCGAGCACGGCAGCCGGGACCTCGACACCCAGCACCTGCTGCGCGCGGCGCTGTCCGCCGAGCCCACCCGGAGCCTGCTCAGCCGGGCCGGCGCGGACCCCGACTCGCTGGCCACGGAGATCGACGACCGTTCCGGGCCCGTCCAGCACCCGCCGGGCGAGGGACCGCCGCCGACCGCGCTGTCCCTGACGCCGGCCGCCAAGCGGGCCCTGCTGGACGCGCACGAGCTGGCCCGTGCGCGCGGCGCCGGCTACATCGGCCCCGAGCACGTGCTCAGCGCGCTGGCCGCGAACCCGGACTCGGCGGCCGGGCACATCCTGAACGCGGCCCGGTTCGCCTCCGCCGGCAGCCTGCCCCCGGAGGCCCCGGAGGCCGTCCAGGGCCGCTCCGAGCAGCGGCAGCGGGCCACCTCGACACCGACCCTGGACAAGTACGGCCGGGATCTGACCGATCTCGCCCGGCAGGGCGGCATCGACCCGGTGATCGGACGGGACCAGGAGATCGAGCAGACCATCGAGGTGCTGTCCCGGCGCGGCAAGAACAACCCCGTGCTGATCGGGGACGCGGGCGTCGGCAAGACCGCGATCGTCGAGGGGCTCGCCCAGCGGATCACCGACGGCGACGTGCCCGACGTACTGACCGGGCGCCGGGTGTTCGCCCTCGACCTGGCCGGTGTGGTGGCCGGCACCCGCTTCCGCGGCGACTTCGAGGAGCGGCTCAACACCATCGTCGGCGAGATCCGCGCCCACTCCGACCGGCTGATCGTCTTCATCGACGAGCTGCACACCGTCGTGGGAGCCGGGGGCGGCGGCGAGGGCGGGGCGATGGACGCGGGCAACATCCTCAAGCCCGCGCTGGCCCGGGGCGAGCTGCACATCGTGGGCGCCACCACGCTGGAGGAGTACCGCAAGATCGAGAAGGACGCGGCGCTGGCCCGCCGCTTCCAGCCGATCCTGGTGCCCGAGCCGACGGTGGCGGACGCGATCGAGATCCTGCGCGGACTGCGCGACCGCTACGAGGCCCACCACCAGGTCCGCTACACCGACGAGGCGCTGCTGGCCGCCGTGGAGCTGTCCGACCGCTATCTCACCGACCGCAGGCTGCCGGACAAGGCGATCGACCTGATCGACCAGGCGGGCGCCCGGGTGCGGCTCGGCGCCCGTACGAAGGGCACGGACGTGCGCGCCCTGGAACGCGAGGTCGAGCAGCTGGTCCGGGACAAGGACCAGGCGGTGGCCGACGAGCAGTACGAGCAGGCCACCCAGCTGCGGGACCGGATCACCGAGCTGAAGCGGCGGATCGAGGAGACCACGCACCCGGACGAGGCCGACGAGGGCCAGCACCTGGAGGTGACGGCCGAGGCCGTCGCCGAGGTGGTGTCCCGGCAGACCGGCATCCCCGTCAGCCGCCTGACCCAGGAGGAGAAGGAACGGCTGCTGGGCCTGGAAGAACATCTGCACCAGCGGGTCGTCGGACAGGACGAGGCGGTCGCCGTGGTGGCCGAGGCGGTCCTGCGCTCCCGGGCGGGGCTGGGCAGCCCCGCCCGGCCGATCGGCAGCTTCCTGTTCCTCGGTCCGACCGGCGTCGGCAAGACCGAGCTGGCCCGCGCGCTGGCCGACGCCCTGTTCGGCAGCGACGACCGGATGGTCCGGCTGGACATGAGCGAGTACCAGGAGCGGCACACCGTCTCCCGGCTGGTCGGTGCCCCGCCCGGGTACGTGGGCCACGAGGAGGCGGGCCAGCTCACCGAGGTCGTACGGCGTCACCCGTACTCGCTGCTGCTCCTCGACGAGGTGGAGAAGGCGCACCCGGACGTCTTCAACATCCTTCTCCAGGTGCTGGACGACGGCCGGCTGACCGACTCCCAGGGCCGGACGGTGGACTTCACCAACACGGTCATCGTGATGACCAGCAACCTGGGCTCGGACGCGATCACCCGGCGCGCCGCCGGCATCGGCTTCGGGCCGGGTGACGGGGTGGCGGACGAGGAGGCGCGCCGGGAGCAGATCCTGCGGCCGCTGCGTGAGCACTTCCGGCCGGAGTTCCTCAACCGCATCGACGAGATCGTCGTCTTCCGGCAGCTCACGGGCGACCAGCTGCGGCGGATCACCGGCCTGCTGCTGGAGGGCACCCGGCGGCTGGTGCACGCCCAGGGCATCGCGATCGACTTCACCGACGCGGCAGTCGACTGGCTGGCCGAGCGCGGCTACCAGCCGGAGTACGGCGCCCGCCCGCTGCGCCGCACCATCCAGCGCGAGGTCGACAACCGGCTCTCCCGCCTCCTGTTGGAGGGCCGGATCAGCGAGGGCAGCCGGGTGACGGTGGACACGGCCGACGGACAGTTGGCGTTCCGTACCGAGGCGAGGGCCGAGGCCAAGGCCGAGAGCGAGGCCGAGGGTGGCACGGCCGAGCAGCCGCCCGCCCCCGAGCTGTGAGCACCGCGACCTGCGCCGCCGGGCGGTGAGCGCCGCCGCCCGGCCGGCCGGCTACGGCGCCGGGCGCACCACCTGCGCCGAGCCGCCGCCGCGTCGTACCGTCTCGGCCGCCGCCAGCCACTTGCCGCCGGGCAGCCGCTGTACGCCCGTCGCCGCGCCGATCTCCGGGTTGAGCGAGAAGGAGTGGCCGATGGCCTCCAGTTTCGTCCTCAGGTCGCTGTTGTAGAGGCCGGGTTCGAGTTCCGTCCTGGTCGCGTTGCGCTGGCTGGCGCGGGGGGCGGCGATGGCGTCGACCAGCGGCAGGTGCCGGTCGAGGAACTCGGTGAGGACCTGCAGCACGGTGGTGATGATGGTGGCGCCGCCGGGTGAACCGAGGGCCACGACGGGCTGGTTGTGCCGGTCGAGGACGATGGTCGGCGAGATCGACGAGCGCGGCCGCTTGCCCGGGCCGGGCAGGTTCGGGTCGTGGACGGCCGGGTTGGCCGGTGTGAAGGAGAAGTCGGTCAGCTCGTTGTTGAGCAGGAAGCCGCGGCCGGGGACGGTGATGGCGCTGCCACCGGTCTGCTCGATGGTGAGGGTGTAGGAGACGACGTCGCCCCACTTGTCGGCGACGGTGAGGTGGGTGGTGTTCTCCCCCTCGTACGTCGTCGGGGCGGCCGTGCCGCCGGCCCCGCAGGCCGCGGGGTGGCGCGGGTCGCCGGGGGCGAGGGGGCTGGTGAGGACCGCGTCGTCCTTGATCAGGCAGGCACGCGAGTCGGCGTACTTCTGCGAGAGCAGCTGCCGGGTGGGGACGTCCTCGAAGGCGGGGTCGCCGACCCAGCGGCCGCGGTCGGCGAAGGCGATGCGGCTGGCCTCGATGTAGTGGTGCAGGTACTGCGCCTCGCTCGCCTTGGAGAGGTCGGTCCTCTCCAGGATGTTGAGCGCCTCGCCGACCGTGGTACCGCCCGAGGAGGAGGGTGCGATGGAGTACACCTTCAGCCCGCGGTACGAGGTCTTCGTGGGCTCCTGGAGCCGTGCGCGGTAGGCGGCCAGGTCCTGGGCGGAGAGCTTGCCGGGACGGGCGTTCCAGCCCGAACCGGGGTCGACGGGCGGCTTGTTCACCGTGGAGACGATGTCCTTGCCGAGGTCGCCGCGGTAGATCGCGCCGACTCCCTTCCTGGCCAGTTCCTCGTAAGTGCGGGCCAGGTCCGGGTTCTTGAAGGTGGAGCCGACGGCGGGGAGCTGTCCGCCGGGCAGGAACAGCTTGGCGGTGGCCGGGAAGTAGCGGAACCGGGTCTCGTTGGCGGCCGTCTGCGAGCGGAAGGTGTCGTCGACGGTGAAGCCGTCACGGGCGATCCGCTCGGCGGGCTCGAGGACCGTACCGAGCTTTCTGCTGCCCCACTCGTCCAGCGCCGTCTGCCAGGTGGCGGGGGTGCCGGGGGTGCCGACGCTCAGGCCGCTGCTGACGGCGTCGGCGAAGGCGAGGGGCTTGCCGTTCTCCTCGAAGAGATGGGAGTCGGCGGTCAGCGGGGCGGTCTCCCGGCCGTCGATGGTGTGCACCGTACGGGACTTGGCGTCGTAGTAGACGAAGTAGCCGCCTCCGCCGACGCCGGAGGAGTAGGGCTCGGTGACGCCGAGCGCGGCGGCCGTGGCGACGGCGGCGTCGACGGCGTTGCCGCCCTTCCTCAGCACCTCGATCCCGGCGGCGGAGGCGTCCGCGTCGACACTGGCCACCGCGCCGCCGTAGCCGACGGCGACCGGGACCTTCGCGGGGGTGCCGCTCGCCGGGGCCGGCGGGGCCGCCGCCCCCACCGCCACGACGGCGGCCGAGACCGCCAGGACCGTCAGTTTCCGCGCGACAGGGCGACGCATCCGCACCTCCAGCTCAGGACCGTCCGCGCAGCGTAACCAGATTGCTGACGCCCCGACAGTAGTCATCGGGCCGTCGCCATACGAACGACACACATCGAACACGGATGCGTACCGAGGGCCCGGGCCCGCTAGCATGCGCGCCCATGAACGACGACGTGCGCAACATCGTCCTGGGTGTGCTGGCGGCCGCGGTCAGTGGTGCGCTCGGCTGGCTGGCCCGCACCCTCCTGTCGCACCGCCGTCTGGGGCGCAAGCAGGCCTTCTTCGGCCTGCCGGACAACTCCGAGTGCATGCTGGTGGTGAACCGCGAGGCGGGCGGGACCGACCTCGCGGTGATGCGGCACGACGTGTTCGCGCTGCTGGAGCTGGCCGCGCTGATCAAGGACTGCCACGCCAACGCGCGGGTCGTCGCGCACGACGCGGCTCAGCAGGGGTTCGGCGAGCGCACCGAGTTCTGCGTCGGCGGTCCGGCGTCCAACCGGCGTACGGCGGCGCATCTCATGTCCCTGCTGCCGGGGGTCAGGGTGAACGTGGACGCCGAACCCGGTCCGGAGCGCGGTGAGTTCCAGGTCGGCGGCGAGCGCTACCGGCTGGAGCCGGGCGGGAACGAGTACGTGCTGCTGGCCCGGCTCACCGCGGGCCGACGCCGGGACGAGCGGCCGGTGTTCCTCTTCTGCGGGCAGCGCGCGATCACCAACCAGGCGGCCACCCGCTATCTGGCCCGCAACCACGAGCGGCTGGCCCGCAAGTACGGCAGGAACTCCTTCGTCCTGCTGCTGAAGGTGATCAACTCGCAGGCCTACGGCCCCGATGTCGTCGAACTGGTCGCCGATGTGACTCGGGCGGCACAGGCACAGGCACCGGCACCCACGCCGGAGACTCCACCCACCTCACACCGGGCCTCCTAGATTCCTGCACCGGCCAACAATCTTTACCGGCACCTAACTTACCGACGGGTTACTTGCGGTAAGAGGCTGCGGTTACCGTTCGGTCACTTTGCACTGACACGAGTGAGGAGTGACCCGTGAGCCAAAGGGGCGCGAAGCGCCTTCGAACAGGGTGGTGGGAGACGGGCGGGCACCGTCGCACCACCTTGCGCACCTCCGCCGCCGGAGTCGTCTCGGCGGCCCTGATCGCCGGTACGGTCGTGGGCCTCGCGCCCGCCGCCGAGGCCGCCCCCTCCGTCCGCTTCGTCGACATCACCGGCGACGGCGGTACGGTCCTGAAGGCGAACGTCGTCACGCCCTCGGGCGCCGACGGCTCGCGCCGCTACCCGCTCGTCGTGCTGCCCACCAGCTGGAGCCTGCCCCAGGTCGAGTATCTCGCCCAGGCCCAGAAACTCGCCGACGCGGGTTACATCGTGCTCACTTACAACGTGCGCGGCTTCTGGCAGTCCGGCGGCGAGATAGAAGTGGCGGGGCCGCCCGACATAGCCGACGCCTCCAAGGTGATCGACTGGGCGCTCGCCCACACCCCGGCCGACCCCGCGCACATCGGCATGGCGGGCGTCTCCTACGGCGCCGGGATCAGCCTGCTCACCGCCGCCCACGACCGGCGGATCAAGGCGGTCGCCGCGCTCAGCGGATGGGCCGATCTGATCGACTCGATCTACTCCGGCCGCACCCAGCACGTGCAGACGGCGGCCGTACTGGACGGCGCGGCCACCCTCACCGGCCGCGAGAGCCCCGAGCTCCGCGAGATCTTCGACAACCTGTACTCCTCCAACCTGGCCAAGGAACAGGACATGATCGACTGGGGGAAGAAACGTTCCGCCGATACCTATGTCGATCAGCTCAACAAGAACGGCGCCGCCGTCATGCTGGCCAACGCCTGGGGCGACACCGTCTTCCCGGCCAACCAGTACGCCGACTTCTACGAGAAGCTGACCGGCCCGAAGAGACTGGAGTTCCGCCCCGGCGACCACGCGACCGCCGAACTGACCGGCTTGTTCGGGCTGCCCAACGACGTGTGGACGGACACCACGCGCTGGTTCGACCACTACCTCAAGGGCGCGGACAACGGGATCGACCGCGAGCAGCCCGTACAGCTCAAGTCCCGCACCTCGGGCGGCTACGAGGGCTACCCGGACTGGAAATCGGTCGGCGCGACCCGCAGGAAGCTCGCGCTCGCCGGGTCGACGACGATCCACGCGAACGTCGACTCGGGCGCGGACGGCGGGATCGTGTTCCTCTCCAGCATCCTGGACCAGGTCGCCCAGCTGCCGCCGGTGGCCGCCGTCCCGCTGCTGCCCCGCCGGTGGGCCGCGGTGTGGCAGTCGGAGAGGTACGGCACCGCGCAACAGGTCCGCGGGACCGCCCGGTTGCACACCACCCTCACCCCCACCAAGGAGAGCGGCACCCTCATCGCCTATCTGTACGACGTGGGTCCGCTCGGACTCGGCAAGCTGGTCACCAACGCGCCGTACACCTGGCACGGACGGACGCCCGGCGAGCCGTTCGGCGTGAACCTGGACCTGTTCTCCACGGCCTACGACGTACCGGCCGGACATCGGCTCGCACTGGTGGTCGACACGGTCGATCCGCTCTACATCGAGCACAACCCGTCCGGCGCGCAGCTGACCTTCTCCTCACCGGCGGACGACCCGTCATACGTGTCCGTCCCCCTGCGCGAGCAGTGATCTCCGGCTGCCGCCGGGCGGGCCCGGCCCGTGTGAACTGGATGAACGGCAAATCGTAGTCGAGGTTCGAGGCGAACATTCTCAGTTGTGTCGGTTGCCGCAAACTATCCAGACCGGGCGGGAGTTGACATACGACACGCACCTTTCGGTCATTAGCCGTATTTACCGCTACGCTTCGGCGACCTCCGCGTACAGCTGGGACAGCTCGGGGGCACCACTCGCGGCCCACTCCTGCCCGGACGCGGCGACCTCGAACTCGCGTCCGGACAGGAGTCGTACGACGGGCTGCCCGTCGGCCCGGATCTCCCAGACGGCGCCGGGCACGGTGCGCACGATGACCGTGCCGAGGTAGAGCCCGGCGTCGTTGCCGAGCCAGGGCAGGGTCTCGGCGTCGTCGCGCCAGCGCGGCAGCAGCTGGTCCAGGGCCTCCAGGGACGCCGGTGTGTCGTCGAGCCGGACGCCCGCCCGGGCCGCCTGCTCGCGCAGCAGGTCGCATTCGGACAGGAGCGCGGCGATCCCCTCGGGGTCCGTGGGGAGCGCCGCGTCACCGCTCTGCTTGTGCCTGGGACCCAGGAAGGGGATGTTCATGGACCCAGCCTGGCATCAGACGTCCAGGTCGACCACCACCGGCGCGTGGTCGGACGCGCCTTTGCCCTTGCGCTCCTCACGGTCCACGTACGCGTCCTTCACCGCCTTCGCGAACGGCGCGTTGCCGTACACCAGGTCGATGCGCATGCCGCGGTTCTTGGGGAAGCAGAGCTGGCGGTAGTCCCAGTACGTGAAGGGGTGGTCGTACTTCAGCGGGCGCGGGACGACGTCGGCCAGGCCCGCCTCGCGCAGGGAGGCGAGGGCCGCGCGCTCGGCGGGGGTCACATGGGTGCTGCCCTCGAAGGCGGCCACGTCGAAGACGTCGTCGTCGGTCGGCGCCACGTTGTAGTCGCCCAGCACCGCGAAGGGACGGCCGCCGCCCGCGTCACCGGCGACGGCCGCCTTCAGCGCCTCGAACCACTGCAGCTTGTAGGCGTAGTGCGGGTGCTCCACCTCGCGGCCGTTGGGCACGTACACCGACCAGACGCGGACCGGGCCGCAGGTCGCGGAGATGGCGCGGGGCTCCACCGAGCCGTCGTAGCCGGGGTCGCCGGGCAGGCCCTTGACGACGTCCTCGATGCCGACCCGGGAGAGCACCGCCACCCCGTTCCACCGGCCGGTGGCGTGGACCGCCGCCTCGTAGCCCCGCTCGCGCAGCTGCTCGAACGGGAACTGCTCCTCGGCGATCTTGGCCTCCTGGAGGCAGAGCACATCGGTGCCACTGCTCTCCAGCCAGGCCAGCAGCCTCGGCAGACGGGCGGTGATCGAGTTGACGTTCCAGGTCGCGATGCGCATGTCTCACAACCTACCCGCCGGGTCTGACAACGCGGTCTCAGACCTCCGTCGAGGCCGTCGGCGCGAGCCGCTGGTGGTCGGCGCCGCCCAGGGCGCCGACCAGACGGTCGTAGATCGGCCGGGCGAGGTCGGTGAGCAGGGCGTCGTGGATGTCGTAGGCGCGCTGCGGCTTCACCTCGCGGACGTACTCGACGACCTCGGAGAGCTTGCTCCAGGGGGCCATCACCGGCAGCATCAGCGTCTCGACGGGCTGGTCGGGGACGGTGAGCGCGTCGCCCGGGTGGAAGACCTTGCCCCCGTCGATCAGGTAGCCGACGTTGGTGGTGCGCGGGAGGTCCGGGTGGATCACCGCGTGCAGTTCGCCGTGCACCTGGACGTCGAAGCCGGCGGCGGTGAAGGTGTCACCGTGGCCGACGGTGTGCACACGGCCCGGGAAGGCCGCCGCGATCTGCTCGGCCACGGCGGCGAGGGTCCAGATCTCGGCGGCCGGATCGGCCTCCATGGCCGCCCGCAGCCGGCCCTCGTCGAAGTGGTCCGGGTGCTCGTGCGTGATCAGGATCGCGTTCGCGCCGACCGCGGCGTCCTGCTCGCTGAAGCCTCCGGGGTCGAGGACGAGCGTGCGCCCGTCCTTCTCCAGACGGACGCAGGCGTGGGACATCTTCGTGAGCTTCATGGTTCTCCATTCTGCCCTCGCCCGTCCGCCCTCACCCCGCCGGGCGCCGCCCGCTCACTCGTCGGGCGTGGTCTCCTCGCGTATGACCTGCTGGGCCACCTTGAACGCGCTGTTCGCGGCCGGTACCCCGCAGTACACGGCCGCCTGGAGCAGCACTTCCTTGATCTCGGCCGGGGTCAGGCCGTTGCGCAGCGCGGCCCGGGTGTGGAAGGCCAGCTCGTCCAGGTGACCTCCGGCGACCAGCGCGGTGAGGGTGACGCAGCTGCGGGTGCGGCGGTCGAGGCCGGGCCGGTCCCAGATCTCGCCCCAGGCGTAGCGGGTGATGAACTCCTGGAAGTCCCCGGAGAAGCCGTCGGCCTGCGCCAGTGCCCGGTCCACGTGGGCGTCGCCGAGCACCTCCCGGCGGATCTTGAGCCCCGTCTCGTACCGGTCGGGCCGCGCGAGGGGCTGCGGCGGTACGACGGCCGGGGCGATCTCGGCGACCGGCGCGGCCTGCGGCGCGACGGCCAGCACCGGCTTGAGGGGGGCCGCCGGAATGGCCGTCTGGCCGGTGGCGGACTCGAAGGGCTGCTGCCAGGCGGTGGAGAAGTGCCGTACGAGGAGGTCGGTGACGGCGCCGGGCTGCTCGACCGGGACCAGGTGGGAGGCACCGGGGACGACCGCGAGCCGCGCGTCCGGGATGCCGGCGACCAGGGTGCGGGCCTCGGCCGGGCCGGTGACCTGGTCCTCGGAACCGACCAGGACCAGCGTCGGGACGCCGACCCGGCCCAGCTCCGGCCGTACGTCGAACCCGGCGAGGGCCTCGCAGGCGGCGATGTAGCAGCCCGGGTCGGTGGTGCGGACCATCTGTACGGCCCACTCGGTGATCGCGGGCTGCGCGGCGGCGAATCCCCCGGTGAACCAGCGGTCGGGCGAGGTCCGGGCGATCGGGTCGAGGCCGTTGCTGCGGACGATCACCCCGCGCTGGCGGAACTCGTCGGCGGTGCCGAACCGGGGCGAGGCGGCGACCACCGCGAGCGAGGCCATCCGCTCCGGGTGGCGCAGGGCCAGCTCGATGCCGATCGCGCCGCCCAGCGCGCAGCCCGCGTAGCCGAAACGCTGCACGCCGAGCCCGTTCAGGGTGGCCAGCAGCCGGGCGGCCAGCTCGGAGACCGAGCCGGCCGGGTATGCGGGGGCGCCGCCGTGCCCCGGCAGGTCGAACCGGAAGACCCGCCACTGCTGCGCCAGCTCCGGGACCTGGCGGTCCCACATGTGCCATGTGGTACCCAGTGAGGGACCCAAGATCAGGACCGGAGCGTCTTCTGGCCCGTCAAAGCGGTATTGCAGGGTGTTCGGGGGTGTCTCACTCACGCCCCAGACCCTCTCACGTCTCACGACTGCCCCTATGAGCGGGTTCCTGACTGTAGCTGTCTGACCAGGTGAAAGACCTCCCGTGCCGCGTAGCGTTTGAGGCATCGGACGATTTCGCGCCGGGTCTTGCCCTCCTTGATCCGGGCCCTGACGGCGTCGTCACCGCGTTCGGCGACGATGTCGGTGGCGCCGAACTCCTTTGCGAGAGCCTGCCGGTCGGCGTGACGGCTGAGCGCAATGATCCGGCTGGCGCCGAGGAGCTTGGCAGCCAGCACGGCTGAGAGGCCGACTGCGCCGTCACCGACGACGGCGACGGTGTCGCCCTGCTTCACGCCCGCGCTCACGGCGGCGTGGTAGCCGGTGCACATGACGTCGGAGAGGGCGGTGAAGGAGGCGAGCTGGGCGTCGGTGAACCCGTCGGTCGGCACGGGGACCTTCACGAGGGTCGCGTCGGCGTAGGGTGCGCGGACCTTTTCGCCCTGGCCGCCGTCACTATCGCCGTCACCGAAGGCTCCTCCGTGCTCGCAGTTGGACTCGAAGCCAGCCCGACAGGCGGGGCAGGTGCCGTCGTTGTAGGTGAAAGGGGCGATAGGGCCGCGGCGGCTTCGCGCTTGCTTTCCGACCGGGACAGCACGGTGACGTCGGCCCCCATGGCCTTGGCCATCTTCACGCCGAGGTGGCCCAGGCCGCCGAGGCCGACGACCGCGACCTTGGTGCCGGGACCGGCAGCGAACCGCTTGAGCGGCGCGTACACGGTGATGCCCGCGCACAGCAGCGGCGCGGCGGCGGCCGGGTCGAGGGTCTCGGGGACGCGGACGACGAAGTCCTCGGGGGCAACGATCGCCTCGGAGTAGCCGCCTTGAGTGTGGGCGCCGGGCTCGGCGGGGTCGGAGCTGCCGAAGACGAGGGTATGCCCGCCCAGGCAGTACTGCTCCTGCCCGGCCCGGCAGTTCTCGCACTCGCGGCAGGAGTTGGCCATGCAGCCGATGCCGACCAGGTCGCCGACCTGATGTCGGGTGACGGCGGAGCCGGTCTCGGTGACGCGGCCGACGATCTCGTGCCCGGGCACGAGCGGGCTGACCGGGAGCGGGCCGAAGGAGCCGTCGACGAAGTTCATGTCGGAGTGGCAGATCCCGCAGTACAGGATGTCGAGCCTGACGTCGTGAGGGCCGACGTCACGGCGCTCGATGGTGACGGGAGCGAGCGGCTGGCCGGCCTCGTGGGCGCCGAACGCGCTGACGGTGGTGGGCACTGTGGTTCCTTCGTGCAGGTCGTACGGGTTGAAAGGTCAGGCTTCGGGGATGGCGCGGCCGTAGGCGGCGAGAGTGACGTTCTCGGGCTCGGGACCGCCGCGCCGGCCGGTCTCCAGCGCGTCCAGCGCGGTGAGTTCGTCCGCCGTGAGCTCGAAGTCGAAGACGTCGATGTTCTCGGCGATCCGCTCGCGCCGGGTGGACTTGGGGATGACCGAGCGGCCCTGCTGCAGGCCCCAGCGCAGCAGCACCTGGGCGGGACTCTTGCCGTGCGTCTCGGCGATGGCAGTGACGGCCGGGTCCTGAAGGACGCTTCGGCGGTCCTCGCCGTAGCCCGGGTAGAAGGTGATGCCCCCGATCGGGGACCACGCCTGGTTGAGGATGCCGTGGGCGTCGTCGAAGTCGAGAACGGAGCGCTGCTGGAAGTAGGGGTGGATCTCCAGCTGGTTGACCGCCGGCACGACGGACGTCGCATCGAGCAGCGTGATCAGGTGGTCGACCATGAAGTTGCTGACTCCGATCGCGCGGACCTTGCCGTCGGCCAGGAGCTTCTCCAGCGCGCGGTAGGCGTCCAGGGTCTTGTCGAACTCGGACGGCAGGGCTTGGTGCAGGATGAGCAGGTCGATGCGGTCCACGCCCAGCTTGGCGGCGCTCTTGTCGAAGCCGTGCAGGGTCTCGTCGTAGCCGTAGTCGCTGATCCAGATCTTGGTTTCGATGAAAATCTCGCTGCGCGGGACGCCGGAGTTGCGCAGGGCCTGGCCGACTTCGCGTTCGTTGCCGTAGGCGGCGGCGGTGTCGATGTGCCGGTAGCCGAGCTCCAGCGCGGCCGTGACCGCGGCGATCGTCTCGTCGGGCGGGGTCTGGAAGACGCCAAGGCCGAGGGCGGGCATCTCGACGCCGTTGTTGAGGGTGAGGGTCTGCATCACATGGTCCTTTACTTGCGGGACGCCCGTGCGGGCACGATCAGGGTGAGGACGGCGGCGACGGCCAGGACGAGCAGGACGGCAGAGCCCGTCAGCGCGGTGCCGGAGCGGGCCGCGATGTCGATGGCCGTGTGACCGGTGGAGACGGTGGCGGCCGCGGCCGTCAGGATGCTCAGGGCCAGTGCGCTGCCGATCTGGTGCACGGTGTTGACCAGGCCCGAGCCGGCCCCCGCGTCCTCGGGTGCGACGCCGTCGACGCCGCTGGAGGTCACCGGGGCCAGCGTCAGGCCCTGGCCGGCGCCGATTATCACCATTGGCAGGGCCACTCCGGTCAGGTAGGGGGTGCGCAGGTCCAGGCGGCTCAGCCAGGCCATGCCCACGGTCGTCAGCACGACCCCCGCGGCGAGTACCCGGGGCCTGCCGAACCCCTCCAGCAGCCGGGGTACGCGGATCGCGAAGACGAAGTTGACCAGCGTCATCGGCAGGAAGGCCAGGCCGGCCTGCAGCGGTGTCCAGTGGTAGACGCTCTGCACGAACTGCGCGGTGAAGAAGAAGAACCCGATCATCGCGCCCATGTAGAGCATCCGGGTGACGTAGGCGCCGGACCGCTCGCGGCTCGCGAACAGCCGCAGCGGCACGATCGGCTGCGCGGCCCGCCGCTCCACCCCGACGAACAAGACCAGCGTCACCGCGCCCGCGGCGAGGGGCAGCAGGGTGACCGGTGCCGTCCAGCCGTCGTCGGCCGCGTCGACGATGCCCAGCACCAGCGCGGTCGATCCCATCGTCGCCAGCAGCGCCCCGGCCACGTCGAACCGGCCGCCGCGACGCTCGGTCTCGGGCAGGAACCGCACCGCCAGCACCATCATCACGATGCCGATGGGGACGTTCAGGAAGAACCCGGCCCGCCACGAGATCAGGTCCGCGACCAGACCCCCGACGACCAGCCCGAACGCCGCGCCGAGTCCGGCCACTGCGCTGTAGGCGGCCATGGCCCGGTTGCGGGCCTTGCCCTCCGCGAAACTGCGCGTGAGCAGGGAGAGCGCGGACGGAGCAAGAACGGCGGCGCCGACGCCCTGCAGCGCCCAGGCCGCGATCAGCCACCAGGCGCTCTGGGCGGCGCCCACCAGCAGCGAGGCCAGCGAGAAGACCACCAGCGAGTACAGGAAGACCTTGCGGTGGCCGAAAAGATCACCGGCGCGCGCTCCCAGGAGCAGCAGCCCGCCGAAGACCAGTACGTAGGCGTTGGTGATCCACGACAGGCCCGTCTCGGAGAAGCCCATGTCGGAGCGGATCTGCGGCAGCCCGGTGAACACGATCGAGTTGTCCAGGATGACCATGAAGTAACTGATGCAGATGATCGCCAGGATCAGCGTCGAATGGGCCGGGCCCCCGGAGGCACGCTGCGCCTGGTGGCGCGGGGCGGTGGTCCTGCCGCCGCTCGGCCCGCCCGGACGGATCGAGTCGGCGACCGGCCCGGCGGGGGCGTCGCCGGTGTCGTGGGTGGCTGCTGTGCGCACGGTCTTCCTCGCGTCGATCGGGAGTGCGGCCCGATCCCGGGCCGCCAGTCTGTGGCGTCTTCCAGGTAACGGCACCTCGAGGGGACAGTGGGAGTCACTGCTCTTCCAGGTACTGGCAGTACCTCGCAGGTCTCTCCAGGCCGACCTACCGTGGATGAGCCGGCACACCGAGCAGGCCGATCGAGAGGAGTCCGCCGTGCCCCTCTACTCAAGGTCGGGTCCGGCCCGGCGGCCGACGCGACAAGCCCGGTCAGAGCCGGGCCCCCGCTCCCGGACCGCTGTGCCAGCCAGCGTTCGGGCGACGTCCGAGATGAGCTTCCTGCGTGACGGCTCGCGCCGGGAGCTGTCCGCCACGGGCGCGACAGTCAAAGACATCAGGAAATGAGCATGACCGACCACACCAAGAAGGACGTGGCCGCCGAGGTGCGGGAGTTCCTCGGCACCCGGCGGGCCAGGATCACCCCCGAGCGGGCCGGGCTGCCGGTCTACGGCGGAAACCGCCGTGTCGCGGGGCTGCGGCGCGAAGAGGTCGCCCTGCTGGCAGGCATGAGTGTGGACTATTACGTCCGCCTGGAGCGCGGCAACCTCGCCGGTGCCTCGGACTCGGTCCTCGAAGCCCTCGCGCACGCCCTGCAGCTCAACGAGGCCGAACGCACCCACCTCTACGATCTGGCCCGCGCCGCCAGCCCGTCCGGCCGGCGGCCGGCGGTGACCTCCTCCCGCGTCCGGCCGACGATCCTGCGGCTGCTCGACTCGATGACCGGCGTGCCGGCGTTCGTCCGCAACGCCCGCTTCGACATCATGGCCGCCAACGCACTGGGCCGGGCGCTGTACGCGCCGCTGTTCGACTCACCGCTGTTCGCGCAGCGCGGGCCGGTCAACAGCGCCCGCTTCCTGTTCCTCGACCCCGCCAGCCAGGACTTCTGGGTCGACTGGGACAAGGGCGCCGACGATGCCGTCGCCTTCCTGCGCACCGAGACGGGCCGCGCGCCGCACGACAAGGCCCTCACCGACCTGATCGGCGAACTGACCACCCGCAGCAGCGACTTCGCCCGCAGGTGGGCACGGCACGACGTGAAGTTCCACCGCTCCGGACTGAAAAACCTCCACCACCCGCTCGTCGGCGATCTCGCCCTGCCCTACGAGGCGATGGAACTGCCCTCCGACCCCGGCCTGCGCCTCAACTTCTACACACCCGAGCCGGACTCACCGGAACAGCAGGCCCTGAACCTGCTCGCGAGCTGGACGACCACCGGCACGGTCGTGCCCTCCGGCAACGACTGACCCCCACACGGAAGAGGAGAACCACTCCATGCAGTACCGACCGCTGGGCCGTACCGGCGTCCAGGTCAGCCCCCTGTGCCTGGGCGCAATGATGTTCGGCCCCTGGGGCAACGAGGACGAGACCGACTCCATCCGGATCATCCACCGCGCCCTCGACGCGGGCATCAATTTCGTCGACACCGCAGACGTCTACTCCGCCGGCGTCTCGGAGGAGATCGTCGGCAAGGCGCTGAAGGGACGCCGCGAGGACGTCTTCCTCGCCACCAAGTTCTTCATGCCCATGGACCAGAACGACCCCAACCAGCGGGGCGGTTCGCGCCGCTGGATCATCCGCGCGGTCGAGAACTCCCTGCGGCGGCTCGGCACCGACCACATCGACCTCCACCAGGTCCACCGGCCCAGCCCCGACACAGACGTCTCGGAGACCCTCGGCGCCCTCACCGATCTCGTCCACCAGGGCAAGGTCCGCTACATCGGCTCCTCCTCCTACTCCGGCTCCCAGATCGTCGAAGCCCAGTGGACCTCGCGCGAGCGGAACCTGGAGCGCTTCGTCACCGAGCAGCCGCCCTACTCGATCCTCGTCCGCGGCATCGAAGAGGACGTGCTGCCGACCGTGCGCCGCCACGGCATGGGCACCCTCACCTACAGCCCACTCGCCGGCGGATGGCTCTCGGGCCGCTACCGCAAGAACGCCACCGAGGGACCGGCCTCGGCCGCCCGCCCCCAGGCCCGCTTCGACATGAACACCCCCGCCAACCAGCGCAAGCTCGACGCCGTCGAACAACTCGCCGTCCTGGCGGAGAAGGCCGGCCTCACCCTGATCGAACTCGCCGTCGCCTTCGTCATCAACCACCCCGGCGTCACCTCGGCGATCATCGGACCGCGCACCATGGAGCAGCTGGAGGCGTTCCTGCCCGCCGCCGACATCACCCTCTCCTCCGACGTCCTCGACGCCATCGACGAGATCGTCGCCCCGGGCGTCACGGTCAACCCGGTCGACAACAGCTACGGAGACTTCGAGCTGCGGGCCGACCAGCGACGCCGCTGAGCAGAACGAACGCCAGCCGCTCGGCCTGACCAAGCCCCTCCAAGGACGCGCTCTACGACTCATCCAGGCACTGATCACCACCGCCGAGGCCGAAGGACACACCTGCTCGGCCGGGCACACCGGCTACGCACCTCCGTCCCATCGCCGCCGCAGGGCAAATCCCCACTTCACCATCACCGCACAGGGCCAGCCCGTGGGGTTCCTCGTCCTCCAGGAACAGGACCGGACCGAGCACGTCGCCACCGAGAAGGAACTCGCCGAAGCCAAGAAGCACTCCTGGGTCAGAATCCCCCGCTTCGACTACACCCCGTCCGAACGCCTCCGCATCATCCTCAGCGGCGGCCAGCCACACCGGGCGAGCGAATGGGCCGACGCTCCCGGCCGCGCCCTCGAAGAGCAGCTCGCCGAGATCGCACAGGAGGTCACGCTTCGCGGCGAAGCCGCCGAGCGCAGACGCCAGGACGAGGCCGAAGCGGCACGCCAGAAGCGCATCCGCTGGGAAGCCGCCATGGAACAAGCCCGCATCCGGTACGCGGAGGCGTACCGCGTCAGGCACCTCGAAGCCCAGGAAGCGGCATGGCGTCACGCCACCCGACTGACCGAGTACGTGAGCGCGGTACGCACACGCGTTGAGGCCATGCCTCCCGGGCAGTCCAGAACCGAAGCCGAAGCCTGGATCAGCTGGGCAGCAGCCACCATGGACCGCCTCGACCCATTGAGCACACCGCCCCGGCTACCCGGCATTCCCAAGCCAAGAGCCGACGATCTGAAACCCTTCCTCGGGCACTGGAGCCCCTACGGCCCCACCTACTGAACGCCCGCACCGCACATCAGGCGCACACGCAACCGCAGTTCAGGAGCTCTGCGCGGCCAGTTCAAGATTCGCGGCACACCGACGTGGTGGGTTATCGAAAACACGTCGCATCATTTGGGTGGAGAAGCACCAGGTCAGACGGTGTTTCTCGGCCTTTCGCGAGGGTGGCCGGGGCCTTGGAGCGTCAAACGAGCGTCACGAGCAGGAAGCGACCGGCCCACTAGATGGGCTTCCAGAGCTGAATATGGCCGTGTACTCAGTCCCGGCGCTCCGTCGAGGCAGCTTCGGGTACTTGCCCCCTGCGGGGGACGATGCACAGTCGCCAGCACCTCGCTCGATCTTGGCGGTCCGCCCAAGGTGGGTCGAGTGGGCCCGAGATCGTCCAGCATGCGTTGAAGCAGTCTCGGGTCGCGTTACTGCGGGAGATTGTGGCGGCTGAAGGCCTTGTAGCACCGGCGATGCCGAGCACGCCGCCCCCGCGCCCGCCTCCGGCGCCGAGCCGTTTCGCCCTGTCGCTCTCAGCCTCCGGGAAGATCCCTGTTTCAGGTACAGCCCCGCGGACCGGGAAACATTGGCACGGCAACCCCCTCCACCCGCTCCTGGGCGCCGACCCCAAGCGCGCCGACGACGCTGGAGCGGGCGATGGAGACCGGTCCCAGCCGGTACGGCCCGGGCGGGTCGGTCGGCGAGGGAGGGAAGACCGGCCCGCCCGGGAGATCAGGGCTGCGAGTCGGCTACAGGCCCACGTCGCGGCTGCGGATGTCCTCCAGGGATTCCCTTCGTACGAGGAGGCGGGCGAAGCCGTCGCGCACGGCGGCCACCGGCGGGCGGCCGACCAGGTTGTAGCCGGAGGCCATGGACAGGTGGTAGGCGCCGGCCACGGGTACGGCGAGCAGGTCTCCGGGGCGGATGTCGGCGGGGAGATCCGCGTCGGCGGCCAGGACGTCCCCGGCCTCGCAGTGCCGGCCCACCACGGTCACCCGGGCCGGGACCGCGGCCCTGTGCCGGCCCACCAGTCGCGGCGCATATCGCACGCCGTACAGCGCGGGGCGCGGGTTGTCGCTCATGCCACCGTCGACGGCTACGAAGACGTGGTCGCCCGTGTGCTTCACGGACAGGACGCGGTACAGGGCGACCCCTGCCGGGCCCGCGACGGCCCGGCCCGGCTCGATGATCAGGCGGGGTACCGGAAGTCCTGCGGTGGCGCAGGCGTCGGCGACTTCCGCGCGGACCTTGCGGGCAAGTTCCGTCAAGTCCAACGCCTCCTCACCGGGGCGGTAGGCGATGCCGTGGCCGCCGCCGAGGTCGAGCTCGGGCAGGATCAGGCCGTGCTGCTCGTGCAGCCGGGCCATCAGCCCGACCATCCGGCGTACGGCCACCAGGTACGGCTTGACGCTGACGATCTGCGAACCCAAGTGACAGTGGAGCCCGGTGAGTTCGAGCTGCGGTTGGTCGAGAATGCGGGCGATGGCGTGCTGGGCATAGCCGTCGGAGATGGACAGGCCGAACTTCTGGTCGTCCGTACCGGTGCGGATCTTCTCGTGACCGCCCGCGCTGATCCCGGGCACCACCCGGACCATCACCTTCTGGTGGCCGTCCGGGCCGACGGCGGCGGCCAGCCGCGCGATCTCAGAGGGGCTGTCGATGACGATCCGGCCGACGCCCAGGCGCAGGGCGGTGTCCAGGTCGCGTGGGGACTTTGCGTTGCCGTGCAGCACGATCCGCTCGGACGGAAAGCCGGTCGCGACGGCGAGTTCGAGTTCGCCTGCCGAGCAGACGTCGAGGCCCAGGCCCTCCTCGTCCATCCAATGGGCCATGGCCCGGCACAGGAACGCCTTGGCGGCGTACAGGACTTCGGCGTCCGGGAAGGCGTCCCGGTAGGTACGGCAGCGGTCGCGGACCTCGGCCTCGTCCAGTACGTAGACGGGGGTGCCGAAGCGGTCGGCCAGTTCGGCGAGTGGTACGCCGCCGACGGTGAGGTGGCCGTGGGCGGACTCGGTGGTCGAGGCGGGCCACACCGACAGATCGGTGAACCTGCTGGTCGCGGTGGGTTCGTGCACCGTGGTCATGGTGGCTTTCCCTCTCAGGCGATCCTTGCGATCCGCAGCGCGGGAATCTCGTGGGCGACCGGCGTGGGGGCGGGGGCGGTGAACTGCGGGTCCACCGTGACGGCGGTGACGCCGAGCGGGGCGGTCAGGGCACGGAGGGCGGGCTCGGCGAGCCGGATCCACGCCTGATCGGGGCCGAGAGTGGCAGTCAGCCGGCACTCGGAGGTGAAGCCGACAGCGGTTAGCTCGCCGAGCGGGGTTCGGAAGAGCCGGGCGGCACATCCGCAAAGGCCCGGCCGGACCGGGACGTACAGGGGTCCGGCCGGGAAGCGATCGGAGGGCTCGGGGTCTTCGCCGTACAGGAGTTGTGCCATGGGGTGCCTCCCGAAGGGCAGGGAGCGAGGGATGCGGGATGCCCCGGACGCGGGGAGGCGGACCGGGGCTCGCCGTCGACGTTATGCCCGGTGTCCCCGGGTCCCGGGCATGCCCTGACGGGACGCTGACGACGATCGGGGCGACCTTGACGGGATGCTGACGCCGCAGGTCAGAGGGCACGGAAGAGGTCGTCAGAAGGGCGCCAAGAACTGACGTACGGACTGTTCGAAAGCCCCTGCGCCGAGGTGAGATGGGGGCGTTTCCCAGGAGAATCGCCGACCGCGAACCCTTCCGTCGGCGTGTGCAGAACGGTGAATGACATGTCCGAGTACCGTCCGCCCTCAGCCGAGCGCGTCGTGGTGGGAGTGAGCGGCTCGCTGGGCAGCCTCACCGCGCTGGGCCGGGCGGCCGAGGAGGCCCGGCGCCGTGGGGCCGAGCTGTGGCCGGTGCTGGCCTGGGAGCCGCCGGGTGGGGACCCGACGGCCCGCAGGTCCCCGGCCGCGACCGCGATGGTCCCGGAGTGGGAGCGGCCGGCGCGGGAGAGGCTCGTCGGGGCGCTGCGCGAGGTGTTCGGCGTCACGGGCACCGGTCTGCCCGGTCGGGCACTCGTCGCCCGGGGCGCCCCGGGACCGGTGCTCGTACGGATCGCAGACCGGGAGGACGACCTCCTGGTAGTCGGTGCCGGACGGCGGGGTCGGCTGCGCCGGGCGCTGTCGCCGTCGGTCGGCCGCTACTGCCTCTCCCGCGCAGCCTGTCCCGTCCTGGCGGTGCCGCCGTCGCCGCTGCAGGCCGCGCTGGCGGCCGTGCACCGTCGCAACATCTGGCGGCTGCGGCTGGACACCGAGGACATACGCAGGGAGTTCGAGACGGTGCCGCCAAGCGCCTGAGGTGTGCTCAGGTGGCGGCCGCCGCCGGTATGTCCGGCTGTCCTGGTCGGGGGCCCGCTGCCGTCGGCAGGGCGAGCACCATGGTGAGACCGCCGCCGGGCGTGTCCTCGGCATGCAGCGTGCCGCCGACGGCCTCGGTGAAGCCCCGGGCGACCGCGAGGCCGAGGCCGACTCCGACACCGCGGGGCGCATCGCCGTACCGCTGGAAGGGTTCGAAGATGCGGTCCTTGGCCTCGTCCGGGACGCCGGGACCGCGGTCCACGACCCGTACCTCTACCCGGTCGGCGAGGGCGCTCGCGGAGATCAGGACCCGCTCGTCCGGTGGGCTGTACTTGACGGCGTTCTCGACGACGTTGGCGACGGCCCGCTCCAGCAGCCCCCGGTCGACGTGGACCATGGGCAGGGTCTCGGGGATGTCCAGGTCCACGCACTCCTCCGGGTTGGGGACCCCGCCGAGTGCCATGGGCACGACCTCGTCGAGGTCGGTCTCGCGGATGATCGGGGTGACCGTGCCGGTCTGCAGGCGGGACATGTCGAGCAGGTTGCCGACCAGGTGGTCGAGACGGTCGGCGCCCTCCTCGATGGCCTCCAGCAGTGCCGCCTGGTCCTGTGCGGACCATTCGACGTCATCGGATCTGAGGGAGGTGACGGCGGCCTTGATGCCGGCGAGCGGGGTACGCAGGTCGTGGCTGACGGCGGCGAGCAGGGCCGTGCGGATGCGGTTGCCCTCGGCGAGTTCCTTGGCCCGGTCGGCCTCGCTCAGCAGGCGCTGGCGGTCCAGGACGACGGCGGCCTGTGCGGCGAACGCGGCGAGCACCCTACGGTCGGCGGCGGGCAGCACCCGGCCGCGCAGGGACAGGGCCATGTGGTCGCCGACCGGTACGTCGACATCGGCGTCCTCCGGGATCTCGGCCGGCCGGGGTCCCACGCTGCCGGCGCAGGTCCAGGGAGCGGTCTCGCCGGAGCGCTCCAGCAGGGCCACCGACTCCATGCCGAAGGTCTCGCGGACCCGTTCCAGCAGCGCCTCCAGAGTGGTCTCGCCGCGCAGAACGTTGCCCGCGAGGAAGGAGAGGATCTCGGACTCTGCACGCAGCCGGGATGCCTGGTGGGTGCGGCGGGCGGCCAGGTCCACGACCGAGGCCACGGACACCGCGACCCCGACGAAGATTGCGATGGCGACGATGTTCTTCGGGTCGGCGATCGTCAGGGTGTGGACGGGCGGGGTGAAGTACCAGTTGAGGAGGAGGGAGCCCACGACCGCCGAGGCCAGCGCCGGGAAGAGTCCGCCGAGCAGGGCCGCCGCCACCGTCAGGGTGAGGAACAGCAGCATGTCGTTGGCGAGGCCGACGTCAGGGGTGGCGCTGGTAAGCAGCCAAGTGAGCAAGGCTGGGCCGAGCACGCCCACAGCCCAGCCCCAGGTGACCCGCGAGCGTCCGAGGCGGGCGCCGCGCGCCACTGGCAGTCCGCGGCCCTTGCCCGCCTCGTCGTGGGTGATGAGGTGGACGTCGAGGTCGGGGCCGGAGTCCCGGGCGACGGTGGCGCCGACGCCGGGTCCGAAGACGTACTGCCAGCTGCGGCGGCGGGAGACGCCGAGGACGATCTGGGTGGCGTTGACGCCGCGCGCGAAGTCCAGCAGCGCGACGGGTATGTCGTCGCCGACGACGTGGTGGAAGGTGCCGCCGAGGTCCTCGACGAGGGTGCGCTGGTCGGCGAGTTCCTTCGGGGAGGCGGCGGTGAGGCCGTCGCTGCGGGAGATGTAGACGGCGAGGACTTCTCCGCCGGCGCCCTTCTCCGCCAGGCGGGCCGCACGCCGTATCAGGGTGCGCCCCTCGGGGCCGCCGGTCAGCCCGACCACGATCCGTTCGCGCGAACCCCAGATGGTCGAGACGCGGTGCTCACGGCGGTACTCGTTCAGATACTCGTCAACCCGGTCGGCCACCCAGAGCAGGGCCAGCTCCCGCAGCGCCGTCAGATTGCCGGGCCGGAAGTAGTTGGACAGGGCCGCGTCGACCTTGTCCGACTTGTAGATGTTGCCGTGCGCCATGCGGCGGCGCAGGGCCTGCGGGGACATGTCGACCAGTTCGATCTGGTCGGCGCGCCGTACGACTTCGTCCGGAACGGTCTCCTGCTGGCGGATGCCGGTGATCGACTCGACCACGTCGCCCAGTGACTCCAGGTGCTGGATGTTGACCGTGGAGATCACGTCGATCCCGGCGGCGAGCAGTTCCTCGATGTCCTGCCACCGCTTGGCGTTGCGGGAGCCGGGGATGTTGGTATGCGCCAGTTCGTCCACGAGGACGACGGCGGGGGCGCGCCGCAGTACGGCGTCGACGTCCATCTCGGTGAAGACGCCGCCCCGGTACTCGATCTCCTTGCGCGGCACCTGTTCCAGGCCGTGGAGCATCACCTCCGTGCGCGGCCGGTGGTGATGCTCGACGAAGGCCACGACACAGTCGGTGCCCCGCTCGATACGGCGGTGCGCCTCCGACAGCATCGCGTAGGTCTTGCCGACGCCGGGTGCCGCGCCGAGGTAGATCCGGAGCTTGCCGCGTGCCATGTCATCCTTCGAAGCGATAGCCCATGCCGGGCTCAGTGATCAGATAGCGGGGGTGGGAGGGGTCCGTCTCCAGTTTGCGGCGGAGCTGGGCCATGTAGACGCGCAGGTAGTTGGTCTTGTTGCTCTGCGAGACACCCCAGACCTCCTGCAACAACTGCTTCTGCGTGATGAGCCGACCGGGGTTGGTCACCAGGATCTCCAGCAGATGCCATTCGGTCGGCGTCAGCCGGACGTCCTTCCCGTCCCGGAGGACCTTCTTGGCGAGCAGGTCGATGGTGAAGTGCTCCGTCTCGACCAGAGTCGTCTCGGGGACGAGCGGGGTGTCCTCGGTACGGCGTACGGCGGCCCGCAGCCGAGCCAGCAGCTCGTCCATGCTGAACGGCTTGGTGACGTAGTCGTCGGCGCCGGCGTCGAGCGCGGCGACCTTCTCGTCGGACGCCTGGCGGGCGGACAGAACCATGATCGGCACGCGGGTCCAGCCACGCAGTGCCTTGATGATGTCGACGCCGTCCATGTCGGGCAGGCCCAGGTCGAGCAGGACGACATCGGGCCGGCGGGCCGCGGCGAGCCGGAGGGCCGTGGCACCGTCCGGGGCGGCGTCCACGCCGTAGTGGCGTGCCTGCAAGTTGATGACGAGGGCCCGTACGAGCTGCGGGTCGTCCTCCACCACGAGCACCCTGGTCATGGGTGTGTGCCTCTCCTGTCATGCGTCGGGCCGGTGGGCGCGGGAAGCGGGGCGGCCGACTTCACGGCTGCGGGAGCCGGCGGTCCGGGATGCCTCCCGGACCGCCGACTCCCGTATGGATCGCGTAAGGCCTTCACTTCTTCGCTGCGAGGTCCTTGAGCGCGATGTTGAGTTCCAGGACGTTCACCTGCGGCTCGCCGATGAAACCGAGGGTGCGCCCCTGGGTGTGGTCCTTGACCAGCTTCTCGACCTGGTCGACGGACAGCCCGTTCTTCACCGCAACCCGGTGGACCTGGAGTTCGGCGTACTCCGGGGAGATCGCCGGGTCCAGGCCGGAGCCGGACGAGGTGACGGCGTCGGCGGGGACGTCGGACGGCTTGACCGTGTAGCCGGGGACCGAGTTGTCCTTGACGACCGCGTCCTTGGCGGCGAGCACCTGGGCGCAGAGCGTCTTGTCCGCCGGCTGGTCCGGGCACTTGCCGTTCACCGCACCGCTGTCCGCGGACAGGTTGGTGGCGCCGGACAGGATCAGCTTGTACTGCGTGTTGACGCTGTTGGCGCCGAGGCCGTTGGCCGGCCGGCCCTGAAACCACTTCAGGTCCGGGTCCGGGGTCTGCTGCCCCTTCTTCAGCGGCAGGTTGTACGACTGCCCGATCAGGGACGAGCCGACGACCTTGCCGTCCGCCTTGATCTCCGAGCCGTTCGCCTTGTTGTTGAACAGGGCCTGGGCGATGCCGGTGACGACCAGCGGGTAGATGACGCCCGTCACCAGGGTCAGCACGAGGAGGGCACGCAGGCCCGCCACGAGCAACCGGGCGCTGTTGGTAACCGAGTTGTTCATGGCGATCAGCCGATTCCGGGGATGAGGGAGATGAGCAGGTCGATGATCTTGATGCCGATGAACGGCGCGATCAGTCCGCCGATGCCGTAGATCCCGAGGTTGCGGCGGAGCATCTTGTCGGCGCTCATGGGCCGGTACCGCACGCCCTTCAGGGAGAGCGGCACCAGGGCGATGATGATCAGCGCGTTGAAGACGACCGCGGACAGGATCGCGGAGTTGGGCGAGGACAGGTGCATGATGTTGAGCTTGTCCAGGCCCGGGTAGACCGCGGCGAACAGCGCCGGGATGATCGCGAAGTACTTCGCGACGTCGTTGGCGATGGAGAACGTGGTCAACGCGCCCCGGGTGATCAGGAGTTGCTTGCCGATCTCCACGATCTCGATGAGCTTGGTCGGGTTGGAGTCGAGGTCGACCATGTTGCCGGCCTCCTTGGCGGCCGACGTACCGGTGTTCATCGCCACGCCGACGTCCGCCTGCGCCAGCGCGGGCGCGTCGTTCGTGCCGTCACCGGTCATCGCGACCAGCTTGCCGCCCGCCTGCTCCCGCTTGATGAGGGCCATCTTGTCCTCGGGAGTCGCCTCCGCGAGGAAGTCGTCGACGCCCGCCTCCTCGGCGATCGCCTTCGCGGTCAGCGGGTTGTCACCCGTGATCATGACCGTCTTGATGCCCATGCGGCGCAGCTCCTCGAACCGCTCCCGCATGCCCTCCTTGACGACGTCCTTCAGGTAGATGACGCCGAGCACGCGGGCGCCCTTGTCGTCGTGCACGGCGACCAGCAGCGGGGTGCCACCCGCCTCGGAGATGCGGTTCGCGATCGCGTCCGCGTCCTTGGCGACCGTCCCGCCCTGCTCCTCGACCCAGGCGATGACCGAGGCGGTCGCGCCCTTGCGGACTCTACGGCCGTCGACGTCCACACCCGACATGCGGGTCTGGGCGGTGAACTCGATCCACTCAGCGCCCACCAGCTCGCCCTGGTGCCGCTCGCGCAGCCCGTACTTCTCCTTCGCCAGGACGGCGATGGAGCGGCCCTCGGGGGTCTCGTCGGCCAGCGAGGACAGCTGGGCCGCGTCGGCGACCTCGGCCTCGGTGGTGCCCTTCACCGGCACGAACTCGGCAGCCTGACGGTTGCCGAGGGTGATCGTGCCGGTCTTGTCCAGCAGCAGCGTGGAGACGTCACCGGCGGCCTCGACCGCACGCCCCGACATCGCCAGCACGTTGCGCTGGACGAGACGGTCCATGCCCGCGATGCCGATCGCGGAGAGCAGGGCGCCGATGGTGGTCGGGATCAGGCAGACCAGCAGAGCCACCAGCACGACCATGGTCAGGTGCGTGCCCGCGAACGTGGCGAACGGCGGCAGGGTGGCCACCGCCAGCAGGAAGACGATGGTCAGCGACGCCAGCAGGATGTTCAGCGCGATCTCGTTGGGCGTCTTCTGCCGGGCGGCACCCTCGACCAGGTTGATCATCCGGTCGATGAAGGTCTCACCGGGCTTCGTCGTGATCTTGATGACGATCCGGTCGGACAGCACCTTCGTACCGCCCGTCACGGCGCAACGGTCACCGCCGGACTCGCGGATGACCGGGGCCGACTCGCCGGTGATGGCCGACTCGTCCACCGAGGCGACACCCTCGACGACGTCACCGTCGCCGGGGATGATGTCACCGGCCTCGCAGACCACCAGGTCACCGATGGTCAGCGCGGTACCGGGAACCTCCTCCTCGGAGGTTCCGTCCGCGAGCAGCCGGCGCGCGACGGTGTCGGTCTTGGCCTTGCGCAGGGTGTCCGCCTGCGCCTTGCCCCGGCCCTCGGCGACCGCCTCCGCCAGGTTGGCGAAGATCACGGTCAGCCACAGCCACGCGCTGATGGTCCAGCCGAACCAGTCACTCGCGTGCTGGAACGAGAAGACCGTGGTCAGGATGGATCCGATCCACACCACGAACATCACGGGGGACTTGACCATCACCCGCGGGTCGAGCTTGCGGAACGCCTCCGGCAGGGACTTCAGAAGCTGTTTGGGGTCGAAGAGGCCCGCGCCGACACGGCCCTCGTCGGGCTTGTGCCCAGTGGGGACGTCGCTGTGCGGTGCCCGGGTGGGAGTGGCTGTGGACATCGAGTCCTCTTGCTTGTCTATGCCAGTGGTCATGACGCCAGCCCCTCGGCGAGCGGACCCAGCGCCAGGGCCGGGAAGTAGGTCAGACCGGTGATGATCAGGATCGCGCCGACCAGCAGGCCGGTGAACAGCGGCTTCTCGGTGCGCAGGGTGCCCGCCGTGACCGGTACCGGCGTCTGCTCGGCGAGCGAGCCGGCCAGGGCGAGCACGAAGATCATGGGCAGGAAGCGGCCGAGCAGCATCGCGAGTCCCGTCATGGTGTTGTACCAGTCGGTGTTCGCGTTCAGGCCGGCGAAGGCCGAGCCGTTGTTGTTCGACGCGGAGGTGAAGGCGTAGAGGACCTCGGAGAAGCCGTGCGCGCCGGAGTTGAGCATCGAGTGCGGCGGAGTCGGCAGCGCCATGGAGGCCGCGGTGAAGACCAGGACCAGGGCGGGGGTGATGAGGATGTAGCAGGCGGCGAGCTTCATCTCGCGGCCGCCGATCTTCTTGCCCAGGTACTCCGGCGTACGGCCGACCATCAGACCCGCGATGAACACCGCGATGACCGCCATGATCAGGATACCGTAGAGGCCGGAGCCGGTGCCGCCCGGCGCGATCTCGCCCAGCATCATGCTCAGCATGGTGACGCCGCCGCCGAGGCCGGTGAAGGAGGAGTGGAAGGAGTCCACCGCACCGGTCGAGGTCAGCGTGGTCGCCACCGCGAAGATCGACGAACCGCCGACGCCGAAGCGGACCTCCTTGCCCTCCATCGCACCGCCCGCCGCCTGGAGCGCCGCGCCGTGGTGGGCGAACTCGGTCCACATCATCAGCGCGGTGAAGCCCAGCCAGATGGTGAACATCGTGGCGAGGATCGCGTAGCCCTGCTTCACGTTGCCGACCATCACGCCAAAGGTGCGGGTCAGCGAGAACGGGATCACCAGGAGCAGGAAGATCTCGAACAGGTTCGTGAACGGCGTGGGGTTCTCGAAGGGGTGGGCAGAGTTGGCGTTGAAGTAGCCGCCACCGTTCGTGCCGAACTCCTTGATGGCCTCCTGCGAGGCGACCGCGCCGCCGTTCCACTGCTGCGAGCCGCCCATGAACTGACCGACCTCGTGGATGCTGGAGAAGTTCTGGATCGCACCGCACGCCACCAGCACGATCGCCGCGATCGCGGCACCCGGCACCAGGATCCGCAGCGTGCCGCGCACCAAGTCCGACCAGAAGTTGCCCAGTTCACCGGTGCGCGAGCGCGCGAAACCGCGGACGAGAGCGACCGCGACGGCGATACCCACCGCGGCGGACACGAAGTTCTGCACGGCCAGACCGGCGGTCTGCACGACGTGCCCCATGGTCTGCTCGCCGTAGTACGACTGCCAGTTCGTGTTCGTCACGAACGACACGGCCGTGTTGAACGACTGCGCCGGATTGACCGACGAGAAGCCCATCGACCCGGGCAGCACGCCCTGCAGCCGCTGCAGCAGGTACAGGAAGAGGACGCTGACGGCGGAGAAGGCCAGCACACCGCGCAGGTACGCGGGCCAGGTCATCTCGGCGTCGGGGTTGGCACCGATGGCCCGGTAGATCCACTTCTCCACCCGCAGGTGCTTCTTCGAGGAGTAGACCTTGGCCATGTAATTGCCAAGCGGGATGTAGGCGAGCGCCAGTGCCCCTATGAGGGCGAGCAGCTGGAGCAAGCCTGCGAGGACGGGACTCATGTCGTGTCTCAGAACCTCTCCGGGAAGATCAGGGCGAGGACGAGATAGCCCAGCAGGGCGACGGCCACGACCAGGCCGACGACGTTTTCGACGGTCACAGCTTCGTCACCCCCTTGGCGACAAGGGCCACCAGCGCGAAACCCGCGAGCACGGTGACGACGAAGGCCAGATCGGCCATCGCGAACTCCTGGAGTGAGGTTCGGTTGAATCGGACGATTAGAGGAAAGCGCCTCTCTGGCCGGTTCTGGTCGCCCGTTGACGACCCTCTTACGGCGGACCCGGAACCTTTGACGGCACTCTTACGGCTCCTGGCTCGTACCGGTAAGCAGGAGTCGGTGACAGTAGGTGGCTCAGCTCACGGCAGCCGGAAGCGAAGTCGGCAGATCACCGCGTCCGTCTCCCGCCGCACGGCGTGCGCGACGACCGCACCCCGCTGGTTCTGCAGCAGCCGCTGCCACAGCCGCTCCGGCTCGGTCTCCGGGATCAGCACGGTGACGCGGGTGCCGGGCTCGGCTGCGGCCAGCTCACGGACGTACGCGGCGATGGGACGGCCCAGACTGCGCCGGGCGCAGGACAGGCGCACCAGCTCCACCCCCGGATCCCACTCCGCCCCGGAACGCTCAAGCGCGTGCAGATGCGCCCGATCCTCCGGGTCGGGATAGCAGACGGTCACCGCGCGGACCTCGTCGCCGAGGGAGGCGGCCGCGGTCAGCGCCTCCGAAGTCAGCCGGGACAGCGAGGACACCGGCACGACCACCAGCGAACGGTCGCGGCGGGGCACCTCCGGGATCCGGCCGAGCCCGAGCCGCTCGCCGATCCGGCCGTAGGCGCGGTGCACGATCTCGAACGCGACCACCAGCAGCGGCAGCGCGACGACGATCAGCCACGCTCCCTCAGTGAACCTGCTCGCGGTGACCACGACCGCGGCGACCCCGGTGAGGACGGCCCCGAACCCGTTGAGCAGCGCCTTCCCGCGCCAGCCGA
Organism: Streptomyces sp. NPDC006739; assembly: GCF_042869815.1. Lineage (NCBI taxonomy): Bacteria > Bacillati > Actinomycetota > Actinomycetes > Kitasatosporales > Streptomycetaceae > Streptomyces > Streptomyces sp. NPDC006739. The sequence continues at coordinate 607,136 of NZ_JBIAGM010000003.1, forward strand.
CGCCCTTTTCGAGCCGCCAGTGCCGGACCATGCCCACCTGGGCGATCGTGAAGCCGACGAAGACACCGATGGCGAACATCGGCACCAGGGTGTTGGTGTCACCGCCGGAGAAGACCAGCAACGCGGCCGAGACCACGGCGAGCGCCAGGACACCGTGCCGGTGCACCTGACGGTCGGCCTTCAGCGCGAAGACATGCGGCGCGTAGTTGTCGCGGGCGAGCAGCTTCAGCAGCACGGGCAGCCCTCCGAAGGAGGTGTTCGCGGACAGCGCCAGCAGGATCATCGTCGCGAACTGGATGACGTAGAAGGCCCAGTTGTGGCCGAGCGCGGCGTCCGCGAGCTGGGCGAGGACCGTGACACCCTCGACCGGCTGGAGGTGGAAGCGGCCGATCAGCACCGACAGGCCGATCAGCATCAGGCCCAGTACGGCCGAGTTCGCGCGCGAACGCGACACCGCGCGCGTGCGGGTCGCGTTCTATCACCACGACCTGGTGGTCAGTGGTGCGCAAGCGGGCCAGCACCCGGGTGCCGATCTTCCCCAGGCCGACGAGGACGATGTGGCCGCTGGTGTCCTCGTCCGGCGGATGGCTCGCGGAGGCGGCGCGGAAGGCTTCGGTGGCGTTCAGCGTGGCGGCCACGACGAGCGGCAGCACGGCCAGGCCGACGAAACCTGCGACGAGCTGGAGGATGCGGCGGGCGACCGACTCGTTGGTGGCCGGGTCGCCCATCGTGAAGATGTCCAGCATCGGCAGGTACAGGTTCTTCCACCACGGGTGCTCGTCCGCGAACAGCGCCGTGGCGGCGGCCAGGGCCAGCACCATCGCCCCGAGCGCGCCGAAGACAGCGGTGAGCTCTCGGGAGAGGAACACCTTCCACGGCAGGTGCGCCAACCGGGCCCGCAGCCAGGCCCCGGTGCGACCGCGCCGACTGCGGCGGGCCGGTTCGGGCCCGTGATGATGGGTGACCTCCTCCAGCATCAAGCGGCCGTGCGTGAACTGGCGGTGATACGCGGTCCGGGTGTCCGGCAGCAGCTGGGTGCCCTCCTCGCCGGGCGTCTCCGGGCTGTCCTGGCTCGCCGGGTCGTCCTGGTGGGCGCCGGACAGTACGGCGAGCGTGGCCGGGTCGGTGGTGTGCGACGGGGTGCCGGCCGGGCGGACGACACCGCGGAAGACCTTGTCCTCGACCTGGAGGGTGTGGCCGTGGCCGACGGCGGCTGCCGCCACGAGTTCGGGTACGGCGGTGTCGGCGTCCGACAGCACGGTGGTGGAGGTGTCCTGCGCCGCCTCAGGAGACAGACCGGCGGCCCGGTCCAGCAACCGCTCCAGGTGCCGACCTCGCTCACGGTGGAACATCCGCACCACCAACCGCACGGACGGGTTCAGGGTGCGGGCCAGCAGGGCGGCGGTCATGTTGACCTGGTCGTCGCGGCAGGTGAGGGCGAGCGCGGCGGCCCGCTCCACCCCGGCGGCCCGCAGGGTCCGCTCGTCCGGGCGCGCGGAGACGAGCAATTCGACCGGCGAGCGCGGGTCCTCGTGCAGCGCGGAGATCTGGGCGCCGTACTCGTCGTCCCGGGACGGCACCACCACGGTGACGACCTCGCCGCACACCGCGTCCAGTTCGAGCGCGAGCCGGTGCGCGAGTCCGTCGTCACCGAAGATCACCATATGCTGGGAGCGCTGGCCAAGTTCCGTGCGGAGATGGAGAGTTGACGTCACACCGGAAAGGAACGGCGGGAGACCCGGCGCCGTTCCGCCGGGCGGCCGGTCCGGCGTCAGGATCGCGTCAGGGAATCCGCCGCGCGCCCGGTTTCATCGCCTCCGTGCTGTTTCCGCGGTGTCCGGCCTCATCCCCCACGTACCGGCCCAGCCGTGTCCAGCGCGGCACCCGTCTGGTCGGCCAAGGTCACCGCGACCAGCCGGGCCTGGAGCGGGGGCACCGGTCCGGGGCCGGGGGTGATCATGAAGCGGCCGAGGTAGTGGCCGTTGCCGTACGCGCGCAGCTCGATCTCGCCCTCCGGCCACCCGTCGGTGTCCGGGTTCCAGGTGCGGCGGCCCACCGTCACGCTGCCGTCCTTCTCCAGGCGCGGCGGGCGGCCCAGGAGCGTGCCGTACTCGAAGCGGCAGGCTCGCAGGCCGAGCAGGCCGGTCAGCTCGCCTCGGACGTGGTCGACCACGATGTCCGCCGAATTGGCGGACTGCACGAGGTCGGCCGTCCGGTGGATCCGCGCCAGGTGGTCCGCGTCGGTCACCGTCATGACCTCCAGCCGGCGGGCACGGGCCGCGAGCTGGGCGACGATCACGCCGACGACCAGCAACAGCACTGCCGTTTCGATGTCGGCGGATGCGGTGATGCCGAAGGTCTCGTACGGCCGGGTGAGGAAGAAGTCGAACCAGGCCGCCGCCGACAGCGCCGCGACCACGCCCGCCGTACGGCTGCCCAGAGCGGCCACGGCGACGACCACGACGACGAGGACGAGGGCGGCGTTCGTGTGCGTGAGGTTCGTACGGAGCGGGACGAGGGCCAGGGCCACGAGGAACGGGACGGCCAGGCCCGCCGTCAGGGCGAGCCGGTCCCGCAGCGGCAAGGGCCGCGCAGCCCGGCTTCCTCGCGTGCGGTGCAGTTTCCAGGTGCCGGGCACAGTGCTCATCACGCACCTCCTACGCTCTGCTCGGTCGGTTCGGCACCCACCGTCCTTGCCGCGAACGGCAGTGAGACGACCATGGTCAGTCCGCCTCCGGGGGTGTCCTCGGGGCTGAGGGTGCCGTTCATGGCCTCGGTCAGGCCGCGGGCGAGGGCCAAGCCGAGGCCGAGACCTGTGGTGTTGTCGGTGTCGCCGAGTCGCTGGAACGGTTCGAAGAGCCGTTCCCGGCCGTCGGGGGGAAGCCCCGGCCCCCGGTCCACCACTCGCAACTCCACCCGGCCCGCCAGGGCACTGGCGGTGACCAGCACCCTCTTCCCGGGCGGGCTGTGGCGCGCGGCGTTGCCGACCAGGTTGGCGATCACCCGCTCCAACAGCGGCGGGTCGGCCAGCACCGCCGGGATGTCCTCCACGTTCGCCACCTCGACCTCCGACACGTCCGCCAGCGCCATCGGCAGCACCTCCTCCAAGGAGGTCTCTCGCAGGTTCAGCGTAAGAGCGCCGGCCTCCAGGCGACTGAGGTCGAGAAGGTTCTCCACCAGCCGGTTGAGCTTGGCCATGGACTCGTCGGCGGTGGCCAGAAGTTCCTCGCGGTCCTCCGGGGAGAACTCGACGTCCCGGCTGCGCAGGGAGGTGACCGCGGCCCAGCCGGCCGCGAGCGGGGTGCGCAGGTCGTGGCCGACGGCCCGAAGCAGCGCCGTACGCAGCCGGTCGGCGGCCTTGACCGGCTCCACCTCGGCCGCCGCCTCAGCGAGCAGGGCCCGCTCCACCGCTGAGCCGACGTGCGCGGCGAACGCGGCCAGCACCCGCCGCTCGGAGGAGGAGAGAGTACGGCCGCGCAGCACGAGGTAGGCGCCGGGGCCCGCGGGAACGGCCGTCGCCCCGGCCGTATCGGGCGGCTCGTCCAGCAGATCCGCCGATTCCATGCCGAAGGTCTCGCGGGTCCGCTCCAGCAGGGCGGGGATGGTCGCCTCGCCGCGGACGATGCTTCCGGCCAGGGACGACATGGTCTCGGCCTCGGCAGTCGCCCGGGCGGAGCGGCGAGCCAGGCGCAGGGAGCGGTCGACGACCGCGGCGACGGTGGCCGCCACGACCGCGAACACCGTCAGGGCCAGCAATGCGTTCGGGTCGTCCAGGGTGAAGGAGCCGATGGGCGGGATGAACCAGTAGTTGAGCAGCAGGGACGCCGTCACCGACGCGATCACCGCGGAGGCGACCCCGCCTATGCAGGCCACGCCCACCACGGCGAGCAGGAACAGCAGGGCCTCGCTGGTCAGGTTCAGCGTGCCCCGCAGCTGGGCGAGGACGGCGGTCAGGAGGACCGGCAGCACCAGTCCGGCCACCGGCCCCGCGATCAGCCGGGCCGTCGACAGCGTGCGGCGCCGGGACGGGAGCAGGGTGCCGCGCCCGGCCCGTTCGTGGGTGACCCGGTGCACGTCGATGTCACCGGACAGCTCGGTCACGGTCTCCCCGGTGCCGGGCCCGGTGAGGAAACGGGCCAGCCGACCGCGGCGGCTGGTGCCGAGCACCAGCTGGGTGGCGTTCTCGGCGCGGGCGAACTCCACCAGGCTGGTGGCCACGTCGTCGCCGACCACCGAGTGGTAGCTGCCGCCCAGGTCCTCAACGAGCCGGCGCTGCCGGGCCAGCGAGGCCGCCGAAACCCCACCGGCCAGACCGTCGCTGCGGGCCACATGCACCGCCAGCAGGTCTCCGCCCGCCGACCGGTCCGCGATCCGGGCCGCTCGCCGGACCAGGGTGTCCCCCTCCGGGCCACCGGTCAGGGCGACGACGACCCGCTCCCGGGTCTCCCACACCCCGCCGATGCCGTGCTGCGAGCGGTACTCCTGGAGTGCCTCGTCGACCCGGTCGGCCACCCACAGCAGCGCCAGCTGCCGCAGGGCCGTGAGGTTGCCCGGCCGGAAGTAGTGGGCGAGGGCGGCGTCGATCTTCTCGGGGGCGTAGATGTTGCCGTGTGCCATGCGGCGGCGCAGGCCCTCGGGAGGCATGTCCACCAGCTCGATCTGCCAGGCCCGCCGTACCACCTCGTCCGGTACGGTCTCGTGCTGCGGCACCCCGGTGATCTTCTCGACCACGTCGTTGAGGGACTCCAGATGCTGGATGTTCACCGCGGTGATCACGTCGATGCCGGCGTCGAGCAGGGTCTCGATGTCCTGCCAGCGCTTGGCGTTGCGGCCCTCGCCGGGAACGTTGCTGTGGGCTATCTCGTCGACGATCGCCACCTGCGGGCGGCGCGCCAGCACCGCGGCCAGGTCCATCTCCTCGAAGTCACCGCCGCGGTAGGAGCACCAGGCCCGGGGGACAACCTCCAGGCCGTCGACCATCGCCTGCGTGTGCGGGCGCCCGTGGCACTCCACGAAGCCCACCACCACGTCCGCACCGCGGGCGGCACGGCGCCGCCCCTCGTCGAGCATCCGGTACGTCTTGCCGACTCCCGGGGCTGCCCCGAGGTAGACCTTCAGCCGTCCGGACCGTACGTCACTCATCGCCGTCGACGCGCTCCGCTCACTGATCCAACTCCCCTGCTCGGGAAAGCTCCTCCTCCAAGAAAGCCGCTTCACGGAGCGTTCGGCGCGCGTGTTAGCGAATTCTTGGCGGCGGTGCCGGGGACCTTGACACCGCCTTGACGTGCCCTGGCCCGACGGGGTGAGGGCAGCTGGCCGTGGCAGCTCAGCGGAACTCGGCCAACCGTGGCCGCAGCCCCACTGGCGCAGGTACCCCCGCCGAAGGCGCCGCGCACGTGGTCCGGCTCTGCGACCCGGCCGTCGAGATCGTCAACGGCGCCTACTACGACCGCGACGAGCGCGTCGACCCGGCCCCGGCCGCGACCGAGGACCGCACGGTCAGGCGCCTCAACAAGCTGGCGGACCTGCTGGTCGGCCGTATCGCCGCCTGAAGAACATTCCGAGCAGAGGGAGTTGCCGTACATGTCCAAACGCGCCCGCAAGAAGAAGGACCGCCGCAAGAAGAAGGCCAACCACGGCAGCAAGGCCGGCCAGAGCTGACCAGCGCCGGAGGGGGCGGGCGACAGGGGCCAACGATCCCCGTCCGCCCGCCCCGTCCGCATTCACCAACACCACGAGGTATCGATGGTCGAGGTCTCCCCGCCGGACCCACGGGCGCTCGCGCGCTGGTTCCCCACTCACTCGCCCGGCCCCGCCACCATCGGCGAACACGTGCTGGCCACCGGCATCGGACGCTGGTGGGCCGACCGGCCCGTCCAGCCGAACACTGTGGCCGTCTCCTGCGCCGGCCACGTCGTACTGCGTGGCAGCCCGGAGGAGTTGACGCCGGACGTCCTCGCCCCGCCGGCCGGCAACCGGGTCGAAGCCCCGGCACGGTTCCTGCCCGCCCTGGGCACCGCCTTCGACCGGCTCACCCCGTGGGAGCGCATGATCTGGACGCTCCAGGCCACACCCCAGCCCGCAACCGTCCCACACCGGGTGACGGTACGGCGCCTGGAACCTGCGGACACCGACGCGGTGCAGGAATTCGGCCCGGACGCCTCCTGGCTCTCGGCCAGCTGGGGCGGACCGCGCGGCCTCGCCTCCTCCGGCCACGCCTGGGCCGCTGTGGGCCGCACCGGCCGCATCCAGGCGGTGGCCTGCACCTACTTCCGCGGCACCGGCTACGAGGACGTGGCCGTCTGCACCGCCCTCGACCACAGACGCCACCACCTCACGCTGGCCTGCGTCACCGCCCTGTGCACGGACATCACCTTCCGCGGCCACACCCCCAGCTGGAACTGCTCGCTCCACAACCGCACCAGCCGTCTCCTGGCCTGGAACGCCGGCTTCCGTCTGGTCCGCGAGCACGTCCACTACGCGGTGGGAAGCCCGGTGGCACACCATCGCTCGCTCAGCGCTTAGCAGCTTGAAGAGGGATACGCCCGTGCCCAAGAAGACCAGGAAACCCCCGCTCCTCACCCTCCCGATCCCTAAAGGCAGCCACGAACTCACGATCACCCGGCTGAAGCGCGGCGAGGACTCCTTCACCCTCCACTACCGGATCACGCCACCGCTGCCCGAGTCCGGCAGAGACGCCCTCGTACTCCCGGTGCTGGAGGCCGTGGACGACCTCGGCAACGAGTACGACGACCGCGGCGGTGCCTACGGCACCCATCCGGACGGCACCTGCACCGACGGCAGCCTCAGCGGGCATCCGGCCCTGCATCCGGAGGCGAGCAGCCTGCGGGTCCGCATCACCTGGCTGCGCGGCGGCAAGGAGACGCCGTACGACATGACGCTGGCCCTCCGCCCCCAACCCCTGTCCTGACCGGCGCGTTACTCCTATACAGCCCGATCCGCGCCCGGGCAATGGTCACTTCTTGATCCTGATGTGCCGCCGACGTTCACCCGGCCGGTCTTAACGGAAGCTTGACGCACGCGGTGAAATCGCTCACGGGCCCATGCGTCTCCTGCTGCTTACGCTGGTGCCTCCGTCCGCGTGATGGCCGGAACACCCACGCTGAGCCGCACATCAGGAGAGCACCTCGATGGCCACCACCACCGAACAACCGCCGCCGAGCCGATTGCGGACGTGGATGCTGGAAGGCTTGTCCGACATGGGCAAGCACGGCGGTCACACCGGACCGCATGCCGCGCCGGAGCCCGCTCACAAGGGCCAGCGCTGGTGGCGCGTGATGTGCCTGACCGGCGTCGACTACTTCTCGACCCTCGGCTACCAGCCCGGCATCGCCGCCCTGGCAGCCGGACTGCTCTCCCCGATCGCGACCATCGTGCTCGTCATAGTCACCCTCGCCGGCGCCCTCCCGGTGTACCGGCGGGTGGCCGAGGAAAGCCCGCACGGCGAGGGCTCCATCTCCATGCTGGAGCGGCTGCTCTCCTTCTGGCAGGGCAAGCTGTTCGTCCTGACCCTGCTGGGCTTCGCGGCCACCGACTTCCTCATCACCATCACCCTCTCCGCCGCCGACGCCTCCACCCACCTGGTGGAGAACCCGCACCTCACGAGCACCCTGCGCGGCCACCAGATGGTGATCACGCTGTTCCTGGTGGCGCTGCTCGGCGCGGTCTTCCTCAAGGGCTTCATGGAGGCGATCGGCGTCGCCGTCGCCTTGGTCGGTGTGTATCTCGCCCTGAACCTCGTCGTCGTGATCGTCGGCCTGTGGCACATCGTCACCGCCGGGCACGTGATCACCGACTGGAGTAGCGCCCTGACGACCCAGCACGGCAACATCTTCGCCATGGTCGGCGTGGCTCTGATCGTCTTCCCCAAGCTCGCCCTCGGCCTGTCCGGCTTCGAGACCGGCGTCGCCGTCATGCCCCACGTCCAGGGCGACGACAGCGACACCGAGGAGCGGCCCACCGGCCGGATCCGGGACACCAAGAAGCTGCTCACCAGCGCCGCCGTCATCATGAGCGGCTTCCTGATCACCACCAGCTTCATCACCACCCTGCTCATCCCGGAGAACGAGTTCAAGACCGGCGGCCAGGCCAACGGCCGCGCGCTCGCCTACCTCGCCCACGAGTACCTCGGCGGCGCCTTCGGCACGGTCTACGACATCTCGACCATCGCCATCCTGTGGTTCGCCGGCGCCTCCGCCATGGCCGGCCTGCTGAACCTGATGCCGCGCTACCTGCCCCGCTACGGCATGGCTCCGCACTGGGCCCGCGCGGTCCGCCCGATGGTCATCGTCTTCACGCTCATCGCCTTCCTGGTCACCTGGATCTTCGACGCCGGCGTCGACGCCCAGGGCGGCGCCTACGCCACCGGTGTGCTGGTGCTGATCAGCTCCGCGGCGATCGCGGTGACCATAGCGGCGCGCAAGGCGGGACAGCGCGGCTGGACCATCGCCTTCGGCGTGATCTCGGCGGTGTTCCTCTACACGACCGTCGTGAACGTGATCGAGCGCCCCGACGGCGTGAAGATCGGTGCCTGCTTCATCGCGGGCATCATCCTGGTCTCGCTGCTGTCCCGCCTGGCCCGCGCCTTCGAACTGCGCGTCACCCATGTCGAGCTGGACGACATGGCAGAACGGTTCGTCCGGGACATGGCCCACCGCCGGATCCGTTTCATCGCCAACGACCCGGGCCTGCGGGACAAGGCCGAGTACCGCGACAAGATCGAGCAGATCCGGGCCGACAACGACATGCCCGAGCAGGAGGACTTCGTCTTCGTCGAGGTCACGGTCACCGACCCCTCCGAGTTCGAGGCGAGCCTGACGGTGCGCGGTGAGGTCCTGCACGACCGCTACCGCGTGCTGACCCTGGAGTCCGCCTCCATCCCCAACGCCCTGGCCGCGCTTGTCCTCCATGTCCGCGACAGCACCGGCTGCACGCCGCACATCTACTTCGAATGGACCGAGGGCGGCCCCTTCGCCAACTTCCTGCGCTTCTTCCTCTTCGGCCAGGGCGAGGTCGCCCCGGTCACCCGCGAGGTCCTGCGCGAGGCGGAACCGGACCGGGAGCGGCGCCCCCGCGTCCACACCGGCTGAGCAGACGGCGGCGTCAGGATCCCGTCAAGATTCAACCGTTCGGCGTCAGGGCCCCGTCAGCGTCGGTCGCCGGAGTCGGCAGGGCCTTCTAGCGTCGGCTCCATGCAGCGGAGCGGCCCGACGGACCCGGCCGGTGACCGCCACTGGCGTGGCAGCGCCCGGCTCGCGGTGAGCTGTGCCCTGCTGTTCTGCGCCATGGCCCTGCTGGTCGACTGGGACGCGGGGAGCCTCACGGCCCTGCGCGCCCTGCTGTGGGTCAGCCTGTCCACGGCGGTGGGCGCCGTCCTGCTGCCGCCCCGGGTGAGCGCGGGCCCCGGCTGGCTCGCGGTACGCACAACCTGGCGCCGGCACGTCGTCCGCACGGACGCGCTGACGGCGGTACGGCAGTACGACGGCCCTTCCTCCCACCTGGTCCTGCGGGACATCCACGGCCACCGCCTGGAACTCGATCCGCGGATCCTTGCGGACAACCCCTTGCTCTGGCACGAGCTCGACACGGGTGTGCGCCGCTCACTGGAGCGCGGGACGCTGCGGCAGGGGGCGGGTGTCCTGGACCGGCTGGGCCACCGCATCGACGACGAGTCACTGCAGGCGGTCCTCCGGGCATCAGGTCTCTCCTGACCAGGCACGGAGGAGTCGGTCCAAGACGACGCCAGACGATCGGGGACGCTTCTTCCGCCGCGCGTCGAGCGACACCTCCCCCTGCTCGGTCAGCCCGAGCACGAGGCGCTTACGCATGCCAGGGGTGACATGCGCGCACCGCGTCGAGTCCGAGCCGTCGACGCGCACCGTCGAGGGGACCACCGTGCTTCTCCGCACGCCCCCTGCGCGGCGTCTGCGGCATCGCCGGCGTCTCCCTGGCCACCGTGCCAGGGCGCCGTCCCGCATCCCCGCCGCCCTGGCCGCGTTGGAGGCGTGCGTCTCCGGACGACCGGGGCGTCTGTACCTCGATGTGTGAGCCCATGATGACCGTGCGGTCACGGGGCAGGCCGAGGTACTCGGCGGCGTCGGCCGTGATGCAGGAGGTGGCGATGAACAGCCGCTTGGGCCAGGGCGCCGTCGTCGGCGCCTTGCCCCGCCGGAGGTCGATCTTCGACAGGAAGTAGGACGCCTGGTCGGTGGTTCGCCTTTCCCGCGCGTGACGTGCTGGGTGGAATGGCACCGGCCCGCTTGGGCGGTCTGAACCGTGACGGTGCCCGAAACTCGGCAAGGCCCCTATGGGGACACGCCCTGTGGCTCGGTGACAGCAGGCACCATCCCGCAACGGCAGTCGACAAGCCCGTGACTGGACGCTTCGGTCATAGATCTCATGAGTCGGACCCCCGCCCGGGACGGCATTGCTCGACCGTCCCACCTATCTCGGCACACCGGCATGGCCGGACCACAGCTGGGTGATTTCGCCCGAACCGGCGCTCAACCTGGACCGGACGGGGCTGACGCGGAGTCGGCTTCTCGCCCACTCGTGACCGGCATCCGTCGACGCGGCCGACGCCGCACCGGGCAGGAAGCCCGCCGACGGCCCCCGCCCCTGGAAGACTCAGCAGGCTCGCATGCTGCTCGCCGGCCACCCGGAGAACGTGCGTGGCACCTGCTGCCGGCCGCGGGCCGTCCTGAGGGCATGGGCGGTGTCCGAGGACAGTGCGGAGTCGGCGGTCCTGCTGCTGAGCGGACTGGTCAGCAATGCCGTTCTGCACCTCGGTTCAGAAGACGGGCCTGGGGTGCGAAGGACCGGACAGGCGGCTCATCCTGCGCCCGGTGCACGGCCGTACTGGCGTGCGGAGAGGCGAACGGCCGGTTCGGAAACCCTTGTTCCAGGCGCAGGGTCGGCTGGTCACCTCGGGGGATGCGCCGGCAATCGGATGAGCAGCCGCATCCGCAGCTTGCCCACCGTGGTGACGTTCTCCCTGCCTGTCACATCCCTACTACCGGGGTGGGCACGTGCTCGATGACCTCTGCGGCAGGGGTACGTGCGGCATGTCCGCCTTCGGAGTCCCAGACCGCCTCCCGGAGCGAGTCCCGGTCGGCCGCTTCCTCTGCCACGGTCCGGAGGCGCTCGCCCTCATGGATCAGGCCGGTCGCCGTGAGGGTCCGCGACGGGTCGGTGGCCGTGGCCATGAGCCGGGCCGCGGTGGCCGGTTCTGTGTCCGGCGGTATGACCAGCAGGTCCCAGCGGCCGACGGTGTAGGAGAGCAGCAGCAGCTTGTGCGGGTCTTGTTCGGCCTCGAACCAGCCGACGTGCACCACGTGCCCGTGAACGGGCACCTTTCGCGGGATGACGGGCCAGAACGTGGGATTCACCGTTACCCGGGTGATCCGGCCCCACAGTGGGTCGAGGACCGCGATGAGTGCCGGAAGCTCCGCCGTCAGGTCGCGGGAGCGGGGCCACCAGGCACCGTCGATCAGTGCCGGAGCGGTTCCGAGGGGTGCCAGGACGAGTCGGAGGGGCGACGAACAAGGAGTCCGGTCCTCGTCCGCGGGCGTCAACAGAACAGTCGCGGTCATGGCACGGACCCAACCCCGGGCCGACCGTGGCCGACCCGGTTGTCGTGAATCGCCGAGAACGACGTCGGCGTGGAAGCCGGTGTTACGGAATGCTCTCGGTAATCACCAGGGTACTCCTCGTCCGGGGCCGACGGACCGTTGCGGCTATGGGCTGAACGGAGCACGAAGCGCCGGCCGCCCGTCGCCGCAGTCAGCGCAGGAGGCGGCGGAGCGACGGTTCGCGGGGTCCGTGCCCGCGCCTTTGCTCATGCCGCGTCGTGTGGGGCGGCGACACCGGTCACCGTGACTGAGACGGTGACCGGCTCCGCTACGCCGTGGGTGGCGAGGTGGGCGATGACGGCGGCAGCCACCCGGTCGTGGACGTTCCGGGCGATGTCCAGCGCCCGCGGTCCCCCGGTCAGGACGCAGCGCACCTCGATGTGCCATCCGGGACCGTCCGGCGCCCGGTCGGCGCGAACGCCGGCCTCGGGCGGCGTGCGGTGGGGCGCGGTGTTCGCCCGAGCAGGCGCGGCGGCTGCCGCGAGGCGGTGGGCGAGGCGGGGTTGCAGTGCGGCCACGCCAGGGACCGCGAGGGCCGCCTCGGCCGCGACGCCGAGGAGCGCGGTGGTGCCGGTGGCGGTCATCACGTGCCCCCGCCGGTCGCGAGACCGGGGCCGCGGGGCGGCCACGGCTCCAGTACGTCGACCACGGTGATGTCGACGGCCGACACGGCGAGACCCAGGTCCTGTCCGGCGGAGTGGAGGACCGCTCGGCGTACCTGGTGGACCCGGTCGGGCAGCGGACGGTCGAGAGCGGCGGCCAGGGTCATGGTCACCCGTACGTCGGTGCCCTCCCCCTCGGGTGCGAGACGGCAGCCCGCCGCCCTGGCACCGGGGACCGTGTCCACGGCCCGCCGCAGGACCTTCGCCGCGGCGCTCTCGGCGATCCGCAGGTCCCGGTCCGGGTCTGCCAGAGGCAGTAGCCGCCCGAGCCGTACCTCCGCCCGGACGATGTTCATGACGTGGTCGGTGAGGGCGTGCAGGCGGGGTGCGTGCTCGGCGCGCAGCGCGCGGGTGGCCGCGTCCACCGTGGCCAGTGCCTCGACGGCCTCGCGGCAGTATGGACAGGAGACGGTGTGCGGGTCCGTGGCCGGCAGCGCGTCATACTCCTGTTCCCAGACCCGGCTGAGCAGGCGGCCGCAAGGGAGTACCTCATCGCCCTCGAACGGGGGCCCGTCGGCTTCGGGCGGGCCTGGGGGCCGCGGGTGCGGGTCGTCTAGCGCCATGGGCCCATCGCCTCCTGCAGGGATCGGCGTGCCCTGAACAGCCTGCCGCGCACGGTCGGCTCAGTGGCCCGCGTCACGTGGGCGATCTCCTTGTACGACAGGCCCTGCACCTCCCGCAGGACCCAGCAGAGCCGCTGCCCGGCGTCCAGATCGCGGAGCGCACGGGACAGGGCGGCAGTGGCCGCGTCCTGTTCGGCGCACCGGGCGGGCTGGCTCCAGGCGTCTCCCGCCGCGGGCTCGACGACGGCGTCCAGCGACAGGGGCGGCGGTCGGCGCCGGCGCAGGGTCAGGCATCGGTTGACGGTGATCCGGTACATCCAGGTGCCGAACTCCGCGCTGTGGCGGTATTCCGGCAGTCGCCGCCAGGCGCTGACGAAGGCGTCCTGAACGGCCTCCTCGGCATCCTGCGGATTGACGAGCATGCAGCGGGCCAGGGTGAGGAGGGACGAGCCGTGCCGCCGGACGAGGACGGCGAAGGAGTCCTCGTCCCCCTCGGCCGCCTGTACGGCCAGCAGCGCGTCCGGCAGGTCGCGAGCCGGCATGTCACGTGCCGGCGATGGAGAAACAGCGTGTTCGCTCATGACGCCCCCGCACGAGGCTTGGACCGCCCGTGTACCCAGAGAACGCATGTGACTCACATCACATGTCATGCGCGTGAGGATTGCGGCGCCCGATATGTCCAACCCTCTGACGGGTGCCACACGGGTGTCCGACCGACCGATCGAGGCGACCGCCATGACGGAGAACATCACCAGCGTCGGCGGGGGCGGGGGCGGCAGGCCCGCCGACACGGGCGTGAGCGCACTGAAGGGCCGTACCGGAGCCGGGACTCCGCCCGAGACACGGGGGAAGACCACCATCGCGGACGGCGTAGTGGCCAAGATCGCGGGCATGGCCGCCCGCGAGGTACCGGGCATCTACAGCCTGGGCGGGGGGATGGCCCGCGCCTTCGGCGCCATGCGGGAACGCGTTCCCGGTGGAGGAGGCGGAGGCGTCGCGCGAGGAGTGAAGGTCGAGGTCGGCGAGCGTCAGGCCGCCGTGGACCTGGACGTCGTCGTCGAGTACGGCGTCTCCATCGTCGACGTCGCCGGCGGCGTCCGCACCAATGTCATCAGCGCCGTGGAGCGGATGACGGGCCTGGAGGTCGTCGAGGTGAACATCGCCGTCGACGACGTCCACCTGCCCGACGAGGAGGAAGAGGCCGCACCGGACGAGGGCCGCGTGAGGTGATCCACCGCCGGGTCCGGTGAGGGCGCGGTAGATCGCGCGCACGGTGACGTACGTGCGCGAGACGGGTGAGTGCATGATGAACGCAGCAACGACGGGCCTCGCGGCGGGCATGGCCCTGGGCTTCGCCGGTTATTTCGGCGGCTTCTGGGCATTCCTGCTGGTTCTGGTCCTGGGTACGGCGGGCCTGATCGCCGGACTCGCCCTGCAGGGCGACCTCGACGTCCGGACCCGGAGGCGGCGGTGAAGGCCCGGCCCGGCTCCGCCGGCGAGGCGTCGGGCCCACCGGCGCCGGCCGCCGGCCTGCCGCCTCCGGCCGAGCGGGGCGCCACCGTCATCCCGGACAGGGTGGTCGCCCGTATCGCCACACAGGCGGCCCGCACGGCCCAGTCGCGGCGTGCAGCCGTACCGCCGGCCCGGGGCGGGCCGACGGCACCCAGCGCCTCCGCCGCCGTCCGTACCGGATCGGTGCGCCTGCACCTGGCCCTGGACCTGCCCTATCCCACCGACATCCCCCAAGTCTGTGAGCGGATCCAGCAGGACGTCGCCGAACGGGTGGCCCAACTGACCGGCTTGCGGGTGGGAGAGGTCACCCTCACCGTCCGACGGCTGGTGACCGCCGCCGGGGCGAGCCGGGGGCGGGTCCGGTGAGCGGCCCCGGGGCACGGGGCGCCGGGCACGCCGAGCAGGAAGGAGGAGCGCGATGACACCCGACCCCGGTCCTCCCTCGCACGGCTTGGCGCCGTCCGCGCACCGCGCCACGGTGCCGCTGACGAAGGAGCCCGATCCACCCGAACGCGACGTGTCCGGCCCTGATGGCACGGCCGGTGAGCGCGAGGGCGGGCACCGAACCCACCGGCCGTGGTCCGCGCGCCGCATCCCGGCCGCGCTGGTCGCCTCGGTGATCCTCGTGGCGGCGGTCGCGGCGCTGGTCGACGTCATCGCCGTACGAGTGGGACGCCCGGCGGCGGCCTGGCGACGGCATCTGGCCGACGAACTGGCCACCCGCCCCGTGGACGACGTGTGGATGCTCACGGGAGCCGCCGTGGCCGCCGCCGTCGGCGTCTGGCTGATCGTCCTGGCCCTCACCCCTGGCCTGCGGCACTGGCTGCCGCTGCGCTCACCCGTCGGCTGCCCGCGGCTGCGGGCCTCCCTGGACCGTGACGGGGCCGCCGACCTGCTGCGTGACGCCGCGATGCGGGTCCCCGGAGTCGGCTCGGCGCACGTCCTGGTAGGCCGCCACCGCATCAAAGCCCGCGCGGACGTCCGCTTCCGCGATCCCCAGCGGGTGAAGGACGACCTCACCGCCGCCCTCGACGAGGAACGCGACCGGCTGGCCCTCGCCCGTCCTCCCCGCATCGTCGTACGCCTGCGGCGACGCACCGACTGACCGAAACCCGCAGCACCGGAGCCCACACCATGACGCCGCGATCCGCGCTCAACCGCAGCCTGCTGGCCCTCGCCGGCCTGGTCCTGCTCGGCGGCGGACTGCTGATCCTCTTCGCCGGGCTCGACCTCTACCGGCGACATGATCTGGTCCCGCCCGCCGGCTGGCCCCTGACCGCCCCGGACGACGTCCTGCTCGGCTCGGCCGACCGGGCCCGCTGGAGCAACCAGGGCTGGTGGTGGTGGCCCGCGGTCATCGCCGCCCTGGTCCTCGCCGCCCTGCTCGCCCTGTGGTGGCTGCTCGCCCAGCTGAGCCGACGCCGCCCCGGCTCACTGCCCGTCGGCGGCACACCCCCGCAGGAGGGCGTCGAACTTCGCGACCGCGCTCTCGCCGACGCGATCGCGACCGAGGCCGGTGCCCTGCCGGGGGTCGACGACGCGACCGTACGCATCACCGGCCGACCTGCCCACCACCACACCCACGTCGGACTCACCCTCACCCCCGAGGGCGCGCCCGGCGCCACTCTCGGTGCCCTCTGCGAAGGCCCGCTCCGCACCGCACGCCGGTCCACCGGCCTCCCCGACATGCCCACCGAAGTCCGCCTGCACGTCGCCCGCCACAAGCCCCACCGTGCGGAGTGAAGGAAGAGACCGACCGTTCCCCTGCTCAACGCCCCTGCGGTCTTTCGCCGTCCGCAGGTGACCGGCCCTACTCCCCAAAGGAAATACCATGATCGTCTTGGGCATCGTCACGCTGGTCGAGCTCAAGGACATCCAACTGCCCGACACCATGAAGCGCGCCATGGCCCGCCAGGCCGAGGCGGAGCGGGAGAAGCGAGCGAAGATCATCGACGCGGAGGGCGAGTCGCTGGCCGCGGCCGCGCTCGGAGACGCCTCGGACACCATGATGGCCCACCCGCTGGCGCTCCAACTGCGCAATCTCCAGAGCCTGGTGGAGATCGGTGTCGACCAGAACACCACCGTCGTCTTCCCGGCCCCCCTCATGAGCACGATCGGCGAGCTCGGCTCCTTCCTCGCCCGGGAAACCGCGGCCGCCGCACCCGCCGCGGCAGCACCACTGGCCGGCAACGGCCGCACCGACAAGCCTCTCAGTCCGGCCGGCACCGCGCCCGGTACCGCAGCATGACCCGACTACGGCCCGCACCATCACCGCGGTACCGCGGTGGTGCCGACGAGCGATCCGTGCCGCCAGAGCGGACTCGCGGCCGACGCCAGTCGCGCGCGTCCTCCGGGTATCGGCTGATGATGGAGGTACGGCCGAACACGCGGAGCTGATCATGACGGGTTGGCGGGTCAGGGACTACACCCAGGACGATCTCGAAGCGCTGATCCGTGTCGACATGGAGAGCGGTACGACCGAGGTGCCGCCGCTCTTCCCGCTCTCGGACGCCGTGACGGCTCTCCAGGCCCGCCACCCGGCTGTGGTGGCCACGGCCGACGACGCGCTGATCGGCGCCGCGGTGAGCAGGGTGGAGGGCGAACGGGCATGGATCCTGCGCATCTGCCTGGCGCCCGGCTGGCGGCAGCGCGGGCTGGGCAGTGCCCTGGTCACCGCCCTTGAGCAACGGCTCTTCGCCGCCGGCGTCCGAGCGGTGCACGCCGTCCTGCCCGAGGGCGAGACCGGTGCCACCGCCCTGCGCAACTGCGACTTCGGGGCCCGCCCCGGGCTGGTCTTCTTCGAGAAGCGCGGGCCGGTGACCCCGCAGTCGGCCGGCACGCTGTCCTCGCTCGGCGCGGAGCTGCCACCGGGGGGACTGTGGCAGAAGGTCGCGGGCATGCGACGGGAGAAGCGGCTCATCGAGCGGCGCCTGGTCCTGCCGCTGGCCCATCCCGAACTGGCCGCCCAGCACGGAGTGGAACTGCCACGGGCGGTGATGCTGTTCGGCCCACCCGGGACAGGAAAGAGCACGTTCACGCACGCGATCGCCAGCCGCCTGGGATGGCCCTTCCTCGAGCTGTTCCCCGCCCGTCTGGCCGCCGAGTACGGCCTGGCGACCGGGCTCAACCGGCGCTTCGACGAGATCGCCCGGCTCGACCGCGTCCTCGTCTTCATCGACGAGGTCGAGGAGATCGCCGGCGAACGCGGCGGCGCGGACGCGAACGCTGTCGGCGTCGTCAACGAACTGCTCAAAGCGATCGTCCGGTTCCGTAGCCAGGACGGGCGGCTGCTCGTCTGCGCCACGAACAACGTCACCACGCTGGACTCCGCGTTCCTGCGCCACGGCCGCTTCGACTACGTCCTCCCGATCGGCCCTCCCGACCACACCGCCAGGACCGCACTGTGGGAGAGCTACCTGGCCCGAGCGGGGGCGCAGGCCGACAGCGCGGTACTCGCGTCCGCCAGCGAGGGGTTCACCCCCGCTGACATCGCCCACGCGGCGCGAACCGTCTCCCAGGCCCAGTTCGAGCGCACGTTCGACACCGGAACCCGGACCACCCCCACCACCGACGACTACCTGGACACGATCCGCGACACCAGGCCCACGGTCAGCGCCGCCATGGCTCAGGAATTCGCCCAGCAGACCGAGAAGTTCGCCCGCATCTAGGGTCCAGGCCGACGGGGACTCGATCCACGACGGACGTGTCAGGCCGGCGTAGGCGGCGTGTCACCGCCCGTATCGATGAGGATCTGTCCGGCCTCGGTGACGTTGTCGGCCCGTACGGCCCTGGCCATCGCGGCGCGTGCCGCGTCGGGCGACGTGTCCGGAGGGACCAGCATCAGGGAGAAATGGTCCCGGTCGCCCCGGGTGACGAGGACGGTGTCGTCACCGACCGGGAAGGAATCGATGTGGACGACTCGGCCGTCGACCATCACCCGGGTCGGCAGTCCGTCCCAGGCGCTCCCGTCCAGACCGACCCGGGTGATGGGCCCGAGATGCTCGGTCAACGCGGAGATCAGCGAGGGGAGCTCGGCACCGATGTCCCGGGACCGCGGCCACCATGCGCCGTCCAGTATTCCCTCGCGCGCGTGCGTCGTCTCCAACCGCAGCAGGGCCGTCCCCGGTCTCACCGACCGGTGAACGGCGTCCGGCAGGAGCCGGGGGAGACGATCGGAGGTGTCCGAGTCGGCCATGATGTCCGCCCGTCGTAAAGGTCAGTGCGACCGCAGGGCATGCGACCGCGTACGACCCTGCTCGCTCACCGTACTCCGCACGACGCTCGCGCGAGCACCTCACCGCACGGCGCGGTTACGGAAGCGGGCAACGGCTCCGGCGTATACCCGCCGGAGCCGCCCTTCCGGGTCATTGCACGTGAGCGTGCCCCGACCCGCTTTCCACGTTACGCCAAAGGGACCAATCCGACATGAACAATCCTTGCGAAGGTTCGCTTCGGTCCGAGAAGCCGACGCGGCGGCTCAGCCACGCCCTTCCTCTTCCGTCTCCATCTGCCGGATCCCCTGGTGCGTCAGCGTGATCATCGCGGGCGTGTTGCCCCTCCCCCAGTCCACGACGACCCAGCCTTCGCCCGCCAGGTACATGCAGGCAGCGGCCATGTCCTGCTCAGGGATGCCGAGGTCGGTGCGGAGCTTCGCCCCATCGACGCCAAGGAGGCGATCGCCTTCGGCGGCTCGGTACAGAGCCTGCATGATCCTCTCGCGGTACGTCTTCCGGTCTCGCAATATCGCCATGACGCGCCTTCCTCTACCGTCCGTCGGGCCGAAGTCGATGTCATCCGCGGCCGCCGTCGCGGCGGGGCGCATCGGAACGCTCGCGTCCACCGTCGGCCGACGGCGCCTCCGAGGCCGACGCCCGGTCCCCGGCAGAACGTCGCTGTAGTGGAAGGCAGCGATCCGTTCGTCGTGCTGACCGTTGAGCTGGTGGATCAGAACGACTCCGACGGCGATCAGGACGAGCAGCACGGCCACGGCGATGACGAGCACGGGATCTCACCTCCGCCGACCGGCGGGCGATGGCCCCGCCGAGCCGATGGGCCGGGGCGGGGACGACGGTCGACCTGCTCCG
Source organism: Streptomyces sp. NPDC006739 (assembly GCF_042869815.1). NCBI lineage: Bacteria > Bacillati > Actinomycetota > Actinomycetes > Kitasatosporales > Streptomycetaceae > Streptomyces > Streptomyces sp. NPDC006739. The sequence goes on from NZ_JBIAGM010000003.1 coordinate 626,608, forward strand.
CCGTCGGCCTCCCAGGCTTCCTCCCTGATTCCTGCATCGATCCTGCCTGCCGCTTGCTCCCGGGCCGGGGCATCGAAGCCGTCGCCGGCCATGAGCTGCGCGGCGGCGTCAGCACCGGTTTCCGGGGGAATCACCAGCACGTCCCGGCGGCCGCCGGCGGAGAGAAGAGTGAGTCTGTGGGGATCCTGCTCCTCGGTGGACCAGCCCACCTGCACGGTGCGCCCGGCGTCGGACACCCAGTGCGGCAGGACGGGCCAGGAGGCCGGGTGCACGGTGACACCCGTGATACGACCCCAGAGATCACCCAATGCGGCCGTCAAGGACGGCAGCTCACGAGTGAGGGCACGGGAGCGGGGCCACCACATGCCGTCCAGCCCGCCCGGCGCGAGTCTCAGGGAGAGCCGGGCCGCCGGCGGCGGCGTGCGCCTGCTCGATGTCGTTCGGTCAATGGTCACGGCCATGGCGCGGACCTGTCCCCGGGCTCGTGGGTGCGGCCCGGCGCTGTCGGTCACCGGAAACGGCACCCGCAGCGGAGCCGGTGCGCGAAGGACTCCCGGTATGTTCACACTACTCCGCCTCACCGGCCCGGAAAGCCCGGGATGGCCAGGTGGTTCACCTGCCTTTGGGACCTGGTCGCCGGTGCCGATGCCGGTCAGAGCCAGTCCTTGCGCCTGAACGTCAGATACAGCAATGCGGACAGGAGCACGATGACGGCGGCGGAGGTGATGAATCCCGACTCACGACCGAACCCGGGATAGGGGAGGTTCTGGCCGTAGTAGCCGGTGATCGCGGTGGGCACGGCGATGATCGCGGCCCAGCTCGTCACCTTCTTCATGATCAGGTTCATGCTGTTGGCCTGGACCGAGAGGTTCGTCTCCATGACCGAGGCCACCAGGTCCCGCAGTGATTCCGTCCACTCGGTCGCACGCAGCACGTGGTCGTAGACGTCCTGGTAGTACGGGACGAGAGGGTCGGTGATCAGGTGCAGGCCGGGGCGCATCAGCCCGTTGACCACCTCGCGCATCGGAAGCACGACGCGGCGCAGCCGGACGAGCGACTTACGCAGTGCGAAGACCCGGCGCTGCACGGCTTCGATCTCACGGCGCCCGGCCGCGAAGAGCAGGCCCTCCAGTTCCTCGATGCTGTCGTCCAGTTGCTGGACGGCGGCGAAGTGTCCGTCCACGAGATGGTCGAGCAGGCCGTGCAGCAGGAATCCGACGCCGTGGCCGGCCAGGTCCGGGCTCTCGTCCCAGCGGGCGACGACATCCTCGATGTCGAGGCCGTCGTCCTTGCGGACGGTGATCATGGCCTGGCCGGTGAGGAATACGGCGATCTCGCTGTACGTCAGCTGCGCACCGTCCGGGCTGACGGTCACGGCGTAGGCGCTGAGGAACTCGTGGGTGCGATAGCGGTCGAGTTTCGGCCGCTGTCCACGCTGGGCGGCATCCTCCAGAGCCAGTTCGTGGATGCCGAACTCCTGACCCAGCATGGCGAGTTCAGCGGCTCCGGGCCGGTGCAGGTCCAGCCACAGGACCGACGCCGGATCAGCGAGATGCGCAGGGACGTCACCGACGGGAAAGTCCTCCAGGACCAGAGTGCCGTCGCGATAGAGCCGGGTACGCGTCACCATGGCCCGAGGCTAGTGTCTTATATCCCTGTCATGCCGCTTCGCCCCGATTGCCAGCGCGGCAGGTTCATCGACAGCGGCCACCCTCCGGGGAGGATCTCACGACGTCAGAGCCCGGAGACATCCGCAGGCTCCGGCCGGCGAGCACACCAGGGTGCCCGTCCGAAGGCAGGAATGCGGGTACCCGGCTACGGCATCGCGCCGACGTACACCGCCCGACCGGATGCGGCCCGTCAGCCAGGAAGGACACGCCGACAGCATGACCGCGCACGCCCGTATCGGCAGCGCCCCCGCATGACGCACCGGCGCCGGCGGCGTACTCCAGAGCCCTGTCCCGGTGCCCGGCCGCAGTGATCCGGTGAAACGCAACTGCCGGAACGGCCCCGACGGCTTCCCGGCGGGGCCGCGCCGTCTCACGGCTCCCCTTGAGGTGGCTGCTGACGCGGTCGCGCGAGCGCGGCCACCAGGCGGGTCCAGCGGGGCCGGTGCGGAACCGTGGGAGCGAGCGTGAGTCGAGGGACGGGGAGCCCGCCTTCGGGTGAAGCCGGGCGGGAGATGGTCGCAGTCATGACGCCAACCCTGCCTCGGGCCGACCGGAACCGGCCCGGTGTACTGGATCACCGAGAACTACACAGACATGAGGCCGGCGTCCGACGGGTGTTCGAAGAATCCTCGGTAACTCCGGCGTACTCCTGGGCAGTACGACTTGGATCGGTCGAGACGCGCCCGTTCCCTGCCGTTCGGGCATAGCGTTGATGCAGGTCGTACCGATCGTTGTCGACTCCGCAGTCGTCGATCCGCTGGTGTGTCGGCCTGCCAACGCGTCCGCGGTTTCCGGCGAGGGTTTGCATGGCTGGAAAGGCGGCATGGTGGAGGACATGGGAGATGAGGGGCGGTGCCGGTCGGCGGCCGAGCCGGATTTCTGGCGGCAGGTCGTCCGACGGCTGGGCACAGCCCTCATCGTGGTGGACCCCACCGGACGGATTCTCGCGGCCAACCCGGCCGCCGAGCGCCTGCTGGGCCGTGCCGCCGCCGCCATGCGGGGCGAGGACGCACACGACCTGCTGCACCGGGACGCGGCCGGCGGCCCGGTGCCCCGGGAGCAGTGCCCGCTACTGCGGTCCCTGGCCGCGAGAGCCGAGGCACGGGGGGAGGGTGAGATCTGGCTGCGCGGTGACGGCCGTCTGACCGCGATCTCCTGGTCCGCTTCCCCTCTGAGGGACGACAGCGCCTTCCAGGGCATGGCCGTGCTGTTGACCGACGCCGCCGGCGACCGCAGCACGCGCCGGGAGCGTGCGGCCTACACGCGGGCTCTGGAGGACCGCACCGAGCGGCTGACGCTGGTGGCGGAGATCACCGACGTGCTGGGTCAGACACTCGAGATCGACGAGGCCCTCGCCCGGCTGGGCCGTCTGCTGGTTCCCCGCCTGGCCGACTGGGCGGCGGTGGACCTGCGGGTCGGTACCGGACAGGTCCACCGTGTGGCGGTGACGGGTCCCGGGGGCCGTGACGCCGCGCAGGAGGACTGGCGCGAGTGCCTGCCCCAAGCGGAGGTGGGAGCCCGCTCTCCGCTGGTCCAGGTGCTGAACGGCGGTGATCCCGTCCTGCAGCGCGAAGCAGACGTCACCGAGCCGGTCGACTCTGCCCTTGCCGCCGTCCACAGCGGCTTCCTGCGGGCGGTGGGCGCGACATCCGCCATCACCGTGCCGCTGGGCTCCGCCCGTCAGGTCACCGGCGCCCTGACGCTGGTGCGCACCGACCCGGAGTCCCCCTTCGACACCGACGATCTGAAAGTGGTGGGCGACATCGGCCGCCGGGTCGGCCTGGTCATCGACAACGCCCGCCGGTTCGGCCGCCAGCGCGCCGTCGCCGAGGCCATGCAGCGCAACCTGCTCGCCCCGCTGCCCCGGCTCGGCCGCCTGCAACTGGCCGCCCGCTACCAGCCCGCCCCGGCCGGCTCCCAGGTCGGTGGCGACTGGTACGACGCCTTCGAGCTGAAGGACGGCACGCTCGCGCTGGTCATCGGCGACGTCGTGGGTCACGATCTCACCGCCGCGGCCGGCATGGCACAACTGCACGGCATCCTGCGGTCACTGGCCTGGGACCGCCCCGGCCCACCCGGTGCTGTCGTGGACCGCCTCGACGACGCCCTGCCCGCCATCACCACCGTCCCCATGGCCACCCTCGTCCTCGCCCTGCTCGAAGGCAGCCCGCACACCGGCCCATGGACGCTGCGGTGGACCAGCGCCGGGCATCCGCCGCCCCTCCTGCTGACCCAGGACGGACAGGCGCAGTACCTCGAAGCCGGGCAGGGGCTCCTCCTCGGCGCCGGTTCGAGCACCGTCGGCAGCCGGCCGAACGCCGCGCAGTCGCTGCCGCCGGGTTCCACCCTGCTGCTCTACACCGACGGCCTGATCGAAGTGCCCGGCAGCGACCTCGACACCGGCCTCACCCGTCTGCGCCACCACGCCCTCGCTCTCGCCCACGAACCGCTCGGCACCCTGTGCGATCAGCTACTCGGCCGCATGCCACCCGGCAACACCGACGACGTGGCCCTGCTCGCCCTGCGGATGCCGTCCTGAACCGTGAACACTCCTCAAGGCGGTTGAATTTGCAGGAGCGAAGGGCGGGAGCGGCGGTGTCGCCCCCTCCTTGCGACACATCACACATGCTTCGTGCAGGCCCTTTTGAACGGAGCGCTCCGCTCCGATAAGTTGAATGGAGAAGAGCGCATCGTTCTGCCGACTCGGAGGCCCCATGAAGACGACGAGCAAGCCGACCGCCCTGGTCACCGGTGGCAGCCGGGGTATCGGCGCGGCCACCTCGCGCGAGCTGGCGGCCCGCGGGTACCGCGTGGCCGTCAACTACTTCTCGAACCGCGAGGCCGCCGACGAGGTGGTCAAGCAGATCGAGGCCGACGGCGGCGAAGCCTTCGCCGTGCAGGCCGACGTTCACGACCCCCAGCAGGCGGCCGAACTGCTGGAGCGTTCCACGATCGACGGGCGGCTGGACGTCCTGGTCTGCAACGCCGGTGCCCCCTTCACCCCGACCCCGCTCCCCAGCCTGTCCTGGGAGGACTTCCACGCGAAGGTGACGAACGAACTCGCGTCCGCCTTCACCCTCACCCAGCAGGCATTGACCGTCATGGGTGCCCAGGGCGGGGGCCGGATCGTGTACGTCTCCAGCACGGTGGCCGACGGCCCACCCACCGTGGGCATGGCCGCGCACGGCACCGCCAAGGCCGCGCTCAACACCTTCGCCCGGTTCGTCGCCTACGAGGCCGGCCCGCTCGGCATCAACGTCAACGTCGTGGCGCCCGGCTTCGTGCGCACGGAGCGCAGCGCCGGGCAGCCGGCGGCGTTCCAGCAGCGTCTGGCCGAGCACACCCCGCTCGGGCGGGTCGCTGAACCGGAGGACGTGGCCCGGGCGATCGCCATGCTCGCCGACGAGGACGCCGCTTTCGTCACCGGAGCTGTCGTCACCGTCGACGGCGGGCACGGCTTGGGACGTCCCTGAGGGAGAATGCCGCGCCATGGGCGACACGTACACAGGCAAGCCGCGCGGCCGGCAGCGGGAGGCGGACCGCAACGACGCCCGCCTCTTCCAGGCCGCGCGTGAGGTCTTCGCCGAGCGCGGCTGGGACGCTCCCGTCTCCGAGATCGCGCGCCGCGCCGGCATCGGCATGGGCAGTCTCTACCGCCGCTACCCCAGCAAGGAGTTGCTGGCTCAGCGCATGCGGATCGCGGGGATGGAACAACTCGTCGTGCAGGTGCGCACGGCGCTCGCCGAGGAGTCCGATCCGTGGGCAGCCCTCGTACGCTTCTTCCGCGACGCGTTGGCCGAGCAGGGAACGGGTGGTCCGCTCCTGCCTCTGGTCGGCGGCCGGCTGCCGGCCACCGACGAGGTTCAGGCTGCCGCGCGGCGGTTGCGCGCGGCCCTCGACGACCTCGTGGGCGGCGCCCACCGGGCGGCCGTGCTGCGCGCCGACTTCACGTCCGCCGACATCCCCCTGCTGCTCGAACACCTCACCCCTCGGATCCCTGTCACCGGCGAGCGCGCCACCGCGCTGCACCTGCGCTACCTCGACCTGGTCCTCGCCGGGCTGCGCGCCCCCGCCCCCGGTCGGCCCACGGCCCTGCACGGCCCGGGACCGCAATGGGAGGAGCTTCGGGACCTGTGGAACGCGCCGGAAAGCTGACCCCGGCAGCGGCCCCATACAGGTGGAACCGCCGTCTTTGGGTTCTCGGATGCGGCCCCTTTATGCCAACGGCATGAAGGGGCCTTTTCCTTGAACCGGATCAGGGCACAGACCGGGACGCGATCGCCTCGCGTGTCCGGTATCTCGGGTGGCCGATCAGCCGGCGATTCCATCCAGGTCGGTGACTGCCTCCGTCCGGCAGCACCAGGTTTGTTTCATGCCCGCGCTGAACTCGCGTAGACGCCCCTGGACGGTCTCTACAACCTGTGCCAGGTCGTGCCCGGTGAGGCACCCAGGATCAGGACAGGTGCGTCTTCCGGCCCGTCGAAGCGGTATTGCAGGGTGTTCGGTGGTGTCTCGCTCACCCTCCAGACCCTCTCATCTCTCCCGGGCACCCTTGTAGCGGGGGCGACGGATGCCGTCCCGGCCCGGTGGAAGGCCCTTTCCGGTGAGCACCGGTCAGCAGGTGGGATCGCGGATCAGATGGACGAGGGTCGACGCGTAGTCGTCCAGGTCGAGGTCCAGGGGCAGGCCGTGGGTGAGCAGGATGGCGCCGTGGTGCAGGACTCCGGTGGCGGCGTCCCGGTACCGTGCCGAGGGGTCGAGGGCGCGCAGTCGCAGGGCCGGGGCGTCGTGGCCGAAGCGCCGCGCCGTTCTGAGGGCAATGACGGCGGTTTCCCCGCCGTCGGGGGCCAGGTACTGCACCGCGCTCAGCTCTCCGCCGTCGCGGGGTCGCAGCCGGTACTGCTCGCCGAGCTGTACGAGGTGTCGTACGCGCTTGTAGGCGGCCACGTGCCCTGCTGCCCGGTCCATGTCGGCCGCGCTCCACCGGTTCAGGTCACCCCCGATCCCCAGAACACCGCTCATGGCGACGCGGAAGCGGAAGTCGAGGGGCACGCCGCGCCCGGTGTAGGGGTTGGGGCTGTCGGTGACCCAGGCACCCATGGCCCGGGCCGGGTAGAGCTGGGAGAAGCCGTGCTGTATCTCGACGCGGTCCACGGCGTCGGTGTTGTCGGAGGTCCACACCTGGTCGGTGCGGGCGAGGATGCCGAGGTCCAGTCGGCCCCCGCCGCTGCTGCACGACTCGATGCGCAGGTGTGGGTGGCCGGCCCGCAGCCGGTCGAGGAGGGTGTAGAGGTTGCGCACGTGGTCGATCCACAGCCGGTCGGGGTCACCGTCCGCGTCGGGCCGGCCGGCCTCGCTGAAGGGGCGGTTCATGTCCCACTCGAGGAAGTCGACGGCGTTCTTGGACAGCAGTTCGTCGAGCCGGCCGTGCAGCCAGGCGGCCACGTCGGGGCGGGCGAGGTTGAGCACCGGTTGGTTGCGGTGCTCGGTGCGGCGGCGGTGCGGATGGTGGAGCACCCAGTCGGGGTGGGCGCGGTACAGGTCGCTGTCGGGGTTGACCATCTCGGGCTCCACCCACAGGCCGAACGCATGCCGAGGTCGTGGACCCGGGTGATCAGGGGGGTGAGGCCGTCGGGGAAGCGGTCGGGGCTGGGGGTCCAGTCGCCGAGTCCGGCGGCGTCGTGGGTGCGCGCGCCGAACCAGCCGTCGTCCATGACGAAGAGTTCGGCACCGAGCGCGGCCGCCTTCTCGGCCAGCGCGATCCGACCGGTGACGTCGATGTCGAACTCGATGGCCTCCCAGGAGTTGTAGAGCACCGGCCGTATCTCCTCCGGGTGCGGCAGCACGTGGTGCAGGACGTGCCGGTGCCACAGGCGGGACGCCGCGCCGAAGCCGCCCTCGGTGTACGCCCCCGCGCAGACGGGAGTGACCAGTTCTCCGCCCGGCGGCAGCTCCCAGGTGACCGGGTCGTGGCCGAAGCCCGCGGACAGGGTGACGCGTTCGGTGGGCAGCCGCTGGGCGGTCAGCCGTCAGCTGCCGCTCCAGGCCAGGGCGCAGGACCAGACGGCGCCGTTGACCTCGTCGGCGCCGCCGTCGTCGATCATGGCCCACGGGTTGGTCTGGTGTCCCGTGGTGCCGCGGCGGCTGGTGAGGACTGTCTCCCCGTACGGCAGCGGCGTGCGGTTCAGCTGGAAGTGGGGTCAGAGTTGCGAGCGCGCTGGGCTCGTCGGCTGCTGCGCGGGTTTCTCCAGCGGCATGAATGAGTGTTATCGCTAACACATCACATGGTCAATGGGTCGACGGGAGACCGGCACCCGGGATGCGTCCTCGGCATCCGTCGGTGTCAGCGGGTTCGGGCCGCGGCGGTGTCGCGGAGGAGTCCGGCGAAGGTCAGGGCGGCGGGGGTGAGCGAGTGGTCGGCCATGCGCACCAGGAGGATGCGGCGGACGGGCGCGGGCGGCCGGAGGCGCAGGACGTGGACGCCGGGTCGGATGCCCTCCAGGGCCAGGGTGGGAGCGAGGGCGACTCCGATGCCCGCGGCGACCATGGCCTGGGCCTCCTGGTAGTCGTGGGCCTCGTAGGCGATGTGGGGCTCGAAGCCGACGGAGCGGCAGCCGCGCACGAGGGCTTCGGCCACCGGGTGATGGTCGGCGCGGGTGATCCAGGGGTCGTCCGCGAAGTCGGCGAGCGAGGCGGCATCGCGGCCGGCGAGTGGATGGTGGTCGCCGACGAGGAGGGCCGGCGGATCATCGAGGAGCGGGGTGACGACGATGTCCTCCCGGTCGATCCGGCTCCAGTCGTAGTCCCACATCAGGGACATCTCGATCTCCCGGTTCTCCAGCATGGTCCAGAGTCCGGCGATGCGGGCGCTGCGGACGGTCAGCCGTACGCCGGGGTGGGCGTCCCGGAAGGCGATCACGGCGTGCGGGAGCAGCGAGGCGCCGACGGTGGGGAAGGTGCCGACGCGCAGTGTGCCCGCGCGCAGGCCGGCGTAGTCGGCGAGTTCGTTCTCCGCGGCGCGCAGTTCGCGTTCGATGCGATGACCTCGTTCGGCCAGCGCCCGTCCGGCGTCGGTGAGGGTGACGCCCCGGGCGTGGCGTTCCAGCAGGGGCTGTCCTGCCTCCGCTTCCAGGCGGCTGATCTGCTGCGATACCGCTGACGGTGTGTAGTTGAGGGCGCGGGCGGTCGCGGTCACCGAGCCGCGCCGGGCGACCTCCGTGAACAGCAGGATGCGCCGGACGTCGAGCATGCCGCCACCTCCAGCGTTCACTTCACCTTAATGGCCATGCAGATTTCCGAGATTGTACTTCACGCTGCCGTCACCCACCGTTGAGGACACCACGCACGGCGAGACCGCCGGTGGACTTCCCCTTCCATGTCTGTGAGGAGTCGGTTGTGCTGCGTCTGCAGGGCGAGATGATCCGCGGAGGAACCAGCAAGTGCTGGATCTTCGACCACCGCGACGTGGCCGCCACGGGCGTGGACGTCGACGCCCTCCTGCTCGCCGCCTTCAACGCCGCCGACCCCCGCCAGATCGACGGCGTGGGCGGCGCCTCCTCCACCACCTCCAAGGCCGCCGTCGTACAGCCGTCGACCCAGCCCGGTGTGGCTGTCGAGTACGCCTTCGCGCAGGTCGGCATCGGCGACGAGCGCGTGGAGTGGGCCAGCAACTGCGGCAACTGCGCCACCGCCGTGGCCCTGTACGCCGTCCACCACGCTCTTGTGCCGATCACGTCGGACACCACCACCGTCCGCATGCTCAACGTCAACACCGGGGCCCGCCTCACCGGCACGATCCCCACCCCCGCGGGCGTGGCCCCGGACGAGGGCACGGCCGTGGTGCCGGGCACCTCGGCGCCGGGCGTGCCGGTCCTGCTCGGGTTCCAGGACCCGGCCGGCTCGACGACCGGCCGCGCACTGCCGACCGGCCGGGCGCTGGACGAGCTGACCGGCCCGGACGGCCCCGTCGAGGCATCCCTGGTGGACGCCGGCGCGCCGGCCGCGCTGTTCGACGCCAAGGCGTTCGGCCTCGACGGCACCGAATCCCTCACCGCGTTCGCCACCGCGGTGCCCACGCTGGCACTGCTGCGCCGCCGGGCAGCGCTGGCCATGGGTCTGGCCCGCGAGGGCGACCCGGTCAGCCACGCGGTGCCGAAAGTGGGCATCGTCGCCCGACCGGCCCCCTACCGCACCACACAGGGAACACCCGTCAACCAGGACGAGTACGACCTGGCCGTGCGCATGGTCTCCATGCACGCCCCGCACCCGGCGATCGGCCTGACCTCCGCCGTGGCCCTGGCCACGGCCGCCACCACCTCCGGCACCCTCGCCCACCGCGTCGCCCGGCAGACCGCCGACGGCACGCTGCGTCTGGGCACTCCCGCCGGCGTGATCACCACCCGAGCCGTCCCCGCACCGGACGGCGCGTCCCCCACGGTGCTCCTGCACCGCGCCGCCCGGCGTATCGCCCGAGCCGAACTCCTCGTTCCCGTCCTGGAAGGACGCCCCGCATGAGCCGCAACGACGCCGCCCCGGGTACCGTCACCGCACCACCGGGCCGCATCCGCCGGATGCTGTCCCACCTGTATGTCCAGTGCCTGGTCGCCGTCCTCCTCGGCGCCGCCGTGGGCGGGTTGTGGCCGTCCTTCGGCGCTGATCTCAAGCCGCTCGGCGACGGCTTCATCGCGCTGGTGAAGATGTTCATCGCGCCGGTCGTCTTCTGCACGGTCGTCCACGGCATCGCCTCCATGGGCAACGCCCGGGCGGTCGGCCGCGTGAGCCTGAAGGCTCTGGTCTACTTCGAGGTGCTGACCACCGTGGCCATGGTGATCGGCCTGGTCGTCGTCAACGTCGTCAAGCCGGGCAGCGGTCTGCACATCGACCTCTCGACCCTGTCCACCAAGGCCCTGCCGCCGGAGGCGACCACGGCCCACGAGGGCTTCGCCGCCTTCCTCCTCGCCATCATCCCGGCCACCCTGGTCAGCGCCCTGACCGGCAACGAGATCCTGCCGGTGCTGCTGGTGTCGGTGCTGTTCGGATTCGGCCTGCACGCCAGCGGGGAGGCCGGCCTGGGCATCGCCCGGGGCGTCGAGAAGTTCTCCGCGGTGCTGTTCACCCTCATCCGCTGGATCATGCGGCTGGCCCCCGTCGGCGCGTTCGGCTCGATGGCCTTCACCATCGGCCACTACGGCCTGGGCACCCTGCGCCACCTGGCCCTGCTGGTCGGCTCGTTCTGGCTGACCGCCCTGATCTTCGTCCTGGTCGTCCTCGGGACCGTGATGCGCCTGAACGGACTGCGGCTGCTGCCCTTCCTGCGCTACATCAAGGAAGAGCTGCTGATCGTCCTCGGCACCTCCTCCACCGAGCCCGTCCTGCCGCGCATGATGGCCAAGCTCCAGCACGCGGGCGCCTCGAAACCGGTCGTCGGCATCACGCTGCCCGCCGGGTACTCCTTCAACCTCGACGGCACCGCCATCTACCTGACCATGGGCTCGGTCTTCCTCGCCCAGGCCCTCGGCATCCACCTCAGCCTCACCCAGCAGCTGACCATGCTCGCCGTCATGCTGCTCACCTCCAAGGGCGCCGCGGGCGTCACCGGCTCCGGCTTCATCGCCCTGGCCGCCACCCTCAGCGCCGTACCGCACGTCCCGGTGACCGCCCTCGCGCTGATCTTCGGCGTCGACCGGTTCATGTCCGAAGCCCGCGCCCTGACCAGCCTGGTCGGCAACGGCGTCGCCACCCTGGCCGTGGCCCGCTGGGAGGGAGAGCTGGACGAGGACCGCGCCAAGGCCGTCCTGCGCGGAGAGATCCCCTACGCCCCCGCCCCCGCTCCCTCCGCGATGCCGGCCGAGCTCGATCCGAAGGAGACACCCGCACCGACCCACGCCCCCGTCGCCGTCGCACGCTGACGGCGCACGGACGGGCCGGCCGGAGCGGACGCTCCGGGCCGGCCCGGACGGGCGGTCACCACCCTGTCCCGCTCTCCGGGTACCGTCAGGCTATGAGTCATCCGCACCCCGAACTGAAAGCCGCCCCGCCTCTTCCCGAAGGGGGGCTGCGGGTCGTCGCCCTGGGCGGCCTGGGTGAGATCGGCCGCAACATGACCGTCTTCGAGCACGCGGGCAAGCTGCTCGTCGTCGACTGCGGCGTGCTGTTCCCCGAGGAGACCCAGCCCGGCGTGGACGTGATCCTGCCGGACTTCACCTCGATCCGGCACCGGCTGGACGACATCGTGGCCGTGGTACTGACCCACGGCCACGAGGACCACATCGGCGGCGTGCCGTACCTGCTGCGCGAGCGGCGCGACATCCCCGTCGTCGGCTCCAAGCTGACCCTGGCGTTCCTGGAGGCCAAACTCAAGGAACACGGCATCCGGCCGCGGACGGTGCGGGTGCGGGAGGGCGACCGGCGTGGTTTCGGGCCCTTCGACTGCGAGTTCGTGGCGGTCAACCACTCCATCCCCGACAGCCTCGCGGTCGCGATCCGCACCCGGGCCGGGATGGTGCTGCACACCGGCGACTTCAAGATGGACCAGTTCCCCCTCGACGACCGCATCACCGATCTGCGTGCCTTCGCCCGCCTCGGCGAGGAGGGCGTGGACCTGTTCCTCACCGATTCCACCAACGCCGAGGTCCCCGGCTTCACCACCTCGGAGCGAGAGCTGAACCCGGCGATCGAGCAGGTGATGCGCACCGCGCCGCGCCGGGTCATCGTCTCCAGCTTCGCCAGCCACGTGCACCGCATCCAGCAGGTCCTGGACGCCGCCCACCAGCACGGCCGCAAGGTCGCCTTCGTCGGCCGGTCGATGGTCCGCAACATGGGCATCGCCCGTGATCTGGGCTATCTGAAGGTCCCGTCCGGTCTGGTCGTGAGCACGAAGGAACTGGAGAAGCTCCCGGACCACAAGGTCACCCTGGTGTGCACCGGCTCCCAGGGCGAACCGATGGCCGCGCTGTCACGGATGGCCAACCGCGACCACGTGATCCGCATCGGCAAGGGCGACACCGTCCTGCTCGCCAGTTCCCTCATCCCCGGCAACGAGAACGCCATCTACCGGGTGATCAACGGACTCACCCGGTGGGGCGCCCACGTGGTCCACAAGGGCAACGCCAAGGTGCACGTCTCCGGGCACGCCAGCGCCGGCGAGCTCGTGTACTGCTACAACATCGTCAGGCCCCGCAACGTCATGCCCGTGCACGGCGAATGGCGCCACCTGCGGGCCAACGGCGACCTCGCCATCCGTACCGGTGTCGACCCCGACCGGGTCGTCATCGCCGAGGACGGCGTCGTCGTCGACCTGGTCGACGGCCGCGCGTCCATCACCGGCAAGGTCCCCGCCGGCAACGTCTACGTGGACGGCATGGAAGTCGGCGGCGCCACCGAGGCGTCCCTCAAGGACCGCCTCACCCTCGCCGCCGAAGGCGTGGTCACGGTGGTGGCGATCGTCGACGCGGACACCGGCGCCCTGGCCGAGGCCCCCGACTTCCTGGCCCGCGGCTTCGTCCACGACGACAGCACCTTCGAGCCGGTCATCCCCGTCATCGAGAAGACCCTGGCCACCGCGGCCGAGGAAGGCGTCGGGGACGCGCGCCAGCTCGAACAACTCCTCGCCCGCGCCGTGGCGAACTGGGCGTTCCGCACCCACCGCCGCAAGCCGCTCATCATCCCCGTCATCATCGACGCCTGACACAGCCCGGGAGCAGGGTCCGCGGCCCCGGTCGCGGCCCCTGCGCTCACCGGGCCGTCAGGCCGGCATCTTCCGGGGGTGGTTGCTCGTCGCGGCTCTCCGTGGTGAAGGCGTCGCGGCGAGCGAGGGCCACCGACAGAGGCAGGCCCAGCCGCTCGGCCGCGCGTCGCCGGACACGCACCTGCGCTCGGAGCCGGGGCCGGAAGGAGGGGAGCCGCGAGCAGCCGCAGCCAGGGCGGTGATCGTAGGTCAGCCCCTCCGCGAGCACGGTGGCGACGACGGACCATGCCTTCGTGTCGCGTCGCCGGGGCGCGGCGAAGTCGTAGCCGGCGAAGACGAGTTCGTCACGGCAGCCAGGACAGACGCGCTTGCGGATCGGCCATGTGCTGCCCTTGAACGAGAGCCGGCACGCGACGCACACGTAGTGCCGGAAGGCGCCGTTGAACGCGTGGTAGCACATGGCCCGACAGGTTACGCATGGTCCGCGGGTGGGCCCAAGCGGATTCCTGGGCCCGGTCAGGCCAGTCAGCCGCCGCTGTGGCGTACGAGGGGTGTCACCCGGCAGGCTTCAGCGTCGGGTTGCCGTAATACGCGTCGGGGCCGTGTTTGCGGGTGTAGTGGCGCTGCAGAAGGTGCCGGGGTGGTGAGGTGGCCGGGTTGAGGGAGAGGGTGCGCAGGGCGATGTCTGCGACTGTGAGGATGATCGTGTTCCGCACGGGGCCGCGGCTTGACCCGGTCTGCGACTGACCAAGGTGTCCTGAGCGCCGATCTGTCGGCC